>SVNT01000005.1 GCA_015066785.1 Ruminococcus sp.
AAGGATTCCATCACGAAAATATATGTTTTTCATACTGCTTCTCCATTCATATCCCACGAAGATACGGTATCAACTGATTATTTAGGAACTCATTGTCCTCACAATACAGGAATAATTTGGACAGCCCAATTAAAAATGGCTCTCCATCCAACGTGTGGATCGTGATAATACTCCCTTCCTTACAGTTTTTTATAAAATCTGCAATGGCTATCAGGTTTCCCTCCACCACCGTTTCACTGGCCTTGTCATCCTGAATTTCAAAGGCCTTGTATTTACTCTTTAGCAATCCGCTCCTCCCTCCTGCTGTGCAAGTTTCAAAATCCTCGCGGCAAGTGCCACCTGCTTTTCATGGCTCATGGTCTTTACGGCTGCATGGACATAAGCCTCCACAGCTTCTGCATCCTGCTTTCCTACCTCTAAAATGTCTACTTTGGATATGACAATCTTCCCGGAGTTTATGGAAACCTTTAAGATATCCCCTTTCTCCATCTCCGCTTTCTGTCGCATTTCCAAAGGTATCAGTACCCTGCCCTTTTCATCCAACAATTTATACACCGGCTTTTTCATCGCTTCCCTCCTCGGTCATTCGCAAAACAATGTTTACTTTTTCTCTGGGGATGCCAAGCTCTGCACAGATATCCAGAAGTTCTTTGGGTACATCCTCTGACTCCACATCCTCCGTAGGCAGAATCACAATTTTTCTATCCAAGCAGACAATGTCCAAGTCTGCATCCAAGGGAATGTGTGCATCTGCAAGCAACTGTGGCGGCAGTTTCAACTCCGTTTCCCCACTCTGCAGCTCCTCCAATGGATTTTCCCCTGCTCTCTTTAACATAAATTCCCTTGATTCATTCCGGTAATCCTTCTCGCCTGCGGCAAGATAAATCAGATTTACCTCTTCCCCGGTACGGATACCTGTCTGTGCAAGCAGTACAATGGGAATTTCAATACAGCCTTTCTCATTCAGCATTCCTGTTATCTCCACTAACTGAACCATCTTCGTCCTCCTTCCTGCTACTGCCATGCCACACAGAAGTCTTCTGCTCATCAAACATTTCAAACAGATTCATCTGCATCGGCAGGCTCTTTCTTCTTTCTTCCATGTCATAGTTGGCAATCAACACCTCCGGAAACTCACTTCCGTTATCATAGCGCTGTGCCAGATTGTTAATTCGTGTCACCGCTTCTATCTGAAAGTCCTGATACAATTCCCTGATGTACTCGCAGTCATTGTAGGAGACCATAAATTTGCCTTCAATGCCTGCCAGCGTGTCACGGAGCCTTACATGGTCTTCTTTACGGAACACCACTTCATAATGCCCTTCTGTTTCAAAATACGGTGGATCGCAATAAAAAAAGGCATTCGGTCTGTCATACTGACGGATGAGTGCCTCAAAATCTTTATTTTCAATCACGGTATCTTTTAACCTCCGGTTTGCCTCCCAGAGAATGGTAAAGGTCTTCCTTATGTCAAATGGCTGGCACCCGTAAGAAGTACAGCCACTTCCATAACTGTAGCGGATAATCTTATAAAAGGCCGCCGCCCTCTTCACATCCCCGACCACTGCACGTTCCATAAGGATGTCGCAAATTTCTGCAGCCTCCGGCTCTTTCAGAAAATGAGTTGCTATCTCCAGTTCCTCTGCCAGATGCTCACTTTTGAATTCTTCCATCGTAAGGAATTTTCGAAGTGTCACAAACTCATCCCTGGAATTGAGCGGCAGGAAAGACAGTTCCCGAAGTAGTGCCATCGGTCTTTCCTTGACACAATAAAAGAGGTTTGCAAGATTCGAATTGAAATCATTGTAAACCTCCATACATTTATCAGGCGGCTTTCCAAACAGAACCCATCCGCCTCCGCCAAATACTTCTATGTAGCGGTCATAATGTTTGGGCATTCTCAAGTATATCAGGTCACGGAGTGCCTTCTTACCGCCTACCCAACTGATAATGCTATTCAATTATTTCCTCCTTTCCTTTATTTCGGTCCCTCCATCTGCTGTGTCTGTCCTGTCACCAAGGATTCATCCACCAGCCTGCGGATGTCTGCAACTGACTCCGGCATATCCGTAAAGTTCACATGGTGGTCACGCTCCACGAGTGGTGTGTACCAATAATCGTAAGGAATATAGTATTCCCTGATGGCACGCTTCTGCTCCTCCGTAAGTTCTGCATGCCCCTGCACCAGCGGTCCTCCCGGTGTAAGGAATGTAGTCCCCCAATGCTCACCGGATGATTCCAAGTCCAGTGTTACCAAGGCAAGGGCCTGTATGCCGGATTCCCTTCCTCTTACCACCGCAGGCATCATAATCATGCCATAGCTTTCATCCACATACCCTTCTCCATACACTTCCTCGAATGCCTGATGCATGGCAAGGAGCGTCTCCGCAGCATAGGTTGTGTCCCCCGTATTGCAAGACGTATTTAAGAAGAGGAAGTTTGTCTTGTTCAAGATTTCATTTATCTTGTCAATAAACTCCTGCTCTTTCTTTTCACATAATTCATCCTGCTGTGTGATGATATCAAAGCGGTCTTCCTCCACATTTAATGCAAGGGAGCTTCCGTTCTCCCACTTCATATGGATTTGCCCGATGTCATCCACATGGTCAACAACTCCCCTGCTCCCCGGCGGCACTGTCTGCTCCCCTTCCATGCTGTAAAGACGAATGGGCGTACCTTTCGGGTACTGTTCCTTAAGTCGTTCTACTTCTTCTCTTTTTAACATGATTCTCCTTCCTCAATTTCTTTGATTTTCCTCTTCAGCCGGATGCCATCCTTAACACCCTGCAAGTATAACTGTTCCTGTTTGATACAGCTAATATCCAGAATACAGCCTGTCAGTTCACTGATTAACTTATGATCCTCTGAACCCATTCCGCCAAATCTTTCCCTTATCTGATTCCACAGTCCAATTTCTTTCTGGGCAAGCTCCTTAGCATCCTCTCTCTGCAAAATGTCATGCCGATAACTCTCAATCAATTCCTGAAAAAACTGATAAAAAATATCTTCTCTTTCCTCCATAGGCCTGTTCCTCCTTCCTTTTGTCAGGACACACAATACTACAGACTTCTCAATATATCTAGCACAATATTTTTTAACAGCACAAATCCATTCCCTGAACCTGTCCTCCCATCAGTTCTTCCTCCGTCATGACATTCCAAAAGTCCGCACTGTTCCAGAAACTTACATAGATTTCTCCATCTTCCACATCAATGGGACGCTGTTCAAAGCCTTCACCCCATCCGTCACTCATCTGCCCGGTCCAGTAATCCTTCAGCACCTTAATCTCTTCCTCTGTCAGCGGCTCACTGATTTTACATTCCAGAACACCATACAGTTCTCCGTTTATCTCTGCCACCTTGGGATGTGCCGACATAACCTTTGCTGCTACTTCCCGGCTTTCATCAAAGTAGTGCATGAGTCCTCTTGCCTCTTCTCCCACACAATCTTCTCTGGCAATGGCTTCCGCAATTACCTCCGCATACTGTGTCAGGTCACTGCGGTATAAATTTCCTTCATCCACACCTTCCACCATCAGGTTCGCTGTGAGAGGACTGAACAAACAGAACTTTTCAAAGCAGTCATAGTCAAGTTCCAGTGGATCAGCAAACTCTCCCTTGTACTGTCCGTACTCCTCTATCGGTCTGGTGGCTCCCACAAAGCCTCCTTCCACATATCCGCTCGCTGCAAGAGTTCCCTCCTTTTTATCAGCGGCAAAGGATGCATAATTGATATGGGGAAGCAACAGTTCATCCACATCAAACAATCCCGACTCTGTCACCAGAAATTTTCCATACTCCTCATCGTTATGCACGAATGGATTAACCTCAAACTCCCCAAGATGGGTTGCTATGTAAGCCACATCTGTAAAATCATTAAATCCGGTAAACTCCGCAACCATAGCAAGCTGATTCATTTTCACTTCATCAAATCCTTTGACTGCCTGACACATTTCATTAAACAATGTCATCTGTTCAATTTCCTTTAAGTCCTCCGGTATCGGTACAAGGATATCCGGTAGACGCAAGTTTTCGATTCCGGTTACTGTCATTTCCCAATAATCCTGTACCTGCAACCGCTCCTTTACCTTGTTCATGGAACAGATATCTGTCGGCAAATACAAATACTCCGTATCCCCGGCTTTATTCTGTACCTCGATAACTGCCACAGTCTTGTCCGATGCAATGTATGCCGGAAAGGTTTTTCCATTATATACTTCCTGCATTTCAAAGCCATGCTCTACAAAGACTCCATAGGGCAGGACTTCCACCCGGCTCTCCTTTAAGGTCTTTTCCGCAAACTCGATAAAGTTGGTCTGCGCTTTTTCTTCTTCTGATATTCCCAAGAATTCATCCAAGTAAAGACGTTCCCCGACCTGTCTGGCATCTGAAAAATCTGTAAGCAGTGAAAGACCTTTCATGCTGAAAGTCAGATTGATTAAATCCTGCATGGTAGACACACCATAATCCTCAGCATACGCTGACAGAACTTTTCTTTCATATTCCGTCAGGCTTTCCATCCTCTTGGCAAAGAAATTGACTTCATCCATGTTTACGGTCTGACCTTCAAATTTGTGCAGGGGATTATCCTGCTCTGACACTTCCACAAGCCTGCACATAGGTACCGTTTCCTCAATGCCAATCCGCCTCATCTGCAAATTTAATTCCGCATCCGACAATGGCAGTTCGATATTTTTTCTTCCTCCGCTTAATACCTTAATCCGCATTCCACACCTCCTGCTTTACAATTTCCACACCACACTTCTCAATAACAAAAGCATTCACGATGAGTCTCAGTATCCCATCCGGTATCAGGTCCCGGTCTGTCAGCTCCGACAATCGTATATGCTTGGTTCCGTTATAAACATCCTTAGCTGCATGGAATAATATATACTGTTCCAGCGTCACCCCTCCAAGCCTTACCCTGTCAAAGTAAATCCCGGTATCCAACACATTTTTGCATACCTTATCCCAGAGTTCTTCATCCGCAGACAAAAGAAATACAGCAGCAGCATAGTTTGGTGTGTGCTGTAATGTTTTTGACCTCTTACCCATAAGCAGGGAATAAAAATCATTTCTGTGTTTCATGCTTCGGAAAATCAGTTCCTTATCCACTTCTGCGAAGATTTCCTCCACTCTTTTCTTCAGATGTTCCAACTGCATCCGGCTGATAACACAGTCCACGATTTCGGAATAGTTACCACGGCTTTTCCAGTCCATCTCCTCAATGATGCAGATGCCATATCCTCTCGGTCTGTATCCCGGCGGCTCTTGCATCTGCCTTTCCAATATCCGAAGTCCCGGACTTAAACAAAATAATTTTGACATTTCTACCTCCACAAACAAAAATAAGGCGGCACCTATTTCATTTTCTAAAATAAGTACCGCCTTACATATTCATCTGCATCCCCTGTGCTATGTCTTCCTGCGGAATGCTTTTTCTCAGTTCTGAAACCTCCTGCATGATATCAAAGACTTCATCATATGGATGATAATTGATTCCTCCGGATTCATCCACCATGACTGCAAACTCTCCTTTTAAGGTAAGAGTCAATGCACCATCCTTTACACCTTGCATTTTAAATCCCTTGTCTTTGGCAAGTTCTGCCACCGCAGAGAAAAAAGGTGTCATTCCTTCGGTTGATATTTCTTCTTCCACAGGCTGCCTGTCCTCTGACAATGCACTGCATACAAGTTCCGTAAATTCCTGTTCCTTCATACAAATTTCACGGAACCGCCTGCCATACTCTGCAAGGACATCAAAATCACGAGAGTAACAAAAGAACCCTCCAGCCTCACAATCAAATGTAATCTGTTTCAGATTCTCCTCACCTTCAAATGCCTTTTCAAACACATACTTCCATTCATGACCATCTCCATGCGTATAAAATCTGCCATCGGTTACAGGCTCGCCTGCCCGGATAGCATACTGGTTAAATGCTTCCTGTCCAAAGTCTCTGTACTCCTCACTTAAGAAACTAAGGGGAAGACACAAACTGTAAACACCATCTTCATGGTCAACCATATAGAATGGTTTATTTTCTGCATCGAACTTTTCTATCTGCTGCTTAATATCCATAGACCACCATCCTTTCCTCATCATATTTAAAAATATCATTTCACATACTCATGTTTATACTTTCTTCTTGAGTGAGTACCTCCTCTTGTCTCTGTCTCTCAGTATACTTAATGGATATTCCTTGATAATCACAGCCTATCGGTTCAAGCACTCTTTTGGTTAAAACTCTCAATAGCGTTTCTGTATCATACTTAGCTTCAAAATATAGTTCGTCATCTATTTTCAACGGAACATCCATGTTGTCTGCATTTCTTCCCAAAATAATTCTTTGCTTGCCAGAAATATTTTCTCTCAACTGCATCATTTTCTCATGTATGGTTGGATTTGAATTGAAGTATTGCAAAATTGTTGTAGCCACACTTTTCCAAGTCAATGTATCTACTTCTCGTCCATCTGCAAATTTTATAGCAATAGGCTTTTTTCCCTTTAAAAGGTAAAACATATCCCACGATAGACCATACTCCTTTTCCTGTGCTTTCGTATTTGATGCAAGATTGCCATTCAAAACCAACTCAATTAGTTCATCACATCTATTGTTGACCATTTGTATCAGTTGTGTACGCATATCCTCAATCATCTCTAACTCTATCACACAAGTCCCTCCTTCCTATGTTTCTGATGTCACTAATTATTATCCCAGTTTAGGAGGCGAATGTGCATTATAAGCACAAAACCTTCTACTCGTATTTGTTTCAGTCACTCTATCCGCTCCTCCCTCATTTTTAAGCACAAAAAAAGTAACCAATTTTTTTCGTTGGTTACTTTCTCTACTCTCTACTGCTCTGCAATTCTTGCGGCTAATTCTTCTAAGTACATCCACCTATCCATCTTTTCTTCCAGTAGACTCTCTGCCGCTTCTTTGTCAGCCATTATCTGATTCAATTTTACAAAGTCTGTTGATACTGCAGCCATTTCACTTTCCAGTTTCTCTATTTTTTCCTCCAGTGCTGCAATATCACTTTCAATGGTTTCATAATCCTTCTGTTCCTGATAGGTAAACTTTAACTTCTGAGGGCCACGAGTACGCTGTCCTTTCTGTGCCTGCTGCGTATTCGTCTTGGATGCATTTCCTGCATTCTTTGCCTGCTCTGCCTCCTGTTCCTCTTTCTCTGCTAATTTCTTCAAGGAATAATCTGTATAACCACCTTCATATTGTTTCAGTTTTCCATCTTCCTCAAACGCAAAAATACGTTTCATGGTTCTGTCAAGAAAATATCGGTCATGAGACACGGTAACAACAATTCCCTCATAACGGTCCAGGTAATCTTCTAATATGGTTAATGTGGCTATGTCTAAGTTGTTGGAAGGCTCATCCAACAGAATATAATTTGGGGAAGTGGCCAGCACACGAAGTAAGTTTAATCTTTTCTTCTCACCGCCGGACAGTTTTCCAATGGGACTATATTGTTTTTCCGGTGGAAATAAAAACCGTTCCAGCATGGCAGATGCAGAGATACTTCCCTCTGTTGTCTGGATATATTCTGCGGTATCCTTCACATAATCAATCACTCTTTGCTTTGGGTCCATGTAAGATAGGTCAACTTCATTTTCATCGCCTCCCTTTTCCGAAGCGATTTCCTGTGCATAATACCCCATCTTAACAGTCTGACCAATGATAACCTGTCCGGAGTCCGGCGGTATCATTCCTGCAATAATTTTCATCAGCGTGGATTTTCCACAACCGTTCGGTCCAACAAATCCAACTCTGTCACCTTTCAAAAAGATATAGGAAAAATCATCTATCAGTTTTTTCTCCCCATATGCCTTGCAGATATGTTCCAGTTCTACTGTTGTTTTTCCAAGTCTTGTAGAGATAGAACTTAATTCCACCTGCGAATCCTGCACCGGCGCCTGACGATCTCTTAGCTCCTCGTAACGCTGTATATGTGCTTTCTGTTTTGTGGAACGCGCTCTGGCTCCTCTGCGTATCCATTCCAGTTCTACACGAAGTATGGACTGACGTTTTCTTTCACTTGCCAACTCCATTTCCTGACGCTGGGTTTTCAATTCCAAGTATCCCGAATAATTTGTCTGGTAACTATAAATCAAACCTTTATCGATTTCAATAATCCGGTTCGTCACGCTATCTAAAAAGTAGCGGTCATGGGTTACCATGATGAGTGCCCCTCTCCACTTTTTCAGATAATCTTCCAACCAATCTGCCATTTCATTATCCAAATGGTTTGTAGGCTCATCAAGCAAAAGAATGTCTGCCGGGGAAAGCAATACTGAAATGAGTGCAAGTCGTTTTCTCTGCCCTCCGGATAACTGTCCCGCAGGTTGCATGTAATCTTTAATCCCAAGGCGTGTCATCATTGCTTTGGCTTCACTCTCTATGGACCAACGGTTTTCATCTGTCACGTTTCCTTCCAGTACACATTCCAGACTACTTTTATCCGGTGCAAACTCCGGATGCTGTGGCAGGTAACGAAGCACCACATGATTGGCAAGTGTAACGGTTCCTTCATCCGTTTCTTCCTCACCCATAATCATTCTAAGCAAGGTTGTCTTTCCGGTTCCATTGATACCAATGACACCTACCTTCTCTCCTTCCTGTAAGGAAAAGGATGCACCATCAAATAACTTCCTCTCAGTATAGGACTTTGTCAGATTCTCTATGTTAATCAAATTCATGTTGTTTCCTCTTTCATCTTGTTCTAGCTACCATTATACACCAAATAAAAAAGTAGTCACCTCTTTTGACTACATCCTCTCCTACACTATACACAGTACAATGATATTTTTGTGTATCCTGTACCTTTTACACCTATTTTATTACACGATACACTCTATGCACACCTCAAATGGGTACTACAGTTTACGGTTATCGTTATACATATTCAAAACCTCGCAAACAATAATATAGTTTATTTTATGTCGCCGTCAATGTTCTATACCTGATATTTTACCGAGGTTTGTGAAAATAAGATGAAAACCGTCTGAAAAAATAAAAATATTTTTTATTTTCGTTTTTTGGAATTATAAAAGAATTAAAATAATATTTATTTGAATTTATTTAAGATATAAAATGATTTTAAAAATGGCTTATTTTTTGATAATAAAAAAATCCCTCCGCATTTTTAAATACGGAGGGATTATATTTTTTCTTACAAATCAGGATTTTTTCACAATATTGAGTATTCTTACAATCACGGGATTGAGAACGATGTTTACGCCGATTTCAATGAGGAAGTTCACTCCCACAAGGCCGTAAATCATAAACGCTCCCGCTGAAGCGTATCCTGCGCCTGCCGCCCATTCGTTTATGGTATCCATAAAGAATACCGAACAACCGAGAAGGAAAATTCCCGTATTGACAACGGGTGTGATAAGTGCCGCTGCAATAACCGCAATAAGACGGTTCTTGTTTTCAATCAACTTGTATACAAGACCTGCGCAAAGACCTGCAAGCGCTCCCTTAAGAATACAGGTGATTACCGTACCGATAACATTTACCGCAAGGAATGCACCTGCGTCTGTCATAACAACGACAACCCCGAATACAGCACCAAGCCATGCACCTGCTTTATAGCCGTACATTGCCGCACCGACAACAATCGGGATAAGTACAAGCGAAATACGGAAGGGGCCTATCGGCGGAATTACCAGCGATAAGCACTGGAGAACTATGACCAGTGCGGTCAGAAGTGCAGTTCCCACGAGATTTTTTGTTTTGTCAAGCATAATTTGCCTCCTACTGCCTCCCATAAAGGTGAAGCGTAATTTTAGTCAAAGCGGTTCTATGAGTTTTTCTTGTAGATGAGAAGAAGTCCGTCTGTGAGGAGGGTATCGTCGAGTATCACATCGTGCTTACAATGCGGTATAATCGACGGAGCAACGCCACCTGTGACAACAACGGTTGCATCCTCGCCGAGTTCTTCCCTGTACCTGTCAATCATTCCGTCAACCATACTCGCTGTACCGAATACGATTCCCGATTTCATGGAGTCGATTGAATTTCGTCCGATTACGCTTTTTCCGTTAAGCTCGGTATTTATGTCGGGGAGCTGTGCCGCCGCTGCGGAGAGTGCCCGTAATGATACCTTGACTCCCGGGAAGATAGTTCCGCCGAGGAAAGAGCCGTTTCTGTCAATCGCTGAAATCGTGGTAGCCGTTCCCATATCGAATATAATCAACGGGAGAGGGTACTTTGCCATTGCGCCGACCGCACCGCATACGAGGTCACTTCCGAGGATTGCGGGGTCGTCAATCTTTATGTTGAGACCTGTCTTTATTCCCGAAGAAACAACCAGCGTTCTGCACTTGAGGAGCTTGTTTATCGCTCCCTTCAAGGTCGGAACAAGGGGAGGTACTACTGTTGAGATGATAGCGCCGTCAAAGCTGTCGGGCGATACGCCGTAAAGTCCCAATATATCCTTGAAGTCTATTGCATACTGATCCTCTGTCTTTGAGGATTCGGTTGCTATTCTCGAGGTGAATATCAGCTTGTCATCGTTGTCGAATGCGCCGATAACAATGTTGGTATTTCCGACATCAACGGTAAAAATCATCTTTTATATCTCCTTAAAACCGATTTGCTTTTATATTATACCCGTATATCAGCGGTTTGTCAAATAATCAAGCAGTTTTTCCCGTTTGTTCGGGAGTTTTTCTTCAATCACGAGGTCAAGCACCTCACGTAGCTTATCCCCGACAGCCCTGCCGTGAAGTCCCGTGCTTTCAACATCTCTGCCGTTGATTTCAAGCTGAGGGACAGAATAACACTCCCCACACGCAAGGATTTCCCTTGCCGTTTCTGCGGTTTTTTCGTGCAGAGGCAGACGTTTTTTCGCCTCGTCGGATTTTGCCGTGTCGTCGGCGTACTGAATGTCCGTGAGGGTGAGGAAATTTTCCGCACCGATTTCGCTCATAGCGAATTTTACCGCCGTTCTGTCAATCCTGCCGTTCTTTATCCACGGCTTTCCGTAGTGCTTTTCTATCAACAGAGAAACGATATTTATCGTCTTTGTATCGCATTTAAGACGACGAAGGATATTTTCCGCCGTTTTTGCTGATTTCTCTCCGTGCCCGTGAAAATGCCCGACGCCGTTGCTGTCGATTTTCAGGCACGACGGTTTTTCAATGTCGTGGAAGAGCAACGCCAGCCGCACAATCCTGCTGTGTGAGGAGTTTCCGAGGGCGACGCAGGTATGCTCCCACACGCCATAGCGGTGATAGGGGGTGTGCTGTTCAAAGTCGATACAGGGGAGTATTTCGGGGATTACAACCCCCAGAACATCGCCGTAGGCTGTCAGCACTTCGGTACAGCCCTTGCCGAGAATAAGCTTTTCGGTTTCGGTGAAAATTCTTTCGCAGGAAACATTTTTAAGAAGTTCTCTGCATTCACGGATTGCAAGGGAGGTTTCTTCCTCGATTTCAAAGCCGAGGGTTGACGAAAACCTCAGCGCACGCAGAATTCTGAGTGCGTCCTCACCGAAACGTTCTGCGGGAGTTCCGACACATCTTATAATTTTTCGTTCGAGGTCGTCACGGCCACCGAAAATATCGACCAGTCCGCTTTTTTCGGAGTATGCCATGGCGTTCACCGTGAAGTCCCTCCGTGCGAGGTCGTCTTTTAACGACGATGTAAACTCCACTTTGTCGGGGCGGCGGTTATCGGAATATTCCCCGTCTATGCGGAAGGTTGTCACCTCGACAGGCTCTCCGTCTGCGATTACCGTCAGGGTGCCGTGCTTTATTCCCGTTTCGATTACCTCAAGTCCCGAAAAGCAGGCTTTCATCTCGTCGGGGAGAGCGTTTGTCGTTATGTCGTAGTCCGACGGCGTCACTCCCAGAATGCTGTCACGCACACAGCCACCTGCGATGTACGCCTCGAAATTATTATTTTCAAGACGGCGCAGAATATTTTTTATATTATCGGGAATTTTTATTTCAATCGTCATTTTCTTTATTTTTCTCTTTCATTTTATCGTAAACCGAATATAATTCCTGCACGCCGTTTTCAAGAAAATAATAATGCGCAATATACGGAATTAAAAGTGCAAGCACAAGTATTACAACGGGAAGAAGAATTATTTTTTCAAAGCAGACAACTGCTGAAAAAACAATAAAAAATACAATCGCAAAAAGCATTGTCACAAGAAAATGTATCAGTCTTTCGTGCTGCATAAAAGCAATATGGCGGAGTAATTCCTCACATTCTTTTTCTGAAATATTTTCTTTTTCGGATATTTTTCTGTATTTTTCTATAAGATTTTTAAGATATTTTTTCATATCAACACCTCAATTAAATTATATCGCAAATAATCCGCAAGAGCAATAACGACTTGAAATAAAATATATATTGTGATAAAATATTTTAAGTGAATTAAAAAATCAAGGAGAATAAAAATGAAACATATTATAAATATTTTAAAGGGAATGGCTTTCGGTATCGCAAATATTATTCCCGGAGTGTCGGGCGGAACAATGGCGGTCATCACGAAGGTGTACGACAAGTTGCTGTCGGTATTTTCCCTTGATTTCAAGGCGATAAAAAAGCATTTTATCTTCATCGTTTTTTACGGGATAGGCGCTGTACTCGGAGTAGGTCTCGGTGCTGTCGGACTTTCCGAGCTTTTTGAAAACTTCTATGTGCCCACGCAGATGTTCTTCACGGGCGTAATCGTCGGAAGTCTTCCGCTTATTGCGAAGGAATGCGTAAAAGAAAAGCCGTTTGCGAAGATAAACATTATCCCTCTTGCTGTGGGAATTATCGGTATGGTTATTTTCTCTCTCGGCAAGGAATCATCGGCTATGTCGATGCCCGATGAAATCACCGTTCCGTTTGCACTTATGATGATAGCTTATCTGTTCATTGCGGCGGTTGCGATGATACTTCCCGGGCTCAGCGGTTCTATGGTACTTCTCATGCTCGGAGTGTATCCGCTTGCACTCGGCGCAGTAAAGGATTTGAATATCCCCGTGATACTTATTCTTTGTGTCGGGGCAGGCCTCGGACTTGTTATCGGCTCACGCATTATAAAGATACTGCTCAACAAATTCCATCAGGGAACGTACTGTGTTATCTTAGGTCTTGTAATAGGCTCCGTATATGCGATTTTTCCGTTCAGGGAAATCGCACTCAATGCACAGCTTGTTGCGGGAGTGATATGCCTTGCAGTAGGTCTTGTAATCCCGACGATTATGGAAAAGCTGGGAGAAAACAGAGAAAATAAAAAGTCCGGAGAATAACTCTCCGGACAGGTTATTATGGATTGAGTACGTCGTAAATTTCTACGGGGTACTGACCATCAGGCTCCTGCGAGATGTCGCCTGTTGCAGTTTCGTCTATGTAGACATAAACCGCAAGAAGTTTCGGCGATGACGAGCCTGCGTTACCGACGAAAATTGCAAATGAATTGTGGTAGTCGTGGTCGATTTTCATACCGTCGAAAAGTTCCTTGACGGCGTCGTTTGCGTTGTCGTAGCCTGTTCCGTCGTAAATTACGGCGCAGGTGTCGGTTTCACCGTAGGAGGAAAGAAGTGCGCTCATATCCAGTGCGTAAGGGGAATAAACCTGCCCCTGCACAAATGTGTGGATATTTCGTGCGTCTGAATTTGCCTGTGACACTCTTGCGTCACGAAGATAGCTTGCCATGGCAATGCCTATTACTGCGGCGAGCACTCCAACGATTGCGATAACGACAATCAGCTCAACCAGAGTAAAGCCCTTTGCTTTTTTACTCATCATATAAACCCCTCTCTTTTTTGCAGAAATAATCTGCGGTAACCCCTTGTAACTATTAAAATCCATTTTGATTATAGCACAGTCGGATTGTTAATTCAATAGATTTAACCAATTTGTAATATTTGTAAGGAGGCGTGATTTATGCCGAAGATTTCTCTCGGTGCGGGAGCGTTATTATCGCCCGTGCCGCCGACGATAGTTTCCTGCGGAACGCTCGAAGACCCGAAGGCGCTGACGATTGCCTGGACGGGTATCGTCAACACAAAGCCGCCGATGACATATATTTCGGTGCGCCCCGAAAGAAATTCCTACCCTATAATAAAAGAAACGGGGAACTTCGTCATCAACCTTGCCTCGACAAGCCTTACAAAAGCCGTGGATTACTGCGGCGTGAAATCGGGCGCAAAAGTAGACAAATTCAAAGAAATGCACCTCACCGCCGTGCCTTCGCTGAATGTGTCCGCACCGTCGATAGAGGAGTGCCCCGTATCAATAGAGTGCGTTGTGCGTGAGATAATGTCTCTGGGCTCGCACGATATGTTCCTTGCCGAAATCGTCGGAATTACCGCAGACGAAGAAATCTGCGACGAGAACGGCAAGTTCGATTTCAGGAAAGCAGACCTTCTTGCCTATATGCACGGGGAGTACTTTGGGCTGGGCAAAAAATACGGCAGCTTCGGGTATTCGGTGAGAAAAAAGCCGAAGAAAAAGCCGCACAAGAAAAAATAAAGACCGACAAAAAACCGCTTGGGGATTACCCAAGCGGTTTTTTAAGAGAGTTTTTAAGGAAGTTATCAAACTTTAAGAAATTTCTTATTTGAGTTCAAGCGTTCCGATAACCTTGAGGTCGGAAATCTGCGTTGAAACTATGCGTCCTTCCGAAGAGATATAGAGCGTTTCGCCTATACGGAAGGCACGTGAGAATTCATACGACGGATTTACATCGGTATATACAACCGAGCCTTTTTCCGAAAGTCCGTTTGCAGCATCGAATGTGAATACATAGTAGATGTTGCGGTTGCCGTATGTATCGCTTGATATTGCGGGGAGACCGATAATGCTCTCCTCGGCGTCGATATAGAGTGAACGGCTGCTGAAGTTCGGGGAAATTTCGCCTTCAACTTCAACGCTTGAAATTTCGGAGTAGTTTATGCCGTCGTTTGTGGCAAATGATGTGAGTCGGATTTTCTTTCCGTCCTCGCCGTCAATCTGTGCAATCTGGATTGCGTAATTTGCGTCAAGATTTGTGAGGTACACAAAATCCTTGTCGCTTTCAGCGGATACACTCTGCGTGATTTCCGAGCCGAAGCTGTACTTCACGGGTGTTTCGCTTTCAGCGGTGATTATATAAACATCAGAGCCGTTGAAACGGATGATTTCTATTGTCTGACCTGCGCAGATGTTTCCGAGTGACGCAAATGAGTTCATATTCTGGTCGAACTGGTGGAGTGATACGCTCTTTCCGTCGGAAGTTTCGGTTATGAGAGCCGCACGGAGCGAACCGTCAACCTCTGTCACCGATGAGCTTCCTGCGTATACGCCGTCAGCCGAGTTGCTTCCCGAGAAAGTAAGGGAGCCCGAATTCGCAATGAACTTCGTGAATGTCGTTGTATGTCCCGAAACGCCGATTGTGTAAATTGCATTTTCGGAGCAGTAAACGCCCTTGCAGTTCGAGAGAAGAGCCTTTATCGACACAAGAGGACTGCTTTCGTTGACATTGATGCCCGCTACAATTGTGTATGAGCTGTCTGCTGCCGACGAGAGAATGATGTCTTCAGCGTTGATGTAGCACTTTGCGTCATTGAGATAATACGACGGAATGTAGTTGTCAAGGTCAGTTTCACTGTCAAGAGGCTTTGTCCTGAAGTTTGAGTAGTTCGTCACGAGATAGAGCGACGAGCCTACCATCCTTGAGGATATATATGCCCCGTTCTGCTTGTAGCTGTATGCAAGCGAGGGTGAAACTTTATTTGTCAGGTCGTATACATCTACGATTGTGTTGTTCTGCTTTACTGTCTGAGGTATCTCAGGCTCAGCGGAGGTTGTTGTTTCAGCGATGCCGCTTTCTTCTGCAGTTGCTGTTGCTTCAGCCTTTTCGTACGGCACTTCAATGGTGCTGTCCGAGATTACGATTACCTTGTTTCCGTCAACATAAAGGTCAACGGGAGTCTTTGCGTCATCGTATATCTTTGTGAGCGGTTCCATGTTTCCGCTGTCAGCAGAGATTATATAGAAGGAATTGTTTGATATGCAATAAAGATTTGTTCCGTCCGTCTTTATTATATCAGCGGTATCCACGCCCTGTACATTAAGCGAGGGGATTGAATAACGTTCCGCATCAGGGCTTGTGATTGTTGTCACGGAGTCGGCTGTATCTGTTTCTTTTGTGTTACCGATTTCCGCAAAGCCTTCATCCGAAGGGTTGTTGATGATTGTGTCCTGAATGACACTGTATACATCATGATAGTCGCTTGCTTTGTTGCTCTGTGTAACGTCCGGTGTGATTTCCGGTGTATCTGTATCGTTGACAAAAGCCGTAACGCCGAGTGCGAGTGCCGCACACGCTGCGACTGCTGCCGCTGAACGAATTGCTATCGCACGGTTCTTAGATTTTACGCTGATTTTTTCCGAACGGCGCATATTATCTTTCTTTGCTGTCGTCGCTTTCAGCATAAGTGCAATGTTTTCGGGCGATATTGATTCGGGAACTTCCACTTCTTCTTCAATGAGCATTTTGATCTGTCTGTCAAAACTATTCATTTCGGCATCTTACCTCCTTCCTATTCAGATGATAGCCGGTCCTTGAGTTTCAATCTTGCTCTCGACAGCTTTGACCTTACCGTCGCCGCCTTTGTGTCGCAGAGCTTTGCGATTTCATCGCTTGAATAACCGCCGACTATGCTGAGGGATAATACAAGTCTTTCACTTTCGTCCAGTCGGTTGAACGCTTCCGTTATTTCCAATCCGTCAAAGCTGTTGTCCGTAATCTCTTGTTCTACATCAGAGATATCAACCGTGGAATTATCTGTATAGTAGCCCTTCTGCTTTATCTTTATCTTCGCAGTAAGGATTTTTATCATCCACGATTTGAAAGCCTTTTCGTCTTTCAGTTTTTTGATGGAAGCGAATGCGTCTAGGACAGCCTCACTCACCGCGTCTGCGGCGTCGTGTTCGTTTCTTAAGTTGCAGAGGGCTATGCGGTATAAGTCTTTATATACAGTGGCGTAGAGTTTTGCGAATGCGTCTGCGTCACCTTTTTTTGCTCTTTTCACATTTTCTGAAAAGCCCGCGCTTGATGCGCTCATTATATCACCTCAATCTTCACGACAGATTATGTCGTTTTTTCAGATTATCAGTGATATTATACCACATTTTTTCCTTGCATAAAAGACCTGTCATTAAATTAGTGTGAAAAAAAATCAATTTTGTTGCAAAGAACTTTTATATTTGTAGAAAAAATCAAAAACTGCGTCAATTATCCAAATCGGATTGTGCATAATAACAAATCAACAGAAAGAATAAATGCCCTCTTTTTAAAAAGAGAGCATTTATTTGCATTATGATATGGAGAAAGATAAGATATTCCAGATGGCTGTGATACATCCACCGGGGTAAGCGCCGTATCACAAGAGGGGAGCTGTCTTGGGGGTGACAGCTTTGTTTCGCCATCCGTCTTTATACCTTTACGGTATGGTTGAAGTATACCGCCCGTTTGTGATAATTGTGTGAAAACCACGGGAAAGGTAAACGAAATCAGAGGATTATCTCAAACCAGAAGGTACTTCCTTCGCCGACCTTCGATTCAACACCGAAGGGATAGGAGTGCGATTTCAGTATCGACTTTACGATAGAAAGTCCCAGCCCTGTGCCGATTATGTCACGGCGTGATTTCTCCGCACGGTAGTATCTGTCGAATATCACGGGGAGCAACTCCTCGTCTATTCCGTCGCCGTGGTCGGTAACTTCTATCCTTACTCTGTCGGCGGAATTTTTCTGACGGATGTTTATCTCCCTGCTGTCGCCCGAATAGTTCACGGCGTTATTGATAAGGTTGTATATTACCTGTTCGATTTTCAGCACATCCGCCTTTACGGTGATGTTGCCGTCGCTTTCGAATGTGAAATCATACCCCTGCTGTTCGGAAAGAAGCGTGTATCTTCCGAGGATTTCCGTCAGTTTTTCGGTTATGTCAAATTCCGATATGGTGAGAGGCTGGTTTCCGCTTTCGATTTTCGAAAGGTCGAGTATATCGTTCACGAGCAGGGCAAGCCTGTCGCTTTCCTGTATGATTATGTTGAGGTGCTCCTCACGCTTTTCGGGGTTGTCGCCCGACAGGTCACGAATCATTTCGGCGTATGCCTTCACCATAGTCAGCGGAGTTCTCAGGTCGTGCGAAATGTTCGCAATAAGCTCACGGCGCAGGTTGTCAACCTTTGAAATTTCGGTAGAGGCGTAGTTCAGCGTTGTGGCGAGAGCCTCCGCCTCCTCATAGCCTCTGCCGTCGAATTCGACATTGAAATTGCCCTCGGCGAGAGCGTGTGCCGACTTTGTAATCTTCATAATCGGGCGGGAAATCATTCTCGCCATGAACAGCGAAATTATCATCCCGAGGCCGAGAAGCGTCAGCGTGATATAGAACATCTGCTTCATCAGTATGTTCATTGTCGATACCAGCGGGTCAAGCGAGGTATCGAGGAAGATGAACCCCAGCGGTTCTTCGGGCGTACCGATGAGCGTTGCATACAGCAGGGTTGTCGAGTGCAGCTTATCGTTCATTGCTATAAGCTGTATCTTGTTGTCGGGGCTGTTGAGTATCATTTCACGGTACTGGTTCATAAGATTGTTGTCTTTGTTCGGAATAGCACTTCCGCCCGCAAGTACATCGGCTTCGTAGAGTGTGTTCCCCTCAAAGTCGGTGATTTTGATACTTATGCCGTTATCGTATGCCGCCTGGTCAAAGATTTCCTTGTAGTTTTCATTCGTGATTTCCGCCGAAATTATTTTCCCGACATTTTTTATATTTGCGATTTTCTCGTTCTGATAGGTTATCGGCATGATTACAAGCTGAAATACCCAGAGAAGAAGTATCACAAACAGAATGAAAACCATGAAATAAAGCCATATCGTATAGCGGAGGTTCTGCGTAAAGCGTATTCCGCCCGACTTTTTATTGTCAGCTTTCAAATTTATACCCCATTCCACGAAGCGTTATTATGAATTTGCGGTATTCCCCGAGGCTGTTGCGGAGCATCTTGATGTGTGTGTCAACAGTTCTGTCGTCGCCGAAAAAGTCAAAGCCCCAGACCTTTTCGAGCAGCTTTTCACGGGAAAGTGCAATCCCTTTGTTCTGCACAAGGAAGAAAAGCAGGTCGTATTCCTTCGGCGTCATTGATACACGCTCGCCGTTTACATAGACCTCACGGCCTGCGATGTCAATGCAGAGCCCCTCGAATGTCATACGGGTTTCGTTGGGCGTGTTCTGCGCAGAATTGCGCTTGAGCAGGATTTTTATTCTTGCCATAAGCTCCTTCGGTGAAAATGGCTTTACGACATAGTCCTCGGCGCCGATTTCAAAGCCGAACAGCTTGTCGTATTCTTCTCCACGGGCGGAGAGCATTATCACGGGCGTCTGCCGTATTTTGTTGATTTCCTTGCAGGCGGAAAAACCGTCGAGGCGGGGCATCATTATATCCATAACGATAAGGTCGAAATTCTGCCTGCGGCACATTTCAACAGCCTCCATACCGTCCTCAGCCTCGAATACTTCGTAACCTTCAAATTCGGCGTATTCTTTTACTACATTCCGTATATTTTTCTCATCATCTACAACAAGTATAGTCGCCATAATCTCTTCCTCCTGTATCATAATGGAAATATTTGATTTTTGTGGATTTTTCTCTGTAAATATTAACATTATTCTGTGAAATTTATGTGAAAAATAGTAAAAAATATTTTTGTAATGGTGATATTTCACAACTTTCTATTGACCAAAATACATATTAATTGTATAATTAAAATGAATTATTATGGTATTATTGGTGTTTTTACCAATCTGACACATTAAATTGAACGGGATGTTCTTGGCAGGAACTCCCGTGTGACTTCAGCAAGGGGGAAAAATTGTGAATATCCGCAACAGAATAGTTTCCGTTCTGATTGTTACGGTGTCGTTGCTGCTCGCAGCGTTCTGTTACACGGCGCCGAGATACATCGACGGATTTTCCGAAGCGCTTTCATTCCTGACAACAATAGCATTTCTCGTCATAGCAGTGGGGTATCTTGTTGTAATGCTGCTCAGAAGCAGGTCGGCTTACGACAAGAACGAGGAGATACTCACGCACCTTCTTCAGAGCGTCGGCGCTATGGTTGTCATGTGGGACAAAAACCGCAACTGCATCAGCGTGAATGAAACCTTCACAAACATCACAGGGCTTACAATCGAAGACCTTCGAGAAAGAAAGTCGATAAACCGTATTGTCAGCGGTCTTGATGCAAGCGACAAGAAGAACATCACCAAAAAGGACATAAGCGTGGACATTGTCGCAAAGGACGGCACGCATATACAGTCGGTATGGAACACAAGCCTCATAAAGAGCGAGGGCAAAAAGGTATACGTATCCGTCGGTATGGACACTACCAAGGACTACGAAATGCAGAGAAAACTTTACTCTTTCTCCAGAGAGCTTGCCGAAACCGAAAACCGCTACACACTCTCGATGGAGCTTTCCGAAATCGGCGTAATGCTCAAAAAATGCGGAAACGACAACTTCTATATTTCCGAGCAGTTCCAGACTATGATAGGAATATCAAACGATTTCGTTCCCGTAGCAACGATAAGAGAGCGTGTCCACCCGAACGACAGGGTTGTATTCGACACTTACTGCTCGCTTGACGAAAGCAACGCAAAGACGCACTCAAAGGTAAGCAGTATTGAAATCCGCATACTTTCCGCCGATGACACATACCATTGGTATCTGTTCAGATACAAGGTGTCCGAGCATACCGACGGCGTTATGATAGGCGGCGCAATCCTCGACATAACAAAGGATAAGACCAAGGACGCACTCATCGAAGAAATGGCGTATGTCGATGATGTAACGGGAATATCCAACAGAAACAAATTCATGATGATAGGCCAGGAAACATATGATTGCAGCGTTGAACTCGGCTGTGCGTACTGGCTGGTTATCCTCGATATTGACAACTTCCACATAATAAACGACACCTGCGGATACAAGAACGGAAATATTCTCCTCAAATCCGTGGCACAGGTTCTTCTGAAGAACAGTCAGGGCAGTAGCTTTGTTGCAAGAATAGGCGGAGATAATTTTGCAATTCTCATCAAGGACGACGGCGACGCAAATCACCATGTGGAAATAATAAAGAAAATTCAGGAAGAAATCGGCGGTCTTGCAACGGGAATGTTCGCAACGCAGACAATCACCTGCTCTGCGGGCTACTGCAGAATGCCCGAAGACGCTCCGAGCTTTGACAAGGCGATTGACTACGCCGAATTCGCACTCAGCCTCAGCGACGACGCAAGAGGCACGATTATGCGTTACAACCGTAAGATGCACGACAGCATAATCGCAGGAAACGCAATCGAAAACGAGCTTGCAAAGGCTCTCGAAAACAACGAACTCGTACTTTACTACCAGCCGAAGATAAACCTCTCCAACGGGGAGATTTTTGGTATGGAAGCACTGATAAGATGGGTAAAGCCGAACGGGCAGGTTGTTCCGCCGAATATGTTTATTCCCGTTGCGGAAAAATCACTGCTCATCACAAAAATAAGCAGGTTTGTTCTTCGTGAAGCCTGCCGTCAGAACAAGGAATGGCAGGACAAGGGACTGCCGAAGATTACAGTTTCGGTGAACCTTACCTCAACCGACTTCTACCAGTCGGATGTACTTGAGGAAATGAAGAAAATCCTTTCCGAAACAGGACTTGAGCCTTCATGCCTTGAAATTGAGCTTACAGAATCATTGGCACTCAAGGACATTGACCAGGCTGTATACCAGATGAACGAAATCAAAAAGCTCGGCGTAAAGCTCGCTATGGACGATTTCGGCACGGGATACTCCTCGCTCAGCTACATTCAGGTGTTACCGATTACTCTCCTCAAGCTCGACCGTTCATTCGTAATGTATCTTGAGGATGACGAGGTTTCAAGAGAGATTGTTTCCGCAGTTATCAGAATTGCAAAGTCAAAGCAGATTGAAACAATCGCAGAGGGAATTGAAACGCAGAGTCAGGTTGAAATCCTGAAAAATTCGGGTTGTGATCACGCACAGGGCTTCTTCTTCGGAAAGCCTATGCCCGCAGACGAATTCGAGAAATTTGTCCGTGAACACGCAGGAAAGAAAATGATAGTATAACAGCAAAACCGCACGGGATTTCCGTGCGGTTTTTTGTTGCGAAAAGGCACCGTACAGTATAATCTGCACGGTGCCTTTTCTTTGGTATGGTATGGTTCTTATTTTTTTCCGAGTTCCGAAATAATGCGGATAAAGCTGTCTACATCGTTGAAATCCTTGTACACGCTTGCAAATCTTACGTACGCTACATGGTCGATTTTTTCGAGCTTTTCGAGAATCATATCTCCTATATCGGAGCTTTTTGCCTGATTCTGCATAGCGTTTGCATACTGATTTTCGATGTCGTCAACCATCTTGTCAACAACATCCACGCTTACGGGACGCTTTTTTATAGCCGTGTAGATACCCTTTATCAGCTTGTTGCGGTCGAACGGCTCGTATGTTCCGTCACGCTTGAGTACCATAAGCAAGGGCATTTCAACGCTTTCGTATGTTGTGAAACGCTTTCCGCAGTTTCCGCACTCACGGCGACGGCGTTTCTTTCCGTCAACGGGGCGGGAGTCTATAACCTTTGTGTCTTCATATTCGCAAAATGGACAACGCATATCTGCACCTCATATTACATTTAGTATATTTTGATATAATTATACCATAAATATTGAATTTGTCAACTTTTGACCGAAAAAATGTCGGCTATGTAGTTTTCTGCCACGTCCTTCAATGTGCACGGCAGAACCAGATTTTCCACCGCCATATCGAAGAAACGCACAGCGGTTTCCATATCTGCGGATATGTCGTCTACGGCCGCAGTTTCAGGCGTTTCGCCGAAAAGCGTGGATGTCACCGTCACGCCGTAGCGGTGTATACCGTTGTCGTTTGTTTCAGTCAGACTGTATTTCAATGCCCCTTTCCCGATAATTCTTTCTCTGATGATTCCGTTCATTTTCAAATACCTCCGTGTATTTTGTGGCGGCCCCCTTTGAAGACGGGACGCAAAGCGATAATGCGAACCCGTCTTCAGCCGCCAGTTGCCATTATAGACTCGGATATTTTGCGTACGGAAGTGTGAGTTTTCTTCCTCTTTCGACAAAGTACGACAAAATTCGACAAAAGATTGTGGAGAATGATAGAAAAATCCACGGAGAAATAACCAATGTGTTGAAAATCCGCCCGACGAATTCACATATTATTCGGAATTTATGCGTTTTTTATCAATCGGTTTTTCCGTATTTTCTGCATACATTTTCCGCTTCAGGTCAAACTAACTACGAGGTGAAGGGTATGCTTATTGTATTTCTGCGTGCGATTGTACTTTATATTTTCGTTATATTTGCAATACGGCTGATGGGAAAACGTCAGATAGGAGAGCTTCAGCCGTCGGAGCTTGTTGTGACAATTCTCGTGTCGAACATTGCCACACTTCCGATAGAGGATACCTCCATACCGATGTCTTTGGGGATACTTCCGATACTCATTCTCGTCTGCCTTGATGTGATAATGTCGGGTGCCACGCTGAAATTCCGACGACTGCGGAGTATAATTTCGGGCAACCCGAAGATTATAATCCGTGACGGTGTTCTTGACCAGAAGCAGATGAAAATTCTCCGCTTTTCACTTGACGATATTATGGAGGCACTTCATCAGGACGGCGTTTTTGATATATCCGAGGTGCAGTTTGCGATAGTTGAAACAACGGGGAAGATTTCGGTCTACCAGAAACCTGAATATCAGCCACTCACGAACGGCGACGCAGGTGTGACGAAAAAGGCGAAAAATCCGCCTGCAATCATAATCAACGACGGGATAGTGATTGACGACGCACTCCCCTCGGTGAAGATAAACCGTGGCTGGATTGACAAGCTGCTCAGCAGGAAGGGGCTTTCCGTGCGGGACGTTTTTCTTCTTACGGTGAGCGAAGACCTGTCATACAATCTTATAAAAAAGGAGAGATGATATGCAAAGGGTAAAGCTGTGCATAGTTCTTCTGTCGCTGACATTTCTGGCGTCGCTTTCGGGAATGTTCTTCATCACCTATCACTGCAACGAGCTTTCGGGCGACATTACGAAGGCAAGGGACGCATATTATTCGGGCGACAAGGAAACCGCACTTGCGATTATGGAAACCGCCGTGTCGGAGTGGAACAGGGATTGTCGTGCGTTTTCCTGCTTCGTCAAGGGGGAAAAGCTGATGGAACTCAACTCCTCGGTGTCGAGGCTTATTCCGTTTATGGAGTCCGACAACGACGAGCTTTCTGCGGAATTTATGACAACCCTCAGCCACCTTGAGCTGATGCACGAGGCGGAAATTCCGCATATATACAACATTTTCTGATGGAGGAATTATGGCGGTAAATCAGAATAACTACAAAGAAGTCGAAATGCCACCGAGCCTGCGGCAGACAATAGAGGAAATACGGAGCATTATGGGTAATTCCATGGAACTGCTGATAAACGAGGTGACTGTAAGCGGTCATGACTGCGCCCTTGTGTGCAGTGAGGGACTTGTGTCCACGCTGAATATCTCAAACCTTATACTTACTCCGCTGACGGAGATTTCTCTCGGGGAAAATTCAACCCCCGACGACCTTTGCGGGCATATACAGAATAAAATGCTCCTCGGTATCGACCGCCCCCGTGCGACAACCTATGGGGAGTTTATCCGTTTTCTTATGTCGGGCTTTGCGCTCATTCTCATTGACGGAGTGTGCGGTGCGCTCTGCTTCGGTGTGCAGGGGTATGAAAAGCGTGGGGTATCTCCGCCGTCATCGGAGGCCGACCTCAAGGGTGCGCATGAGGCTTTTACCGAGGTTGTGCGTGTGAATGTATCTCTTGTCCGCAGAAGGATGAAAAGCCCTACCGTGCGTTTTGAGCTTATGAAGGTCGGCAGCAAGAGCAACACCGATGTCTGCGTCGTCTACGATACCGACAGTGTGGACTTCAATATGCTGAGAAGAGTGAAGGCACAGCTCCTCTCCACAAAGCTGGAAACGGTGATTTCAAGCGGCTATCTCCAGCCGTTTCTCGAAAGCGGAAAGAAGGGGATATTTCACACCGTCGGCACAACCGAACGCCCCGATGTGCTATGCTCCAAGATACTTGAGGGGCGGATTGCCGTGCTTATCGACGGCACACCCTTTGCGCTGATTGTTCCCACGCTTTTTGCGGAGAATTTCCAGACACTCGATGACTATAACTGCAAGCCTTACTATGCGGTGTTTCTCCGATGGCTTAGGTATGTCGGTTTTCTTATAGCGGTTTTTCTCCCTGGGGTGTATATTGCGGTGGCACTTTATAATCCCGAAATTTTCAACGGCAGGCTTATGCTGATGCTCGCCTCGGAGGAGGCGAAAGCTCCCGTTCCCCTTGCCGCCGAGGCACTGATAATGCTGACAATCTATGAGCTGATACGGGAGGGTGGTCTTCGTCTTCCGAAAGCAGTCGGAGGGACTGTCGGTATCGTCGGCGGAATTATCATCGGGGATGCCGCTGTCAAGTCGGGGATTGTCAGCACTCCGCTGCTTATAGTCATTGCGCTTTCCGTCACGGCGTCGTTTGTTATTCCTGCACTTAACGACGGGATAACGGTACTGCGCTTTGCCGTACTTCTGGCAGGTGCAATCGGCGGATTTTTCGGCATTTCCCTTGTGCTGATGATACTGCTTTTCGACCTTTGCTCCGCCGAGAGCTTCGGCATTCCGATAATGGCACCGCTGTCGCCGTTTTCTTTCAGGGCGATGAAGGATGTCGCCGTGCGTGAGGGTATCGTGAAGCTCCAGACGCACAATTTCAATATAAACCGAATGGGTAAAAGACGCCGAAAGGAGAATGACCTACGATAAAAATTACAAATGCACAGCTTATATCGGTGCTGGTGATTTTCAGACTGGTGACGATGATGACGTATTTCCCGCTGACCGACGAGAGCATACCTGCGACTATGCTCGGAATTGCACTCTCGACGGTTGTACAGTGCGTGCTTGTTATTCCCGTTATACTTCTTGCAAATTCAGGCAGGAATGTCCTCTCCGAAATGCATAGCGGCACAAAAATCGCAGGGGGAATAATCGCCGCCTGCTATTTTCTGTACATTGCGTTTGTCGGTGGAAGCTCAGTTTCGCACTTTGTGATTTTCGTGAAAGATGCGTTTCTTGAGAAGGTAAGCATTGCCGTTGGGATTGCCGCCGCCCTTGCCGTTGCGGTTTACGGGGCGTACTGCGGTCTTCGTGGAATAATGCGCTCATCGGTGATAGCCGTGTTTGTTTTTGCGGTGATTATGATAGTGCTTGCGGTTTCTTCCGTCGGAGAAACTGCGTCGTCGGAGGTTCTTGTGTATCGTGGAATTACTCTGAAATCGGTGATTTCGGCAACGCTTACAGACCTTTCACGTGGCGGAGAGCTGGTGATACTTTCACTACTGCTTTTCTGCACCGGAAAGCCACGCTCCGCAGGGTACGGGTATATTGCAACAAGGCTTGTAGTGACGGAGGGAATAGTCTTTCTTCTGGCGGCTGTCCTCGGAGGGTACGTCAACATCGCAAAATATCCGTTCTACGCCATCGGGACTTTCGGGAATGCGCTTCATCTTGAAGGTGTATTCTTTGTGATGTGGTGTGTTTTCGCTGAAATCCGACTGGCGCTGATTGTTTTTCTGCTCGGTGATATACTGTCGGGATTTTTCCCGAAGCTCCCTGCACGGCTGATACTGTCGGGCGTTGCGGTAGCGGCGTGTGCGCTTCCGTTTATCTTCGGCGGAGTGTCACCTTCGGCATTGCAGGCGTTGTCCGTTGTTCTGCTTTCGGCGGCAGTGCCGTTTGTTGCGGCGATAATGGGCGAAAAACGAAAGGAGGCGTAAAATGAAAAAAAGAATGAAATATGCGGCGGTCGTTATGGCGGCAATGTTGCTTTCGGGATGCGGAGTCGAGGTCAACGAGCGGGTTTTCGTGAACTCCGTCTATGTCGATGAAACTTCGGGCGGAGTTTTTCTTGCGGCGGAATATTCCGACGGCGAAAATTCCGAGGTCAAAACTTCCGCAGGCGAAAACATTGTCGGGGCGGTTGAAAATCTCTCCGATATGCTCGGCAAGGATGTATTCTTCGGGCATTGCAAGGCTGTTTTTCTTTCCGAAAACACAAGCGGACTTTATGACAAGACGAAATATTTTCTGGTCGACGGAAGAATAGCGGGTGACGCTATTGTCTGCGTCTGTCCCGACGAGGGAATACTGTACGCCGACAACCTCGGGACTTTCAGCGAGGTTGCGGCGAAGGCAACAGACGAGGGGAAAATTCCCGACGGAAGAATAATTCCCGTGACGGCAACGCTCAATAGCGACGAAAAAACCGCTCTGCTGCCGTTGGCAACGGTGCGTGACGGGAGTATCTCGCTCTGCGGCGGAGGGGTTTTCGTAGACGGGAAGTTTTCGACGCTTCTTTCCGACGACGAAACAACGGGTGCGGCAATCCTCGGAGGAAGTGCGAAAAATATCGTAATCGACGAGGGAGGGGCGCATATCAACGCCGAAATATGCGATGTTTCTCAGGAAACGGCAAACAGCCGCAACGGTGCGGTAATGCGTGTGAAGATTAAGGTGAAAGGTAACGCTTCGGGCGTTGACGAGGCCGAGGCGGACAGAATATGCGAGGAGAAAATCAACAACTGCATAATGTCGGCGGTGATGCGTGCAAAGCGTGAAAATGCCGATTTTGTCGGGTGCAGAATGATGAGCGGAAAAAACGGCGGCGATAACGCCTGCGGTATCGCAGATACGAGATACTCCATATCTTCGGAATGCGATATTCAGTGCGAAGGAAAATATTGATTTGTGAAAGAGATTGTGCTATAATAAAATGGAATATGAGAATGGGAGTGACGGGATTGTCTACAAACAAGGAAAACATCAGAAATTTCTGTATTATCGCACATATAGACCACGGCAAGTCAACGCTCGCCGACAGAATACTTGAGCTTACGGAAACCGTTTCCGTGAGAAATATGGAGGAACAGCTCCTCGACAATATGGATATCGAGCGTGAGCGTGGAATAACAATAAAGGCCCGTGCCGTAAGACTGAAATATCACGCTGATAACGGCGAGGATTATTTCTTCAACCTTATCGACACGCCGGGCCATGTTGACTTCAACTATGAGGTTTCACGTTCCCTTGCGGCGTGCGAGGGGGCAATCCTCGTTGTTGACGCATCACAGGGAATAGAAGCACAGACGCTTGCCAACACATATCTTGCAATCGACCACGACCTTGAGGTTGTACCCGTTGTCAACAAGATAGATCTTCCCTCGGCACAGCCGGAGGTTGTATGCCGTGAAATCGAGGATGTAATCGGAATACCTGCGCTTGACGCACCGAGGGTTTCCGCAAAGGTCGGAACAAACATCAAGGCCGTGCTTGAAAAGGTGATAACGGATATTCCTGCGCCCAAGGGCGACGACGATGCTCCGTTGCAGGCGCTTATCTTCGACAGCTACTACGATTCGTACAAGGGAGTAATTATCTATGTCCGTGTCAAAGAAGGCATGGTGAAGGTCGGAAGCACCATAAAGCTGATGGCGACAGGTGCGGAATTCACCGTTACCGAGGCAGGATATATGGGCGCTACCGAGCTTTTCAATGTCGGCGAGCTCCGTTCGGGAGAAGTAGGTTACATAGCCGCTTCGATAAAGAATATTTCCGATACAAGAGTGGGCGATACTGTCACAGACGCTGAAAATCCGTGTAGCGACGCTCTCCCGGGATACAAGAATGTAAACCCCATGGTCTTTTCGGGAGTTTATCCTGTTGACGGCGCAAAATACGGCGACCTTCGTGACGCCCTCGAAAAGCTCCGCCTCAACGACGCATCACTTTCGTTCGAGCCCGAAACCTCACTCGCACTCGGATTTGGTTTCCGTTGCGGATTTCTCGGTCTTCTCCATATGGAAATCATTCAGGAACGTCTTGAGCGTGAATATAACCTCGACCTCATCACAACTGCGCCGTCGGTAATATACAAGGTTACAAAAACCGACGGGGAAGTAGTCTATATCGACAACCCGTCGAATTATCCCGACCCTGCACATATTGATTTTGCGGAAGAACCGATGGTAAAGTCGAATATACTCGTTCCGTCGGAATTTGTCGGAAATATAATGGAGCTTTGCAAGGAGCGCCGTGGCGTATTCAAGGATATGAAATACCTTGACGAAACGAGAGTTGAACTCCATTACGAGCTCCCCCTCAACGAAATAGTGTACGATTTCTTCGACGCACTCAAATCCCGTACAAGAGGGTATGCGTCGTTTGACTATGAATTTATGGGCTATGCGCAGTCAAAGCTCGTAAAGCTCGACATTATGCTTAACGGCGAAATCGTCGACGCACTTTCGTTCATCGTGCATACCGACAAGGCGTATGCAAGAGGAAGAAAAATCGCAGAAAACCTCAAGGAGCATATCCCCCGTCAGATGTTCGAAGTGCCTATACAGGCGGCAATCGGTGGAAAGGTTATTGCACGTGAAACCGTAAAGGCTTACCGCAAGGACGTACTTGCGAAGTGCTACGGAGGAGATATAACAAGAAAGAAGAAACTTCTTGAAAAGCAGAAAGAGGGTAAAAAGCGTATGCGTCAGCTCGGAACGGTTGAAGTTCCGTCAGAGGCGTTTACGGCAGTCCTCAAAATTGACTGATAAGGGGTGGCACAATGGGTCCCGAAAACGCACTTGTAATGCTGTATTCGTTTATTGTGTGTGGCACGACGGCTTATACGCTCTACCACATTCTCACGACGCAGGATATAGCAAAAATACTGATAGGACTTGCCTTTACTGTCGGTATGGCGGTACTTCTTGTCCGTCAGATAAAGAAGAATATAGTTGGCTGAAAGGAGCAGACAATGAAACACGAATGTCCTCACTGTCACAAAAAAACAATTACGATATGGAATAAAGCAATGGCAGGCTCGCTTACCTCAAAGGGAACAACCTGCCCCGAATGTAAAATGCGTTCCGTCAACGGAATACCCTCGACGATATTCCGCTCGGTTACGGGCATAGCGCTTTTCTGCTTTGCGGTGTATATGCTGTTTATTCTCGACAGCGCATTATCCATGAGTATGCGTTATCTTTATGTAATCATCGCATTTGCGGTATATTTTCTGCTTGTCAAGATTTTTGACGCATTCTTCGGCAGATTAGTTGTTTCACAATGGAAATAGGGCTTTACATACATATCCCGTTCTGTGCAAGAAAATGTCCGTACTGCGATTTTTATTCCGTGCGGTATGACAGTGCGCTGGTAGCGGGGTATGTTTCTGCGGTTATGCGGAATATCTCCGCCTATGCCGACAGATACGGGAAATTATCGGTGGGTACCGTCTATTTCGGGGGAGGGACGCCGTCGTTGCTTTCTCCTGCATATATTGACGGTATTCTTTCTTGTGTGAGAGAAAAATTTTCTCTTTCACCCGACGCCGAAGTGACTATGGAATGTAATCCGACTCTGTCGGACAGAGAAAAACTCTCGGCGTACAGAAAATCGGGGGTTAATCGGATTTCCTTCGGTGTGCAGAGCTTTGACGACAACGAGCTTGAATTTCTCGGAAGACTCCACACAGCCGACAATGCCGTGCGTGCGATAGAAAATGCGCACAGAGCGGGTTTTGACAGGATTTCCGCCGACCTTATGCTCGGCATACAGGGGCAGACAACAGACAGTATCGCAGGAAATATTGCAATGGCGGACAAGCTGCCGATAGAGCATATATCGGCGTATATGCTTAAAATCGAGGAGGGAACTCCCTTTGACTGCGACAAAGTCAGGGCGGAAGTTCCGTCTGACGAAAAAACTGCGGATTTTTATCTTTTTGCGACAGAATTGCTTGAAAAAGCGGGGTTTTTACAGTATGAAATTTCTAACTTTGCTAAACAAGAAGGGTACAGCAGGCATAACCTTCTCTACTGGAAATGCGACGACTATGTTGGCATCGGCGCTTCTGCGCATTCCTGTTTTGGCGGCATTCGCTACGCTGTTCCTGGTGATATTCAGCGCTTCATTGACGCTGACTTCCAAGTTGAAGAAGTGACCGACGACAGTCCCTGCGGCTTTGAGGAGTATGCAATGCTACGCCTGAGGCTCACGGAGGGGCTTTCTCTCGGCGAGTGCAGAGAGCGTTTCGGAACAGACACCGACGCACTGCTGAAAAAAGCGGAGATTTTCCGCAAAAACGGACTTCTCACAATGGATAACGGGCGGATTGCCCTTACAAAACGGGGATTTCTCGTAAGCAACGGAATAATTGCACAGCTTGTGCTTTAGCAATATAGCCAAAAAAGGTTTTTGCAAGATGGGAATTTTCGACTTGCAAAAACCTTCGAATTATAATATAATATACTGTGGTCGGCAGACACTGAAATCAAGGCGGATTGCGACCGTGAAAAAAGTCAGGGGAGATTACCTATGAAACTTATTGAAATGAATAGAGAACAGCTTTCGGAATTCAAAAAGAAAGTTCAGTCTGATTACGATGAATTCAAGTCAAGGGGACTTTCGCTCGATATGTCGAGAGGTAAGCCCTGTGCAGAACAGCTTGACCTTTCTATGCCGCTCCTCAACGCACTTGTGAGCGACTCGGACATAAAGGACGGTGCAGGTACAGACTGCCGTAACTACGGCATTCTTGATGGCATCAAGGAAGCGAAGGAGCTTTTTGCCGAAATCCTCGGCGTAAAACCCGAAGAGGTAATCGTCGGCGGAAACTCAAGCCTCTCGCTTATGTATGACACACTTATGCGCCTTATGGTTTTCGGCACACTCGGAAACACGCCCTGGTGCAAGGAAGAAAAGATAAAATTCCTCTGCCCCGCACCGGGATATGACAGACACTTTGCTATCACAGAAAAGCTCGGCATGGAGCTTGTTACGGTACCCATGACAAAAGACGGCCCCGATATGGACATCGTCGAAAAGCTGGTTGCCGACAAGACGGTAAAGGGCATCTGGTGCGTGCCGATGTATTCAAACCCCGAAGGCACAACATACTCCGACGAAACGGTAAAAAGACTGGCGTCTATGAAAACAGCAGCCCCCGATTTCAGAATTTTCTGGGATAACGCATACTGCATACACCATCTTTCAGATACGCCCGATGTTCTCCTCAACATTATGGACGAATGCAGGAAGAACGGCACAGAGGACAGAGTGTATATGTTCACTTCAACCTCAAAGGTTTCGTTCTCGGGCGCAGGCGTTTCCGCTATGGCGGCAAGTGAGAAGAACATTGCCGATATAAAGAAAACACTCACAGTGCAGACAATCGGCTACGATAAGATGAATCAGCTCCGTCATATAAGATTTTTCAAGGATTTTGACGGCGTCAAGGCTCATATGAAAAAGCACGCAGAAATTCTTGCACCGAGATTCAAGGCGGTGCTTGACGCTCTCGAAAAGGAAATAGCTCCCCTCGGAATAGGCGAGTGGAACAGCCCTAACGGAGGATATTTCATCTCCTTCAACACAATGGACGGCTGTGCGAAGAGAGTGGTTGAACTCTGCAAGGAAGCGGGAGTAGTTCTTACAGGTGCTGGCGCTACCTTCCCTTACGGAAAAGACCCCGCCGACAGAAACATCAGAATTGCACCGACATATCCGTCGGTTGACGAGCTTGAAAAGGCTGTTGAGCTTTTCTGTATCTGTGTAAAGCTCGCAAGCGCTGAAAAGCTCCTCGGCTAAAGGGAGCGTATAATTTGTAAAACAAAAAAGTCTTTGAGGAATAATCCTCAAAGACTTTTATTTTTATGCGTGTTCTCTTATAAACTCGACATACGCTTCCTCGGGAATGGGGCGTGAGTAGTAGTAGCCCTGTAAATAATGCACTCCCGCTTCAATAAGGCCGTTTGCCATTTCCTCGGTTTCAACACCTTCCGCAACGAGATGTGTTCCCAGGTCACGCACCAGCTTTATCACCGTGCCGAGAACAGCCTCCGCCTTGGGATTGGGGTTTTCCTCGTAGCAGGGCCATATAAGGCTCTTATCGATTTTTATGAGGTCGTAGTGGATATCCGCCATTTTCGACAGATTTGAATATCCCGTACCGAAGTCGTCCATTGAGAAGCTACAGCCCATCTCACGGAATGCCTTCATATTCCGTTCGAGGAGCTTTTCCGATTCAACCGCTGTTGTTTCGGTAATTTCAAGGTTGAGGCATTCCGGTGCAACCCCGTACTTTTTCATTATTGCGTCGAATGCGGGCGGTACCGTTTCGTCGATACTCTGAAGTGCGGAAAGGTTGACCTCGATATATTTGAGAGGGAGCCCTTCTTTATGCACCCTGTCGATTACGGAGCAGACCTTTTCGAATACAATCTCTCCGATTTTTGTGATGTATCCGTTCTTTTCGGCAAGCGGAATAAATTCCTCGGGAGAAACAAAGCCGAGGGTTTCCTTGTCTTTAAGACGTACAAGTGCTTCCGACGACACGAACGCCTTGTCGGCGCTTGAATATATAGGCTGATAAACAACCTCGAATCCGTCGTTTTCTATTGCGTCGGCAAGCATCTTGGTAAGAACATCCTTGCGCTGTTTCTTTTCGGTAACGGAGCTGTCGATGGTTCTCACAAAGCCTGTTCCCGTTTCCATAGCGTCGAACATTATAAGCTCGGTAGCTTCTATTGCACTGCAGGTAACTGTGGGGCATTCCAGCAATACAACATGTGATTTCATCTTTATGCAGTTGTCGTTGATGTGCCAGCCTGCTGACATTCTTTCTTCAAGCACGGCGATTTTCTTGTTGATTTCGTCCATGCTGAGATATGTCATTACCGCAACGGCATTAGGCTCCATACGGTACTCGTCATCGGAGAAAAGACCTTCCATAAACTTCGTGAGGTTATGTGCAAGCGCATCCGAATGGTGATGCCCTATACTGCTGATAACGACATCCCAGTCGTCAACGACAAGCGCAACCACATGGAAAGGCTTGCTGCTGCGGTTGATATTCCCCTTGAATACCTGAATGAACGCACGCTTGTTGAATGCACCCGTTATATCGTCGATATTTTCGTTGGGGTTTTCAAACGAGAAGTAGAGCGATATGAATGTAAGGGCAATTCCGAGTCCTGAAAGCAGCATATACTGGTTGAAGAACTGCACTATGGCAATAACTCCCCATATAAGGAACTGGAGGCGCAGTGCTGTTCTCTTCTTGGGCGAGATTTTGTTCTTGTATCGGAAAGTTTCGATGAACATTTCGATTATATAGAACGCAATCGCAGAATAAAGTGCGCTTACCATATTGCCGTAAGAGTACAACCCGTTTTCGTCAAGCACGAAATTTATATCGCCGAAAAGCGCAAAGCCGACAGCGACAAAATACGGCACGGAAATAGCGGCAAGTGCAGGCTTGTTCACTCTGCGCAGGTCGCCGTTGCCGAGGATTTCAACATACAACGCCGTCAGGAATATCGTAGTTATAAGAAGAATTATAAACGCCTGATGTGTTATACGGTTTATGAGCGACTCCTTGTGATAGAAAAGCGTAAATACAGTGGCAATATCCGTCATAAGATAAAGCGTTGCGGAGGTAAGCATCACTGTAAAGAACTTCGTTGTGCTTATTTTGGGCTTTTCGCTTCTGACATAGTCGAAAATGACAACAGCCATAAAACAAAGCGAGGCCAACTGAAATCTGATTGAGGATAAAACGATTGCGTCCATATATTTCCCCCGTTTACAGTAGTTTTCTAAGGTTGATTATACTATTAATAATATTAATTGTCAAGATTAGCACTCTTTTGTGTCGGGTGCTGAATTTTTTATATTTTTTTTGGAAAAAGTATTGACAAGGGCGTTTTTTAGTGGTATTCTATCTTTAGCACTCAGGGACACAGAGTGCTAGCAAGTGAAAAATGCGGTTGCCAGATGAGGTGAAGATATGCTTGATGAACGAAAGTTGAAAATACTCCGTGCGGTAGTTGACGAATACATCCTTACAGGCGAGCCTGTGGGTTCAAAGACTATTGCGGCACTTCCCGACATCAATGTATCTTCCGCAACAATACGCAATGACATGGCAATGCTTGAACAGCTGGGTCTTCTTGAACAGCCTCACACCTCGGCGGGAAGAATACCCACCTTTGCGGGATACCGCATGTATATCGAGCAGATAATGCCGATGCAGCAGCTTTCCGACGAAGAAAAAAGCCGCCTCGACGCAATGCTTGACACCTCTGCACCAACCGAAGAGGCACTGATGCAGTCAGCGTCAACCGCCCTTGCGGAGCTGACAAAATGCGCAGTTGTATCCTCGAATATGTCACCGAAATATTCCGTAATCACGAAGGTTGAGGTTATTCCGACGGGAAAACGCCTGTATGTGCTCCTGCTGATAACATCATCGGGAAGTATAAAAAACAAGGTCTGTCGGCTTGAATTTGACCTTACGACTGAACAGCTCGATTTCTTCAGTCATTATATGGCGGAAAACCTGCACGGCGTATCGGTTGAAAGTCTGTCGGAAGAAAAGTTCCAGGAAATCCTCGTGGCAATGGGAACATACATGATGACGCTTTCACCGCTGATACAGGCAATACAGGATTTGTCCCACGACCTTATGCAGAAGGAACTGACCGTAAGCGGAGAGAAAAATCTCCTCTCCTGCTCGGAATTCGACCACAACGAAATCGTCAGCTTCTTTGAGCACAAGAACGAAATGACAGAGCTTCTCGACGACAGCTTCAACGGAATACAGATTCTTTTCGGAAAGGAAAAGGATACATTTGTAATCGGCAACTCAAGTATGATAGCGTCGCAGGTTAAAAAGGGCGACAAGCCCGCAGGTTCAATCGGAGTAATCGGCCCGATGCGACTTGACTATGCAAAAATAATACCGTATATCGAGTATTTTACAAAAAAAATATCAGACATCATTTCGGAAGACGAATATGAAGTCGGGAAAGGACCTACGGAGAATGAGTGAAAATGAAAACAAGGAAGAACTTCTTGAGGAGGAAACCGCTGAAGTAGCTGAAGTAACAGAAGAAGCGGCAGCCCCCGAAGAAGAAATTCCCGTCGGTGACGACGAAAACGCAAAGCTCGTGAAGGAGCTTAACGACACAAAGGATATGTACCTCAGAACAGTTGCGGAGTATGACAACTTCCGCAAGCGTACAGCCAAGGAAAAGCAGGAGGTTTACAGCGACGCAACGATAAACGCCGTGTCGGAATTCCTCTCGGTAATCGACAACTTTGAGCGTGCGCTGGCAGTTGAAACCTCCGACGAAAACTTCAAGAAGGGTGTACAGATGATATTCAATCAGTACCTCGAAATCCTCAAGAAACTCGGCGTTTCCGAAATTGAGGCGGAGGGTGTTGAATTCGACCCACTCGTACACCACGCAGTACAGCAGATTGAGGATGAAAACCTCGGTGAAAACATTGTGGCAACGGTATTCCAGAAGGGCTATCAGCTCGGGGACAAGGTAATCCGTCCGTCAATGGTAGTAGTAGCAAATCCGTAAAATAATATAGAAAAAATGAAAGAAGGAATTAACTATGGCAAAGATTATCGGTATCGACCTCGGTACAACAAACTCATGCGTAGCGGTTATGGAAGGCGGTAACGCAGTAGTAATCGCAAACTCAGAAGGCGCAAGAACAACTCCCTCGGTTGTCGGCTTTTCAAAGACAGGCGAAAGACTTGTAGGTCAGGTTGCAAAGCGTCAGGCAGTTGCAAACCCCGACAAGACAATCTCATCAATCAAGAGACACATGGGCTCTGACTACAAGGTGAAGATTGACGACAAGGATTACACTCCTCAGCAGATTTCAGCTATGATTCTCCAGAAGCTCAAGGCTGACGCAGAGGCTTACCTCGGCGAAACTGTAACAGAGGCAGTAATCACAGTACCCGCATACTTCACAGACGCACAGCGTCAGGCAACAAAGGACGCAGGACAGATTGCAGGCCTTACAGTAAAGAGAATTGTAAACGAGCCTACAGCTGCTGCACTCTCATACGGAATTGACAAGGAAAACGACCAGAAGGTTATGGTATACGACCTCGGAGGCGGTACATTCGACGTATCAATCATCGAAATGGGCGACGGCGTACAGCAGGTACTTGCAACAGCAGGTAACAACCGTCTCGGCGGTGACGACTTCGACGAAAGAATAATCAACTGGATGGTTGAAGAATTCAAGAAGGTTGAAGGAATTGATCTCCGTGGCGACAAGATTGCAATGCAGAGACTCAAGGATGAGGCTGAAAAGGCAAAGATTATGCTTTCTTCAACACCTTCGGCACCTATCAACCTCCCCTTCATCACAGCAGACGCAACAGGCCCCAAGCACCTCGACCTCACACTCACACAGGCTAAGTTCAACGAGCTTACATCAGATCTCGTTCAGGCTACAATGGGCCCCGTAAAGCAGGCACTTTCAGACAGCGGACTCAGCACAAGCGACCTCGACAAGATTCTTATGGTCGGCGGTTCATCAAGAATTCCCGCTGTTCAGGAAGCTGTAAAGAACTTCACAGGCAAGGAACCTTTCAAGGGAATCAACCCCGATGAATGTGTAGCACTTGGTGCTGCTCTTCAGGGTGGTGTTCTCGGCGGAGACGTTACAGGACTCCTCCTCCTCGATGTTACACCTCTCTCACTCGGTATCGAAACAGCAGGCGGCGTTTGCACAAAGATGATTGAAAGAAACACGACTATCCCCACAAAGAAGTCACAGATTTTCTCAACATACGCAGACAACCAGTCAGCAGTTGACATCAACATCCTCCAGGGTGAAAGAGAATTTGCAAAGGACAACAAGCAGCTCGGTATGTTCCGTCTTGACGGAATTGCTCCCGCTCCCCGTGGTGTTCCCCAGATTGAAGTAACATTCGACATCGACGCTAACGGTATCGTTCATGTTTCTGCAAAGGACCTCGGCACAGGCAAGGAGCAGGATATTTCAATCACAGCATCAACAAATATGTCCAAGGAAGACATTGAAAAGGCTGTAAAGGAAGCTGAACAGTTCGCAGCAGAAGACAAGAAGCGCAAGGAAGCTGTTGATGTAAAGAACAACGCAGATAACCTTGTATTCCAGTGCGAAAAGGCAATCGCAGACTTCGGCGACAAGGTTCCCGAGGCTGAAAAGAATGCTATCCAGCCCAAGATTGACGCTCTCAAGGAAGCTGCAAAGGGCGATAACACCGAAGACATCAAGGCAAAGACCGACGATCTCCAGAAGGCTATTCAGGAGCTTTCAACAAAGATCTACCAGCAGGCTGCACCTCAGGGCGACCCCGCTGATATGGGCGGCGACGCAGGTGCTGCACCGGGCCCCGATGATGTAGTTGACGCAAACTTCACAGAAGTATAATTTACAAATACTTTGGGCGGAGAATATTCTCCGCCCGTAAGTTGTATTCAAGGAGGAAACCCCTTTGGCAGACAAAAGAGATTATTACGAAGTACTCGGGATAAGCAAGGGTGCGTCTGAAGACGAAATCAAGAAAGCGTATCGTTCGCTTGCAAAGAAATATCATCCCGACCTCAACCCCGGTGACAGCGTTGCGGAAGAAAAATTCAAGGAAGTCGGTGAAGCATACGAAGTCCTCTCCGACCCGTCCAAAAAGGAACGCTATGACCAGTTCGGTCATGCGGGAGTTGACCCCTCATACGGTGGAGGCGGCTTTAACGGAGGGTTCGGCGGATACAGCGGCAGCGGCTTCGGAATGGAAGACATTTTCGACAGTCTGTTCGGCGGTGGCGGCGGAATGTTCGGCAGCAGACGCTCGTCAAACCCCAACGCACCACGCAAAGGTCAGGATATTTCTCGCAATATCAATATCGGATTTATGGACGCCTGCAACGGCGTAAAGGTAACCGTCAAGATAGACCGTATGGAGAAATGCTCCGAATGTGGCGGTAACGGCTGTGCGTCGGGCCACTCACCCGAAACCTGCCCCGAATGTAACGGAACAGGTCAGGTAAAGGTCACACAGCGTACTCCCTTCGGTATGATTTCATCGGCAAGACCGTGTTCACGCTGTGGCGGTAAGGGAAGAGTAATCTCCCATCCGTGTTCAAAGTGTGCAGGGCAGGGAAGAGTCCGTGTTCCCAAGACATTCGAAGTGGACATCCCCGCAGGTATCAACGACGGACAGACAATACAGCGTACAGGCTTCGGTGACGAGGGCATAAACAACGGCCCTGCAGGTAACCTCAACCTCACCGTGTCGATAAGACCCGACCCGATATTCAAGCGTGAGGGATATGACATACACACCGAAGTGCCCATTACTTATACGCAGGCAACCCTCGGCGATGAAGTAATCGTTCCGACAATTGACGGAAAGGTGAAGTACGCCGTACCCGAAGGTACACAGAGCGGTACTGTATTCCGCCTCAAAGGTAAGGGCGTAAGGAAGCTCAACAGCTCGGCAAGAGGCGACCAGTATGTAAAGATGTATGTGGAAATTCCGCAGAAGCTAAACAAAAAACAGCGTGACGCCCTCAAGGCATTCGAGGAAACTCTCGGCGACGGAAACTACTCAAAACGCTCGGGATTTTTCGATAAGCTCAAGGAAGCGTTCAAATAACAAAATCCCCGGAAGTTGTTTGCTTTCGGGGATTTTTCTCTTGTAACTCCGTGGGATATATGCTATAATCTATATATGACAACAAAGAAATTCCGCCCGTGAAAATCATCTCAGTCACGGCGTTATTGCAAAGGAGTAATCTTATGACACTTAATGAATTCAAAAACAGATGCCAGAAGGAATATGACGCCAAAAACCCGCAAAAATTTACGATAAGCCTTGTAATCAGTATAATTTTCTGTAGCATATTCCTTTTATCTTCTATTTTTACGACAAAATACAATGACAACTTTTTCTGGTGGGTAGTAGTCGTTGCAATAAAATGTTTTATCTGTTGCAGTATATATATGGCAATTCACGAAAGAATTGTATATCCCCTTCCCCGTGAGGTTGTGAAGAAAGCCAAGAAGGACAAATCCTATCTCAATTATACGACGGATTACCCTTACAGCTTTCTGTATCCGGGAGAGCCTTATCCGTTCAACCGTGAGGATGTCCCTCCGATGACACCGCCTCCTGCACAGAATGTTGCACCTGCTCCGAATGTTGCACCCGCACCTGCGCCGGCGGTAGCTCCCGTACAGGATGTCGCTCCCGCTGAAGAGCCTGTTTATGCGAAGATTGAGCCTGTTGCTCCTCAGCCCGAAAAGATATTCTGCCAGAAGTGCGGACAGCAGATGCTTATTCCTCCGAACAGCGGAACTGTAAAGGTCACCTGCCCGAAATGCGCTTTTGAATTTGTGTATACGAACTGAATATAAAAAATAAAACCGCTTACTAAATCCGTAAGCGGTTTGTTTTTATTAAAGTACCTTTTCGATCCAGTTCTGAGTATCGGGGAGTTTTCCGTACTGCATTCCTGTCATTGTGTCGTAGAGCTTCTGTGAAATCGCTCCGATCTTGTTGCCGTTGATTTCCATTACAAGATCGCCCCACTTGAGATGTCCTACGGGTGAGATAACTGCGGCAGTACCTGTTCCGAATGCCTCGTCGAGCTTTCCTGCCTTGTATGCGTCAGCGATTTCCTGGATTGTAATTCTTCTTTCAGTAACCTTCATGCCCCATGACTTGCAGAGCTCGATTACAGACTTTCTTGTGATACCGGGGAGGATTGAGCCTGCAAGCTCGGGAGTGATAACCTCTCCGTCAACTACGAAGAACATATTCATAGCGCCTACTTCTTCGATGTATTTCTTTTCAACACCGTCAAGCCAGAGAACCTGTGAGTAGTTCTGCTTGTGAGCCTCGTCCTGACCGATGAGAGATGCCGCATAGTTTCCGCCTGTCTTTGCAAATCCCATACCGCCCTTTACTGCACGGACATAGTTCTCTTCAACATAGATTGCAACAGGATTAAGACCTGATGCGTAGTATGCTCCTGAGGGTGAGAGAATGATGATGAACTTGTATTCAGCGCCGGGCTTAACACCGAGGAACGGGTCAACAGCGATAATGTAAGGTCTGATGTAGAGTGACGCTCCGTCTGTGTGAGGCACCCAGTCCTTTTCAATCTTGATAAGCTCCTTGAGAGCGTGGAGAGCAAATTCCTCGTCAATCTGAGGGATTACAAGTCTCTGGTTGGAAAGGTTGAGACGCTTGAAATTCTCCTGCGGTCTGAAAAGCTGGATTTCGCCGCTTTCTGTGCGGTAAGCCTTGAGACCTTCGAAAACTTCCTGACCGTAATGAAGACACATTGCAGCAGGTGAAAGCTCAATCGGGCCGTAAGGTACGATTCTTGCGTCGTGCCAGCCCTGTCCTTCGGTGTAGTCCATAATGAACATATGGTCTGTGAAGATTTTACCGAAGCCGAGGTTGTTTTCGTCGGCGGGCTTTGCCTTGAGTGTTTTTGCGAGTTCGATTTTGATTTCCTGCATTATAATTCTTCCCTTCTGTATGAAAAATAAAAAATAATCTCGTAAGACAGGTTTATTATATCACTATTGTTCTGATTTTGCAAGGTCTTTTATATCTTCCGTCATCATATACATTTGTTGACAGACTATATGCTTTTACGGAGGTTAATATGACTACGAAAATAAACAAGGAGTATAATTCTTACGATAATATACCTAAAGGACTTACAACCGAGGAGGCAAAGCGACGGCTTTCCGAAGACGGTGCTAATCTGCTCGCCGCCTCGAAGAAAAAAAGCGCCGTCGGGATTTTCCTCGGGCAGTTCAAGGATATTATGATAATGATACTGCTTGCGGCAACGGTAATTTCGGTACTTCTCGGGGAAATCACCGACGCCGTCACGATTATCGCAATCGTTCTCCTCAACGCCGTGCTGGGATTTATACAGGAATACCGCACGGAAAAAACGCTTGAGGCTCTCAGCCGTATGACAGCGCCGACCTCGAAATGTATCCGTGACGGGAAAACGGTTGTCATTCCCGCAGAGGAACTTGTCTGCGGCGATGTCATTGAGCTTGAGCAGGGCGACAAAGCCCCCGCCGACTGTGCAGTACTCTCCTGCAACGGACTTTTTGCCGACGAATCGGTACTCACGGGGGAATCCGTACCGACAGCAAAAAGAGTATGCTCCGACGAAAATATCACCAACGCCGCAGGGCAGGACTGCGTTGTCTATTCGGGCAGTGTGATAACCAAGGGACACGCCCACTGCGTTGTAATCGCAACGGGTATGAACAGCCAGATGGGTAAAATCTCGGGAATGCTCCACGATATAGACGAAGGGCAGACACCTTTACAGCGTCGGCTCGGTGAACTGGGCAAAATCCTTGCCGTTATTTGCATTGTAATCTGCGTTATCGTTTCGGTTGCGGGGATTATCCATGGCGAGCCTGCCTTCGATATGCTCCTCACGGGAATTTCAATTGCCATTGCCGCTATCCCCGAGGGACTCCCTGCCGCAGTGACTATTGCCCTCACCCTTGCCGTCAGCCGTATGATGAAACAGAACGCTCTGGTCAACCGTCTGCACTCCGTCGAAACCCTCGGCTGTGCGTCGGTAATCTGCTCGGACAAAACGGGAACTATCACAGAAAACAAGATGACGGTCAAAAAATATTATACAAATAGTAATATTTACGATGTTTTAGGCAATGGGTATAAGATTTCGGGAGAAATTCGCCTCGGAAACAGCTCTGTCAACCCGAAACAAGACGCATGCCTTGAAAAACTTCTGGTGTCGTCGGTTGCCTGCAATAATGCCTCAATCTCCACGGAGGAGGAAATTTCCTCCCGTGAGCGTGGAAAGCTTCACGGCAAAGGCGACTGGAAAACCGTCGGCGACCCCACCGAAATTGCACTTCTTGTTGGTGCGGCAAAGGGAGCTGTGACTTCAAAGACTATCGGCGTTGCACGGCTTTCGGAGGTGCCGTTTGACAGCGACACACGGTATATGACCGTTAATGTCCGTGAAAACGGAAAAATCGTGGCGTACAGCAAGGGTGCCGCCGATGTGATACTGAAAAAATGCGGATACTCCCTCGAAAACGGCGAGGAAGTTCCGCTGACCACACACCGTACGGAGCAGGTACTTTCGGTGCAGGACAGCTTTTCCGACGAGGCGTTGCGTGTGCTTGCCTTTTCGTACGAGGAAAACGGCAGGAATGTCTTTATCGGTCTTGCGGGAATGTCCGACCCTCCCCGTGAGGAAGCAAAGCGTGCCATTGCCGTGTGCAAAAAGGCGCACATAAAAACGGTTATGATTACGGGCGACCACAAAAACACCGCCGTTGCGGTTGCCGTGCAGGCGGGAATACTCTCACGGCGGTACGGAAAGAATGCCGTTATGACAGGTGCGGAGCTTTCCGCTCTCTCCGACGGGGAGCTTTCCGCACGGATTGAGAATGTCCGTGTATTCGCAAGGGTAACGCCTGCCGACAAGCTCCGAATTGTGCGTGCGTTCAGGGCGCACGGGAATATCGTTGCCATGACGGGCGACGGCGTAAATGACGCTCCCGCCGTGAAAGAGGCTGACATCGGCGTTGCTATGGGAATTTCGGGCACCGATGTCACAAAGCAGGCGGCGGACGTCATTCTGCTTGACGACAATTTCGCCACTCTTGTCGGTGCCGTGTCGGAGGGGCGCACGATATACTCGAATATCCGTAAATTCGTGCGTTATCTCCTCTCCTGCAACATCGGGGAGATTGTCACGATGTTCCTCGGAATTGTCATGGGTATGCCGCTTATACTTCTGCCGACGCAGATACTTCTCGTAAACCTCGTCACAGACGGACTTCCTGCGATTGCGCTCGGTGTGGAGCCTGCTGAGGCTGACATAATGTGCGAAAAGCCACGCTCCCCCGATGAGAACTTCTTTTCGGGCGGACTTCTCGGCAGAATTTTCTTCCGTGGGATTATGATAGGGCTTTCTACCCTTGCGTCATTCACGACAATTCTCCGTATGGGCGGAGATATACCTGCCGCACGGACAGCGGCACTCTTCACGCTTGTGTCGTCACAGCTTCTCCATGTGTTTGAGTGCAAGAGCGAACGCAGAAATATCTTCACCGTGAACTATTTTTCCAACATAAAGCTGATATTTGCAGTGCTTGCGTCTGCGGCGGCGATTGTTGCGGCGATGTATCTTCCTCTCTTTCAGGGGATATTCTCAACGGTGCCTCTCGGCACGGCAGAACTCCTTGCGGCGTTCGGATTTTCTGCGGCAATGCCCGTTATAAGTGCAGTTGCGGGGGTATTTTTCTCCGACCGTAAAAACAGATAAAATTTACTTGAAATAATATATGGTATTGTGATATACTAAATAATGTATAACTGCGTATCGGCAGTAATCTGTTTTCAAGGAGAAAAGGAAAGTGAAAAAGGTTGATTTTTCAAAAGTGAAGGAAAGTCCCGTGTATATGTTTTTCTATCACAAGCGGATTTATTTTATGTCCTTCTTTGTTCCCGTGATTATTCTTTTCGGAGTATTTGCGGCATTCGGCTATTACCCGTTCGGCGATTTTTCATCGCTGGCACTCGACCTTAACGGTCAGTACATTTATTATTACGAGCATCTGCGTGACGCTTTCTGGGGCGACGCAAGCTATCTCTATTCGTGGAGCAGAAATCTCGGCGGCGAAATGCTGGGAATTTACGGGTACTACCTTGCAAGCCCGTTCATGATAATAATATGCCTTCTCCCGAAATCCTACATACTTATTTCGGTTATGCTTATGCAGCTTGCAAAAATCGGCTCCTGCGGAGTGGCGTTCACCTATTATCTCAAAAAATCGAAGAATATCAACAGCTATTCTTCTGTTGTATTCTCAAGTATGTATGCGCTTATGGCGTACTCCGTCGTACAGCTTATGGACCCCATGTGGCTCGACGGACTGATATATCTTCCGCTTGTGACTTACGGCGTGGAGGTACTCATCAACAAGGGCAAGAAGGTAAACCTTATAGTTCCCCTTGCACTTATGTTCATTGCACATTTCTACATCGGCTGGATGATTGCAATTTACACGGTGATTTATTTCTTCATCTACATCCTGTTCATCTACGACAGTGATGAATACGGTGCAGGCTTCAAGCGTTTCATGATGACCTGCGTGCGTTTCGGAATTGCCGCACTCACAGCAGGCGCTCTTGCGGCGTTCATCATTCTTCCCGTGTACTACTCACTCAAGCTCGGAAAATTCGGCTTCTCCGAGCCTAACTGGGCACTCCGTGAGCAGTTCGTGATTGCGGACTTCTTCACAAAGCTCCTGCCCGACAGCTATGACACCGTAAGAAACGAAGGACTTCCCTTTGTGTACGGCGGTGTGCTTTCGCTCTTTATGGTGCCGACATTCTTCCTCAACCACAACATTGACGGCAAGAAAAAGCTCGGCGGCGGAATAATGCTTGCGCTCATCTTCATCTGTATGTATCTTTCGACCATCGACCTTGTATGGCACGGCTTCCAGATACCGAACTGGCTCCCGTACAGATACTCATTCATCTTCACATTCATTATGATTTCTATGGCGGCTGAGGCGTTTGAGCATATCGAAGGCGTTTCCTACAAGGAAATCGGCGTCATCGGACTTGTTCTTGCGACATATATCATCGTCATTGACAAGATTGAGGTTGCACACATCGACTATCAGGCGGTGTGGCTCGGTCTTGCCTGCGTTGCGGGATATGTGATGCTCCTTTTCTACCACAAGAAGAACTCGGAAATCTCAAAAACCACGGCACTTATCGTTCTGGTGCTTGTCGTGGGTGAGCTTTTTGCAAACTCGATACAGACACTCAAGGACATTCACGAGGATGTCGTTATCAGTAAGTATTCCTCGTACACACCCGTAATCGCAACGGGCCGTGAGGTTACTGCCGAACTCGAAGAATACGACACGGGCTTCTACCGTACAGAAAAGACCTTTCACCGTACAGTAAACGACGCAATGGCGTACGGATATAACGGACTGTCGCACTCGTCGTCGACTCTCAATGCGGGAATAATCAACCTACTCAACAATCTCGGCTATGCGTCAAGAGGGCATTACGTGAAGTACAACGGACAGACAATGCTCACCGACGACCTTTTCGGAATAAAGTATGTAATGAACAAAGACCAGTTTGTTCCGTACGATAAGGAAGTTCTCACGCACGACGACATTACAATCTACGAAAACGAAAACGCACTTTCGGTAGGCTATCTTGCAGACAAGGGAATTCTCGACCTTGTGATTGAGCTTGACAGACCTTTCGAAAATCAGAACAAGCTGATGAACTCGATACTCGGTACAGAGGACACGGAATATTTCCGCCGGATACCGATAGATATGGCCACTCCCGAAAATGTATCGCTCAGCATATCATACAGCCACGACCACTATACAGTCATAAACGAGGGCTCAAACGCACAGATTGAATACACAATCACAGCGCCCAACGACAATATGATTTATATGTATCTCCCCTGCGATTACAGTGGCTACGAGAAAAAGCTCAACGTCTGGGTAAACAAGGAGTTTGCGGGCAACTACTACGAAACCGACAACTACCGCATAATGCAGATAGGCCGCTTCAGCAAGGGAGAGGAAATCAGCATTATCCTCACACTTACCGAAAACGAACTTTATATGAAAGACCAGTGGTTCTTCTGGCTTGACGAAGAACAGCTCGAAAAGGACATTGCCGTACTTGCGGAGCATCAGCTTGAAATCACGGAGCATGGCGACGATTTCCTCAAGGGAACGATCACCGTTGACGACGCAGAAAGCAAGCTCCTCCTCACCACTATTCCCTATGAACCGGGCTGGAATGTGAAGATTGACGGAGAGTCCGTGGAGTATCTCAAGGCAGCGGATTCACTTATCGCCATTGAAGTTCCCGAGGGTACCCACGAAATTTCAATGAGATACTTTCCGAAATCCCTCACTGTCGGAATTATAATCTCGGCAGCGGGACTTGCGGCACTTATCGTAATTATCGTTCTCGAAAACGACAAGAAGAGAATACTTCTCGAAAGACTTTACAAATAAGGGGATGTTCATATGGCATTTATGGGACTTATGGTCGCAGGTGTGGTACTGGTAATACTTGCGGTGGTATTCATTATCGTGGTAATCACGGCGATTACCTTTTTCATCATAGGTCTTGTTACCTTTATCCGTGACAAGAACAGACGCGCATATGCACTTGCAACCGAGGGCGTTGCCCCGAAACGCAAGAAATACCCCATTGTCTTTATGGTGCTGGGACTTATCGTACTTGTACCGCTTGCACTGTATATGATAATCTCTCCGTTTGTTGTGGCATACGAGAGGGAACAGTACCGTCAGGAGCTTTTCTGGTGCCTTGAGCACGAATCCGACCTCAGATATGCGCAGAAACTCATAGACGAGGGCAAGGCTTCTCCCGACTGCACAAGGGACTCTAATGCAGAAGCGCCTGCCGACGAGCAGACTCTGCTTATGTGGTACTGCCAGGTAAACAACTACGATGACGAAAATCTGAAACAGATAGAATTTCTCATCGAAAACGGTGCGGATATAGACCGCCCCGACCCCGTTAACAATCACGCACCCGATGACCCGTCGCACAGCGGCGACGCAGAGCACGGATACGAATTTATCTGCGGCTGTGGAATGACAGTGCTCGAAAGAGCTGCAAGTAACGGCAGTGTTGAAACCGTAAAGCTGCTGATAGAAAACGGTGCTGATGTAAACGCTGAAAATTACAGCGGAAAGACACCGCTCATGTATGCGGCGACCTCTCTGAAAGGTGAAGATTCCGTGATTATAACGGAGCTTCTCATCGAAAACGGCGCTGATGTAAACGCCGTCGACAACTTCGGTCAGACGGCGCTTGACCACGCACTTTACTTCGACCATCCGGGAGTTATATCGACGCTTCAGCGGCACGGGGCTGTAACCTCCTCACAGCTTGAATGGGAGGAAGAATGGCGGGAATTCATGGAAGAAAACGCAGAATAAAAAAACAAAATTTGTTCCGTAAACTTCAAATTAAAAAAGCCCATAGGGTAAATCCCTATGGGCTTTTTTGCGGCGAGCCACCGCTGACAGTCAAAGCAATGTCTTACATAATCTGCGAAAACATCGGGATTTTAACAAGTGCCTTGCGTATTGCAATCGAAAGAGGCACTGACACCGCAACCGCAACAGCGGCGTTTATTCCCGACGCAACGGCTTTCTGCCCGATAACGACAAGCGTGGTTTCAAGCGCATTTCCGAGGAGCATACTCTCGATGAATGTCTTGCCGAGGTAAAGCACGATGTATGTCACCTGTCCGAGAACAGCGGCAACAATACTGCGTGAAACTGTGCCTGCCCCTTTTTTTGCAACAACGCCGCACACAAATCCCATGCAGAATTTTGTTATGAATGTAATTGGTGAAGAGGAAATATACAACGGGTTTGTGAAGTCATAGAACATTGAGCCGAGACCTGCCGAAAGTCCGCCCGACACTCCCCCGAAAAGCAGACCTGCGAGCAGACACATCGTGTTGCCGAGGTGTATTCTTGTGGGAGTTCCCGTAATCGCAGGCAGGGTGAAGCTGATCTGCGACGCCGCAAATACAAGTGCCGACATAAGTCCTATGCACACTATCCTTAAAAGTTTCTTATCTGATTTTGCCATAGCCAAAGCCTTCTTTCTGTGGTTTGTGTATTCAGTATATGTATTTTTTTCCGCAGACTCAAATCGCAGAAACGATTTCCGTTTTATGTAAAAATCGTTCTTTGGCATAAAAAATCAGCGGACGATATGAGGCTTTCTGTAAATTCTCAACAAAGAGAAAATGTTGTCAGAAAGGCGCTCATCGCCCGCTATGTCAAATCAAACAAAAATAAAGGAGTGTGGGTATAGCTTTTCTACCCGTTCGTAGAAAACTTCTTCTGCGTCGGAATACTCTGTGTGCGACTGTCGGAAAACATACTCGGGGATGTTGAATCCACGGATGTCCTCGTATTCCGAAGCGTTGACAGAATCCGCAATGTATGTTGCCGCATCTCTTGCGACATTCAGGTCTTCGTCTTCGAGAAGAGGAACAGCGTATCTTGCCGCCTCGTCGGAGAGCTTGTAGAACATACTGATGTCAATATTGTCTATCATGCCGTTCTGGTACGCGTAGACATTGTAGCGCACGATATTCCCGTGAAAATCGCCAAAGGTGAGTATCGCCATCATTACAACGAAAGCGTAGGTTATTCCCTTGGCGAGATTGAACTTCTTCACCGCCGCCCTGATGATAATCATAACGAACACCAGCGCCAGAAGTATCATAAACCATGTTGTGTGAAGTCTTTTAAGAGTAAGCCCGTAGTTGCCGATGTACATGAACATTTTACTGAGGGCAGTTGCTATGAGAAGAAGTGTGAACGCCGACAGGATTATCGTGTACACGGAAACTCCCCTTGAGGTTTTGCCTTCTTTCTTTTTAGAGAACGCCTGCATTACAGCAATTGCACAGAGGTTGATTACCGCTACCGTGGAAAGCTCGAAAAATCCACGTCTTGCGTATTCGGCATAGCTGTATCCGTCGGGAAGCGTATTTGTAAACGCCGAAAGGAAGTACGGGACCTGTATAACAAAGAAGATTACATAGAGTATGCATATCGGTGTTACTGCCGAGCAGAGAAGAATATCCGAGAGAATTCTTCTCTTTGCCGATGCGTTTTCGCAGTATTCGTCGGTTGCCTCTGCGGTTGTCTTGTGTACACTGCCGTAGAGAAGTCCGAAAAGATAGAATGCTATCGGGACGCCTATCATCACCTGCACGATGAATATGATTGCGTGCATTCCGAAATTCTCGAAAATATCTTCGAAAACCGATTCAAACATTGCGTCCGAAGAAGAAAGCAGTCCTATTACGACTAAAGTCAGGGGAATTGCGACGATAAGCCCCATAATTGCAAGGAAAATATTTTTACCGTTGCCCGTTTTTCTTGCACTTGCGGAAATCCCTGTGGCACAGGTGCCGAAATTGCCGAAAGGTACTGCAAAAACCGACTTTGTAAAATCGTAGTATAATTTTTCACGGATGGAGCCTATGCCGTAGCACACGCTGTATATCCAGTATGCTATCATTGCGGGAACAAGCAGGCTGTTGAGGAAGTTTACAAGCGGGTCGTTCGACAGCAGAAAGCTGAGCGAGAACGCAAATATAACTCCCAGAGAAACAAGATTTCCTGCCTTGAAGCTGACGCCCGACTTTGTGAGAAAGATTATCGCAAAAAGCATAAACGCCAGAAAGAATATCGATGCGCCGATACCGTAATGCATGGTCATAACCAGCTTGACAAACCCGTACCCGAAAAGGAGTGACAGAAAAGCCGTCACGATTTCGCCCGCAGAGAATGTCGGCTTTGGCGGCGACGGAGGAATATCCGCCGCCGAGTTTATATAGGTGTTATTATTTTCAGTCATTGTCTGTCCCTCCGACATATTCCAGAATATCTCCCGGCTGACATTCAAGCACCTCGCAGAGCTTGTCGAGTGTTGAGAAGCGTATTGCTTTCGCCTTACCCGTTTTCAATATAGAGAGATTAGCGGGAGTGATTTCGAGCTTTTCGGCAAGCTCCGTAGAGGAAATCTTCCTCTTTACCATTACCATATCAAGATTTACTGCAATAGACATAATCACATCCCCCTTCTATATTGTTGCGTCGTTTTCTTCACGGATGCTTACCGCTTCCTCGAAAACGCTCTTGATTACACGGAGTATGAGTCCGAAGAATGCCGCTGCAACGAACACGACAACAGCAAGAAGTCTGAACGCCGCCATCACTGCCCAGAGGAGCGATATTGCGAAACAGCAGTAGGACATTATGTGGAGCAGTTTTACATTTGCGGTGATGAAGATTTCGTGTTTCTTTATGTTGCTTACAAGTCTGTCAAGCGTAATTATCAGCGGGAAAGCAATTCCGACAGAAAGATAGCAGATTATCATCAGCGGAAGATATGCGGACTCTACCTGAAGACCTGTTGCTCCGCCTGCGTGTGAAACGGCGCAGTACCATTCAACGCATATCGGTATGCAGAAAAGTGCGGCGATAAGCGCAACGAAAACAACCTTGACGAGTATTCCTGTGAGTGTGAGTGATTTTGATTTATTCAGCATTGAAATTCCCCCTTGTGTTTTTCTGTGACTTTAGAATACCATCTGCGTTATCTTTTGTCAATACTTTTTTATCGTTTTTCGATATATTTTTATCGTTTTGTAGAAAACTGACAAAAGCGATACATCAGAACTGTGCAGGATTTTGCAATTATGACAGCGCAGGCAAAAAATATTATATAAAAGCCCAGATGGATTGACATTCCGACATAATAATGGTACAATAAGTATATGTATAAGTATGCTCATTTTCGGGAAAGGAGTGAAATTAATGATAAAGCGCATAACGGGAATTATTTCGGCGCTTATATTTGCCGTGTCCTGCACAGGCTGTAATTTCACGCTGGAATCAAAACCCGAAGAGCCTACCAGCGCTGAAGCGTTGGTTGAAAGCTACTACTCATACCTCTCTACGCAGAGTTACAGCACAGCGTACCAGAACTGCTACTCATTGATTTCGAAGGGCGTTATCACCGAGGAAGAATATTACGCCGCAATGGAAAGGGAAGCCTTTTTAAGCGGAATGACGGTTGTAGGCGCACTTGCTGAAAGTTCAGAGCTTGTTTCGGTCTACGACGAGAGCGACATATACCTCGTTTCAGGCACTGTAAAATACCTCAAGGGCGAGGAAGAAATCACCGACACATTTTCCGAATATGTAATACATCAGTCGGCAACGGGATTTTACCGTATACTTCATGAAGGCATTGTTTCGCAGAAAATCTATACAATGCCTGCCGTTTCCGAAAAGAAGCTCCACAGCGACCAGGCGGTTATATATACTACTGTTACGGGAAAAACCCTGGCGCTTACAATGTCGAATGACTCTATATCCGATTTTTCGATAGGCAAGGGTGATAAAGGCCCTCTGGTTGAAGTTCTCGGCGAAAACGGCAAGACATATTCCTACCGTTTCGAAGACCCCGCAATTATGAATTCGGGCGATACCGTTACATTCACAGCGGTGTATTCGGGACTTGACCAGCAGATTACAAAAATCACACTCTCGAGTATCTATCCTGTCGGTCAGGACGGAAATGTAATAGAAAATACCACAGGACAGCTTTATTCTGTATCTGTAATGTAATGAAAAACAAAAATGGTATCGGACGGTTAAGGACGATACCCATAAAGAAGTTTTTATGCGTACTGTTGAGGAAAACCCTTTTGAAAAAGGTTTTTCCTCAAACTCCTTTCCTAAAACTTTGAATTTAAAAACAAACCCATAGGGATTAACCCTATGGGTTTGTTTTTGACTTGAAAGTCTTTGAAGGGGAGTACGAGGGGAACCTTTCTTCAGAAAGATTCCCCTCGATAAATACATATAAAATTTCTGTACGGGCGTTATCCTTATCCGATACCATTTTTTTATTTATCTTCGTCTTTCTTTTCGCATTCGATTTTTCTCACACGGTACTGTATGTCCTCAAGCAGCTTTCTGTTGACTGCGATATTTTCTGCCTGCAGTCCCACAAGGAAGGTCTGCACACCGAGTATAATAAGTATAGCCGTGAGAATAAGCGACTGTATATGCCCGTCGCCCTGCCCCATAAAGAAATACACAAGGAAGCGTATTCCGATTGCGGCGCCTATCAGTGTGAAGATTGTTCCGATTGTGCCGAAGAACTTCATCGGGCGGTACATCATCGTCGAACGCATAATCACCCCTGCGGAGCGTTTGCAGTATCCCCAGATGCTTTTGAAAAGTCGGGATTTTCTTGTTTCGGGGTTTGTTCTTATCGGTACGGAGGTTATTGCCGTGCTGTTCTGCCCCGCCTGAATAATCGTTTCGAGGGTGTAGGTGTATTTGTTGTGTACATTCAATCGTAGTGCGGCATCACGGGAATACGCCCTGAAGCCACTCGGTGCGTCGGGAATATCTGTTCCCGATGCAACACGCACTACCCAGCTCCCGAAATGCTGGAGCTTTTTCTTCTTCCAGCTGAAATGCTCCGTGTCGTCGATGGGGCGTTCGCCGATTACAATATCCGCCTTTTCGTCGAGAATGGGGCGCACCAGCTTTTCTATGTCCGCACCGCAGTACTGATTGTCGGCGTCGGTGTTGACGATTATATCCGCCCCGAGATGCAGGCAGGCGTCTATTCCTGCCATAAAGCCCTTTGCGAGTCCCTTGTTACAGCGGAAGTTGACGATGTGCGAAATTCCGAGACGCTTTGCCTCTCCGACGGTATTATCGGTACTTCCGTCGTTGATGATGAGATATTCTATCTCGTCAATCCCGTCGATTTTTGTCGGCAGGTCTCTTACCGTTTCCTCCAGAGTTTTCTCCTCGTTGTAGCAGGGTATCTGTATTATGAGTTTCATTCAAATTCAGCCTTTCTGTTTTTCCCACACCGAATATTCGTTATAGGCGTATATTTTTTCGTGATTTTCCTCAAGCAGTTTTTCACCGTCGGGATTAGCCATTGTTATTATAACTCCGTTGCAGTCGTCAAGTCCGTCGGGAGTGACGCATATCAGAGGAGTGTCTTTCATAAGGAACTGGCAGAAGCCTTTCCCTCGATCCACATAGAAACTTCCGTCACGCAGGAAGTATACATTTTCGCCGTCACGGTTTTCTTCCACGAAATTCACGACATTGATTGCCGTGTAGTTTGCATCGTGTACAGGACGGATTACATCGTACACCATTCTGTCTGCGTAGGAGAAGAACGCAACAGACATCGCCGCCGCAGGAATTACCGCAAGCACGGGAATTTTCTTCACGGCAAGCGCCATAAGTGCAAGTACTGCAAAAATTCCGAGTGTTATAAGGAATATCCGAAGCGGAGATACTCCGATATTGTTGTAGTAGTCGTAAAAGCAGACCGAACACATCATATTGAAGGTTTCGGGAGTGAACACCCTGTCCGCAAAGTGCAGGACAAATCCCGTTCCGCCGAGTGCCAGCACGGAAATTCCCGTCGGGATAAGAATTTTCTTTCCGCACATAAATAAGGTGATGAGCCCCGTCATAATCGCAGGTGCAATGAGGACTTCATTGTATCTGCCGTAGACAAGCTGATCCCAGCGAGTAGCCTCAATGTGAAAAAGCGAGCTTATAAACACCGTTGCAACACACGCTACTGCAAGGAATAACATTGTCTGCTCCCTGTCGGAGAGCTTTTCTTCACTCTTTCGGAAGATTTTTGCTACCGTCTTTTTTACCGCCGAAAAGCCTTCGTGTACCGAGGTCACGCCTGCAACGAAAGCTGTCAGCAGTGACGCCGCACCGAGATAGAAGAACTGCCCCGCAAATATGACGATAAAGGATTTTATTCCGTCTGCTGTGAAAAGCAGTTTTATTTTCCCGAACTGCCCCGAATAGTCGTTCGCACCGAGCGACGCCGCACCGAGATATGCGTTTTCTATTACGAGCGGTTTGATAAAGCTGTGTGCCGTAAGTATTGCGATGAACACTCCGACAAAAGCGAAAAACTGACGGAGCTTTATTTTCTTCGTGACCGTCATACAAAGTACTGCGAGTATGCAGGCAAAAACAATGCCGAGTGTACGCTGATGCACGACATAGGTGAAAGCCGCCGCAAACCCTCCAAGAAGGAAAAGCCATATCCGTCTGTTTTCGTCAAATGCGGATACGCAGTAGAAAATCAGCCATACCATAAAGGTGAGCAGGGTTTCCGACCAGGCGACATTCCCCTGGACGATAACCGAGGGGTACATCATTGCCGCAAAGCAGGAGAGCATCACGACAAAGCGGTTTGCCGAGGGGAATATTCTTCTCCCCACGGAATACGCCATAGGGAGCGCCGCTGTAAGCATAACAGCGTTTATCAGCAGGGCTGTTCTGTACATCATAACCGCATTGTCAAAGATATGAAAAAGCGGCGCAAGTATCAGCCCGTAGCCGTAGGAGTAGTACATCACCGACGAGGCAACGCTTGTCCAGTCTGTGCCCGAGAAATATGCCCCCACGCTCCAGTATCCGATTTCGTCGTTGAGCATACAAGGCATTTTCATAAGCGGAATATTCCGTACATATACAAGAAGTGCAAGCACACACAGTGCGCCGAGTATTATTTTTTCGAGGTAAGGCTTAATTCTGTCCATTTCCGCCTCCCGCTTTTTCTCCGACAACGCCGATGAGGAAAGCAATCACATCACCGAGAATGCAGACGATACGGTAAAGCAGCACCGCTGTAAGTATTCCGCTTGTGGAGGTTGTGTCGTTAGTTGCAAGGAACATACACATCACGCTTTCACGGATTCCTATTCCTCCGGGAGCGCCGGGGGTTATAAACCCGATGAGCCACGCCATTACCGAAAGTCCGCAGAGCTTCGGCAGGGCGGAGTAATCCGTTCCCGTGATGATGACGATTAAATACGCCGAAACAAATGCGGTGACAAGGAAGTTCACCGTATAGACGAATGCCGAAATCAATATTTCGCCTGCCATTTTTTTGGAAAGCAGGGATTTATGCTGCGAAATAAACTCCGCCGCTTTTTTTCTGAACACTACCGCAAGAACTGCGGCGATTATAACAGCGACAGCGGCAATGACTAGAATTTTCCACGAAAAGCCGTTGGTTTCAAACCACTGAATAAAATACGAATAGGATAATACAAGCGATAATATACAGGAAGTAATTACAATCGTGATAACCTCAAGCACCGACGCCGTTATAACTTCGGAGTGCGCAATTCCCTCATCTACGGCAATCTGGTTGCGTCCGACATAGTGCATCACATTCCCGGGGAGATATTTATACAGATTTGACTTACAATAGGTATAGCGGATTTTCCGTGCGAGGATTTTCTTCGGTGAAACAACGCCGAGGATACGCACAAAGCCGAAAGGCGACAGGAAGTATGTTGAAAAACCGCAGGCAATCGCTGAGAGGGCAATTGCAATCAGGATATTCTTTTCGAAAAGTACCGAGAAGTCAAGGTTGTAGCGGTAAATCTTGACCGCAATGAACACTATCGACAGTACCATAAGGATTTTCCCGATGATGTTGACAATCCGTTTTTTGTCCAAAAGCCCACTTCCTTTCCGCAATATTTTATTATTATAGCAGATTTTCCCGACAAATTCAATAAATTTGACTAATTGCACACATTATTATATACTTATTGTATCCTGTATGCAAGAAAGGGGAAGAAAAATGCCGAGATTTTTTGTTGACTACAACGGCGGGAATACGATAACCGTGACAAATCCCGACGCTCACCATATACTTCATTCTCTCAGAATGGCAGTCGGCGAGGAGATAACCCTCACCTGCAGGGGCACCGATTATTACTGCAAAATCGAAGGAGCAACCTCCGACGAGGTAGTGTGCCGTATACTTTCGCAGGAGGAAAACAAAAGCGAGCCGACAATTTCCCTGACGCTGTACCAGGCGCTTCCTAAGGGCGACAAATTCGAAACAATTATACAAAAGGCGGTGGAACTCGGCGCAACACGAATAGTTCCCGTGCTGTCGAGAAGATGTATCTCCCGCCCCGATGAAAAGAGCTTTGCGAAAAAGCTGGACAGATACGCAAAAATCTCTCTTGAGGCGGCAAAGCAGAGCGGGCGTGGAACAACTCCCGAAATCTGCCCCGTAATGTCGTGGAACGAGGCGGTGAAGGACGCCGTGAAATCCGATATAGCGCTGATATGCTACGAAAACGAGGGCGGAAAGAGATTTTCCGAAATGACGATTACAGGCGGACAGTCCGTATCGCTTATGATAGGAAGTGAAGGCGGCTTTGACGAAGAAGAAGTTGCTTTTGCCGAAAAATCGGGAGTTACACCGATATGGCTCGGCAACAGGATACTCCGCTGTGAAACGGCACCGCTTGCCGCAATTTCGATAATTATGAATATAAGCGGGAATATGTAAAAGAATATTTTCAATACACTTGAAATTTTCTGTAAAGTGTGATATAATACTTTTAAGGTATTATCTTTAATATTACTTTGGTAACAGGAGTGAATTGATTATGAAAAACGCATTGGGACTTATCATTTTCGGACTTATCGCTGCAGGTATCGGTGCTGCCGCTACCGTATTCGCACTCAAGAAGAAGGACGAGCTTGAAAAATACGAAGATTACGACGACGAAATGTTCTTCGACGACTGCGACTGCAACTGTGAAGAATGTGCAGGCTGTGAAGATATCACAGACGAAGACTTCAGCGACCTCGACCTCGATGACGCTGCTGAAGCAGTTGAAGACCTCGAAAAGCTTGACGGAGCTGACGATTCTTCAGATTTCTAAACCTGAAATGATTGAAAAACCGACCCTGAAAAAAGGGTCGGTTTTTTGTGTTATAACGCCGTGAAATCCTTTTTAAACTGTATTTTCGATAAAAAATCCGTGTATATTGCGGCGTGTTTTATGAAAAAATAACTATTGACAAGGTTTTTCTTTTAATGTATAATAATAAAGCTGTTTGATGACGCAAACATAGTTCAGGAATTTATAGTAGCCTCAAACTAACGCACATTGTACGGGAATTTCAATGTGCACGTCAGCAACGGGGCGTAGCTCAGTTTGGTAGAGTGCTTGGTTTGGGACCAAGATGCCGCAGGTTCGAGTCCTGTCGCCCCGACCAATCTGTTTGCGAAAAAAATTAAAAAAACTATTGACATTTGTCTGGCGTTGTGGTAAAATCAATATTGCGTTAATGCGCTGGTGTAGCTCAGTTGGTAGAGCAGCTGATTTGTAATCAGCAGGTCGGGGGTTCGAGTCCGTCCACCAGCTCCAAACAGGAGTATATTTAACATATACTCCTTATTTTATGGGAGAGTTCCCGAGTGGCCAAAGGGGACAGACTGTAAATCTGCTGCTTTACGCTTCGGTGGTTCGAATCCACCCTCTCCCACCAACGACAAGTCGTCGTTACCGATTCCGTTTGTACGAATGTACAGGCGGAATTTTTTATTGTGCGGTCATAACCGCTAGAGAGGAAATGAGAAAAATGGTAAGAGAAGATCTGAGAAACATCGCTATTATCGCCCACGTTGACCACGGTAAAACTACCCTCGTCGACGAAATGCTCAAGCAGAGCGGAACATTCCGTGACAATCAGGTTGTCAGTGAGCGTGTAATGGACAGCAACGACATTGAAAAAGAGCGTGGAATTACAATCCTCGCAAAGAACACATCGGTATATTACAAGGACGTGAAGATAAATCTTATCGACACTCCGGGGCACGCAGACTTCGGAGGAGAGGTTGAGCGTGTACTCAAAATGGTAGACGGCGTTGTTCTTCTGGTTGACGCTGCCGAAGGCCCTATGCCCCAGACAAGATTTGTAACGCAGAAGGCTATCGAACTCGGTCTCCGTCTTATCGTTGTCGTGAACAAGATTGACCGTCCCGACGCAAGACTTGACGAAATCGGCGACGAGGTGCTCGAGCTTCTTCTCGACCTTGACGCTTCCGAAGAACAGCTTGAAAGTCCTATTCTTTTCTGTTCGGGCCGTTCGGGAACAGCTTCGCTCAGCCAGTACGAAGCAGGCGAAAACCTCATCCCGCTTTTCGAGACAATTCTTGAGCATATTCCTGCTCCCGAAGGCGACGACGAAGGCCCCATGCAGATGCTCGTATCATCAATAGACTATAACGAATATGTCGGAAGAATAGGCATCGGAAAAATCGAGCGTGGCTGTATGAAGACAAACCAGAATGTAATCGTCGGCGACTATCACGAACTCAAAAAGCCTTATAACAGTAAGGTTGTTACAATGTACCAGATTGAAGGTCTTGTAAGAACTCCCGCAGATTCAGCAAAGGTCGGAGATATTGTGTGTATTTCGGGTATCGAAAACCTCACAATCGGGGATACTATATGCGACAACTCGAATTATGAGCCTCTGCCTTTCGTAAAAATCAGCGAGCCTACCGTTGAAATGACATTCTCGGTAAACGACTCTCCTTTTGCGGGAAGAGAAGGCAAGTTCGTTACTTCCCGTCAGCTCCGTGACAGACTTTACAAGGAGCTTCTCAAGGACGTATCTCTCCGTGTTGAAGATACAGACAGCACCGATGCTTTCAAGGTTTCGGGACGAGGAGAAATGCACCTTTCAATCCTTATCGAAAATATGCGCCGTGAGGGCTACGAGCTTTCCGTATCACCTCCGCACGTACTTTATAAAGAAGACGAAAACGGCAACCGTCTTGAGCCTATCGAAAGACTGGTAATAGACGTTCCCGAGGACTGTGTAGGCTCCGTAATGGAGAAGATGGGCAACAGAAAAGCAGAGCTTCTCAAGATGCATCCGCAGGGCTCGAGAATGAGACTTGAATTCCTCGTGCCGTCGAGATGTCTTTTCGGATACAAGAGCGAATTCCTCACCGATACAAAGGGCGAGGGAATTATGAACAGCGTATTCGACAGCTATCAGGAATACAAGGGCGATATACAGAAGAGAGCGACAGGCTCACTCATCGCATTTGAGGCAGGCGAAAGCATAACCTACGGACTTTTCAACGCACAGGAAAGAGGTACTCTCTTTATCGGTGCGGGAGTTCCCGTATACGAGGGTATGGTAGTAGGCTCGAACCCCAAGGGTGACGACCTCGTTGTAAATGTGTGCAAGAAAAAGCACCTCACCAACACCCGTGCAAGCGGAAGCGACGACGCACTCCGCCTTGTGCCACCCCGTCGTCTCAGCCTTGAGGACAGCCTTGAATTTATCACCGACGACGAGCTCCTCGAAATCACACCGAAGTCAATCCGTATCAGAAAGAAGATACTCGAAAATAACCTCAGAGCAAAAATCCGTGCGAAAGGTTAATCCACGCACACGAAAGGGGAAGGGAAATGCCGCAGTTCAAAAACGACATACTCGAATCGGTGGCATTTCAGCTTGCGCTGGATTTTGCCTGCTCTCCCGAGGATTTTCTCAGAGATGAAAATACCGTAATAAAATCAAAACTGCTGACAGAAAGACGACGTTTCAGAAAAGACCCCGACTTTTTCCGTGTTGCCTGCTTCGGACAGGGTGCGGTTGCGGCAGTTGATGAGAAAATATACGAGTTTGTATACGACCTTCTGAAGAAGGTTGACGGCATCGACCTTTTTGATGCAAAGGCGGTTTTTCTGATAAACCGTGAGCTTGAAAAGTACGGCAAGGCGATAGGAAGTTTCAATCAGTACTATCTTCCGCCGACGCCGTATCAGTATCCCTACCCCGATAATATGGGTTTTTGTACCGTTGTCGTTGAGGAGGAGGATATTCCCTCGCTTTACGGCGACAAGCGTTTTTCGAATGCGCTTATGTACGAACAGAAAAACGGCCGTCACGATGTACTTGCCGTTTGCGCAATGAACGGGAACAGCATTATCGGCATAGCGGGTGCGTCGGATGACAGCGACCGTATGTGGCAGATAGGCGTGGACGTGCTTCCCGAATACAGAAAAAACGGTACAGCAAGCGTACTTGTGTCAATGCTCACCCGTGAGGTGTTTATGCGTGGTGCAATCCCATATTACGGCACGTGGTGGTCGAATATAGCCTCCAGAAACGTTGCACGTCGGTGCGGTTACTATCCTGCGTGGGTAGAGATGACGGCAGTAACGATAGAATAGCGGAATTATTACCATCTTTCAAAGACTTTCAATTAAAGAAGTCCGTAGGGGACCCCTACGGACTTCTTTTTTGTATGAAAATTGTTTTTGTTTTTTTGGGTGGCTCGCTTTTTTCGTTCGGTTTAAAATAAAGTAAAGTCACCGAGCGGTAAACTCGCCCTGTTATAATCTGTACGATACGCTTGCCAGAGGCGGCTCGCTTTTTTCGTTCGGTTTAAAATAAAGTAAAGTCACCGAGCGGTAAACTCACCCTGTTATAATCTGTACGATACGCTTGCCCGAGGTGGCTCACCTCACCATATGAAGATTTTGTTTTCGTCGTGCCACATTAACAGCAGCGTTCCGTCAGTGACGGATATGCTGCTTTCTTTTCCCGTGAATTCATTGCTCACTCCCAGCGGGTGCGAGCAGGTCAGTACAGCGTCGGATATTTCGTATTTCAGCCCTTGCAGAGTAACGCCTTTTGCACGCTCTCCGACAGAAAACACAGAGATATATCCGCTCATCCACTCAGGGAATGTCATGGTGCGGTTTTTTATTACGGTGATGATGTTTCCGTCCCCGATGATATACCCACGCAGACCTTTTTCCTCAAGTCCTGTCAGCGTCTGTATGTTTGCTATGGTGTGCTCGGGCCTTTTTCCGCCCGTGCCACCGTAAATGACGAATTTATCATACCCACGGGAAATCCCCTCGCTTATGGCAAGCCCCGTGTCAGTGTCGTTCTTTATAGGGGAATGTTCGATTGTTTCGATGCCGTCGGGTCTGTCCGACATCGAGTCAAAATCGCCCACAAGAAGATGCGGCGTAACGGAAATCGCCGAAAGATGACGGTACCCTCCGTCAGCGGCGATGATAAAATCCCCGTCGGAGTGTTCGAAGTCCCGTGAAAAAAACTCCCCCGAGCCGACAATGCGGCATATTCCGTCTTTCATGCAATCCCTCCGTTCGTTAAGTACGATACCATTATACTATTTTCGGCAATACCTTGCAAGAGCCGTTTTGTTCTTTGTCAAATCCGAGACGCATATAAATGTTTAAAACCATTATGTCTGGAGATGATATAGTTGAACAAAAAGTCGAAGAAAAACGGAGATGCTCCCGAAATATGCGACAGAGCGATAATCCTCGGAGAATACATAATAGAAAACAACTCAACCGTGAGAGCGTGCGCCGAGCATTTTTCCAAGCAGTACGGGATAAGCAAATCCACCGTGCACAAGGATATATCGGAAAGACTTCCGAAAATATCGCCGACACTCTATCCGCAGGTCAAGGAGGTGCTTGAACGGAACAAGCAGGAAAGACACATACGGGGAGGGCTTGCGACAAAGCATAAATACGAGGAGCTTGCCAAAAATACAAAATAGCGTGCAGAGTCCGCCGTTGTTGACAGAAAGTTAAAAAAGTGATATACTGTTTTAGTATTTGAAAATAATTCATTGATGTTAAAAATACAGGAGGAATAAAATGAAAACGATAAAGAAAATCACAGCCGCAGTTCTCGGACTAACGATAACAGCGTCATTCGCAGCGTGCGGAGAGAATACAGCAATCGTTGCAAACTACGGCAGCCACGAGCTTGCAGCAGGAGTGTACATTATCAATCAGCAGAACGCTTATTTTGAGCTTTCCGATGATGTAATCGACACCGAAACCGATGTGTGGTCAAAGACAAAGGACGGAATGACAGCAGAAGAATACATCAGCACAACCGCAAAGAAGGAAAGCGCAGAGCATCTTGCGATTATGTCGAAGTTCGATGAGCTTGGTCTTGAATGGACAGAAATCGACGAGGACGGCGTTATGTCACTTGCAGAATACTATTACGGCAGTGAAGCATACGGCGCATTGTACACAGAAAACGGCATCAGCGTAAATTCCGTAAAGGAAGTATTTGAAAAGAATCAGAAATACGATGCGATTTTCAACGCTTACTACGGTGACGGAGGACTTGAAGAGGTTTCACAGAAGGAACTCGAAAAGGCTTTCGAAGAAAAGTACGCAAGAGTATATTATATTCCCGTTACGCTCAAGGACGGAGAGGGAAATCTCCTCAAGGGTACAGACAAGACAGACAGAATAAATATGGCAAAGGATTATGTTGCCGAAGCTACAAAGGACAACATCATCGACCTTATGATTGAGCATGCAAACTTCGAAAACAAGCTTGCTGCCGACGCACAGGGAAAAGAATTCACTCCTTTTGAATATGACCCGCTTACAGAGGAAGAAGAATACCCGTTTGAAACAATCGTTTACGCAGACATGGGAAGCTCAATTTCTTCTACGGCAATAGAAAAAATCCTTGCACACAAGAACGATGAAAAGGCATACCTCATCGAAGAAGACGAGGTTTGTTATGTTGTAATGAACCTCGACATCTCTGAAAGAGATGACGTTTACGAGCAGGTTGAAAATTCACTCCTCAGCGATATGAAGGGCGAAGAATTCGACACTCTCGTTGCAGGCTGGACAGCTGACGCTGAGGCTCAGATTGAATGGAATCAGGAAGCAGTAGACAGATACAAGCCTACAAATCTCAAGGTTTAAGCTATTGACAACAGCACTCAATTCGTGTATAATTAGTGCTGTTGATATGCTGACGTGGCACAGTCGGTAGCGCAACGCCTTGGTAAGGCGTAGGTCGGCGGTTCAAGTCCGCTCGTCAGCTCCACAAGAAAAACCCATAAACCGTTTCTGGTTTATGGGTTTTGTTTTTATACTGTAAGTCCGCCGTCGGCAGTGATTATCTGTCCTGTGATGAATGACGCTTCCGCTGACGCAAGAAACGATATGAGATTTGCAATATCTTCGGGAGTGCCTATTCTTCCGAGGGGAGTTTCCTCGGCAAGCTCACGCATTACATCTTCGCCGTGGCATCTGTTCATATCGGTGTCGATTACACCGGGGGCGATGCAGTTTACCCGTATTCCCGACGGGCCGACTTCCTTTGAAAGTGCTTTGGTAAATCCGATAACAGCCGCCTTCGCTGTGGAGTATGCAACCTCGCACGAGGCACCGCATATTCCCCAGATTGACGAAATATTTATTATACTGCCGCTTTTTTTCGCTATCATCGACGGGAGTATCTTCTGCGTGCAGAGGAATGTCCCTCTTATCATCGTATCGGAGATAATATTCCATTCGTCTACGGTAACATCGGTCACAAGTCCCGTGCGGGAAATCCCTGCGTTGTTTACAAGTACATCAACGCCTGAAAATTCCGACAGTACTTTTTCTGCCATTCTTTCTATATCGGAGGGTGAGGATACATCTGCGCATACCGACATTGCAACGCCACCTTCGGAGCGTATTTCGTCGACAACGGCTCTGGCTTTTTCCTCGCTGTTTTTGTAATTGACGGCAACTGCATAACCGTCAGCCGCCAGGCGCAATGCTGCGGCACGGCCTATTCCACGGGAAGCCCCCGTAATAAGTGCGGATTTCATAAGTGATTTCTCCTTTGATTGATTCTTATAATATAATAGCACAAATACAGTGCGGTTGCAAATGCTATCCGATAAAGAAAACTCTTCCGATTTGCTATTGAAAAAACGGAAGAGCTTTGGTATAATAATGATAATCAATTTGTTTCAGAGGAGAAAATATGGACGATAAGAAGATAGAAAGAATAAATTTCCTTGCAAGAAAATCAAGGGCGGAAGGTCTTACCGACGAGGAAAAGAAGGAGCAGGAGGCTCTCCGCAATGAATACAGGCAGGGAATAAGGGCAAATCTGCTTGACAATCTCAGCAGAATTGAATTTGTCGATGGGGAAAATAAATAAGGGGTAATTTTTTATCAGAGGTTATAAAAATGAAAAAGTTACTTTTTGTCTACAACGCAAACGCAGGAAAGGCACAGATAAAGACCCATCTTGCAACAATCATTGATATTTTCATCAAGGAAGGCTACGATGTCACAGTCCGACCGACCCAGAAAAAGCTGGACGCATATGAGGAAATCCGCTCCCGTGCGGGAGAGTTTGACCTTGTCGTATGCAGTGGAGGGGACGGCACTCTCAACGAATCGGTAAACGGAATTATCGACTCGGGTACCGATACACGCCTCGGATACATTCCGTCGGGAACGGTGAATGACTTTGCAGTATCCCTCGGGATACCGAAGGATATGCCGCAGGCGGCCGAAATTGCCGTTACAGGCCGTGAATTCCCCTGCGATATAGGGATGTTCAACGGCAGGAACTTCAACTATGTTGCGGCGTTCGGGCTTTTTACCGAGGTTTCGTATTCCACTTCACAGCAGAAGAAAAATATCTTCGGTCATCTTGCCTATGTTATGGAGGGTGCGAAAAGTCTTTCCTCCGTTATGTCATACCGTCTGAGGATTGAGCATGACGGCGAAGTTATCGAGGATGACTTCATTTTCGGTATGGTGTCAAACTCAATGTCAATCGGCGGAATGAAAGGCTTTATCGGAGAGGTGAGTCTTGACGACGGTCTTTTTGAGGCGTCGTTCATCCGTATGCCGACAACCACGACGGAGCTTAACCGTACTTTAAAAGACCTTGCACGGCAGGACGAAAACTCCGAATACTTCTATACATTCCGTGCGAAGAATATCAGAATCACATCGGAAGAGCTTGTTTCCTGGACGCTTGACGGAGAGTTCGGCGGCCATGTCAAGAACGCAGATATAAAATGCAATAATAAAGCGGTTACATTCATCACAAGCGGTGATGTTCAGCCGCCCAGATAAGATTTACGGACCTGTTCGTTACCGAGCAGGTCTTTTCCTTTTCCCTCAAGCACGATGCTCCCTGTTTCGAGAACATATGCCCTGTCCGATACGGAAAGCGCCGCCTTTGCGTTCTGCTCAACGAGGAGTATTGTCATTCCGTCGGCGTTGAGGGACTGCACGCTTTTCATAAGCTCCTTTGACAGCAACGGTGACAGCCCCATTGACAGCTCATCTATCAGCAGGAGTTCAGGTTTTGACATAAGCGCACGTCCGACTGCGAGCATCTGCTGTTCTCCGCCCGAAAGAGTGCCTGCGGGCTGTCGGCGGCGTTCCCTGAGCCTCGGAAAAAGCCCGTACACCCGTGAAAGCTCACTGCTATGTCTTTCACGCACCGAGTATCCGCCGAGGCGCAGATTTTCCTCTACCGTCATAGAGGAGAACACCTGTCGTCCTTCGGGAACAAGCGCCATTCCGAGAGAAACGACATTGTGCGCAGGGACGAGCGACAGGTCGTGCTCCCCGAAAGAAACGGCACCGTCAGAAAGCGGCAGGAGCTTTGCGAGAGCCTTCATTATCGTCGTCTTTCCTGCACCGTTTGCTCCTATGAGAGATACGATTTCCCCTTTGTTGACAACAAACGAAACCTTTTTCAGCGCACGGATAACGCCGTAATTTACCGATAATCCGTTTACATAAAGCATATATCCTCCATCAGTCCTCGCCGAGATATGCGGCAAGGACAGCTTTGTTTGTGAGTATTTCCGACGGAGTACCCTCTGCGATGATACTGCCGTAGTCAAGCACGATGATCCGTTCGCAGATTTTCATTACAAGCGACATATCGTGCTCTATCAGGAGTATTGCAACGCCGTACTTTCTGCGTATTTTTGCGATAAGTTCCATAAGCTCCGCAGTTTCGGTGTGGTTCATACCTGCGGCAGGCTCGTCAAGAAGAAGCACCTTTGCACCGAGCGACATTGCACGGGCGATTTCCAGACGGCGTTGTTTGCCGTAGGGCAGTTCACCTGCGGGAGTATCGGCGTCGTCGGAAAAGCCGAACTCCTTCAGCGTGCGTGAAGTAAGGCTGTCCGCAAGGCCCTCGTCGTCACGGTAACGCTTTGAGCGGAGAAGACAATCGAGCATTGAATAGTGCATATTCCTGCAATGTGCAACCTTGATATTTTCCCGTACCGAAAGATTTCTGAAAAGCCGTATATTCTGGAATGTCCGTGCCATTCCGCAGGAGGCTGTTTCGTGTATCGGTCTGCCTATGAGAGATTTCCCGTCAAGCAGGATATGTCCCGTTTCGGAACGGTACACCCCTGTGAGCAGGTTGAAAACCGTAGTCTTTCCTGCACCGTTGGGGCCTATGACGGCGATGATTTCCCCTTCGCTGACAGAAACGGAAAATCCGTTGACAGCCTTCAGCCCCGAAAACGAAACGGATAAATTCTGTACATCAAGCACCGGAATATTCATTTTTCCGCCTCCTTGTAAGTCCGAGTTTTTCGAGCAAACGCACGAATGAAAATTCATATCTGCCGAAAAGTCCCGACGGCTTGAAAATCATCAGCACTATGAGAGAAACCGAGTAGATAATCATTCTGTATTCCGAGAAACCACGCAGAACTTCGGGGAGAATGGTAAGCACTGCGGCGGCAACCGCCGACCCTGTGAGCGACCCCATTCCGCCGAGGATAACGAACGCCATAATATCTATCGATTTGAGATAGTTGAACGCCGATGCGCTGATAATTCCGAGGTACTGTGCGTAAATTCCGCCAGCAACCCCTGCAAAGAATGCCGACGCCGCAAATACTGTGATTTTACTTTTTGCGTTGTCTATGCCGCACGCCTCCGAGGCTATGTCGTCGTCACGGATTGCCGAAATTTCAAGTCCGTGCCGTGACCGTACAAAGCAGAACATTATCCCTATGCAGAAAACCGCCGACCAGAATGCAATCGTCAGGCAGAGAGGCGTTGCCACTCTCGGAATGCCACGAAGCCCCTGTGCCCCTCCCGTGAACTTTAAATTTTCAATAACGGTGCGGATAATCTCCCCGAAACCGAGGGTGAGTATTGCGAGGTAGTCGCCTTTAAGACGGAATGCGGGTATTCCGATGATGACGCCGAAAACTGCGGCGGTAATTCCGCCGATGATTATGCAGAGGAGAAATCTTATTCCGTCAGGCAGGGGGAGTGCCTTTGCGACAAGCCCTGCGGAATATGCGCCTACGGACATGAATCCTGCGTGACCGAGGGTTATCTGCCCGAGAAATCCCGTGGTGAGATTCAATGACGCCGCAAGTATTATATTTATGCAGACCGAAATGATAAGTCCCTGAATGTATCGGCTGAATCCGCCTGCGAGCGATGGAATGAGCAGGGCGAGAAAAAGTACAGACAGTGCAGAAAAATTGATAATTCCCTTTTTGAAATCGTGTCGGTACATAGCCTGTCTACACCTTCTCTCTCTGCATTTTTCCCATAATGCCCGACGGCTTTATCAGCAGTACAAGTATGAGAATGACAAACACCACAGCGTCGGAAAGCTGTGAGGAAATATACGCTTTCGTAAAGCTCTCGACAATGCCTATCAGTATTCCGCCGAGCATTGCGCCCGTGATCGAGCCTGTCCCTCCGAGTACCGCCGCAATGAACGCCTTGAGCCCGAGCATAGTGCCCATATACGGCTCTGCAAGTGCGTAGGACGAGCAGTAGAAAAATGACGCTATTGATGCCAGAGCCGCCCCGATAACGAATGTCGAGCGTATGGTTCTGTCGGAGTTTATTCCCATAAGAACAGCGGCGTCGGGGTTTTCGGAAACTGCACGCATAGCAAGTCCCGTGCGGCTTTTTCTGATGAATATTTCGAGCGCCGCCATAACAGCTACGGAAACCGTCACCGTCACCCAGGTGACAGCACTGACGGAAATCCCCGCAAGATTTATCGGAGGAAGGTCGAGCGTATTCGGGAACGGTAGCGGTGCCGAACCGAAGAACAGTGCCGCCAGATTTTTAAGAAGAATACTTACCGCAATGGCTGTTATCAGTGCGGATAATTTCGGTGAGCGTCGCAGAGGCTTGTAAGCCAGACGCTCAACAACAGCTCCGAGAAATGCACACAGCGGAAGTGAAATCAGCAGGCAGAACCACAGAGGAACTCCTGTGGCGGAAAGAAAGGGTATCACCGCAATGGAAATGTACGCACCTATCATCACGAAATCGCCGTGCGCAAAGTTAATCAGTCGGATTATTCCGTACACCATCGTGTAGCCGAGCGCCACAAGGGCGTATATTCCGCCCGACTGAATGCCGAGTATGAGATGATGAAAAAACTGCGACATCATAAGCTCTCCTTTTTGGTATCGAGGGAAGGTTCTCCACCACTAAGGGAAATCACAGATACTTCCTTGATGGGATTGCCGTTTTCGTCGAAGGAGATATTCCCCGTGACGCATATCGCCTCTATTTCGTGCATCGCCTCTGCGACCTTGTTCTTATCGGTGGAGTTTGCCTTTTCTATCGCCGCTTTTATGATGTATACCGTGTCGTAGCCGAGTGCGGCAAGGCTTGTCGGAGTCTTCCCGTATTCCTTCTCGTAGCGTTTTACGAAGTGCGCAACCACGGGATTTTCATCGTCGGGGGAATAATGTGCCGAGTACCTGCAATCGTCGAGAATATCCATATTTTTTTCCGACACGGCGGAGAGTATCCCGTCCCAGCCGTCAGCACCGAGAATTTTCCCTGAATATCCAAGCTCCCTTGCCTGCGAAACAATCAGCGCCGCATTAGGATAGTAGTCGGGGACGAAAATCACATCGGGGGATTTTGCTATGATTTTCGACAACTGCACACGGAAATCCTTGTCGTCGTTGCCGTAGCCGAAAATACTGTCGGGGATTATTCCGAGTTTTTCAAGTTCCGCACAGAACGAACTGAATATCCCTTCCGAATAATCATCGGAAATATTGTACATTACGGCTACTTTTTCGGCGTCGAGGTCGTCTGCCGTGTACCGTGCCATAATCTTCCCCTGGATGTCGTCAGTAAAGCAAACACGGAAGATGTTTCCGCCGTTTTCGGTAATACCCTCGGCTGTTGCGGCAGGGGTTATAACCAGAGTCCCGTCTTCAATGGCAAGCTCGGTTATTGCAAGGCAGGGCTTTGACATAACATCACCGATTATGATGTCCGCACCGTTGCCGACCAGCTTGTTGTATGCGTTTATGGATTCCTCTATGCCGCCCTTTTCGTCCTGTATGTCGACGACAAGCTGCTTTCCGAGGATGCCGCCGTTTTCGTTGATTTCATTTACAGCAAGTCGTATTCCGCTTGCACACGCCGACCCGTACGCAGAGCTTACACCCGTCATTGGCGCAAGTGCACCGATGTATATGGTTTCCTCACCCTTTACCGCACAGCCTGAGAACAGCATTGCCGAAGAAAGTACGAGAGCAGTCAGCTTTGATTTTGACATATATTTCACCTCGTGTCGTTTTTAGATAGTCTGTCCTTTTTTTCTTGCGAAATACACGGCAAAAAATCAAATCTTACTGGACATAAAACGGAATATGAGGTATAATATCTGTATATGGCTATTTTGTAACAGGAGGATACCGATGAAGGAAAAAATACTTCTTAAAAATATGAGAATTATCGACGACAGCTCGGAGCGTTCAGGCGACATCTCCATCTATGACGGCGAAATCACAGCCGTCGGGAAAGACCTTTCCGACGACGGTGCGAACATTGTCATCGACGGCAGGGGAGAGCTTATTGTAATCCCTGCGCTTTTCGATATGCACGTGCATTTCCGTGACCCCGGGCTTGAATACAAGGAGGATATACTCACGGGAGCGGAGGCTGCACTTGCGGGAGGAGTGACGGGTGTACTCTGTATGCCGAACACAAAGCCTGCTGCCGACAACGCTGAAATTTTCGAGTATGTCCGTGAAAAAGCAAAGAACACAGGCGTAGATGTTCATCAGGTCGGTTGTATCACCAAGGGTATGAAGGGTGAGGAGCTTGCCGATTTCGAAGAATATAAGCGTGCGGGAGTATTGGTGATTTCCGACGACGGACGCCCCGTTGAAAATGACGGACTTCTTGCAGAGGCTCTCCGTCTTTCCAACGGCAACGGACTTCTCGTTGCGTGTCACTGCGAAGACCTTGCGATTATTGACGGCGGAATTATCCATAAGGGAGAGGTTTCCGAAAAGCTCGGCGTAAAGGGAATGGACAGAGAATCCGAAAATAAAATCACAAAGCGTGATATTCTTCTTGCGCAGGAGGAAAACTCAAGAATTCACATCTGCCATGTTTCGACAAAGGAATGTGTCGACTTCATCCGCAAAGCAAAGCAGGGAGGGGTGAAGGTAACCTGCGAAACCTGCCCGCACTATTTCATCTATACCGATGAAAAACTGCTCACAAGGGACGCAGACTATCGTATGAATCCGCCTCTCAGGGAAGAAAGCGACAGACTTGCAATCCTCGAAGGCGTACTCGACGGAACGATAGACTGTATCGTTACCGACCACGCACCTCACGCAAAGGAGGAAAAAGCGGATTTCCTCACAGCGCCTAACGGCGTAGTGGGACTTGAAACCTCACTTGCCGCAACACTTACGGAGCTGTACCACAAGGACAGGGCGACAATTTCCGAAATTGTAAACCTTATGTCAACAAGACCACGTGAAATAATGGGGCTTGACAGAATACGCATAGAAGAGGGCGTACACGCAAATATCGTCGTGGTAAACCCTGAGCTTGAGTGGACGGTAGTTCCCGAAAAGCTGCATTCAAAATCGAAAAACACCGTGTTCAAGGGTGAAACCTTCAAAGGAAAGGTAATTGCCACAATAGCAGGAAAGACCTTCCGCTATTACGAAACGGTATAAATAAAAGTTAAAATACAGGAGGAAGATTTATGTCACTAGACAGACTTATCGACAAAATCAAGGAAACAAACAACCCCACGGTAGTAGGACTTGACCCCAAGCTCGACTACATCCCCGAATTCATAAAGGAAAAGGCTTTTGCGGAATACGGCGAAACCCTCAAGGGTGCGGCAGAGGCTATTTTCGAATATAACAAGGGCATCATAGATGCAATATGCGAGGTTGTTCCCGCAATCAAGCCTCAGGCGGCCTACTATGAAATGTACGGTTTTGAGGGAGTGGAAACTCTCTACAAGACAATACGCTACGCACAGGACAAGGGAATGTTCGTCATGACCGACGGAAAGAGAAACGACATCGGTGCAACTATGGAGGCATACTCCACAGCACATCTCGGAGAGGTTGTTGTAGGCTCAAAGACAATCGCTCCCTTCGGTGCTGACGCACTCACAGTAAACGGCTATCTCGGCACAGACGGAATTGCTCCGCTCCTCGATGTATGCAAGAAATTCGACAAGGGAATTTTTGTGCTTGTAAAGACTTCAAATAAATCTTCGGGAGAGCTTCAGGACCTTAAAATCGGCGACAAGACCGTATACGAGGTTATGGGCGATATGTGCGAAAAGTGGGGAGAAGAACTTCCCGGAAAGTACGGTTACAGCGGCGTAGGTGCAGTTGTAGGCGCAACATACCCCGAACAGCTTGAGGAAATGAGAGCAAAGCTCCCGCATACATTTTTCCTCGTACCCGGATACGGTGCGCAGGGCGGCGGTGCGGCAGGCGTTGCAAAGGCGTTCGACAAGAACGGCATAGGTGCAATCGTAAACTCATCGAGAGCGGTAATGTGTGCTTACAAGAACGGCAATTACGACGAAAAGGATTACGCAAAGGCGGCTTACGACGAAGTTATCCGTATGAGAGAGGATATAAACTCCGCAATCAAGTAATAAATTCACAAACAAAAGAGTACGGAATTATCAAGGGGAATCTTTCTGAAGAAAGGTTCCTCTTGTATTTTTCTTCAAATTGCCTCAGACAAAAAGAAACCCACAGGGTATGTGCCCTGTGGGTTTTGAAGTTTCGGGGAAAGTTTTTTCAGCAATACACGCAGATACTTTGTGTGGCATTTCCATTTTTGCTAGAACTTTCTCTTTTTATTAACACGCTTCATCATACGGCGTTTCTTTCTTGCAACTGTTGCCCAGATGAAGATATATGCAACGATAAGAACGATTACAATTCCGACTGCGAGCTTGAACCAGAACGATGAGAAGAATTCCTTTGCGACCGCAAGGTTATACTTGAGTGCCGAGCGTTCGACATCGTTTGCGGCAATAAGGTCTGTTGTGAAAAGCTCTTCACCGCCGACCTTGAGGGTGAGTTTTCCGATTACATCGCCCTTTTTGACGGGAGCGTCAATCATCTGCGGAAGCTCTGTATCACGGATAATCGTGCTTGGGTCAATCTGCGTCGGCCAGAGCATCGAAAATTCCTCTGCGGAGTGAACAAGAACATAATCTGCGCCTTCCTCGGCGTACTGAACTGCAACCTCGTCGATTTCCTCGTTCTGCGCAAGGAGTTTTGTCTGTCGGAAGTTGGTGAACGCCCAGTCGTAGAGGAGCTTTGCGTCTTCAAATCCGCTTTGGTATACATTTCCGTCGGCGTCGTAAAGGTCGCCGTGCATTGTTACGAGAAGGTAGTTGTATCCGTCAAGGCTTGCGGTTGATGCGAGGCATCTTCCTGCCTCGTCGGTCGTGCCTGTCTTGCTTGCACGGAGAGGCTCGTAGTAATAATCACTGCTCTTGAGGAGCATCTTGTTTGTATTGTAGAGTGAACGGGGTTCGGAGTGCTTGTTTGACGGGCCGACCTCGTAGGAATATGTGCTTGCGATTTCTGTAAATTTCGGGAGAGATACGGCGTATTCCATAATCTTTGCCATATCCGACGCTGTTGTGTACTGGTTGTCGTCGTGAAGTCCGTGTGCGTTCACGAAATTTGTGTTTTCACAGCCGAGTTCCTTCGCCTTGTCGTTCATCATAAGTACGAAGTTCTCAACACTTCCGCCGACGTGGTGACCGAGGATGCTTCCTGCCTCACAAGCCGACTGGAGCATCAGACCGTAGAGTAACTCCTCAGCCGAGGCTGTTTCGTAAGGTCTGAAATCCGCCGTTGAGGCGTTCTGACCGTAAAGCTCGTCGAAAATGTATGACGGAGCCTCAATCATTGTATTTTCAAGGTCGCTTATGTTTTCAAGTACGAGAATTGCCGTCATCACCTTTGTGAGCGATGCGGGGTAAAGCCTCTTGTCTGCGTTCTTTTCGTAGATTACAGTGCCTGTGTCGAGGTTTACGAGGTATGCAGCCTCACTGTTGATAGTGAAGGTCTGCGGTGAAAATGATATTGCGGAGAGGCTCACCGTCGAAAATACCGACATAAGCATAACCGCAACGATTGTAAGTGCTAATTTTTTCATTTTGATATGCAATTTCCGTTGCCGGAAATATCTCCTTTCCGAAAAGCAGGGTTAAAATCCCGTGAAATAGAGCGGTGTGTGGGATATTTAAACACATTATAGCAAAAAGCCACGAAAAAATAAAGTGTTTTTTTATGACAATACGGTTACAGCCTCAAAAAACACAATATGTTGTAAAAACTCTTTACCTTTGTTACTTTATGTGGTATAATATTAAAGCACGATTAAATCAAAAGCAATTTCAGAGGTGTAGAAATGATTGGTATTACAGGGGATCTGCACGCAGACCTTACGAGATTCAAGCATAAAAATCTCAGAAAACTGAAAAAGAACGATTATCTCATTATATGCGGAGATTTCGGGTGTATATGGCAGGGCGGAAAAAAAGAAAAGCGCATACTCAAATCTCTCGGAAGAAAGCGCTATAATGTACTTTTCGTTGACGGCTGCCACGAAAATTACGATATACTGCTCGACTATCCCGTTGAGGAATGGAACGGTGGAAAGGTCAGGGTTATATCGGGAAAGCTCCGTCAGCTTATGCGTGGCGAGGTGTACAACCTTGACGGCAAGCGTGTTTTCACCTTCGGCGGCGGACAGAGCGACGACAAGGACATAAAAAGCGAAAGCAAAATGTGGTGGAAGCAGGAGGTTCCCTCGGAGGAGGAAATCGCAAACGCTGTCAGAAACCTCGAAAAGCACGGAAATTCCGTTGATTACATAATAACACACGAGCCTCCCGCAACGCTGAAGGAGTTTTTGCAGTTCGACACCGAGCAGAAGAGCGAGATGGGAGCGTACTTCGACGAGTTGAAGTCTGAGTGTGATTTCAAGCGCTGGTTTTTCGGGAAATGCCACATAAACCGCACAATTCCGCCGAAATATTACGCTATGTTCGACGATGTAACTCTGGTGGAATAAAATTTTCGTCATTTGGGAGAAAATTGCACAGCCTCATTTGTGCAAAAAAGAGAATTTTTATCTTTCACCCGTTTACTGCTGATAATCTGAAAATTGCAGTAAAAAATACAATATATACCCAAGTGTTCAAAAGCACACCACAATATATTGTGGTGTGCTTTTTGTTTTTGCCCTGCGGAGTGCATTCGGAAGTTGAAAAAAAGAACATACATTCTTCCTTTTAACCGTGCGTGTGCAGGTGGGATAAATCCCGAAAAACAGGGAAAAACGGGTATTTTCTGAGAGCGGGAAATGATAATTCCGACGGCTCTGATAATTCGTCGGAATTATTAAATAAGAAAAAATTTCTTGTGGTCCCGGGTGTTGCATTTTAAAAAAATATATTGTATAATACCAGTGTAGCGGTGAAAAGTGGTGACTTTGGGTACAAAGTGGTGATTTTCCACATTTTCAACAGAGTTTTCAACAACAATCTTTCAGAAAGGGGCGATGAACAATGTCAGGCTATCTTATGGGCACATATGAACATACCATAGACGCAAAGGGACGAATGGCGTTCCCGACAAAGCTGAGAGAACAGCTCAGCGAAAGTTTCATCGTCACTATCGGTCTTGAAGGTTGTCTTTATGTATATTCCGAGGAAGAATGGGAAATCTTTGCCGAAAAGCTCAAAACCCTCGGCGGAGCGAAGGCAAAGGCTGCAAAAAAGCGCTTTGCGTCAAGTGCCGTTTATGTTGAGGCGGACAAGCAGGGAAGAATACTTCTTCCGCAGAATCTCCGTGAACATGCAGGGCTTGAGCATGATGTAACGGTAATCGGCGTTATCAATCACGCTGAAATCTGGGACAGTGCAAAGTGGCATAAGAATTCCGAGGCGTTTACAGACGAAGAGCTTGAGGCCGCACTGGAGGATATTGATATTTAATGGAATTTGTACATAAATCGGTTCTCCTTGATGAGTGCATAGAAGGCCTTGCAATAAAGCCCGACGGTATCTACCTCGACGCCACCGCAGGCGGTGCGGGACATTCCGTTGAAATAGCGAAAAGACTTACAACAGGAAGGCTTATCGCACTTGACCGTGACCCCGACGCTGTTGAGGTCGCAACAGAAAGGCTTTCCCCCTACAACGCAACCGTTGTGAAATGCAATTATTCCGAACTTGACGAGGCACTCGCAAATCTCGGGATTGACGGCGTTGACGGAATACTTATGGACCTCGGTGTGTCGTCACATCAGCTCGACACCGCAGAGAGAGGGTTTTCCTACCACAACGACGCCCCTCTGGATATGAGAATGTCGCAGGAAGGAATTTCCGCAAGGGATATTGTCAATACATATTCTTATGAGGATCTGGCAAGGATAATCTTTGAGTACGGCGAGGAGAAATTCTCCAGAAGTATCGCAAACAATATAATAAAGTGCCGTGAGCAGTCGCCGATAGAAACGACATTGCAGCTTGCGGAGATAGTAAAGAATTCGGTTCCCCAGAAGGTGCGCAGAGAAAAAAATCCCTGCAAAAAGACTTTCCAGGCGATAAGAATTGCCGTTAACGGAGAGCTTGACCATCTTTCGACGGGACTCGACAAAGCGTTTGACGCACTTAAAATCGGCGGAAGGCTGTGTGTAATCACATTCCATTCGCTTGAGGACAGGCTTGTAAAGCAAAGATTTGCGTCATTCTGCAAAGGATGTATCTGTCCGCCTGAATTCCCGCAGTGTGTATGCGGAAGGGAGCCTCAGGCGAAGCTGATAAACAAAAAACCGATTGAAGCCTCTGCGGAGGAATTTGAGGCAAACCTCAGGAGCCGCAGTGCAAAACTCAGAATTACAGAAAGGGTGAGGTGCGATGAGAGATAATCTGGCATACGATTTGTCAAGATACGAAAACGCTGTAAGAAAGACAGAAGCAGAGCCCAAACGGGTCATAAAAGATGTCAAGAAAACCGCAAGCGTTGCAAATTCCGCATCAACACTTAAACTTTTACTTTATATAGTAGCGGCGGGAGTGATGCTGTGTGCATTCCTCTACGGCAAGGCGGAGGAAACTTCGCTTCAGGCGCAGATTGCGGCAAAGAACAAGGAAATCGACATAGTATACAGCGAAAATGTGCGTATGTATACCGAGCTTGAAGGAAGAACATCAATAAGCAAGGTTGAGGATTACGCTGAAAATGTACTCGGACTTCAGAAGCTGGACAAGTCGCAGATTGAGTATGTTCAGCTCAACACAGACAATGTGGTGGAAATCAACGAGAGTGAATCGAACATTTTCGTCACCATAAAAAATAAGTTCTACGAGATATTGGAATATCTTGAGGGCTGATAAAATATGTTATTTTATAGGGGCAATTAACACTTGCCCCTATATGTGCTATTTAAAGGAGCCAAAAAGTTCCTTTTTGAACGCACGGGATTTTATTGATTGAATGTGGGAAAACAACGGTTTTTTCCGACTTTATGGAGGTTAACGATGAGTCTGCCGACAAATCAGATGAAAAAAAGGCTGAATATTTTCGTGTCGCTTGTCATGCTTGCTTTTGCGGCATATATCGTCGTAAGCCTTTTTGACACATCGATAAACAAGAGTGCCGAATATCAGGCACTGGCAAACAGCAACCAGTTCAAGAGCGTATCAATCGCCGCTAACAGAGGGTCTATCTACGATACAAACGGGCAGATTCTCGCACAGTCGGCGACGGTTTACAACATAATCCTCGACCCGACGGTTTATCGCCAGAAGGAGTATACCTCCGAGCAGACGAATATGCTCGCAATGAAACTCAACGAGCTTTTCGGCGTGGAAAAAGAGGAGTTCATCAAGAAAACACAGGTGACGGAAGCAGGTGCAAGATACCAGAAGCTCGCAACGAGGGTTGAAAAGCCCGACGCCGACAAGCTGACGGAATTCCTGATTGAGAACGAAATTTCGACGGCGGCAATATATACCGAGCAGTCAACGAGAAGATACTACCCGCAGAACGACCTTGCGGCGTCGGTAATAGGCTTTCTCAACGGCGACGGCGATGGCTCCTACGGTATAGAGGCGTACTACGACGACTATCTTGCAGGCGTTGACGGAAGAATTATCTCCGCCCGTGACGCACAGGGCGAGGAAATGCCCTACAAGTACGAAAAGACATACGAGGCACAGAACGGAAACTCACTCTACCTCACGCTTGATATGACGCTTCAGTATTACGCTGAAAAGGAACTCCGTGAGGCAGTGTCGGAGCATAACCCCGAAAACCGTTCCTGCGCAATAATAATGAACTGCAAGACGGGTGCTATACTCGCAATGGCGACAGTGCCTGGGTTTGACCTCAACAACCCTGCGGAAATTTACGACGAAAATAAGGCGCTTTATCTCGACGAACTTTTAGCGTCGGGCGATAAGGACGCATACAACCTCGAATATGCGACAATGCGTGAACAGCAGTGGAAGAACAAGGCGATAACGGAGCTTTACTTCCCCGGCTCAGTATTCAAGGTAATCACAGGCTCGGCGGCAATCGAAGAAAAGCTCATAGACCCGTATAATTCAAGCTTTTACTGTCAGCCTACAACAATTGCGGATATTGAGTTCAACTGTTGGGCGAAATACAGCCACGGCACGCAGACTTTTACTGAGTCGATGACGCACTCCTGCAACCCTGCGTTCATCCAGATAGGTGAACTTCTGGGTCCGCATCTTTTCAGCGAATACTACGAGGCTTACGGCTTTACGGGAAAAACGGGCATCGACCTTCCCGGAGAGGCGAAAACCTCAATCTACTACGAAGAAGAAGACCTCGGCCCTGTCGAGCTTGCATCAAGCTCATTCGGACAGACGAACAAGGTTACTCCCATACAGATGATAACGGCGTATGCCGCAGCAGTAAACGGCGGTTATCTTGTGACGCCGTATGTTGTCGACAAGATTGTTGACGAAAACGGAACGGTTGTCAAGGACATCGAACCCAACATAAGACGACAGGTAATATGCGAGGAAACCTCTGCGGTAATGCGTGAAACCCTGGAAAGCGTTGTAAACAACAACGGCGGAGGAAACTCATACATACAGGGCTACCGCATCGGCGGAAAGTCGGGAACATCGGAAAAGCAGGACGAAAACAACGCAGAAGAGCGTGACGACCTCTATGTATCTTCGTATGTCGGCTTTGCTCCCGCAGACGACCCCGAAATCATAATGCTTGTAATGGTAGACCGTCCGACAGGCGCGGATTACTACGGAAGTATCGTTGCCGCACCTGTTGTAACGGATGTATTTACCGAAGCTCTCCCGTATCTCGGATACCTTCCGCAGTATACGGAGGAGGAATATCAGAATATGCCGATAGCTGTCCAGGCGCTTGACGGACTTTCGGTTGAAATGGCAAAACAGCGTCTTGAAAGCGACGGACTCAATTACCACATAATCGGTACAGGCGAAAAGGTAGTCGGTCAGACCCCGATAAGAGGAAACTCCGTTCCGAGAGGCGGAACAATCGTGCTTTATACAGAGCCCGACTACAAGGAAGAATTCGTTGAAGTGCCGAATGTCATAGGCAAGACGGTGTCGGAAACAAATGAAATTCTCGTCAAGGCGGGACTGAATGTAAAGACATCGGGTGCCGCAAAGCGTGAGGGCGCAACCGTCCTTATGCAGAACTGGGAAGAAGGCTGTATCGTGCCGAGAGGAACTATCGTCGAGGTAACGTTTGCAGTACACGACCAGACGGGTTAACAAAAAAAGAAATGAGGTGAAGGTATGCGACTCGGAGATTTGCTGGAGGGGAGATTTTCAACCTCCTTCGATGAAATTGAAATAAGCGGTGTGACCGATAATTCCGCAAAGGTAGAAAAGGGAACACTTTTCGTATGCGTGAAGGGTGGCAGCTTTGACGGGCATACCTTTGCGGCAGAAGCAATAGAGAAGGGTGCTGCGGCAGTTGTCTGCGAGCGTGATTTAGGGCTTGAAAGACAGATTATAGTCGGTAATTCCCGCAAGGAGTACGGAAATCTCTGTGCAAAGTGGTTCAATCACCCCGAACGCAGGCTCAAGCTGATAGGCGTCACGGGAACAAACGGCAAGACGACAATGACAAAGCTGATAAAGGACATTCTCACAGCAAGCGGTCACAGGGTCGGTCTTATCGGAACGATACAGAACGAAATAGGCGACAGGGTTGTTCCTACGGGGAATACCACTCCCCCTGCGTATGAATTCATGCAGTTGCTCAAGGAAATGTCACTTTCGGGTTGCGACAGCGTCGTGATGGAGGTTTCGTCGTTTGCGCTTTCGCAGTACCGCATAGGGCCGTCGAAATTCCGTGTGGCAGTGTTCACCAATCTCACGCAGGACCATCTCGATTATCACGGGGATATGGAAAACTATTACCTTGCGAAGAAAAAGCTGTTTTCACTCTGCGACAAGGCGATTGTCAATATCGACGACGAGTACGGACGCAGACTTCTTGATGAGATAAACTGCGAGAAGTACAGCTATTCAATAAAGAACACGGCGGATTTTTACGCCGACAATATATCGGTTTCGGATAACAGTATTTCCTACGATTTCTGTTTCGGGGGAGAGAGAGTTCCCGTAACGGCAGGAATGACGGGAAATTTCAATGTATCAAACACCCTTGCGGCTGTTGCGGCGTGCAGGAATATCGCAATACCGATGGAAAAGATAACAACGGCACTTGCGGATTACAACGGCGTCCGTGGGAGATGCGAGGTTATTCCGACGGGGCGTGACTTCACGGTGATATGTGATTATGCGCATACTCCCGACGCACTTGAAAATGTGTTGTCAAGCCTCCGTGAAACCAAAAAGGGAAGGCTTATCTGTCTTTTCGGCTGCGGCGGAAACAGGGACAGGACAAAGCGTCCGCTTATGGCTGCGGCGGCGGCAAAATACTGTGACAGACTGATAGTAACGTCAGACAATCCGAGGGACGAAATTCCGTCGGAGATAATAAAGGATATTCTTGCAGGACTTGAGGGAACAAAAGTCCCGTATGACACAATCGAAGACAGACGTGAGGCGATAGCCTTCGCTCTTAAAAACGCCGAAAAGAACGACATAATCGTTCTTGCGGGAAAGGGCCACGAGGACTATCAGGAAATCGCAGGCAGAGTGCATCTGCATTTTGACGAGCGTGAAGTTGTTGCCGAAGAATTAGCAAAAATCTAAAGGAGAAACCTATATATGATGCCAATGACAACCATTGAAATTGCCGAGGCTCTCGGGGCGAAAATTTCATTTGACAAGGAAGTTGTTTCGGTCTGCACCGACACCAGAAAAATCGAAAAGGGCTGTGTTTTTGTCGCTCTCAAGGGGGCAAATTTCGACGGCCACAGCTTTGTGAAGCAGGCGATAGAAAACGGCGCCGTATGTGCAATAACCGAATTCCAGATAGGCAATGCGCCGTGTATCGTTGTCGAGAATACACGCAAGGCACTCCTTGACCTTGCAAAGTATTATCGTTCAAAGTTCTCTCCCGTGCTTGTAGGGGTTACGGGAAGCGTCGGAAAGACTACAAGTAAGGAGATGATTGCTCTCGCACTCTCCGCAAAGTACAAGACGCTCAAAAACGAAGGAAATCTCAACAACGAAATCGGTGTGCCGATAACACTTTTCGGGCTTGACGACAGCTACGGTGCGGCTGTAATCGAAATGGGTATGAATCATTTCGGTGAGATAAACCGCCTCAGCAGTACGGCAAAGCCCACGGTATCGGTAATCACAAATATCGGATATTCACATATAGAAAACCTCGGCTCGCAGGAGGGTATACTCAAGGCAAAGATGGAAATACTCAACGGTATGTCAATCGATTCGCCGATAATCCTCAATGCAGACGACGAAATGCTTTCAACGGTTGCACTTGAAAGAAAGATAATTACATACGGAATAGAAAATCCGTCGGCAGATGTAAGGGCCGTGAATATAAGAGGAGAGCTTACATCGTCATTCGACATTCTTTACGACGGAAAGGAATATCCCGTTTCACTTTCCTGCTACGGAATACACAATGTGTACAATGCGGCGGCGGCTTTCGCTGTTGGAGTTTCCTGCGGAATAGAACCGGAAGTCATCGCAGAAAAGCTCGGTGAATACGAAACAGGCGGTATGCGTCAGAATGTCAAGAGCATTAACGGGCAGACTGTTATTGTAGACTGCTACAACGCTTCCCCTGCAAGTATGAAGGCGGCACTCAACGTTCTTTCGCAGATGAAGCCAAAAAAGCAGGGCAGAAGAGTTGCCGTACTTGCGGATATGCTCGAGCTTGGAGAGATGTCGAAAAAACTTCACGAAAGCGTCGGAGAGTTTGTTGTAAAAATGAACATCGACAAACTGATATGCTACGGAAAGGACGCAAAATACATTGCGTCAAAGGCTGATGAACTCGGACTTCATTCAGGCTGTACCTCCGACAAGCTGATGCTGATTGAATACCTCAGAAAAACACTTCAGGAAGACGACATTGTTCTGTTCAAGGGCAGTCGTGGAATGAAGCTCGAGGAAATCATAGAGGAATTATATAAATAGAAAATGAGGGTTTAAAATGCCGTACTGGATTAATCTTATTGTTGTTGTGCTTGCTTTCTGCGTTTCTGCGGTCGCGGGATATTTTCTCCTGCCGTTCCTCAGGAAGCTGAATTTCGGTCAGACCATAAAGGAAGTCGGCCCCACATGGCACAAGTCAAAGCAGGGCACCCCGATAATGGGCGGATTTATGTTCATCATCGGCTCGCTTGTTGCCACTGCGGTAGGTGTGTCGCTTATCTATCTTAATATAAATATGAATTCCGTTTCGGCAGATGGAGGGAACTACACTCCTCTCTGGAGATTGCTTGCGGGAATAGCGGCGACTCTCCTTTTCTGTGCGATAGGCTTTGCCGACGATTATATCAAGGCTGTAAAGAAACAGAACCTCGGACTCAACTCAAAGCAGAAACTGATATTCCAGTTCATTGTGTCAGCACTTTATCTTGCGGCACTTTATCTTCTCGGGGATACGGCAACAACGATAAATTTCTATTTCTTCACATTAGACCTCGGGATATTCTACTATCCCATAATGATACTTTTCATCACCTATATCGTAAATACGGTAAACCTCACCGACGGAATAGACGGTCTTTGTGGTTCGGTTACCGCTGTTTCGATGGTGTGTATGACGGTGATTTCGTCTTTTCTTGCAAGCTATGACCAGTCGGTATTTTCAATAGCTGTTGCGGGTGCGTGCGTAGGCTTCCTCATCTGGAACCTTCATCCCGCAAAGGTGTTTATGGGCGATACAGGCTCTATGTATCTCGGCGGTGCGGTTGTCACTGTGGGAATGGCACTCCGTCTTCATATCGTGCTTGTGATTGTGGCACTTGTGTATGTTCTTGAGGGACTTTCGGTAGTGCTCCAGGTGACAAGCTACAAGCTGACAAAAAAGAGAATTTTCAAGATGTCCCCCATTCATCATCATTTTGAGATGAGCGGCTGGGGAGAATATAAGATAGTCATTGTATTTTCACTTGTTGCCGCCGCTGCGGGAATAGGTGCGATTGCAATAGTTGTAAACACAGTGGGAGTAATAGGTCTCAGTTAGTTTTTTGGAGGGTAACTATGGCAACTTCGGGCAAGCCGTCTGCAATATCGGGTGGCAGAATGCGTACAAAAAAATCCGAGGAAAAATCAGGCGAAAAAAGAAAAGCAGGCGTTATGGACCTGACCTTCTTTGTTATCGTTATGCTTATGCTTGTTCTCGGTATTGTAATGATGTTTTCTGCCAGCTATGCCATTGCGATAAATGAAACGGGCGACGGATTTTCATATTTCCGCAGACAGCTTGTCTATGGCATAGGCGGAACGGTGATAATGCTCATCATTTCAAGGATAGATTATCACGTCCTTAAAAATTCGTGGATAGCATACGGGCTTTTCGGTGTATCGCTCTTCACACTTCTGCTCGTTCCCTTTATCGGAACAACCTACGGCGGCACGAACATCAGGAGAGGTCTCAGCATAGGCCCGATAAACTTCCAGCCGTCCGAGGTAATGAAAGCGGCAATAATCATTCTTTTTGCATATATTATTTCTGTGAATTACAAGCGTATGAACCAGTTCAAGTACGGGATTTTGCCGTTCGGTATAATTCTTGTACCCGTCTGCGGACTGCTTGTTCTTCAGCCGCATTATTCCTGTATAATCCTTATCTGCTGTATCGGAATAGTGATGATGTTCGTCGGCGGTGCGAGCTTCAAGCATATGCTGCTCATAGGTCTCGGCGGATTGACGGTTGTTGCGGGATATATCTATTACAGTATGTTCTTCTCCGATGGCGGAGGGTCGACCTTCACCAACAGAATACAGGCGTGGCTTGACCCGTTCAACTCGCCTATCGACACATGGCAGACACAGCAGTCGCTCATTGCTATCGGGTCGGGAGGGATTTTCGGTCTCGGCATCGGAAACTCAAGACAGAAATATCTCTATCTCCCCGAATCGCACAATGACTTTATCTTCTCTGTTATCTGCGAGGAGCTTGGTTTTGTCGGCGGTATGCTGGTAATCCTGCTTTTCATCTCGCTTATTTTCAGAGGGTTCTATATTGCCTCAAAAGCACCCGACAAGTTCGGAATGATGCTTGTTGTAGGCTTTACATTCCAGATAGGAATACAGGCACTTTTCAATATTGCGGTATCGACAAATGCAGTTCCCAACACGGGAATATCACTCCCCTTCTTCAGCTACGGCGGAAGTGCGCTTCTCATGCAGCTTGCTGAAATGGGCGTTATACTGAATATATCAAGACAATGTACTATTGAAACATAACAGGAGGATAAATATTATGGTGAAGGTATTGCTTGCGGGAGGAGGCACGGCAGGACATCTCAATCCTGCGCTTGCCATTGCGGAGATAATAAAGGCCAAAAATCCCTCCGCCGAATTTCTTTTTGCAGGCACCCCCGGAAGTATGGAGGAAAAGCTCGTTGCAAAGGCGGGGTATAACTTCACGACAATAAAGGTCAAGGGTTTTCAGCGTAAAATCAGCGTAAAGAATATAGGAAGAAACATTCAGGCGGCGGCGTATCTTACAACCGCAGGCGCAAGAGCAAGAAAAATCATAAAGGATTTTCAGCCCGATATAGTAATCGGTACGGGCGGATATGTCAGCGGCCCGATTGTACTCAAGGCGGCGGAAATGAAAATCCCTACCGTTATACACGAACAGAACGCTTTTCCGGGAGTGACGACAAAGCTCCTCTCCAAAAAGGTGAACGAGGTTATGCTCACCGTTGAGGAGGCAAAGGAGTATCTCGAAAAAGACGCAACCTATGTTGTTACGGGACTTCCCGTGCGTTCGGCGATTGCACACAAGACAAAGGAGGAGGCACGCCGTGAGCTTGGTCTTGACGATGCTCCCTGTATCCTTTCCTTCGGCGGAAGTCTTGGTGCGGGAAAGATAAACGAGGTCGTTTCCGACCTTATTGCATGGCACAGCGGAAAGAAGGAAATCAACCACATTCACGGCTACGGCGGAATGGGCAGGGAAACCTTCGTGCCGTCGCTTATTGCAAAGAATGTAGACCTTGGCAGCAAGCGACTGAAGATAAACGAATACATCGACAATATGGCGGCGTGTCTTGCGGCGGCTGACATTGTAATCTGCCGAAGCGGTGCGAATACCCTCTCCGAAATTGAAGAGGTCGGCCGTGCGTCGATACTTATTCCGTCGCCGATAGTTGCGGGAAATCATCAGTACCACAACGCAATGGTGCTTGCAAATGCAGGTGCGGCGGTTGTGTACGAACAGAAAAATCTCACATCGGACACGGTAATAGATAAAGTCGATGAGCTTATAAGCAACCCCGCAAAGCTCGCCGATATGGCGGAAAACGCTAAAAAACTCGCAATTTCCGACACAAACGACAGAATTTACGCAACACTTAAAAGAAACTGCACGAAACTGAACTGATTTCAGTGACACAAAACAAAATCCCACATAAAATATAGAAACATATATTGAACGGTGGGATTTTATGCAGAGCATAGTTGTTGAGGGGAAAAATCGTCTTTCGGGAGAGATAAAGGTTCAGGGGGCGAAGAACAGCGCCCTGCCGATACTTGCGGCGACGGTATTGTGCGACGGAAAAACCGTCCTTACGAACTGTCCTGCACTGACGGATGTTTTTTCCGCCGAGAGAATACTCACGCACCTCGGATGCAGGTGCGGTTTTTCCGATAATACGGCAACGGTTGAAAACGACGGAATAAAAAATCCGCACATTCCCGATACGCTGATGAGCGAAATGCGCTCGTCGATAATTTTTCTCGGGGCGATACTCGGCAAAACAGGGGAATGTTCGCTTTCCTTTCCCGGTGGGTGCGAGCTTGGCGCACGCCCGATAGATATACATCTTGCGGCTCTGCGACGCATGGGCGTCAGCATTTCCGAGGAGTTCGGTATGTTACGCTGTCAGGTCAGCAAGGAGCTTCACGGTGCAAAGCTGACACTTCCGTTTCCATCGGTCGGTGCAACAGAGAATATCATCCTTGCGGCAACGCTTGCAAAGGGCGAAACGGTTATACGGAATGCGGCAAGAGAACCTGAAATACGGGATGTTGCGGAATTTCTCAATAAATGCGGCGCCGATATTTCGGGTGCGGGTGAAAGTACCGTTGTGATACACGGGGTGAAGAAGCTCCACGCCTGCGAACACAGGATAATGCCCGATAGGATAGTTGCGGCGACTTATCTTTCTGCGGCGGCGATTACGGGCGGAGAAGTCACCCTGACGGACATACGGGCGGAGGATATCGAAAGCGTTATGCCGCCGTTTGAGGAGATGGGGTGCTATACCTATATTTCTCCTGACAGCGTGTACATAAAGGCACCGAAAAAAATAAAACGGGTGAAAAAAATAATCACACTTCCGCACCCCGGATTTCCGACTGACGCACAGGCTATACTGATGGCGGTGCTTTGTCGGGCGGAGGGTACGAGCGTGATTTCGGAAAATATATTTGAAAGCAGATACAAACACGTTCCGCAGCTTGTCAGAATGGGTGCGGATATAAAGGTCGAGGGCAAGGCGGCTATCGTCGGGGGAGTGAGCAAGCTCTTCGGTACGACGGTATCGGCGACAGACCTTCGTGGCGGTGCGGCACTGGTGATTGCAGGGCTTGCCGCAGAGGGAACAACAACCGTCACGGATATTGCCCACATCGACAGAGGATATGATGAGATTGAACGGGCACTTTCTTCATTGGGAGGGAAGGTGTCGAGAATATAAAAGGAGTAAATTATGAGGGATGTCGTAAAGGAGCGTCATGACGCAGAACCGAACAGAAGGCGCAAACGCCGCAGGAAAAACCTTTCGCTCTATTATGCGATGGTGATTGTTCTTGTTGTTATAGTCGGAATAATTCTGTCGCTGACGGTGCTTTTCAATGTGACTGAAATTGAAGTTGTCGGCGACAGCGTGTATGGTGACGACCAGATTATTACCGCAAGTAAGATAAAGACGGGCGATAATCTTATCCGCATGGACGCATCGAAGGCGGAAGACGATATAATGAGGGAGCTTGTCTACATTGACACGGTAAATGTAAAGCGTGTTCTTCCCGAAAAGGTTGAGATTGAGGTAACACCGTCGATAAATTACGGTGCGGTGGAATGTAACTCGGGCTATCTTCTTATAAGCAGAACGGGGAAAATCCTCAACTATTCGCAGTTTGCAACGGTTGACCTCCCTGTAATCAGAGGGTGTGAGAGCGAAACTACCGAGCCGGGAACGGCTTTTGTCTGCTCGGACAACGAAAAGGATAAACTGCTCAAAACACTCCGTGACGAAATGGTGCGCCTCGGCACATACGAGGATATAACGCTCATAGATATTTCGGACAGATACAATATCGTACTTGTCTACGACAACAGAATAACTATCGAACTCGGAAGTCAGAATGACCTTTCCTACAAGCTGGAATATTCGTATATGCTGGTGACAAAAAACATCAGCGAAAACAAGGAGGGTACGCTTTTTATGAGAGGCGCAAACTCCAACGAGGCGTCGTTCGTTGAAAAATCCGACCTTGAAAAGTACGAAAGCGGAGCATACACGGCTATAACGACGGAAATGCCCGTTGTCACCGACGAAAACGGCTCGGTTATAACCGAAGAAACCCTTGCAGGTTCATCTGTGGCGTCGGAAACTGCCGAAACAACTACAACTGCCGCAACGGAAAATCTTCCGCCTGTCGGCATCGTAGTGTCGGAATAGGCTGAAAAAGCACATTTTTTTCAAATAATAAGTGCCTGAGGGCAATATTTTTGTTAAAAAAAATTCAAAAAAAACTTGCTATAATTAAAAAAATGTGTTATCATTATTGTAAATGTAGTAAGTATGCAATAGTTTTATATACTTGGGAGGAAGTTGAAATGCCTGGATTTACACTTGACAGCGAAGTACTCGACCCCGTTGTTAATATAAAAGTAGTGGGTGTCGGAGGCGGCGGCGGTAACGCCCTCAACTGTATGGCAACATCAGGAATTAAAGATATTGAATTCGTGGCGGTAAATACCGACGCAATGGCCCTCAGAAATTCAAGGGCAACAGCAAAGATTCAGATAGGAGCAAAGCTCACAAAGGGCCGTGGCGCAGGAAACAAGCCTGAAATCGGCGCACGCTCCGCAGAAGAAAACAAGGAAGAAATCGCAGCTGCAATCAAGGGCGCAAATATGGTCTTTATCACAGCAGGTATGGGCGGCGGAACAGGTACAGGTGCCGCACCTGTCGTTGCACAGATTGCAAAGGAAATGGAAATTCTTACGGTTGCGGTTGTTACGAAGCCCTTCCTTTTTGAGAGAGAACAGAAAATGAAGCAGGCTGAAGAGGGAATTGAAGAACTCAAGAAGCATGTTGACTCTCTCGTTGTTATCCCTAACGAAAGACTTCTCGTAGGCAACGAAAAGCCCCTTACAATGAAGGAAAGCTTTGCACTTGCAGACGATATTCTTAAAACAGGTGTAAAGAGCATCTCTGACCTTATCACAGAGGACGGCTTTATCAACCTTGACTTCGCTGACGTATCTTCAATCATGAAGGATGCAGGATATGCACATATGGCTATCGGTCACGGTACAGGCAAGGACAAGGCTGTCGAGGCTGCAAACAAGGTTATCACCAGCCCCCTGCTCGAAACTTCAATCAGTGGTGCGACAAAGCTCCTCATCAACATCGTTATGTCAGAGGATGTTCTCGCATCAGATGTCGATACAGCTACAAAGCTCATCTCCGATGCTGCTGCTGACGGCGTAGAAATCATCTTCGGTACATCCTTCAAGGAGGAACTTCAGGACGAAATGCTCGTTACTGTTATTGCTGCCGGATTTGACGCCCCTGCGGGAGTTACAAAGATTGACAACCCCATCATCGACAGCACAGGAAATGTCAAGGGCGACCTTTTCGGCGATGATTTCGGCGATATCTTCAATATTCTCGATAACAAGTAATATTGAAATTTTAAACAAAATACACAATTTAGAGCGTGGAATTTCTCTGCGCTCTATTTGGTTTTAGCTTGAAATCTTGAATTTTTTGTGATATAATGATTAAAGCGATATTACCCGAGGCAAAAAATGTCTTATAATATCGGGATATACATATTAAATAATATATTACTATAAAAGATATTTTGTAGGAGGTACATCAAATGGAAAATACAGGATTTTTGAAGACGGTAAACTTCGGCGGATTCGATAAGAAGGACGTACTTGCTTATGTCGACAGCCTCAACACAAAGATTTACACTCTTGAAGGCGAACTCGAAGAAGCAAGAGCTAACGGCGGCGGTGGAGCAGTAAATGCTGACCTCGACGAAATGCTTTCAAAGGAAAGAGCAAAGGCAGGAGAGCTCAACTCAAAGGTAAATACTCTTACACTTACAATTCAGGACCACGAGGCTACAATCAAGGCTAAGGACGAAGAAATCGAAAAGCTCAAGGCTCAGGTTGACGAACTCGAAGACAAGCTCAGAAATGCAGGCTCAATGGAAGCTAGCACAACAGACATCGCAAATGTATTCGTTGAAGCTCAGAAGTCTGCAAGCGCTATCGTTGCACAGGCTAAGGAAAGTGCAAAGAAGATGGATGCTGACGCTAAGAGCCTCGCTGATTCTGTAATCAACGACGCTAACCAGCAGGCTGCAAAGATTATCGCAGACGCTGAAAACGAAAGCTCTGCAATCAAGGCTAAGAACGCTGAAACAAAGGCAGCTATCCGTGATGACATCAACAACCTTATGGTAAGCATCACAACTCTCGGCACAACACTCGCAGACTTCAACAAGGACAGCACTGCTGTTCTCGAAAAGGCTAAGGGACTTATCGGCGACGCTCAGAGAAGCTTTGACGCTCCCAACATCGCAGCAGCTCCCACAACAGCTAAGCCTGCAGCAGCTCCCAAGGCAGCTGACATAAAGGAAGAAAAGCACGAAAAGCCCACACCTAAGCTCGACTTCGGCGATCTCGGAGATCTTCTCAACGCAGTAGAGGCTGAGGCTAAGAAGGACGCTGAATAATTTGGCGAATACATACAAGCTTAATGTGACACAGCTCAGGGAGTATGCACCGAAGCTGAAAATCGGTGACAAGGTGACGCTCAGCGGAACGGTTTATACCGCAAGGGATGCCGCACACAAGCGTTTCTTCGCCCTCATCGACGATGGAAAGGAACTCCCGATAGACATAAAGGACAGCGTGATTTATTACGCAGGGCCGACTCCTGCACCCGAAGGACGACCGATAGGCTCCTGTGGGCCTACGACATCGGGGCGTATGGATAAGTTTGCACCGAAATTGCTCGATATGGGGCTTGTTGCGATGATAGGCAAGGGCGAACGCTCATCTGAGGTCTGTGACGCCGTTGTACGCAACAAAGCGGTTTATCTTTGTGCGATAGGCGGCGCAGGTGCTCTGGCGGCGGACTGCATCAAAAGCTGTGAGGTTGTTGCGTTTGACGACCTCGGCTGTGAATCCGTAAAAAAGCTTACCGTTGAGGATTTTCCTCTGATTGTTGCGAATGACTGCAACGGGGGAGATATTTTCTCCGACGGACGAAAAGAATATTGCAAATAGCTATTACCGGGTTTCTGTATCAGGTTGCTGATACAGAAACCTTTTTTATGAAATTGTTTATTTTTTTAGGATATTTTGACTAATAAATGAACATTTTTTTGTGAGTTCACTAGAACTTTTCTTGAAATACTTGACAATTCTTTTGCCTGCTGATATGATGAATGTGTGATATTTTGCGTGTTTACGAGGTGTATTATGTCTTTTCGTTTTGAAAATGATGAAAAATCATCCTTGACAGATGAGGAACTGATTGAGTCATATCGCAACGACGACACGACAGGATATATACTCATAAAAAAGTACGCAGGAATAGTCACCGCAAAGGCAAAATATCTTTCGTCAAGGGGCGGGGCAGACTCCGACGACCTGGTGCAGGAGGGGTTTCTCGGACTTCTCAATGCTATACGCACATACCGCAACGGCAAGGGTGCGTCGTTTTCCACCTATGCAACGAGATGCATTGAAAACAAGATGAAAACCGCAATCAGAAAGCACAGCCGTGTGGATATTCCGACTGCTGATGAATTTGATGATGAGCCTGACGATAATACTCCCGAAACGCTTTTCTTCGACAAGGAAAATTCCACGGAGATAGAAAATGCGATAATGGGACAGCTTTCCAGAATGGAAAGCACAATATTCCGACTTTTCCTCAGGGGAGAGAATTACGAAGAAATCTCCAGAAAAACGGGAGTGTCTGTAAAATCAGTGGACAATGCACTTCAGCGTTCAAGAAAAAAGCTGAAGGAAGCGTTTGTTGCAGGCAGACTTTTCAACAAGACATAAACGGTGAAAGCCGTTTATATATATGGCCTAATAGCTTAATTCCAGAGCGTTGTTGTTTTTTTACATCAAAGGTGTCGGTGCAAGTCCGTCTGAGGCAAAAAAATATTTTTAAGCGAGGGAAATCAAATGTACGAAGACAAGACACTCATCTGTAAAGAATGCGGCAACGAATTTGTATTCACAGCAGGCGAACAGGAATTCTATGCTGAAAAGGGCTTTGTAAACGAACCCCAGAGATGCAAGAGCTGCCGTGACGCAAGAAAGAACAGCGCTAGAGGCGAAAGAGAAATGTTCACAGCTACATGCGCTAACTGCGGCAAGGAAGCTAAGGTTCCTTTCAGACCCCGTGAAGACAGACCTGTATACTGCAGCGAATGCTTCGCAAAGATGAAGGAAGAAGGCTAAGGGTAAGCCTTTGGCAATCTTAACAGACAAATCAAGGGTATCGAGTTTATTACTCGGTACCCTTAATTTTTGTATTATTTCAGTTCGGTTTCGGTGACGGAAACGCCCTCGCCTGCCGCAAGCGACGACGCTACCGAGATGTGAAAATCACGTATCCAGTCACGGCCGTTTTCTGTGATGTCTACCATTGTGTAGTACGAATTCGACGAGGTCAATTTCTGAAAGCCGTAGTTCTCGTGAGAAATTTCGGTAACAATTCCGTCGATGATGAGCGAAGGTTCATCGGCAGAGTAGATTTTCAGTGGCGACCTGTGTTCGTGGATGAGATTAAGCTCCCCGCCCGAAATCGTCACCTTGTTTGCAATCAGCCCCGAGGCGTTGCCCGAGCGTCCCGTTGCGGTGACGGAGGCTTTATCTTTCAGGCTGAAATTGCCTGCATTCTTGCTCCCTGTCAGGAAAATTCCCGCTTTGTGACCGTCTGCATTGACAACGGCATTGCCCGATGCGGAAAAATCCGAGCCGAATATGCGGTAGGACATACCCGAAGCCGAATAACCTGCGCATATTCCTGCACCGCTGAGGCTGTATGCGTCAAGCGTTGCGTTGTCGGTGATGGCAAAATGTCCTTTCACGGAAACGCAGTCATTAGTGGACTTTATGTTCATTTTTGAGTTGCCCGACATTACTATGTTTCGTGCGGTGACTATACCGGGGAATATGTTCCTTTCGGGAAGATAGTGGTCAACATCGAGGTTGTCGTATTCGATGGAAGAGTTGCCTGAAAGCGCAAGCTCATAATACACATAAATCAGATGAGAGGTTATTATTTTTGCATTGTCGAAAAGATGAAGCGCCCCGTAACAAGAAGAATCGTCGTTGTAGTATATTCCGCACACGCCGTCATCGTCCTTTTCGGGAAAGACATTCAGCTCAACATCATCGGTGAGGTTTATCGCCGAATTCGTGACATCAATGCGTGAGGTGTAGAGCTTTCCGTCGCCTGCAAAGGTGAGGTGATTTTCGTGGATAAATATATCAAACTCTCCCGTTGTGTGAATGTTGTTCCTTCCGACAAGGTTTATCGTAAGCTCGTCAAAGCCCTTTATGTATATCCCGTAACGCTCGTCGGAGGAAACGGTCACATTATCAAGGGTGAGGACATTTTCGGAAAATGTAACGCCATCAACCGTTTCACCTGCAAGGATGTCCTTGCCGTCGATTTTGAGCGTTCTCGGATCATATGCGTAGGTTGTCGGCATACAGCAGAGCATAAGCGTCAGCGAAAGAAAAATGCAGATTATTTTTTTCATTGAAATCCCCCGTTTTTATAATTTCAGTTGACAAGAAACGGCTTGCCGTTAGGTATCCAGTAAAGGTTGAGAAAAATTCCCGAAAGTGAAATCAGCAGGGTGAGCAGGGCTTTCGGCAGGGATTTTTCGTGTATGAATTTTTTCAGGCATACAAACAGGTATATGGAGTGGTATACAATGTGACAATATGTCAGCTGTGCAAGCAGATATATAATCAGCGAAGCGGGCAGAAACGAAAGCGCTTTCGGGAAAAGCATATCGGGGTATATATTCGCAAAGAGTGATATGAAAAGCAGTATCATAAGATAGAGGATGTTGATTGCGGAATAGAGTGAAAAGCCTTTATAAATCGCATTGTTTCCCATAGCTACCCTCCTGTGAAATCACGGATTTATTCCTATTAATTATAATAGCGTACGGAAATAACAATGTCAATAAAATTCCTTGCTAAACGGCGGAAAATGTGGTAAAATAAAATATATATTTGAATCGGAGGAAAAACAAATGGCACAGATAACAAAAGACACAATAATCGGCGATATTCTCGATATGAATATGGACACTGCACCTTTCTTTCTTGAGATGGGAATGCACTGCCTCGGTTGCCCCTCAGCAAGAGGAGAAACAATCGGACAGGCTTGCGAGGTGCACGGCGTCAGCGCTGATGAGCTTGTGAAAAAGCTCAACGACTTTATGAACAACAACTAGGACAAATTCCGCCGCCATTGGCTTTTGGCGGCGGTTTTGCGGTACATAGAAAGGTAATGCGTTATGCTGGATAAAAGACTGGGCGTATGTATGTCGCTTGTTTCCGACGGGGGAATAGCCTGTGATGTCGGCACCGACCACGCATATCTTGCGGCGGAGCTTTTACTTGCGGGCAGGTGTACAAAGGTCATAGCTTCGGATATTGCCGACGGCCCTCTTGACGCCGCACGACAGACGATAGAGAAAAAAGGTCTTTCCGACAGGGCGGAGGTTGTAAAATCCGACGGACTGAAAAATATCACTCCCGACGGGATAACGGATGTCATTATGGCAGGAATGGGCGGAGAACTTATCGCCCGCATTATTTCGGAGGCGCCGTGGCTGAAGGAAAACCGTGTGCGGCTGATACTCCAGCCGATGACGAAGGAAAAAGAACTCCGCAGGGAGCTTTATCGCAGTGGATTTTCTATCTCAGAGGAAAAGGCTGTCCGTGACGGAAAGCGTGCCTACACGGTGATGCTTGCGCTCTACACGGGCGAGGTGCGTGAGGGAATCTCCGTGCGTGAGGAATACTTCGGGGCGCTTGTGTTCGACAACGACGATGCGGCAGCTTACGGCGAGAAGGTTCTTACACGCCTCGGGAAAGAGCTTGACGGCTGTCGCTCGGAAGGGAAACCCGAAACGGCACAGCTGGAGGAGATAAAGGCAGAGCTTGTGAAAATTATCGGAGGTAACGAAAAATGACAATAGGTGGAATTTACGACGCAATGAACGAAATCGCTCCCTTCTGTGATATGGACAGAGGCGACAACTCGGGTCTTCTTGTGGGAAACCGTGAGGATACGGTGACGAAAGCACTCATTGCACTTGACATAACCAACGATGTTATAGACGAAGCCCGTGAAATCGGGGCGGAGCTGATTATTTCGCATCACCCTGTATTCAATTTCAGGTACGAGGAATTTAATACGATTGGTATACAAACTCCTATATATAACCTTGCGTATAACAAAATAGGCGCAATATGTTCGCATACAACGCTTGATGTCGCTGTCGGAGGGATAAATGATATTATCCTCGATATGCTCCGTGAGCCGTTTTCTCTCTGCGACGATGCGGAGATTTTCGAGCGTATAAACGACAGAGTGGGTTACGGAAAAATCGTTACGGTGGACAAGGATATAACTCCCGAAGAGATGGCAAAGACGCTGAAAGAAATCTTCGGCTGTACGGTGGTAAAATACTGCAAGGGCAGAAAGAAGATAAAGCGTATGGCGTTCTGCTCGGGCGGGGGAGGGTCGCTCACCCGTATGGCAATAGCAAAGGGTGCGGATGCGTACATCTGCGGTGATGTAAAGCACGACCAGTGGATTTCTGCGGTGAACAACGGGATTTCACTTTTCGACTGCGGACATTACCACACCGAAGTAATAATGGTGAACTATCTTAAAAACAGACTTGCGGAAAAGATACAGGGCGTTGAATTCGTAGCGTCCCGAAAGGGCACAGACCCCTGCTGTTACGAAGTATAACATCCGCAGACTATATACGGAGGAAATATGGCGATTGACGGAGCGTTTCTGTACGCTATAAAAAACGAACTTTCACAGCTCATCGGCGGACGTGTCGACAAGATTGCACAGCCCTCCAGGGAGGAGCTGATAATAACAATCCGTGCATCAGGCGGAAATAAAAAGGTGATTATGTCGGCGTCGGCGAACACGGCAAGGGTTCATCTGACGACGGCAACGGTCGAAAACCCGAAGGTTCCGCCGATGTTCTGCATGCTTATGCGCAAACACCTCGGAAGTGCAAAGTTGCTTGGTATACGGCAGGACGGACTTGAAAGAATACTTTACTTTGATTTTGAGGCGATGAACGAAATCGGCGATATGGTTACACTCACGCTTGCGGTGGAGATAATGGGGCGTTATTCCAACATTATCCTCATGAATTCCGAGGGGAGAGTAATCGACTCGATAAAGCGTGTCGATGCCGAAATGTCAAGGGAAAGACTTATACTTCCGGGAATACGGTACGAATATCCACAGCGTGACGACAGAATATCAATCCTCACGGCGACGAAAGAGGAAATCCGTGAGAAGCTCTATTCCGTGCGCAACGACGACCTTGCAAAATGTCTTGTGAGAACTTTCGAAGGAATAGCGCCTCTCTTTGCGAGGGAGTGCGTATACAACTGCCACGACGGAGATATTCTGCGTGACGATATGACCGACGGGATTTTCGACAGACTTGTGGAATATATCTTCACGGTCAGAGAAAAAATGCTCGGCGGGAAAAATGATTTCACCGTGCTTATCGACAAGGATAATGCCCTCAAGGATTTCAGCTTTGCCGACATAAAACAGTACGGTGAGCTTATGACCGTAAGGCACTTTGAAACTGCAGGTGAAACTCTCGACTACTTCTATTCCGAGAGGGATAATTTCAGCCGTATGAAACAGCGCTCGGCGGATATGCTCAAGCTCCTTGCCAATACCTCGGAGAGAATTTCAAGAAAACTCGCAATACAGAAAAGCGAGCTTATGGAATGTGCAAAAAAAGACGAGCTGAAGATGAAGGGCGACCTTATCAATGCGAACATATACCGCATAGAAAAGGGCGTTGAGAATATCGAGCTTGAAAACTACTACGACGACAACAAACCCGTGAAGATAAAGATGGACACGAGGCTTTCTCCGTCGCAGAATGCGCAGAAATATTACGCCGAATACCGCAAGGCTGTCACGGCGGAAAAGATGCTCTCCGACCTTATCAGCAAGGGCGAGCAGGAGCTTGTCTACATCGACAGCGTTTTCGATGCGCTTACACGCTCCGTGACGGAGGCGGAAATCCTTGAACTCCGTGAGGAGCTTACGGAGCAGGGGTATATCCGTCGCAGAGGTGCAAAGCAGAAGTCGGGAAAATCACTTCCGCCACTTGAATTTACATCGAGTGACGGCTATCGTATTCTTGTCGGAAGAAACAACCGACAGAATGATACTTTAACTCTGAAAACCGCAGACAAGACGGATATATGGCTGCACACGAAGGATATTCCCGGGTCGCATGTGATTATTTTTACAGGCGGAACAATCCCTCCCGACGAAACTATACGGGAGGCTGCGGTGCTTGCGGCATATCACAGCAAGGCGAAAACCTCGGCGCAGGTACCTGTCGATTATGTCGAGGTCAGATATGTCAAAAAGCCGTCAGGCTCAAAGCCGGGGATGGTAATCTTCACGAACAACAGGACACTTTATGTCACTCCCGACGGGGAGCTGGCGGAAAGGCTGAAGAAATGATATTAGGGTATGATTTTTTTGACCGTGATGTGCTGGAGGTTGCTCCCGACCTTGTGGGGAAGATACTTGTGCGTCGCACGGAAAACGGCGAGGTGCGTGAGCGTATCGCCGAGACGGAGGCGTATCGTGGCGAGGAGGATACCGCCTGCCACGCAAGCAAGGGGCGTACTCAACGCACGGAGGTTATGTATCACGACAGCGGCACTGTATATGTCTATCTCTGTTACGGAATGCACTGGCTGATGAACATAGTCACGGGCGGAAAGGATAATCCGCAGGCGGTGCTTATACGGGCAGGCGTGGAATACAACGGCCCTGCAAAGCTGACAAAAAAACTCGGCGTGGACAAGGCGTTCAACGATGTGAGTATCGTCGGCAATGAGGAAATCTGCATTGAGGACGACGGATACCGTCCGAAGATAAAAACGGACAAGCGTGTCGGCATAGACTACGCTACCGAAGAATACAGAAATAAAAAATGGAGATTTATAGCGGAGGGGTAAGTAAAATGAAAAATGCATTGATTAAAAAATCGTTATTGACGGTGCTTATAGGAGTGCTGGTGTGCGCAGGATTTCTGGCTGCGGCATTTTTATCGGATGACGATATACGAGGATATATTTTCGCACCCGATTACGAAACTATGAGCGTTGAAAAAGCAGAGAAAATGGTCGTTGACGGAGAATATTTCTACGCCGATGACCTTGTAAAGCTCGATATGTACTATGTAATGGATTATTTTGCGAACGACAGCTACGGGGTGTACTATTTTGTTCCCGTAAAGGAGAAGAACTATATGGCTGTGTATGTCGCAAACGAGTTTGTTCCGATGTTTGAAGAAATCTACGAGGCAACATGGTACACGGATGGCCCTATGCCCGACTGGGACGGCAGAAACTCACGAGGCGGACTGTATCATCTCACGGAAGGCGAAATGCAGTCATTCCTCCATTTCTTTGAAGGCTACGAGGAATACTGGTTTGACGAGGGCGTAACGGACATAACCCCGTACATTGAGCCTTATCTTTACTGCTATACACCGACATACAACTGGTACGACGACGGCGACAAGGCGTATGTTATCATTATTTCGGCTATCGGAATTATAGCCTTTATCCTTTCGGTTATTATGGCATTTACATACTTCCCGTCGTTCAGGAAAAAGCTCAGAAGAGAAGGTTACGACTTTGATGATGTCGATGCTGATATTTCAAGCGCGGAGAAAATCGGCGGAGGGGCACTCCTCGGAAACCGTTACCTTACAATAGCGGGCAGCGACATCATGCGTGTGAACGAAATTGTGTGGATATTCAAGTACACCCACACCACACAGCACACATTGTACGGAATAATCAAGACGGGCAAGACCATTGAATACGGTGCGAAGATTGCCGACGCAAACGGAAAGTTAATGCAGATTATGACGGGTGCAAGTGAAGAAAAGGCGCACGAGCTTATCGATACCATTGCAAGAAGAATGACGGACGGTTATGTCGGTTATAACGAAGGCGTTGCGGCACAGTTTACACAGAACAGACAGCAGTTCCTTGAAAGTATAAGAGGACGTGGTGTAAGCCGTGTGGGCGAATAATGTTGACAATGCCCGAAAAATATGAGATAATATAGGTTGGAATTTTATCAAGTAAGGAGATATGTTCAATGAAAAGAGAACTTCCAAAGCTCTACGAACCAAATGACGTAGAGGACAAGATTTATAAATACTGGACGGACGGAGGGTACTTCAGGGCAGAGGTCGACAAGACCAAAAAGCCGTATACTATCGTAATTCCGCCCCCAAATATAACAGGACAGCTTCACATGGGCCACGCACTCGACGAAACTCTTCAGGATATTCTCATCCGTTACAAGAGAATGTCGGGATATTCGGCACTCTGGCTTCCGGGAACAGACCACGCAGCTATTGCAACAGAGGCAAAGATTGTTGCCGCAATGGCTGAAGAAGGCCTCACCAAAGAAGGCATCGGCAGAGAGGCTTTTATGGAGCGTGCGTGGGCATGGAAGGAAAAGTTCGGCGGACGAATTGTTGAACAGCTCAAAAAGCTCGGCTCATCATGCGACTGGTCGAGAGAACGTTTCACAATGGACGAAGGCTGTAACAAGGCTGTAAAGGAAGTTTTCGTAAACCTTTACAACAAGGGACTTATCTATCGTGGTGAAAGAATAATCAACTGGTGTCCTCACTGTAAGACATCAATTTCCGACGCAGAGGTAAACTACGAGGACCAGGCAGGTCACTTCTGGCATCTCCGCTATCCTTTCAAGGACGGAAGCGGTTATCTTGAACTCGCTACAACCCGTCCCGAAACACTTCTCGGAGATACGGCGGTAGCGGTAAACCCCAACGATGAAAGATACAAGGATATGGTCGGCAAGACGCTCATTCTTCCTCTCGTGGGAAGAGAAATCCCCGTTGTTGCAGACGACTATGTTGAAATGGATTTCGGTACGGGCGTAGTTAAGATTACTCCCGCACACGACCCCAACGACTTTGAAGTGGGTCTTCGTCACAACCTTGCAGTTATCAATGTAATGACAGACGACGCAAAGATTACAGCGGATTATCCGAAGTACGCAGGTATGGACAGATACGACGCAAGAAAGGCTATCGTCAAGGACCTCGAAGAAGGCGGATATCTCATCAAGGTTGAAGACCACGCTCACAATGTCGGCACCTGCTACCGTTGCTCAACAACGGTAGAGCCCAAGGTTTCGACACAGTGGTTCGTGAAGATGGAAGAACTCGCAAAGCCCGCTATCGAAGCAGTAAGAAGCGGCGAAACAAAGTTCGTTCCCGAAAGATTTGACAAGACATATTATCACTGGCTCGAAAACATCCGTGACTGGTGTATTTCCCGTCAGGTATGGTGGGGACATCAGATTCCCGCATACTACTGCGACGCCTGCGGCGAAATGGTAGTATCCAAAGAACATGTTGACACTTGTCCTAAGTGTGGCGCAAAGATGCGTCAGGACGAGGATACCCTCGACACATGGTTCTCATCGGCACTCTGGCCGTTCTCAACACTCGGCTGGCCCGAAAAGACGGAAGACCTTGACTATTTCTATCCCACATCGACACTCGTTACTGGATACGACATCATCTTCTTCTGGGTAATCAGAATGATGTTCTCGGGTATCGAGCATACAGGAAAGGCTCCGTTCAGCACAGTTCTCATTCACGGTCTTGTGCGTGACTCGCAGGGAAGAAAGATGTCAAAGTCCCTCGGCAACGGTATCGACCCGCTGGAAGTTATCGACCAGTACGGTGCCGACGCACTCCGTTTCATGCTTGCGACAGGTAACGCTCCCGGAAATGATATGCGTTTTATGGAGGAAAAGGTGAAGTCTGCAAGAGGCTTCGCAAACAAGCTCTGGAACGCATCGAGATTTATAATGATGAATCTCCCCGAAGGCTTTGTGGCTGACGGAATTCCCGCAAACCTCAACATTGAGGACAAGTGGGTAATCAGCAGATTCAACACGCTTGCAAAGGAAGTAAACGCAAACCTTGAAGCGTTTGAAATCGGCGTTGCTGTACAGAAGATATACGATTTCATCTGGGATATCTACTGCGACTGGTACATCGAGCTTGCAAAGCCGAGAATCCAGGCTGGCGGAGATACTGCTGAAACAGCGCAGAAGGTTCTCGTATGGGTAATGAAGGGTATGCTCAAGATTCTTCATCCGTTCATGCCGTTCATAACAGAAGAAATCTGGCAGGTACTCTGCGAAGGCGAAGGACCTATCATGCTCGCAGACTTCCCTGTATACGACGAAAAACTCTCGTTTGCGGCTGAAGAGGCTGATTTCGGAAAGATTATCGACGCTATCAAGGCAATAAGAAACCGCCGTGCAGAGATGAATGTTCCTCCGTCGGTGAAGGCTAATCTTTTCGTTGAAACAGCAGAAAAGTCAGTGTTCGAAAGCGGTGAGATGTTCCTCAAGCGTCTCGGATACGCAAGCGAAATCACAATCGGCGAAAAGTTTGATATGCCCGACGCAGTAACCTGCGTTACAGACTCAGCAAGAATATTCATCCCTCTGTCAGACCTTGTCGACAAGGAAAAGGAGCTTGCACGACTCAACAAGGAAAAGGCAAGCGTTCAGAAGGATATAGATTTCTCAAGCGGAAAGCTCAACAATGCAGGATTTATTGCAAAGGCTCCCGCACAGCAGGTTGAGGCTGAAAAGGCAAAGCTTGCAAAGGCACAGGAAAAAATGGCTAAGATTGAGCAGTCGATAGCGGCGCTCAGCTAACAAAAAAGAGGTGGCAGAGAGTGACATTCGAAAATGCGATGGGGTTCATCAACAGCTTTACAAAGTCAGGTGCGCCCGTTGAAGATTTATCAAGGTTCAGGGAGCTTATGAACAAGCTCGGAAACCCTCAGGAAAGTCTTAAATGCATACACATCGCAGGGACTAACGGAAAAGGCTCTACTGCCCGTTACCTCTCTGAAATCCTCTGCATTGCAGGGTATAAAGTCGGGGAGTTCACCTCGCCCTACATCATCGAATACACCGACAGAATACGCATAAACGGGAAGAACATTCCCTATGACAGACTTGCGCAGATATGCGAAATTGTCATGGACGCTGTCGGCAACGAAAAAGGCTACTCGCAGTTTGAAATAACCAACGCCATTGCGTTTGAATATTTCTTTGAAGAAAAATGCGACATCGTCTGCCTTGAAGCAGGCGTGGGAGGGTTACTCGACTCCACGAACATAATCGAAAAGCCGATGGTATCGGTGATTACATCCGTTGCGATGGACCACACCGATGTCCTCGGGGAAACGATACAGGAAATTGCGGCGCAGAAAGCAGGCATTATCAAGGAAGATTGTCCCGTAGTGCTTTCGCCCTTGTGCCCGACGCCTGCCCGTGACGTCGTGAGAAGAACCGCCGCCGAAAAGAATGCGGAGTTTATAATTCCCGACATAAGCAACCTTGTAATCCACGATACAAGTCTGTGGGGAAACAAATTCTCATATTTCAAGAAAGAATATTTCACCAAGATGGTCGGTCGCCATCAGATTGTCAATGCACTCAACACCATTGAGGCGCTTGAGCAGGTTAAAAAGCACGGCTTTACAATAATGTCGGAGCATACAAAAAAAGGACTGAAACAGGCAGTTCTCCCCGCAAGAGTGGAGATAATGAATCTCGACCCGCTGTTTATGATTGACGGGGCGCACAACCCCGAATCCATGCAGGCACTTGCGGATGTGATAAAGCGCTTCCCGAAAAAGCCGATATTGTGCGTCGGTATGCTGAGAAACAAGGATATCGCAAGGTCGGCACAGATAGTTGCCCCGTATGTCAAGGCTATTGTCGGTGCGTCGGATTTCCATCCGAACGCTGTTGCAGGCGCTGAAATCGAGGCGATTTTCAGAAAAGCAGGCTGCCAGATTACAGACCTTTCAAAAGTCGGTAAGGATGACATCGTGATTTTCTGCGGCTCACTCTATCTTGCAGAAAAAATACGCAAGGAATTTCAGTAAATCATGCAAAGAATATCGGGGTTAGGGATAATACCCGTATAAAAGTTTATGTGTACTGTTGAGGAAAACCCTTTTGAAAAAGGTTTTTCCTCAAACTCCTTTCCTAAAACTTTAAATTCAAAAACACTCCCTCAGGGTATATACCCTGAGGGAGTGTTTTTAGCTTAAAAGTCTTTGAAGGGGAGTACGAGGGGAACCTTTCTTCAGAAAGATTCCCCTCGATAATACATATAAGACTTCTGTACAGACATCGTCCTCAATCCCGATATTCTTTGCTTTATTTCAGCAGTTCTTCACGCATTGAGAGCAGGATTTTCTTTTCACGGCGTGACACCTGAACCTGCGTCATTCCGAGGATACCGGCAGTATCCGACTGCGTACGGTTTTCGAAGTAGCGCAGGTATATCAGGCGGCGGTCGTTGCTTTCGAGCGTATTGATAACCTGCCGCAGAGATATAATGTCCCCGATTTTTTCGTCGGGTGCGTCAACAGGAATATCAATCTGCCCGTCGGCGTCCTCGTAGGTTTCTGTCAGAGAAACGGGAGCTATTGACGCTGAAATTGCTTCGGTTATGTTTTCGGGGGACACTCCGAGGATTTCGGCAAGCTCCGAAACGGTAGCCTCTCTTCCGTGCTTTTTGAAGAAATCGTCACGTACACGCACGGTTTTCAGCGAGAGTTCCTTTAACCCACGGCTGACCTTTATTGCTCCGCCGTCACGGAAAAGCCGCTTGATTTCGCCGAGAATTACAGGTACGGCATAGGTGGAAAACCTGACCCCACGGGAATCGTCAAATGCCTTTGCCGCTTTCAGCAGACCTATGCAGCCTGCGGAGTACAGGTCGTCGTATTCAATTCCTTTTCCACGGAATCTGTTTGCACACAGACGCACAAGTCCGAGATTTTCTTCGATGAAGGCAGAGTTGTGGGTGTTCATATCGTCACTTCCCTTGAAATAATATGTACTATCTGCCTTCGATTTTCTTGCGCATTGTGATTGTCGTGCCGACGCCGACCTTACTGCGTACAGCGAGCCTGTCCATAAAGCTCTCCATTACGGCAAAACCGAGACCCGCACGGTCTTCGTCGGGAGCGGTGGTGTACATAGGCTCCATAGCTTTTTCGATATTTTCGATGCCGCAGCCTTTGTCACGGATTTTTATCCACAGCTCTCCGCCTTCAAGAATTCTTGCGGTGATTTCGATTGTCCCGTCCCTGTCACGATAGGCGTGGACAATGCAGTTGGTGACAGCCTCCGATACTGCTGTTTTTATGTCGGAAAGCTCGTCTATGCGAGGGTCGAGCTGTGCGACAAAGGAAGAAACGGCACTTCGTGAAAAAGCCTCGTTTGCCGAATGTGCCGGGAATGTCAGTTTCATTTCGTTGAGAGTTTTCATATCGTTATCCTTTCAGCGTTGCTATCTTGTCAATTCCCGAAAGACGCATCACTCTTTTTATTGCGGCAGGCGGATTCTGTACAATCACCTTGCCGTTGTAACCCTTTATCAGTCGGTAACGCCCCATGACAAGACCTATCCCCGAGCTGTCCATAAAGGTGACATCGGAAAAATCAAGGGTAAGAAGATTTGCGGCGTTTTTCTCAATTTCGCTGTCGATTACCTTTCGTATTGCGGCGGCGGAATGGTGGTCAATTTCACCCGATATATATGCGATGACGGATTTTCCGTCTGTTTCTGTCCGTACAGCCATAAAAAACCTCCCAGATGTGATAAAAAAATTATATATCGCAATCAATGCGGAATATGTCAAAAAGCCTGTCCTGTATGGAAAAATATTTTGTCAAAAGGGGTTTAAATCCGTGATAAAATGTGGTATAATAATTTAGGTTATATTTATATAGAAAAATATGTATTTTTATACGGAAAGGAGGAGCGCTCCCTTATGATTTCTTTTTTCAAAAAACCCGATAAATTCCAGCGTGAACTGAAGCAGCGTTTAAAAGACCATGATTTTCAGCTCGGCAGGGAAGTTTCTCCCGATGTATACGAAGTCATAAACGGTGCGATGTCCTTCAATCTCGACACACGGGCGGCAAGACTTGAATATGAAAGCAGTAAGTCGACCGAAACGCTTGACGATATACTCCGCACGCTTGAGCTTGATTTTGCCGCAAAATACAAGCTGTCGGTATTCCACAATGCGCAGAGATTTTTACGCCTTCTCATAATGAGAGAGGAAGATATAAACGAAGGGTGCATTTACACCGATTTTGTCGACAACTTAAAAAAAGTAATCACATTCACGACCGACGATAAAAAGGTTTATCCGCTGAACAACGCCTATCTAAAAAAATGGGGCGTGCCGAAGGATGTTCTTTTCTCGGTTGCGGACAGGAATATGTGCGACATTTTCAGAAAAACCGACCTGCGTGTTTCCGAAATCACGGGCAACATCAAGGTTATGGAGTTCAACACCGAAAAGGAAGCCCTTTGTGCGTCGCTTATGCTCTGCTCTGAATTCCGCAGGGTAGTGTCGGATAAACTCGGTGCAAGATTTCTTCTTGTGGCGCCGTCACTCGAAAAGCTCCTCGCTGTTGAGGATGTCACGAACAACATCATCGAAAGCTTCGGGCCTGTTGTGACCGAAGAATATATGAAGTCCGAAAACAAGCTCTCCACGAATGTATATCTCTTTTCACAGTCGGGGATTGCCGTTGCGGGAAGATTCCGCTGTACAACGGCAAACTTAACCGAGTAGGAGGAAATCATGCTCAGTCAGAAGAAGAAAAAGCTGATAATCAGAATAATTATTATCCTCATCGTTATTGCAATGGCGGGCGGATTTATTTTCAGTGCCGTAGCAGGTGTATTTGCGGCTGATATGGTCAATGCTGTTGTAACGGTTGACACTTTCGAAAAGGGGAATTTCCAGACGGCGTTCTATGACGCAAAGGGTGAAATCGACCAGAACAATGTAAAGGCACTCTATGTAAATGGGGGAGAGTTCTGTGCGGAAGATTTCGCAGTATTCCAGAACCTTTCCACCTGCAAGACGATAGATATTTCTTCCGCAACCGTTGAAAACGGGGTAATTCCCGACGGATTTCTCAGTGGCAGGAATGTAGCGGATGTAAAGCTCCCGTCAAACACGACAGCAATCGGGAACTATGCGTTTTCGGGATGTTCGTCGCTTGAGAGCGTTACATTTTCCCCTGCGATAACAACAATCGGTGACCGTGCATTTGAAAGCTGTGCGGCACTGAAAACAATATACTTTCCTGCAACAATCACCGATATTGATGAATGTGCATTCAGAGGTACAGGGCTTATAGATGTTTATTTTTCGGGCAATGCTCCCGCTGTCGGAAGCGAGGCTTTTCCCGTTGATGCAACAATACACATAACAAAGGACGCAACGGGCTTTGACGCTGAAGAATGGTCGGGCTATGCGATTATGCGCGAGGGTGCCGACGGAAATCCCGCAGAAACAACACGTACCGAAAACTTCGGGGCATCGACAGAAACGGTGACTGCCGAAAGAGAACCCGTACAGCTCACCGTGACGGAAGAAATCAAGGGCTACACAACTTTCGGAAAGGTTGCGGCGGCGGTTGTAATTCTCGGTATTGTTGCTATCGGAATTGCCGTTGCTGTTGTAAGAAGCAGGAAGGCTGACAAAGCCGAAAAGACAGAGGAAAAATCCGATGAATGACGCTATGCAGAAAGTTCTCGGATATATGCGCAAGGCCATACAGGAATTTGACCTGATAGAAGACGGTGACAGAATTGCTGTCGGGGTATCGGGAGGAAAGGACAGCCTTGTTCTTCTTAACGGGCTGGCACTTTTGAAACGGTTTATCGGTATAGATTATGACATTGTCGCTATCACCTTAGACCCCGGATTCAACGGTGTGTGGGGAGATTACAGCGAGGTGGAAAAGCTCTGCGAAAGCCTCGGGGTAAAATATGTCCTCAAGCGTACGCAGATAGGTGAAATCGTGTTTGATGTGCGTAAAGAAACGCATCCATGTTCACTCTGTGCAAGAATGAGAAGGGGAGCATTACACGATGCGGCAATAGAAAACAATTGCAACAAGGTTGCCCTCGGGCATCATTACAACGATGCGGTTGAAACCTTTATGATGAATCTCTTTATCGAGGGAAGAATAGGTTGCTTTTCACCGAAAAGCTATCTTTCAAATAAAAAACTGTGGCTGATAAGACCGCTGGCATTCGCTCCTGAAAAGGAAGTTTTCCGTGCGTCGAAAAAGCTGGCAGTCAATGTTGTGAAGTCGAAGTGTCCCGTTGACGGACATACAAAAAGAGAGGAAATGAAGAATTTTCTTTCCCAGCGTGAGAAGGAAGACAACGGTTTTACCGACCGCATATTCGGGGCAATGCGCCGTGCGGGAATCGACGGCTGGGGAATGAAATCAGAGGGGGAAAACAAGGATGAACAAAAATGAAAAAGAAAAATGGCTCAGGCCAGCAATGGCGAGATTTATATCAATTATAATCGCCTTTTCAACAGTAGTCGTAGCGGCTCTTCCGCTTTTCTTCCTGGATTATGCGGTTGACAATCAATGGGTGCTTGTGGTGACATACATATTTGTAGGAATTCTGATGATAGCTGCAGTGGTTTTTGACCGTGTATTCTATGTATGTCCGCATTGCGGAAGTTATCTTCATCATAATCGTGGGCCGAAGTGCAGTTACTGCGGAAGAGAAGTAAACAAAAGTCCGTACGAGCTTGAGCAGGTGAGAAAAGCTGAAGAAGAAAGAAAACGAGAAATAGAAAGAATGAAAAAAGAGACGGATGAGTAATCATCCGTCTGATATGCGGGTGTGGTGAAATTGGCAGACACGCCAGATTTAGGTTCTGGTGCCGCAAGGTGTGCAGGTTCAAGTCCTGTCACCCGCACCAAATAAAGAAACCTCTTTTGTTTACCAGGACAAGAGAGGTTTTTGATATGCTTATACCACCCTCGGCAGCCAAACGGTTGTCGGGGATGTTTTTGCGTCCGGTTGAAAACTTCATGCTTCTATGGTATAATCAGTTCAATAAATAAGAATTTGGAGGGGAGAAAGCATATGAAATACAAAGGAACGCTTATTGTTGTTAAAGATTGTAACCGTGCGTTAAAGTTCTATAGTGATATGTTTGGGTTTCAACTGCTTCAAGACAACGATGGGAATATGGAATTGACGAATAATTTATATTTACAGGAATCGAGATACTGGGAACAATTCACAAAAAGAAGTGTAATTCCAAACAGTAATCAGTCTGAACTGTATTTTGAAGAACCCGACATAGAACAATTTGTAGAGCGTCTTGAAACACTTTACCCTGAAATTGAATATGTCAATCACCTGATGACACACAGTTGGGGGCAAAAGGTGGTCAGATTCTATGATTTTGACGGAAATCTAATCGAAGTCGGAACACCTGTATAATTCGGCTTTATAAATCTCAATTTATCAAACAACGCAGTTGCGCACCTAATCGCTTTTTTACCCTGCTTTACGCACCGTTATACTGCTCTTTCGCAAATAAAAAACCGTGATTGATATATCAATCACGGTTTTTGTTTTATTTCACGGTGCTGTAAGGCTTTATCTTATCCACCATGACAGCCTTTTCGCCGTTGGTCATGAGTATCGCCTTATCGTGAGGCATACATAGGATTGTTTCGGGAGTCTTGTATGCTTTGTGGGCGATAAAATCTGCGGTCTGGTCGTCCTGTGAGCCGAGGTACAACAGATGGTCGCAGTTGTTGAGAATCGTCGTGGCTTCGGCGTGGGTGTACATACTCTCAAGCTGTGTCATACTCTGGAGAATGAGGCTCACAGAAATTTCACGGGAGCGTATTACGGAAATCACCTTGTCGAAGTCGGGAATGCGTGCGCTGGAGGCAAAGTCGTCCATTATGATTCTGACGGGGACTTTCAGTCTGCCGTCGGGGTTGCCGTCAGCCTCCGAACAGAGAATCTGTAACGCCTGCGTATAGAATATGTTTACCAGGCGGTCGAAGGTTCTGTCGGTGTCGCTGACGTTGAGGAAGAGCACCGTCTTTTTTCTGCCGAGATTGCTGATTTCGAAAGGCTTGTGGGTTTCGAATATCGCCCTTGCCTCCTCAAATTCAAAAGGCTCAAGGGCACGGTTGGCAAATTCCATAATGCTCGACCACATCTTGTCGGCGGCAGTGCCTGCACGTATCTGGCGGAACTTTTTGGTTGCAAAACTGTCAGGGTTGCGTTCTGTCCACTGGATGAAAGAGAGGTCTCCGCCCGGCTTGATGTACGCCTGATGCAGCTTGCAGATGCTCACCATATTCTGTTCGTCGGGTCTGAGTGTTTCCAGACAGTAGGCTATGAGGAAGGCGAGGTATCCTGCCGCCGCCTTTTCCCAGAAAGGCTCATTCTTGTCGAGCATAGGCATTAGGTTGTTTGCGATTGTTAGAACATCCTGCTCACGATACTTTCCGTTTGCGTATCGGCGTATTCCGTGCAGAGGGTTGTAACCGCAGGATTTCAACGGGTTTACAAGGTCGAGGGTATATACCTGATAACCCTTGGCTTTCAGTTCTTTTGTAAAGCGCTTTGAAAGCTGTCCTTTGGTGTCGGATACCACCATACTTCCCGTGATGTTCTGGATGTTTGGGATGACATAGCCTCCCGTTTTACCTGTGCCCGACGAGCCGATTATCATATCGTTGTTGTTGAGCCCCGACACTCTGGTGTCATTTGTAATGGTAATTCCGTTGGCGAGAATTCTGATTCCGTGTTCTAAAGTTGCTGTATTTTTCATACTGTAATACCTCCTGTCAATATCGGTTATACTGGTTTTGCCTGAGGTCAGCATTCGGGGTGCAGTTGGCTCTTTCGAATGCGATGGCGTTGCGTCTTATCTGTGCAAGGCTGAATTTCGTGCGCTGTGATGTCTTTATACTGCTCATCAGCATTACATCCAGTACCTCGTGGGCGGCGTAGATTTTACTCTTGTACTCATCAATATCGCCCAATGGATTCCAGCGGCGCATAATTGCCTTTACGGAGGCTCTGATGAGGTCCTCTATGGTGGTACTTCCTGTGAGCTTGAACTCAAAGGCGTTATACGCCATATTTTTCAGTTCAGCAAAACGTCTGCCGCCGTCGTAGGTGCCTGCCTGCGCTTCAATAAAATCGAGATATGCTTTGACGCTTGTGGAAAGGTACAGCTTCACCCAGGGGGAAACCCTCGAGGCTTTCAGGAGCGCTTCGCCCATTGTCTGCACATAGCACATGCGAGAGGCTGCGTCCATGTCGCTGCCCGTTCCTGTCCAGTAGTCAAATTTTATCGAATCTATCACACAAAGCATCTCTGCGTAGGTGATGACATTGCCGTAATTCTTCGGAATATCAAACATATCCAGACCTATATCAAAGATGCCTGAATACGACGAGCTGCATGAACTGGTCAGCTCTTTCAGGGGGAGTACGGTGAGATGCTCCATGATTTCACCGATGTCATCTGCCCTGTCAATATAGCCCTTTTCGGAGCAGTAGGTTGCTTCCTCTATGGTCATTGCCAATGTCATTACCTCCTTATATCAGCCAGTTGGACTCGGGTTTCATAAGCAAGCGGGCCTTTTCGTATGCCATCTCCTTGGTGAAGATGGTGTTGGCACGATACAGCTTGTTGTCTGTAAGCTCGATAGCCAGAGCCATTGTTTCGGTCTTGTCTTCGTCAACGGGGAACTGTATCGGCAACAGATACATAACCTTGTTGTTGTAGAACTGCGGGATTACAAGGCGCATATTACGACGTACCTTCTTCTTGGCGTCGTCAATTACGCCAGAGAGCAGGTGTTTCATGACCGATTTGCTCAACGGAACAACAGCTTTTATTCTCTCCCAGTTGTCATCAAGGATGTGGTCGCTGTTGATGACAATGGGGGAGTCGGGGTCGAAGTACAACTGCTCGTAGTTTTCGATGTATGTGGCTATTTCGGGTGTTTCATCGCCGAAGATGCTGACATACAATCTGCTGGACTTGTCCTTGAAACCTATAAGGCGCCATTCCTGAGCGCATTCTCTCTCGTTCTTTTCAAAGAGAGCCACGATGTCCTGACCGTTGTCGGTCATAAGACCTGTGTTGAAGCAGGCGTAGATATCGCCGTCCTTTTCGGAATAAAGTATCTTATTCTGTGCGTAGCACTGCTTGAAAGTACCGTGTATGTATTTGCTGAGAAGGCTGTTCGGGCGTCCGTCAAAAGACCACTTCTCGTATTCAGCTATCAACGCAAGGTGATTGAGTGCTCTTGCAAAATCTCTGGGTGTACCGCAAAACGCGAACTGGAACAATGTAATTTCTGACATAATAATGTCCTCCTTAATTTTGATTTTAAATTAATTTCAATGGTAGTTGGTATCGGTCGTTAGCGCCGCTCTTACATATATTCAGCCGTATGCAGTCGCTGTTGTCGGACTCTGTGCGGCGACAACCCCGCAAGGTTTTTCAATCTCTTCATAACCGTAGTCTGCGAAAAGGTAAAAAAGGTTCACTGTTTTTAAAATTTTTTATGTAATAAAAAAGTGCTCCACGGAACATAATTCCGTGGAGCACCAGAGAAGAATATGAGAACACTTTCTTATTGCTCCTCATCTGCAGAAGCGTGGGGAAATCAGAGAACAGAGTCAGTCACCGATACTGCAACGCATACATAATTGTTGCCGTTGATACGGATGGTATTGCTGAGGCCGTAGTTTTCAGACCTGAAGCCTATGTGCATACCGTTTTCCATCATCATGTCGTCGTCCATGAATTCACGCTGGAGTACAGTTCTGCCGTTGCTGTCGATGTACTGCTCGATAAGTACACGGTTGCTCGAAATATCGGGGAGTACAACGCAGGCCGTATCAATCGCCTTACCGTCGATGGTTACCTCGTAGTTTCCGACAACTGCACGTTCTCTTCTTTTTCCGAAATTTATGGCGTAGTTGTCATTGTCGTCACGGGTAGCGAATGTTTCGGGGCTGATGCGGGTTTCGGTGCCGTATTCGTTTACATCGAAACCTGCAAGCTCATCGTCGTAGAATGTATGGTACTTCTTGACATCGCCCGCATCCTCGATGAATGCAAGGAATCCACAGCGGATATCGGAAAGCTGTGCGATAATCTGGTTTCTTACCGTGCTGCCGTCTGCTCTCAGTGTCTTTGCGGCAATTTCCACGCCTTCTGTGTTGTGGACTATTGCCTTGTTAGTTGCCTCTGCTTCGATAAGAGCTATGCGGTCACCGCTTAGGGTGTCGTAAACAGCAAAGTCGGAACGCTCGCCGAGCTTAGGGATGATAAACCAGCCGCCAAGCTCTTCGCAGACAACGGGTGCAAGCTCTTTATCGAGCTTCTTGATGGAAATTTCGGGGATAGTATTAGGGAAATTTTTCATAATAATAAACTCCTTTACTCATTAAAATTCGGTGGATACAGGTCGTATGAAGCCGATTACTCAGTTGGGTAGTAGTTTTTCTTGAAGTCCTGCTTGGCTTTGTTCAGGCGACTCTTTACAGTTCCCTCAGGCACGCCTAAAAACTCTGCGGCTTCATCGGTTTGGTAACCTTCCAGAAGACGGAGATGTATTATCTCTCTGTGCAGAGGACTCAACCTTTCAAGTGTCTGATTGATTGCGGCAATATCGGGTGGTGCAGACGAGTTATCCTGAAGAATATAGAAATCCGTTATCTGCTCAAGGTCTATCAGTTGTATCTTGTCAGATTTCTCGTCAGAATTCTCTTTTTCTGTATCCTTCTGCTTCGGAGAAATATATTGTTTGCGTAGATGGTCTTTGCTTTTGTTTCGAGCAATACCTAAAGCATATTTCCTGAAGCGTTCTTCTTCAGTTGCTTCTACAGGCAGTTTGCCATTTCTGTGACACTTGAGTAACGCCACACATACTTCCTGCACAACATCATTGATATCTTCACGGGAGAATCCGCTGAGATTTTTTCCGACAACACGTGTTATACCGCTGTGACACTTGTTGAGCAGATTTTCGAATTCTTTGTCTGTCATATTTTGACCTCCTTTTTTACCAGATTACGATTGGCAACAGTCGTTAGCGCCGCTCGCACACATATTCAGCCGTATGCAGTTGCTGTTGCCGAACTGTATGCGGCGGCAACTCCGCAGGTTTTCAACCCCTTTCATTACAGTAGTCGTTCTGAAAGAGGAAAAGGTTCACTCTTTTTAAAATTTTTCGTTCAAAAAGGGGATTCACTTTTCCGCCTTCATAACAGTAGTCTCTGCAAAGGCGAAAAAGGTTCACTCTTTTTGAATTTTTTATTCGGTAAGAAAACGCTCTTCCGCCTTCATTGCAGTAGTCCTGCCGAAAGCGGAAAAGGTTCACTTTTTTAAAAATTAATCCGAAAACCCTCTTTTTACGATGTCTTCCCATGCCTCATTGTCGATTTCCTCGTCTTTGAAGAGCTTTCTCTTGTCTTCATCGGTGATTTTACGCAGTACCCTGCAAGGATTTCCGACAGCAACGCACCAGTCGGGAATATCCTTCGTGACGACGCTTCCCGCACCGATAACTACATTGCTACCGATGGTTACACCTGGGCAGATGACGGAATTTCCGCCTATCCATACATTATCACCGATAGTTACCGCCTTGCCGTATTCGTAGGCGGAGTTCCGTGTCGTCGGATAGATGGGGTGTCCTGCCGTGTATATTGCTACATTCGGGGCAAGCAGACAGTTGTCGCCGATTTTCACTTTTGCTACATCTATAATAGTGCAGTTGTAATTTGCAAAGAAATTCTTGCCCACTTCTATATTTGTGCCATAATCGCAGTAAAAAGGCGGATTGACAATCATACCCTCGACATTACCGAGAAGCTCCCGTGCGGCAGCCGCTACACCTTCAAGGTCGCTTCTGTCGGTAAAATTCAACTTCTGCAGTTTTTTTCTGCACGCCGCCATTTCAGCAAAAGCCTTTTCGTCGGCGATGTAAGCCATTTCGTTATCTCTGCGTTCAGTGTTGTTCATAAAATCCGCCTCCGTAATTCAAAAAACATATTAATTATACCATATAAAAAGGAATTCCGCAAATATGTTTGCTGTACCGTGAGAATATCCGCCGCAATTATGCATATAAATATTACGGAAGATTTCGTGGTACTTACCATACAAAAAGGGAGATAACAGCTTATGAAAAAACTGAATGTAAAGGCGCTGATAATTCTTATCGCAATTCCTCTTGCGGTCGGAGGGCTTTCGGCACTGCTCACAATGGACGGGTTTGAAATGTACAAGACCGTGGCAAAGCCACCACTTTCGCCCCCTGCGATAGTTTTCCCGATAGTCTGGAGTATCCTCTACATTGTCATGGGTATTGCCAGTTATCTTGTCTACACGGCACCGTATGACTACGGCACCCGTATGCAGTCGCTCACGCTGTACTTCATACACCTTGTGATAAATTTTGCGTGGCCGATAATCTTTTTCAATATGAAAACCTATTTTGCCGCATTTATCTGGCTGCTTTTCCTCTGGGTTGCGGTTTTCTCGGTGACGGTTTCTTTCGGGAAAATCAAAAAACTCTCGGCGTGGCTGATGATACCCTATCTTGTGTGGGTTGCATTTGCAGGGTATCTTAATTACGGGGTGTGGGTGCTCAACAGATAGAATTAAAACCTCACGGTGTTCTGCCGTGAGGTTTTTGTCTGTATCGGCTTGTAATTGCCGACAAAATATGTTAGAATTTATCAGTACAATCCGCACGGGAGGGGAATATGCTTTACGACAACAGAAAATATACCGACCGTGAGGAAACTATACGGCGGCTGGGCTATAAGGATAAAACTCCTGACGGAGAGATTATGAAAATCATAGAAAATGCGGAAAACGAGCTTATAAAAGCCGCCGCACCAAGATACATCCATGCGGAGTATGACAGGGACAATCTTCCCTTTCAGCTTGTGGGGGAGGATGTAAAATCTCATCTCGACGGCTGTGACAGAGTTATTCTGTTTGCCGCAACTCTCGGCAGCGGCGTCGACAGGCTGATACGTTCAGCGTCGGTGGGAGATATGACGGGCGCGTATGTCACGGACTGCATCGCAGGTATATTTATCGAGAAATTCTGCGACGATGAGGCGGATACCGCAATGTCACAGAAGTACAGCGGAAAATTCCTCACCTGGAGGTATGGTGCAGGGTACGGGGATTTTCCGATAGAGGCGCAGAAGGATATAATCCGTACACTTGACGCCACAAAGAAAATCGGACTGTCGGTCACCGACAGTATGATGCTCACGCCGCTCAAATCCGTGACGGCTGTTATCGGGATTTCGGACAACGAGCTTCCTGTCAAAAGGCGTGGTTGTGCGGTGTGCAATATGAATAAAAGCTGTATATACAGAAAGGACGGAAAACGCTGTGGATATTAAAGAACTTCTTGGCAGGGATTTTGTTATACTTGACGGAGGGTTCGGTACCGAGATGATAAAGCTCGGCATCACTCCCGAGGACAAGCCTGAGCTTCTTGTTTTCACGCATCCCGAGCTTGTAAAGCAGGTGCATAAAAGCTATGTGGATGCAGGCTCCGACATAATATATGCAAATACATTCAACGCAACACCGATGAAGTTGAAGGACAGCGGACATACCGTTGATGAGGCTGTTTCTGTTGCGGTAAAGCTCGCAAGAGAGGCGGCAGGCGACCGTGATGTTCTTGTCGGGCTTGATGTCAGCACACTCGGACAGCTCCTTGAGCCTACGGGAACGATGACATTCGAAGAGGCTTATGAAAGCTACAAGGAAATAGTAATCGCAGGAAAGAATGCAGGCGTTGACCTCATTGCGTTTGAAACCTTTACGGATTTATACGAACTGAAAGCAGGAGTTCTTGCCGCAAAGGAAAATACAGACCTCCCTGTTTTTGCGACGATGACATTTGAGGAAAACGGAAGAACCTTCACGGGTTGCTCTGTGTCCTCGGCTGTGCTTACGCTGGAAGGTTTAGGAGTTGACGCTGTCGGCGTAAACTGTGCCCTCGGCCCCGACCAGCTCGGCGATATTGTCGACGATTTTCTCTCGTGGGCGCATATACCCGTGATAATGAAGGCAAACGCAGGACTTCCCGACCCCGAAACAAATACATTCAGCATAAGTGCTGAGGATTACGCACAGATGATACGCCCCTACGCTGAAAAGGGCGTTAAGTTCATAGGCGGATGCTGTGGCACAAGTCCGCAGTATATTTCGGAAATAAGAAAAGCAATAAGCGGAATAAAGCCGACAGCTCCTGCTGTGAGAAAAACTCCCGCCGTGTGCAGTTCTTCGGTGACGGTTGAACTCGACCAGCCGAGAATAATCGGGGAGAGGATAAATCCAACGGGCAAAAAGCTGTTCAAAGAGGCTCTCAAAAACAACGATATAGACTATATTCTCCGTCAGGCTATGGAGCAGGTTCACGCAGGTGCGGATATACTCGATGTCAATGTCGGTCTGCCCGATATTGACGAAAAGGAAATGATGGTGCGTGTCGTCAAGGCGGTGCAGAGTGTTACCGATACTCCTCTCCAGCTTGACAGTACCGACCCTGCGGTGCTTGAGGCAGGTCTCCGTGTGTACAACGGAAAGGCGATTATCAATTCGGTCAACGGTGAGAAGAAAAGCCTTGAGGAAATTCTCCCCCTTGCGAAGAAATACGGCGCCGCTGTCGTGGGGCTTACTCTCGACGAGAACGGTATTCCCAAAAAAGCGGAAGACCGTGTGAAGATTGCGGGAAGAATACTCGCACAGGCGGAAGCTATGGGCATACGCCGTGAAAATGTTTTCATCGACTGCCTTACGCTTACAGCCTCGGTAGAGCAGGAGGCTGCCGCAGAAACTCTTGCGGCTGTAAAATATGTCACGGATAATCTGGGGCTTAAAACAGTTCTCGGCGTGTCGAATATTTCCTTCGGTCTGCCGAACAGAGAGCTTGTGAACCATACATTTCTGACGATGGCACTTGCAAACGGACTTACCCTCCCGATAATCAATCCCAATGTCGCAAGTATGACGGGAGTAGTGCGTGCGTTCAAGGTGCTCAACGCAATAGATAAAAATTCTGCCGAATATGTAGCGGCTTATAATAACTCCGCACCGCAGACGACTGCCGATACAAAGCGTGAGGTAACACTCGAGCAGATGATATGCGACGGAATGAAAGCAGACGCTTCGGCGGAAACGGAAAAACTTCTCCTGCAGACAGACGCTACGGAGCTTATCAACGGAACGCTCATACCGATACTTGACAGAGTGGGAGTGAAGTTCGAGAAGGGAGAAATTTTCCTCCCACAGCTTATTCTTGCCGCAGATACGGCGGGGGTATGCTTTGATGTGATAAAGAAAAAGCTGTCCTCCGAAAACAGCACATCTGTATCAAAGGGAAAGATAATCGTTGCTACCGTCAAGGGAGATATTCACGATATAGGAAAGAACATTGTCAAGACGATACTCGAAAATTACGGGTATGATGTTATAGATCTCGGCAAGGATGTTCCCGAAATGACGGTTGTGAATGCGGCGATAGAAAACGATGTTCATCTCATCGGATTGTCGGCGCTTATGACGACAACCCTCGGTGCGATGGAAAACACAATAAAACTCCTCCGTGAGAACAATGTCGATTGTAAGGTTATGGTCGGCGGAGCTGTTCTTACCGCAGACTACGCAGAAAAAATCGGTGCGGACTATTACGCAAAGGACGCAAAGGAAAGTGCCGATATAGCAAAGGCGTTTTTCGGAGATTAAAACAAAAACCGACCTCTTAAGGATAACGCCCGTACAGAAATTTTATATGTATTTATCGAGGGGAATCTTTCTGAAGAAAGGTTCCCCTCGTACTCCCCTTCAAAGACTTTCAAGTCAAAAACAAACCCATAGGGTTAATCCCTATGGGTTTGTTTTTAAATTCAAAGTTTTAGGAAAGGAGTTTGAGGAAAAACCTTTTTCAAAAGGGTTTTCCTCAACAGTACGCATAAAAACTTCTTTATGGGTATCGTCCTTATACGAGGTCGGTTTTGTTGTATAAAGTTTACTTCTTCAGTTCCGTATACGGCAGGGGAGTAAACCCACTTTTTCTGTACAACTTTATTGCCGTTTCGTTTTCTTCCTCTACTTCTAAACGGAGAAGACAATCGGGGTATTTGTCTGCAATGAAATCCATAAACAGCCTGCCGATTCCCTGCCCCCTGTACTCTTTTCGGATGTACAAATCCTCTATCCAGATACACGGCTTGCCGAACTCGGTAGAAAAGCTTTTTGCCACCATTGCATAGCCTTGTATGTCGCCCGAATTTTCGAAGATGTAGCCCTCAAGATACGGGCTGTCGTTGAGACAGTTTTCTATGTCGGCAGAAAAAATTCCGTCCGAGCCGTTGGTGGAAACCGCAGGCGACGCATAGAATTCCCGCATCATTTTCATAACGCAGGATTTGTCGTCGGCTGTCATAAATCTTATTGTGCTGTTCATTATGAAAATTCACCTCTGTAAATCAGAATGCGCGCTCCATAAGCACCACGCACTCGACATGGTTTGTCCTCGGAAAGAGGTCTACGGCTCTTCCGCTTATGGCGGTATATCCGCCGTCGCAGAGCTTCTTGCAGTCCCTTGCCGCAGTTGACGGGTTGCAGGAAATCATCACGACTTTTTTCGGTGCCATGGAAAGCACTGCGTTTATCGTCATATCGTCACAGCCTTTTCTTGCGGGGTCGAGGATTATGACATCGGGAGAAAGCCCGTCCTTTGCAAACTTATCCGCTATCGTTCCTGCGTCGCCGCAGAAAAATTCAGCGTTGTCGATTGAATTGTCGGCGGCGTTCTTTTTTGCGTTTTCTATCGCCTGCGGAACAATCTCAACGCCGATGAGCTTTTTTACACGGTGAGCCATTGAAAGCCCGATTGTTCCCGCACCGCAGTAAAGGTCGAGGAGGGTTTCGTTTCCCGAAAAATCCGCATACTCAGCCGCTATGGCATAAAGACGCTCCGCCTGCTCGGTATTGACCTGATAGAATGACTGCGGCGAAAGAGTGACCTGTCGTTTGCACATTGTGTCGTGTATGGTTCCGTTGCCGACGAGAACTGCGGTTTTCTTTCCGAGAATGACATTTGTGTTGTCGGGGTTGATGTTCATTACAATCGTTTTTATGTCGGGGAATTTCTTTGTGACTTCATCGCACAGGGGAGAAAGTCTGTCGGCGCAGTTTTTCTTTACTACGAGGCATAACATTATCTCTCCCGAATGAAAGCCTTTTCTGATGAATATATGACGCAGTAATCCGCCGCCTGTTTCTTCGTTGTACGGAGGTATTCCGTACCTGTCGCAAAGTGCGGTTACTTCTGCTGAAATTTCGTTGAAAACCGATGGCTGAAGACGACATTCGCCGAACGGGATTACACGGTGACTTCTCGGTGCATAAAAGCCGAATACGCTTTTCCCGTCAGCGTCGGCAACGGGATACTGCGCTTTGTTGCGGTAACCGTCAACGGAGTTACAGCCGAGAATTTCGTCAAACGGAACATCAAGCCCGCCTATCCGCTTGAACGCATCGGTGACGAGTTGTTCTTTCATCCTCAGTTCTGCCTCGTAGGTTATGTGACGAAGAGAACACCCTCCGCATTTTCTTGATACGGGGCAGTCGCTTTCGCATCTGTCGGGGGAGGGAGTGATTATGTTTTCGGTTATCCCGTAAGCAAAGGACTTGTTCACCTTGACTATCTTCACCTCAAGTCTGTCGCCGACAGCAGAGGAGGGCACGAATACTGCAAAGCCGTCTGCTCGGCCTACGCCGTTTCCTTCGCTTGTGAGTCCTGTTATATCTATTGTGACAATATCGTTCTTTTTAAGCATAATTTTCCCCTCGCCGTAAATTTATTATATTTTAGCATAATATCCGTTTCAAATCAACTGAATATTGATTTTTCAGACAGTTTATGGTATTATAGTTTTGATAAATTTATTTGGAGGAAGATTTTATGAATTATAAAAAGCTTATCGTTATGCTTGCGGCGATAACTATGGTTTCGCTTTCGGCTTGCGCATCTTCTGCGGAGGTTACACCTCCTGCGGAAACAACAACCGTGACGGAGGCTACCACAACTGCCGAAGAAACGACGACCGCAGAAGTCACAACAACTGCTGAAACTACCGTGACAACTACGGAAGAAACAACAACCACACCCGAAACAACAACGGAAGAAACAACGACCACTCCCGAAACGACGACAACACCTGAAACAACGACAACTCCCGAGACTACCACAACACCCGAAACTACAACAACCGTTGCGACTACAACAACGGTAATCACAACCACAACGGCGGCGACGACGGTTGCACCTCCGCAGAGAACAACTCCGTCGGAATTCATTGCAATCGCAGACGAGATAATCCGCCTTACAAACGAGCGCAGAAGAGCCGCAGGCGTGCAGGAATGTCAGGTCAGCGTATATCTCTGCAACGCCGCACAGGTTCGTGCGCAGGAGTGTTGCACGAGCTTTTCGCACACACGTCCCGACGGAAGAGCGGACAATACAATCCTTGACGATATGGGGCTCAAGCAGTATTTCAGATGGTGGGGCGAAAATCAGGCGGCGTGGTCAAAGGGCAACACCAACAACAAGCCGAGTGCAACATATGTTGTAGACACACTCTGGATGAAGTCGCAGGGACATAAGGAAAATATGCTCCGTGAAAACTACAACTACATAGGCGTAGGCGTTGCGAAGTCATCAGACGGCTGGTACTACTTTGTGCAGGAATTTGCCGAAACAAAGCGTGGAATGACAGGTCCTGCATAAATTTTCAAAAAACGCTTGACAAACAATGAAATAGTGATATAATGAAGTACTCCGCAAAATAATGCGGGGTACTTTTGCACGGAATGAGGTGAATGGATTGAAAAATGAAAACTTTAAAACCATATCGGAAAACCGTCAGGCACGGCACGAATATTTCGTGGTGGAAAGTTTCGAGGTCGGCATTGAGCTTGTCGGCACAGAGGTCAAATCCATTCGTCAGGGCGGCGTAAACCTCAAGGACAGCTGGTGTTCAATCGACAACGGTGAGCTTTTCGTCAAGGGTATGCATATTTCCCCGTACGAAAAGGGAAATATATTCAACAAAGACCCGATGAGAGTGCGCAGACTGCTCATGCACAGGCGGGAAATCAACCGTCTTTACGGCATGGTGAAGCAGGACGGACTGACGCTTATTCCGATTTCGCTGTACTTCAAAGGCTCAAGGGTGAAAATGCAGCTCGGACTCTGTAAGGGTAAAAAACTCCACGACAAGCGTGACGATATGGCAAAGCGTGACGCAAAGCGTGAAATCGAGCGTTCCCTCAAGGAGCGCAACCGATAATACGGGGGCGTAAAGGTTTCGACGGGGATTTTGAACCATAATAAGCGGGCAGAGACGCACGACCTCTTTAAAATGTGCACGTTTAAATATAAACGCTAATAACAAAACAGAACTTCTGGCTGCTTAATTAAGCCAGCGTCCTGCTGTTGACTACCACGACTTCAGCGAGGGCGTCGATTAGTGGTGAACGCCGATGGGGAGTACTCCTGCCTCATCGATGTATAGGGAGTTACTGAAGCGTACAGCCTGTTTATCGGCGGTACGCAGAGGGAATGTCAAAGGATAAACTACGCTCGTAGAAAGTTATGCGGATAGGTTTTCGGACACGGGTTCGACTCCCGTCGCCTCCACCAACAAAAAAGCCACGGAGAGTTTTTCTCCGTGGCTTTTGTTTTAGCCGTTTGCGCTTTCGAACGGGTTGATAAGTGTATCGAGGTCTGAAACATCTACAATGTAGTATGCACCGTCAAATGTTACGAGAAGCTTTCCTGCTTCGGGGAAAAATTTGAAGATTTCATATTCGTAGTCATCGGCCCATTCTTTTATTTCGCCTGTTTTGCAGTTAATAATTTCAGAACCATTCATGACATAATCGCCTATCATTACAAGACTGCTATACGTATTGATGAATGGTTCAACAACTCTGTTGCCGTCCTTATCAAGGATTATTGTATAAATATCATTGCCATTTGGTGAACTGAACACAACATAATCTTCATTTGCGGCATACACACAATTTGCATAATAATCAAATTCGCAAATCTTATTAAGGCTCTTGTCAAATACTATGGTGTATTCATCTTTACCATCTGATATCCAGGTGCCATTAGATTGAGTACGCCACCCAAAATTGTCGTCAGTATTGTCTCCCTCATAAAGCAGGGTGCGCTCCCCTGTCGCAGGGTTATATTTATAATAATCATAATCACCAGAATAACCGTCAATAATCAGTATGCCGTCACTTAATCCATCCCACCTATCGTACAGTTCTGTCATCTTATCGGTTTTCCAATCATAAATTAAGCTACCACTTAAGGTACCACAAACCATATAGCCACCGCGGACATTAAAATCCTGAGCATATTCACTCTTGCATATCTCATATTCGGAAGATAATGGAACTACCCACTCGCCATTTTTATCAATAACTCCGAAATAAATAGTATCACCGTCAAAGCTTTTTTCAATCTTGTAAACCGGGTTGTATTCACATACATAGTCATGATTATAAAGCTCAACATCATAAGTTTCACCTGTTTCAAGATTATGCAGTTTACGGTCTAAACATGCAATTTTTCCGCAAGCTGAGTAAACAACAGTATCTTCTCCGCAATCATACATCTTATTATCAGCTATGTTATAAATATAAGTTATGTCATCAACTTCAAAAACCATACAATCGTTAAAAATATCAGGCCATTCTGTAATCTTCTTGACTTCCTTGGGCGCTTCTGTTTCGGCGGTTGTTGTTTCTTCTGTGACATCTCCGCCTGCCTCAGTATCTTCTGCGGCGGCTGTTGTTGTCACTTCATCACCGCTGTCGTCAGTGTCGGGTGTTGCTTCTGCTTCGCCGCACGCCGCAAAGCCCATTGACATAGCGGCTGCAATGACAATACATAATAGTTTTTTCTTCATAAAAATCCTCCTATATAGTTAAATTCTAACTTTAATTATATAAGTATATACTATTTTTAACTTGATGTCAATATAAATAGTTAAAAATGATATAATAATACAAGGAGGTGTACAAATATGACATTCGGAGAAAAAATCCGCAACGCCCGTGAGGATATGGACCTTCTTCAGTCCGATATGGCACGGCTTATCCCGATGAATCAGTCGAACTATTCCAAAATCGAACGGGATATACAGGAGCCTAATCTTGAACAGATGAGAAGAATCTGCGTCATATTGAAGTTAGACCCCCGTTATCTTCTGGATATTACCGAAACGGATATGATTACCGACAAGGATTTACGCCTGCTGAAAGATGCAAGGGAGCTTATTGAAAAATACAGATGAAAATCCGCCTGCTCATTTATGATGCAAGGCGGATTTTTTATTTTCGGATTTTTTGAAAAAACCTCTTGACAATCTGTTGATGAGGGGTTATAATGTGTATAGGTTAGCTAATGCTAACTCAATATTCTGTATCTGCTGAATACGCTTCGGAACAGCCATTGCCGAGGCGGATTATTCCTATATTCAGAGATGTTACAACCCCCCAATTTATTTCAAGCACGGCGAAAAGGTGCTTGAACTGAAAAACCTCTCCCGTGATATGCGATAGCGGGAATTGACGCAATCGGAAAATCCATACACTGCTCTCCTTCGGAAATAATACATAAATACCGATTGTGTTTGCGATACGCTGTCGGAGGGATTCCTCCGACGGCTTATCGTTATTACTGATGATACAAGAGTGAATGATATGAGTTGTGAATGTGAAAATCAATTTGAATATCACGAATTTGTCGATTGTATAACCTCGGCGCTTGACGCCCGTGACCCCTATACGGGAAATCACTCCCGGAGGGTGAGCGACATGGCGTGTATGCTATGCGGGATGCTCGGTCTTGACGAAAATACAACCTGCGAAGTGCATATTGCGGGGCATCTGCACGACATAGGCAAAATCGGTATTCCCGACAGCGTACTCCTCAAGGAAGGAAAACTGAACGACGAAGAATGGGAGCTTATGAAAAAACACCCGCAGATAGGCTCGGATATTCTTTCGAAATCGCAGACGCTTTCCCGCATTGCGGCGATAATTCTGCACCATCATGAGCGCTGGGACGGCAAAGGCTATCCCTTCGGAGCAAAGCGTGATGAAATCCCCCTGGGTGCCAGAATTATTGCCGTGTGCGATTCGATTGACGCAATGGCGTCGAAACGCTCGTACAGAAATGCGTTGTCGCTGGACGAATGCAGAAAAGAAATCGAAAAGAACAAGGGAATTATGTATGACCCTGAAATTGCAGAAAAAGCTCTTGAAAACTGGGAAGAACTCGTCAGCGAATATAAACAGTACCAAAAAGCCTGTGGATGATTCACGGGCTTTTTTTATTATGTAAAAAACTGTCGGGTATTGACTTCGGCGCTTTAATGTGTAATAATAGAAAGGAACTATATTTTGATAGGAGAAGTGAAAATGCCTATTACCGAAATACTTGAACAGAACTGCAGAAAATACGGCGAGGATATCGCCCTTGTAGAAATAAATCCCGAAATCCAGGAAACAAGACGCATCACCTGGAAGGAGTATGAGCTTATCGAGCCGAATACTCTCAGTCACTACCGCCGTGAAATCACATGGAATGTCTTCAACGAAAAGGCAAACCGTTTCGCAAATCTTCTTATGAGCAGGGGAGTGAAGAAGGGCGACAAGGTCGCAATCCTTCTTATGAACTGCCTTGAGTGGCTTCCGATTTATTTCGGAATACTCAAGACGGGAGCTCTCGCAGTGCCGATGAACTTCCGTTATACTTCGGATGAGATAAAATACTGCCTCGACCTTTCGGAAACGGATGTACTCGTGTTCGGCCCTGAATTTATCGGACGAGTTGAAGAAATCGCAGAGGATATTTCAAAGAACAGACTGCTTTTCTTCGTGGGCGGAAACTGCCCCAGCTTTGCCGAGGATTACGACAGACTTACAGCAAACTGCAGCAGCGTATCGCCCGACATAACAATCACGGACGATGACGATGCGGCTATATATTTCTCATCGGGAACAACAGGTTTTCCGAAGGCTATACTCCATAATCATATGAGTCTTCTTCACGCCTGCAGGGTTGAGCAGGCACATCACGGACAGACGAAGGACGATGTCTTCCTCTGCATCCCGCCACTTTATCATACAGGTGCAAAAATGCACTGGTTCGGTTCGTTTCTTGTGGGAGGAAAGGCGGTTCTTCTCCGTGGTGTAAAGCCGAAGACAATCATCGAAACAGCGTCGGCTGAAAAATGTTCAATCGTATGGCTGCTGGTACCCTGGGCGCAGGATATCCTCGACGCTATCGAACGTGGTGAAATAAACCTCGACGAGTATTCGCTCTCACAGTGGAGGCTTATGCATATCGGTGCACAGCCTGTTCCGCCGAGCCTCATAACAAGATGGAAGAAACACTTCCCCGACCACGAATACGACACGAACTACGGCCTCAGTGAGTCTATCGGCCCCGGTTGTGTTCATCTCGGCGTTGAGAATGTACATAAGGTCGGAGCTATCGGAAAGGCAGGCTACGGCTGGGAAACAAGAATTGTCGATGAAAACCGCAACGATGTAAAGGCGGGAGAGGTCGGTGAGCTTGCAGTAAAGGGCCCCGGTGTTATGACCTGCTACTACAACGACGAAAAGGCAACAGCGGAAGTTCTCGCTGACGGCTGGCTTTTTACGGGAGATATGGCGCAGGAGGACGAGGACGGCTTTATCTTCCTTGTTGACCGAAAGAAAGATGTCATCATTTCAGGCGGAGAAAATCTTTACCCCGTGCAGATTGAGGATTATCTCCGTGCGCACAATGCAATAAAGGATGTTGCCGTAATCGGACTTCCCGACAAGCGACTCGGTGAAATTGCGGCGGCAATTATCGAAATCAAGGAAGGCTTCACCTGCACAGAGGACGAGATAAATTCATTCTGCAACGGGCTTCCGAGATACAAGCGTCCGCATAAGGTTATTTTTGCGGATATTCCGAGAAACCCGACGGGAAAAATCGAAAAGCCCAAGCTCAGAAAGATTTACTGCGGCGAAAGTCTTGTCGCATCGCAGAACAGAGGATAGGCGATTCGCACCGCACAAATGAGCAAGGGGAATTTATCCGCATACAACAGGATATAATAAAAAACAAGGGTACCGAGTTTATCGTTCGGTACCCTTATATTTTGCATTGTATGGTGCCGCTGACGGGACTTGAACCCGTACGGTATCACTACCAAAGGATTTTAAGTCCTTCGTGTCTGCCGATTTCACCACAGCGGCGATAAATTGCTAAATAAGTATACCCGATTATGTGCAAAAAGTCAATGGAGGCGTACGAAATTAGCAAATCTGTACAAAATATTTGAGCGTTTTGTAGAAAAGTCATAAAAATAATTGATTTTATTATTGCTATTTGTTATAATTTAATTTGATTATTAATGTTTTAAATATGTGTATTTTCTCCATGGAGGTATTTTGTGAATAAGCTATTCAACGCACTCAGATACTTCTATTTCGGGCTTCAGTTTGCAGTCGGCATAGTGGCGCCGTTTGTGATATGCCTTTTTCTTGCAGGCTGGCTGAAATCACGCTTCGGCTTCGGCAACTGGATTACCATAGTCGCTATTATTGTCGCATTCGTGTTTATGGTTTCCGATGTCTATGCGATGGGGAAGATGTTCCTTGAAATGCTCACCAAAAAGAATGGAAGTGATAAACCCGATGAGCAGAATGGTAAGAGATGAACTGAAGGGCATACTCCCTTATGTGCTTGCCATTGATGCAGTGGCTTATCTTGTGTCGTTCATCTTTCTCGGCGTGAACTACGAAATGGCACTTGGTCTTATCCTCGGAAGTATCCTTCTGCTTGTCAATATGGCACTGTTGGGAGGGCATTCCGAACAGGCGATAAATCTCTATCGCCTTACGGGAGATGTATCAAGGGCAAAACGAAAAATGGCAATGAGTTATGCGATACGCTCGGTAATTCTTGCCGCAGCATTATTCTGTTCACTTAAACTGGATTTTTTGAATACTGTCGGGGTTATGCTCCCGTTTTTGTATCCGAAACCCGTTTATATGATAAAAACCTTTATTTCTGACAAAAAGGAGGGAAAGTAAATATGGGAACAGGACCCGGAGCGTTCGGTGGAGTAAACGGACCAAGCATTATCTTTCAGTTTGATAATGTCCCGTTGTTCGGAACGATATATATTACCGAAACGCTTGTGATTGGGTGGATTATTGTCGCAGCACTTTCAGCGCTTGTATTGTGGCTTACTCACGGAATGAAACGAATTCCGACGAAAAAGCAGGTCATCGCCGAGATGCTTGTAACAACCGTGAACAACATGGTCAGGGACAATATGGGCCCAAGATTCGTAAAGGGTTATGCGCCGTATATAGCGACGCTATTCTCATTCTCAATTGTCGGAAGTCTTGTGAGTCTTCTCGGACTCCGTTCTATGACTGCCGATGTCAATGCCACTCTGGCGTGGGGCTTGATATGTTTTGTAATGATAACATACTCAAAGTTCAAGTACGGTGGAGGGTTGAAGGGTTACATCAAGGGCTTTGCAGAGCCATTGCCGGTGATGTTCCCGATGAATGTGCTCAGTGAGTTTGTCACCCCGATTTCAATGGGATTCCGTCATTTCGGAAACATTGCGGGCGGTATGGTTATCACGGGACTCATCTATTGGGCACTCGCAAATCTTTCGCATGCACTCCATCTCTATTTCACAGTTGGAGAGTTCAGCCTCGGTGTTCTTCAGGTGGGAATTCCCGCAGTGCTGTCAGTTTATTTCGATCTGTTCAGCGGATTTATGCAGGCGTTTATCTTCTCTATGCTTACAATGGCTAATGTAGGTAACTGCATACCCGATGATAAAAGATAATATTTTTTGGAGGAATAATTATGAATTTCACAAATGAATTAGGCTTTTTCCAGTCAATCGTTCTCGCAGGCTCAGCAATGGGCGCAGGTCTTGCAATGATCGCAGGTATCGGCCCCGGTATCGGTGAAGGTTACGCAGTAGGTAAGGCTTGTGAAGCTATCGCTCGCCAGCCCGAATCACAGGGAGATGTAACAAGAACAATGTTCATCGGTTGTGCCGTTGCTGAAACAACAGGTATCTACTCATTCGTTGTTGCACTTATCCTTCTTTTCGGTAACCCCTTTATCGGTCAGATTACAGGCTAAGGAAAATTTCTGCAAACTAAAGAAATAGGAGGGTGATACCTTGGGTAATATGGGTTTCTTATCAATTGATGTCACCACGATTATAGGTACACTTTTGAATACCCTTATATTGTTCCTGGTTATTCGCAAGTTCCTTTTCGGAAGAGTCAACGCTATCCTTGAGGAAAGACAGAAATATGTCGAAACCACCTACGAGGAAGCCGACAACGCAAAAGCTGAGGCTGCCGCACTCGAAGAGGAATACACGAAGAAGCTCCAGACAGCGAAGGAAGAATCTGCGGAAATCGTGAGAAATGCAACACAGAAGGCAAATATCCGTTCCGAAGAAATCATATCCGCCGCAAAGACGGAGGCTGCAGGAATTATCTCTAAGGCTAATGAAGATATCGAGCGTGAGAAAAAGCACGCTCTCAACCAGATTAAAGATGAAATTTCCGACATTGCGATTGCAGTTGCCACAAAGGTAGTTGAAAAGGAAATCAGCGAAAAGGACAACGAAAAGCTCATCTCGGATTTCATTGCAAATGTGGGTGAATTATAATGGCGGGCGCTGTTGCAAAGGCATACTCCGATGCCCTTTTCCAAGTCGGAGTTGAGGAAAACTGTCTTGACAAGCTCTGCGATGAAATCGACGGACTTGCAAAGATAGCAGAAAGTACCCCCGAGCTTATAAAGCTGTTTACCGCACCGACAATTTCCGTGAAGGAGAAGAATGACTCCGCAGAGAGAATTTTCGGTGAATCGCTTTCCGGATATGCGATGAATTTCATCAGGGTGCTGATAGAAAAAAATCGTTTCGGACATATCGGAAAAATTTCCGAAGAGCTCAGAAAAAGCTACAACGAATACAGCGGAATCGTTGAGGTTACGGTAACTACCGCAACACCTCTCAGCGACGCACTCCGCACAAAGCTCGTTGAAAAGCTCACAACAGTAACGGGAAAGAAAATCAGCCTTGTTGAAAAGGTTGACGAATCCATCATCGGAGGGATTGTTCTTTCCTACGGAAATACACAGATGGATTCTAGTATCAGGTCAAGAATTGACGGAATACACGCACAGATTAAATCTGTGATTGCTTAACACATATTATAACTGGAAGGTGTGAAAGAATTGAATTTACGCCCAGACGAAATTACCGGCCTTATAAAGCAGGAAATCAAAAATTACAATTCCAGGATTGAAAATACCGATGTCGGAACAGTCGTAACTGTCGGAGACGGTATTGCAAATATCCACGGACTTGAAAAATGTATGTCTAACGAACTTCTCGAATTTGAGAATGGCGTATACGGAATGGCGCTCAATCTCGAGCAGGAATTCGTAGGTGCGGTTCTTCTCGGAAGCGACAAGGAAATCAAGGAAGGCGACACAGTAAAGCGTACAGGCAAAATCGTGTCGGTACCTGTCGGAGATGACCTCCTCGGACGAGTAGTAAACGCCCTCGGACAGCCTATCGACGGAAAGGGTGCAATCCTCTCAAACGAAACAAAGCCGATTGAAAGAATCGCCCCCGGTATCATCACAAGAAAGTCTGTAAATGTTCCTCTTCAGACGGGAATAAAGGCTATCGACTCGATGATTCCTATCGGTCGTGGACAGCGTGAGCTTATCATCGGTGACCGTCAGACAGGTAAGACGGCAATTGCCCTCGATACAATCATCAACCAGAAGGGCAAGGATGTAATCTGTATCTATGTCGCAATCGGACAGAAGCGTTCAACTGTTGCGAATGTTGTTGAAACTCTTGAAAAGAACGGCGCTATGGAATACACAATCATAGTATCCGCTACCGCTTCGGAGCTTGCACCGCTTCAGTACATCGCTCCCTACTCAGGTTGCGCTATGGGTGAATACTTTATGGAAAAGGGCAAGGATGTACTCTGCGTGTACGATGACCTTTCAAAGCACGCAGTAGCTTACCGTACACTCTCGCTCCTCCTCAAGAGACCGCCCGGACGTGAAGCTTATCCCGGAGATGTATTCTATCTCCACTCAAGACTCCTTGAAAGAGCTTGTAACCTCAACGAAGATTACGGCGGAGGGTCACTCACAGCACTCCCCATTATCGAAACACAGGCGGGAGACGTATCAGCATACATCCCGACGAATGTAATTTCAATCACAGACGGTCAGATATTCCTCGAAACAGACCTTTTCAATTCAGGTGTAAGACCTGCCGTTAACCCCGGTATCTCGGTATCACGAGTTGGTGGTAATGCGCAGATCAAGGCAATGAAGAAGGTTTCGGGTTCGCTCAAGCTGACATATTCGCAGTATCGTGAGTTGCAGTCGTTCTCACAGTTCGGCTCCGACCTCGACGCTGACACAAAGGCAAGCCTTGCAAAGGGTGAGCGTGTGGTTGAAGTTCTCAAGCAGGGAAGAAACTCTCCCCTTACAGTAGAGCATCAGGTGCTTATCATCTATGCGGTAACAAACGATTACCTCAAGAATGTTCCTGTTGACCTTATAGCTGATTATCAGGACGAATTGTTCGCTTATATCGACGAATCGCACCCTGACGTCATCTCGGGCATTACCGAGAAGAAGGAACTTACTCCCGAACTCGAAGAGGCTGTAAAGAATGCAGTTACAGAGTTCACAGACAAGTTCATCAGAGAAAGAGTATAACCGAAACTATTTTAATTGAGGTGAGAAAACCGCATGGCAGCTAATATGAAGGAAATCAAACGCCGTATAAAGAGCGTTGAGTCCACAATGCAGATAACCAAAGCCATGGAGCTGGTTGCCTCGTCAAAGCTGCGTAAAGCGAAGGAACGTGCCGACAGAGCGAAACCGTTTTTCGATACCTTGTACGGAACAATGTGCGAGATAGTTGATAACACGGGAACATTATCTTCGGCATATATGAAAAAGCGTGACATAAACTGTGTGGCGCTTATAGTAATTGCGGGTGACCGAGGACTTGCGGGAGGGTTCAACTCCAACAACCTCAAGCTCGCATACGCAAGAGCAAAGGAAATCGCTGCCGAGGGCAAGACGGTGAAAATTGTTGCCATCGGAAAGAAATCAGCGGAATTCTTTGAAAAGCGTGAATTTGAAGTGCTGAAAAAATACATCGACGTCGCAGAAACGATGACAATATACACGGCGATGGATATTGTCTCCGACCTTATAATGTACTATACGGACGAAATATGCGACGCAGTTGAGATTTTCTATACTTCGTTCCTTTCCACGCTCACGCAGGAAGTAAAAACGCTTCCGCTTCTTCCCTTTGAAATCAAGAAGAACGAAAGCGGAAAGCCTACCGTCAAGACCGAATACGAACCCTCTCCCGAGGCGGTATTCGACAGGATAGTTCCCGAGTATCTTACGGGTATCCTCTACGGTGCGGTGGTAGACAGCTTTGCGGCAGAGCAGGCAGCGAGAAGAACTGCTATGGAGTCTGCAACGGACAATGCGGGAGACATCATTGCCGACCTTTCACTCTTGTACAACCGTGCAAGACAGTCGTCAATCACTTCCGAAATTATAGATATTATAGGCGGAGCGCAAGCTCAATCATAAATTAAACTCAGATTAAGGAGTTGAAATCATTGGCTAAAAACACAGGCACAATCGTGCAGATTATCGGTGCGGTAGTTGACATCCGTTTCTCCAAGGATAACCTCCCCAATCTGCTCAATGCCATTGAAATTGACAATAACGGAACACGCCTTGTTGTCGAAGTGGCACAGCATATCGGTGACGATACAGTCCGCTGTATTGCTATGAGCAGTACCGACGGTCTTGTAAGAGGACTTCCCGCAGAAGATACAGGAGGGCCTATCAAGGTTCCCGTAGGCAGAGAAACACTCGGAAGAATTTTCAATCTTCTCGGTGACCCCGTTGACAACCTCCCCGCACCCGAAACAAAGGAAGAGTGGGCAATCCACAGAGAAGCTCCGAGCTTTGAAGAACAGCAGGGCTCATCGGAGGTTCTTGAAACAGGTATCAAGGTTATTGACCTTATCGCACCCTACCTCAAGGGTGGTAAAATCGGACTTTTCGGCGGTGCCGGAGTTGGTAAGACGGTTCTTATTCAGGAACTTATCAACAACGTTGCAAACCAGCACGGCGGTATCTCCGTATTCACAGGTGTTGGTGAGCGTACCCGTGAGGGTAACGACCTCTACAACGAAATGAAGGAATCAGGCGTTATCGACAAGACCGTTCTTGTTTACGGTCAGATGAACGAGCCACCCGGAGCGAGAATGAGAGTAGGACTTTCAGGACTTACAATGGCGGAATATTTCCGTGACATTGAAGGTCAGGATGTTCTTCTCTTCATCGACAACATCTTCCGTTTCACACAGGCAGGTTCTGAGGTTTCGGCGCTTCTCGGCCGTATGCCTTCAGCCGTTGGTTACCAGCCGACGCTTGCTACTGAAATGGGCGCCCTTCAGGAGCGTATTACATCAACAAACAAGGGTTCAATCACATCGGTACAGGCTGTATATGTTCCTGCCGATGACCTTACAGACCCCGCACCTGCAACTACATTCGCACACCTTGATGCGACAACCGTTCTTTCGAGAAGCATTTCATCTCTCGGAATTTATCCCGCTGTTGACCCGCTTGACAGTAACTCCCGTATCCTCGACCCCGAAATCGTAGGTCAGGAACATTATGAAACTGCACGAGCAGTACAGTCGGTACTCCAGAGATACACAGAGCTTCAGGACATCATCGCTATCATGGGTATGGATGAGCTTTCCGACGAAGACAAGCTCACCGTTGCAAGAGCGAGAAAGATTCAGAGATTCCTTTCACAGCCGTTTACTGTTGCTGAACAGTTCACAGGTATGCAGGGTAAGTATGTTCCTCTCAAGGAAACAATCCGTGGCTTCAGAGAAATTCTCGAAGGCAAGCACGACGATATTCCTGAGTCGGCATTCCTCTTCGTAGGAACAATCGACGAGGCTGTTGCCAAGGCTAAGAAGGAATAAGAGGAGGGACTTTTATGGCTACTCCTTTCAAGTTGAAAATCATCACTCCCGACAAGACTTTTTTTGAGGGGGAGACCGAAAATGTAATCGTCCGAACAACAGAGGGCGACATCGGTATACTTGCAGGACATATCAACTATGCCGCATCGCTGCCGTCAGGTCCTATCAAAGTGAAAATGGACGATGGGAATTACAGACTCGCCGCAATTTCGGGCGGAGTGCTGAAAATCTCCAAAGAAGGCACAGTAATCATTGCAAGGGCTATCGAATGGGGCAGTGAAATCGACCTTGAGCATGCAAGGCGCTCCGAAGAGGACGCACGCCGTCGTATGCAGGAAAGCAAGGGCAAGAGCAACGCTGAATTCGAGCGTGCAAGAATGAAACTGATGCGTGCACTCAACAGAATTGATGTTGCACAGAAAATGTAAAAGAAAACCGCCGTGTCGCAAGTTACGATACGGCGGTTATTTCATTGGTATATACTGATTTAAAATCCATTTTGACCACGCAATTTCATTTTCTGAAGGCGGGTCGGTGTTTATCAGCTTTGAGTTAAGGCCCAGCATCGCCCAGCGTGGCAGTCCCTTTTTGTGATACGGAATAAGCTCAAGTCTTTTCACGCAGGAATACACGCTTATTGCAGAGCCTAACTGACGGAGCTTTTCCTCACTCATTGTATACCCCGGGAGAAGGACGTATCTCGCAAGCACGGGTTTTTGTATTGCCTCGCAGTAGTCGAAGGTGTCAATCAGGTTGAAGTTGTCAAATCCCGTGAGAACTTCGCAGTCGGTCTTGTCCATATCCTTTATGTTGAGAACGACCATGTCGGAGGCTTTTATTGCCTCTCTCGACGCCTCTATCGGTACAGATGCAGGAGTATCGATGGCGGTTATGTATCCGATGTTGTGCGCCGCCTCAATCAGCGTGCGGCAGAATTCGGGCTGCAGCAACGGCTCGCCACCCGTGATGGTAAGTCTGCCGTGACTGTACATTCTCATATCCTTGATGATTTCCGATACAGCAACCTCACGTCCGTCACCGATAAGCCATGTCCCCGGATTGTCGCAGTAAAGACAACGCAGAGGACAGCCCTGCATAGTGACGACATAGCTTGCGGAATTTCCCGTTTCGGAAAGACTTCCGTCAAAGCCGTTTATTCTTCCGATAATATCTCTCATTCTGTCAATATCCTTCCGAGCCGTTGATGGACTCGTCGTTTTCAATCCATGTTCTTACTTCTATTACCTTGAATTCGGTTTTCGTTTCTCTTACGACAACCCTTTCAATTCCTGCGTTGATAATCATTCTCTTGCAGAGTGAACAAGGCTCTACATCGCCGCATAACTCTCCCGTTTTGGCGTCGTGACAGGCAAGATAAATTGTTGCGCCTATCATTGCGGAGCGTGGTGCGGAGATAATAGCGTTCTGTTCGGCGTGTACCGAACGGCAGAGCTCGTACCTCTGTCCTCTGGGGATATTCAGCTTTTCACGGGTGCAGGTTCCGAGGTCTACGCAGTTTGCACGTCCTCTGGGAGCGCCGACATATCCCGTGGATACGATTTCGTCGTTGTTTACGATAATTGCACCGAATTTTCTTCTTAGGCAGGTTCCTCTTTCGAGAACAGCCTCTGCTATGTCAAGATAGTAATTTGTCTTGTCTATACGAGCCATAATACCCCTCCGTATCAGGATTAATATATTATAAATATAACATTTTCCGAGGGGTTTTGCAATACCTTTACAATTTTTCAGTGGCGTGATATACTGATAAAGGTTTATTTTTCAGGAAATGAGGGTAATCATTTGGAAAATCTTACGAATATTTCCGTCGTGAAGGATATTCTTTCCCGTCACGGCTTTACATTTTCAAAAGCACTCGGACAGAACTTCATTATAAATCCGTCGGTGTGTCCACGCATTGCCGAAGAAGGCAACGCTAAAAGCGGCTTCGGAGTGATAGAAATCGGAACAGGTATTGGCGTTCTCACGGCGGAGCTTGCACGTCGTGCCGACAAGGTCGTGGCAATCGAAATCGACGACAGACTTCTTCCGATACTCGAAGAAACGCTTGCGGAATTTAACAATGTAAAAATCGTTAACGCCGATGTCATGGAGGTTGACCTGCACAAGCTGATAGCGGAAGAATTCGGCGGTATGGAGGTTGCGGTGTGCGCAAATCTTCCGTACTATATAACTTCCCCGATAATAATGATGCTGCTTGAGAGCAGGTTGCCGATATCCTCGATAACCGTAATGGTACAGAAGGAAGCAGGCGTCCGTCTTACAGCGAAGATGGGTACCCGTGATGTCGGTGCCGTTACTGCGGCGGTGAGGTATTTTTCCGAGCCGAAGTTGCTCTTCAATGTTTCAAGAGGCAGCTTTATGCCCGCCCCGAATGTCGACAGTTGTGTTATACGCCTTGATGTCCTCAACGAAAGCCGTGACGATGTAAAGGACGAAAAGTTCTTTTTCAAGGTAGTGAGGGGAGCGTTTTCACAGCGGAGAAAAACCCTTGCGAATTCTCTTTCGTCGTCTATGGGGATAGAAAAATCCGTGGTGTACGATGCGATAAAATCCGCAGGACTTGCCGAAACCGTCCGCCCCGAACAGCTTTCAATGGAGGATTTTATTTCCGTTGCAAACACGCTTTATGATATGGTGTGACCTGTCATGAAGAAGTGGCTTGCGTGTAATCAACTAAATCTGAGATAAGAATTTATAGGTGAGATAATGACAGACAGAAAAGAAAGCGTAATAGTAGTTATATTGACTCTTGTAATGACATTTATGGAAATGTCAACGTTGCCTGCGGCGTTGTTTTTTAATATAGAAATCAAGGACATCAATCCGATTTATTTTACATTGATGCTGGATTTTTTATTAGCTTTTGTGATCTGTTGGTTATTTAAAAAGTTTCTGATCAAAGACTGGCAGTTTGGTTTGCGTTCTAAAGGACTTTTGACAGGTCTGAAAAAATATGGACTGCCTGCTGTGATCGCAACCGTTATGGTGACGATTGCTTTCTGCATCGGTCTGATGCCGTTTGACAATAACCCGACGATATGGAGAGTTATCATCGAAGGCGTTGTTTATTATATCGGTGTCGGCATTATGGAGGAACTTTATTTAAGAGGCTTGTTGCAGAATATAATCGAAAAGTGGTTTGGCGAGAGAAAGAACGCAACACTTTATGCGGTTCTGATTGCGTCTTTATTATTCGGCTTAGGACATATTTTCGGAGCTTTGGAGCAGCCGATTATAACGGTAATTGCTAAAACTGTCTGGGCAACTGCGTTGGGAGTTTATTTTGGTGCAGTTTATGTCAAGACCAGAAACCTGTGGGTTCCTGTTATATTGCATTTAATTATAAATTCAGGTGCTGCGATACCATTTTGCTTTTCAGCAAGCAATCAATACCCGACGATAGCGCTGATAACCTGTCTTGTATCCTATACTCTGCTTGGGGTTTATGGAATATACATTGTAAAGAAAAATCCCGAGCGATAAAAAACAACCCGTGAAGATTTCTTCACGGGTTGTTTTTATCGTTACACCGACATATCAAATTTTGCGCCTGTGACATTCTTTTCTTCGGGCACATTGCTCCAGTCAAACTCGGAAATTTTCTTGTACAGTTCTTCTTCCGATGACGCCTGCACGCTTGCGTATTTGACAGAGAACTTCTGCTTTTCGCTCTGTTTTTCGTTTTCTGCTTTTTCCTTTGCGTCGTCGACTGTTTTCTGCAATTTCTCGGAGAACTTCTGCAAATCCGCAAAAAGCGTCATACTTCCGTCCTCGTTGAAGGTTATTGTCAGTTTGTTTATAATCGGGAGGGTTTCTGTATTTTTGCCGTCGTAATGTTCAATAGCGTACTGCTCGTTGATTTTTCTTGACATATTTACAGCACCGTTTATTGCTGAGATTTTTTCTTCGGCGTATTTTTCGTCAGACGCCATGCGCTCTATTTCGTCGCTTGAAAGGATAACGGAAAATTCCTTTGTGCTGTGCTTTACCGCACCCTTGAAATCGTCGCCCTTGTCTGCGATGATAAAATCGAAATCTCCCATATCGTTGCGGAGCTTTTCGAGGTAATTCTTCGCCTTGTCCGAGAGCTTGTTTTCAGTATTTCCGATTACCGATGAATTCTTCTGCGCCTGAATATTTCCGTTTGCTTTTGCTGTGTTTTTTGCCTGATTTACATTTGCGCCGTAGTAGTTTGCAGGCGTTGTAAGTCCGTTTGCTCTTATCATAAAAATCATTCCTCCTTGAAAAAGTTGCAGAAATCCGTTTCTTCCTGATTTGCTGAGGAGCGATACAGAAGTAAGTGAAGTTACCGTGCGGTAGATTTCTCTCACTCAATCTGTACGATGCGTATAGCCCAAGGTGGCTCACCTTAGTGTGTGCGATACAGAAGTAAGTGAAGTTACCGTGCGGTAAATTTCTCTCACTCAATCTGTACGATGCGTATCGCCCAAGGTGGCTCACCTTAGTGTGTGCGATACAGAAGTAAGTGAAGTTACCGTGCGGTAGATTTCTCTCACTCAATCTGTACGATGCGTATCGCCCAAGGTGGCTCACCTTATATATCGGTAGTTTTCTTTATAACTTAACATCCTGCTTGCATTTTTCATTTCCCGAAGAAAAACGCCCTCTTTTTCGCCCCGTATGCGACAAATATCACATTCTCCGCAAGGTATAATTACAGGGTATATTATCTTGATAGGAGGAAGTCAAAAATGCAAAGGAATATCTCAGAAAATCTATCTGCCCCTGTCGGAAAACGCTACACCGTTATCGGATGGTTGCTGTCGTTTGTTTCGGGGGCTGTGGCATCGTGCGGAACGCTGTTCGGCATACATTCGCCCGTGGTGGCGTCGCTCACGGGGGTACTGCCCGTTACTGACGGAATATTTGTTTTTCTCGGTGCGATGATTTCCTATATGATTTCGGGAACGCTATCGTACTCAATAATCGATGTCACAGCAATGCTTGTGATTATGACCGTGAAGGTTGTCGTCTGCGGAATAATGTCAAAGGAAGTCCGTGCCGTCGGCAACACCTTAATTACGGGAGCATGCTATCTTCTCTCGGCGTCGGGAATTTCCCTGCTTACGCCGATAACTCCCACCGTTGTGGCAGTGGTGATTGCACGCACGGTGATATGCACGGCAACGGCGTACATACTTTACAGCGCAGGGGAGAAAATTCTGCACGACAGAAAAATCGACCTCACCCGTGAGAATGTATTTCTGTTTTCTGCGGCAGCGGCAGTTGTCTTTGCGTCGCTTGCGCCGATGTCGTTTGTGTTCCTCTCACTCGGGAGAATTCTGGCGGTGCTTTCCTGCATAATCATAGCACGGAAGTACGGCGCATCGGCAGGTGCGGTCTGCGGTGCGGCAATGTCTTTTTCGATGCTTATATTCTCTGCGGACGGGGGAAAGGCGGCTCTCTTTTTTGCCGTTGCGGGAGCAATTGCAGGACTTGTCGCCGATAAGGGAATTGTCTCGGTGTCGCTTGTTTTTCTCGGCGTCGGAACAGCCTGCGTGCTTGTTTCGGGTGCCGACAGCGAAAGCGCACGCACCCTCGCCGATACAATAGCGGCGGTTGCCTGTGCGATACTTATTCCCGAAAGGATATGGGGCAGGCTGTTCGGGACATCTTTTGTCGCAGGCGGCGGAAGCTGTGTCGAGTCGGCGGCGTCACGCCTTGAATTTGCGGCACGCTCGATACGGGAAATGCGCAAGGATATAGTGAAAATTGCCGACGGTATCGAAAAACGGAGAGAGGGAGAATCCCTTGCGAATACGGTCTGCGACAGAGTGTGTGCGCAGTGCCGCAACAACCTGGTCTGCTGGGAGCGTGACTTCGACAAGACGAGCAACGCCTTCGGGAAAATGGAATCTATGGTGACGGTGCGTGGCGTGATAAGCGAAAGCACTCTGCCCGAAGAAATGTCAAGCTGTTATCGTAAATATGCACTTGTCGGGGAGTTCAATTCCATGGCGGCGGAAATGCGTGCGATAGAAAATGCACAACGCCGTATGCGTGAGATGAGAGGGATACTCTGCGAGCAGTTCTGCTCAATGGAGGATATGCTGATGAACATTTCGTCGGATATTGCGGGAGCAAATTTCTGCGACGAGCGTCTGACGAAACGGGTGAAAAAATACCTTGAGAAAAAAGGCGCGCAGTCGGTAAGGGTGTGCGTGACACTTGACGACAACGGAAGAATGAATGTGCAGGGGTATTATTCGGGCGGTGCGGAGATTGTCGGCGAGGAACTCTCGGACGAGCTTTTTGACATCACCGACAGGGATTTTTCCGTGCCTGCATACAGCACGGCGGACACTCTCACGGCGTTTGCGGTCAGCGAAAAAGCAAAATATTCCGCAGAGTTCGGGGTGGCACAGCGTTCTGCGGTCAGGGGAGAAATATCGGGCGATACGGCAAAGTGCTTCTGTGACGGTGCGGGGAACGCCTCGGTCATCCTCTCCGACGGAATGGGGCAGGGCAGGCGTGCGGCGGTTGACAGCAGAATGACTGCGGTTATGCTGACAAGACTTCTTTCTGCGGGAGTGGGGCTTTCCGCCGCAGTAAGACTGATAAACTCGTCGATGCAGGTGAAGTCCGCCGACGAGAGTTTCGCTACCCTTGACATAACGAACATCAACCTTTTCAGCGGAGATGTCGAAATGATAAAATTCGGTGCGGCGGCAACCTTTCTTTTTTCAGACGGAAAGGTTGAGCATTATGAGACAAACGCTCTTCCGCTCGGAATACTTTCTGTGACCGAGATGGATTCCCGCAGTTGCAGAATTAAGGACGGCGACATCATCGCAGTGGTGTCCGACGGAATATCCGATGACTGCTACGACGAGGTCGGAAAGGCTCTCGCCGAGGGAAAAGACCTTTCGGCACAGGAGATTTCGGAGTGGATAATGGCGTCGGTGAAAGGAAATTCAAGGGACGATATATCGGTTGCTGTGGTCAAAATATCTAAAAATAAAGAGAAAATTTTGGCGTAAAAAATATTTTTTGGCGTAAAAATCCTCATAAAGAAAAAAATACTGTTATTATGCACAAATTATAGTTACACTTTACGGTTAATTTATAGAAAATAACACAAAAGTATTGAACTTGAGTTTATTTTTTGGTAAAATAAATTTGATAAATTAGCGAATTTTTATGAATTTGTGAATGAAGAAAACCGTCTTTTGTGACAGGATAACAGGAGGATTTTTCGATGAGTGAAACAATTTTGTTGACCGATAAGGAAACCTATGATTTTCCCTTGCATCTTTTCCATCAGGGCAAGAACTATGAGGCGTTTGAGTTTTTTGGTTCGCACCCCGCAGAAGTAGACGGCAAGAAGGGCGTTGTGTTCAGAGTATGGGCTCCGAGAGCGAAGTCTGTATCTCTCGTATGCGACGACAACAACTGGGACAGGGACAAGAACCCCATGTATACCGTTGCCGACGGAATATGGGAAATTTTTATGCCCGACATCCCCGAATATTTCTCGTACAAGTACAGCGTTGAAACCTGCACAAACCGTATAGTGATGAAATCCGACCCGTACGGTTATCACATGGAAACAAGACCGAATACCGCAACAAAATACGTCGACATCAGTACATACAAGTGGAACGACGCAAAGTGGTACGAAGAAAAGAAAAAGAAGAACATATACAAGAGCCCGATGAATGTGTACGAAGTACAGCTCAATTCGTGGCGTCAGTATGAAGACGGAAGTCCGTTCAGCTATATCAAGTTTGCAGAAGAAATGATACCTCACATCAAGGGTATGAACTACACTCATATCGAGCTTATGCCTCTTGCGGAGTATCCGTTTGACGGCTCGTGGGGATATCAGGTTATCGGATATTTTGCGCCGACCTCACGTTTCGGAACACCTCAGGATTTCATGAAGATGATTGATATGTTCCACGAGGCAGGAATAGGCGTAATTCTCGACTGGGTGCCTGCGCACTTCCCGAAGGACGAATGCGGTCTTTACGAATTCGACGGCAGTTGTTGCTACGAATACACCGACAAGTTCAAGAGAGAGCATCGTTCATGGGGCACGAGAGTATTTGACTACGGCAAGCCCGAAGTACTTTCATTCCTCATCTCAAACGCAGTATACTGGATTGAGAAGTATCATATCGACGGACTCCGTGTTGACGCTGTTGCGTCGATGCTTTATCTCGACTACGACCGCCGTGACGGTGAATGGACACCGAACTATAAGGGCGGCAAGGAAAACCTTGAGGCGATTGCGTTCCTTCAGCAGCTCAACTCCGTGGTATTCTCAAGAAATCCCGAAGTGCTCATGATTGCTGAAGAATCAACAGCGTGGCCTCTGGTTACAAAGCCTACCGATGTAGGCGGACTCGGATTCAACTTCAAGTGGAATATGGGCTGGATGAACGACATGGTCAAGTATATGTCACTCGACCCTCTGTTCAGAGCGTTCAACCACGACAAGCTCACATTCTCATTCTTCTACAGCTTCTCCGAAAACTACATTCTTCCTCTGTCGCATGACGAAGTAGTTTACGGAAAGTGTTCACTTCTCGAAAAAATGCCCGGCGAACATGAGGATAAATTCACATCGCTCCGTGCGTTCTATGGCTACACAATGGCACACCCCGGAAAGAAGCTTCTCTTTATGGGACAGGAATTTGCACAGGGTCTCGAATGGGACTACAAGAAGGAACTTGACTGGGATCTCCTCCAGTACGACGGACACAAGAACATGCAGAACTATGTTTCAAAGCTCAACAAGTTCTACCTTGACAACCCGCCTATGTGGGAAAACGATGATAGCTGGCAGGGCTTCTCGTGGATTTCACACGACGACTACAAGCAGAGCATCATCGCATTCAGAAGAATTGACGACAAGGGCGATGAAATCATAGTTGTATGTAACTTCGTTCCCGTTGAACGCCCCGATTACAGAATCGGCGTTCCGTACCCCGGATACTATCAGCAGGTATTCTCATCCGACGATAAGGAATTCGGAGGAACAGGCGTTGACAACGGCAAGGTTGCTGTAAACGAAGAAGGTATGCACGGCTACGAACATTCAATCAGCCTGAAGATACCGCCTCTTTCGGTAATGTATTTCAAGCATGTTCCCGAAAAGAAAAAGGCGGCAAAGAAAGCCGACGGCGAAAAGAAACCCGCTGCGAAAAAAGCACCCGCAAAGAAGGCCGCTGACAAGAAACCCGCAGCAAAGAAAGCTCCCGCAAAGAAAACGGCGGAAGAAACAAAGAAATAAGCAAACAGCATAAATTATTTTTTGGGAGGTACATAATATGTACATTAAAAAAGAATGTGTCGCAATGCTTCTCGCAGGAGGACAGGGAAGCAGACTTTATGCACTGACACAGGACATGGCGAAGCCCGCCGTTTCTTACGGAGGAAAATACAGAATCATCGACTTTCCTCTCTCTAACTGCATCAATTCAGGCATTGATACAGTAGGTGTTCTCACACAGTATCAGCCGCTTGTTCTTCACGATTACATCGGTACAGGACAGCCGTGGGATCTCGACAAGATTCACGGAGGAGTACACAGTCTTCCACCTTTCCAGACAGCACTCGGTGCTCAGTGGTATAAGGGAACTGCAAATGCTATCTACCAGAACATCAACTTCGTTGACAGATATGACCCCGAATATGTTGTAATCCTTTCGGGTGACCATATTTACAAGATGGACTATGCAAAGATGCTTGCATACCACAAGGAAAAGAATGCTGACGCTACAATCGCTGTACTCGACGTTTCACTCGAGGAAGCATCACGCTTCGGTATCATGATTACAGACGACGAGGGCAACATCACAGACTTTGAAGAAAAGCCTGCAAATCCCCGTTCAACACTCGCTTCGATGGGTATTTACATCTTCACATGGAAGAAGCTCCGCAAGTACCTCATCGATAACGAAAACGATGAAACAGCGTCAAAGGACTTTGGTAAGAATATCATCCCCGATATGAAGAACAACGGCGAAAAGCTCGTTGCATATCCGTTCGAGGGTTACTGGAAGGACGTAGGAACAATCGACAGCTTGTGGGAGGCTAATATGGACCTCCTCAACCCGAATATTCCTCTCGACCTTTACGACCCGAGCTGGAAGATTTATTCAAGAACACCGAATATGCCTCCCCAGTATGTAGGGCCTATGGCAAAGGTTGAAAACTCCATGATTTCAGAGGGTGCTGTTATCGAAGGAACAGTTGACTTCTCCGTAATCTTCCCCGGAGTTAAGATTGAAAAAGGCGCAACAGTCCGAGACAGTATCATCATGCCCGGCGCAGTAATACGCTCAGGTGCGGTGATTGAATATGCTATCGTCGGTGAAGATTGTGAAATCGGCGAATACGCTACGGTAGGCGCAAGACCCGAAACAATCGTCGAAAAGGACGACTGGGGCATTGCGGTAATCGGACACAAGGTTACAGTTTCCGAAGGCAAGAAGGTTGCCCCCAAGGAAAATGTAACAGAAAATATATAAGGCGGTGGCATAAATGGGCGGAAAGAATAAAGTGCTCGGTCTCATCTTTGCGAATATGCATGATGTTTCCGTTGCAGATCTGACTAAAGAAAGAACAATGGGTTCAATCCTCTACGGCGGTCGTTACAGAATGATTGACTTCCCGTTGTCAAATATGGTAAACTCGGGCGTTGACGAAGTCGGCGTCATCACAAAATCAAACTATCAGAGTCTTCTTGACCATCTCGGCTCAGGTCGTGAATGGGACCTCGCAAGAAAGAAGGGCGGACTTCACCTTCTCCCTCCTTTCGGTCATGTAGACAGCGGTATGTTCCGTGGTCGTCTTGAGGCACTTTACGGCATCCTCAACTTTGTCAAGAACTCCGACGCTGAGTATGTTCTTCTCTCGGATTGTGACGTTATCACAAACATCGACTATGCTCCTATCGTACAGAAGCACATCGACGAGGAAGCTGACATCACAGTAGTATACGCAAAGAGCGTAATCACTATGGAGCAGGCAAAGAACTCAACAATCCTCGGTGTCAACGAAGGCGAAAGAATTACAGATGTTCTCATCAGACCGCAGATAAGCGGAGATTGCGACATAAGCCTCAATATGTTCGTTCTCAAGAAGGAATTCCTCCAGAATATCGTTCTTGAGTGCGCAAGCAAGAGCCTCTACAGCTTTGAAAAGGATGTCCTCCAGGCAAGAGTCAAGGAATACAAGGTTATCGGCTACAAGCACGACGGCTACTTCCAGAAGATTGACTCTACCGACACATATTACAAGGCTAATATGGCAATGCTCGACACAGATACAAGAGACCAGGTGTTCCTCGAAAAGCGTCCTATCTACACAAAGATCAGAGACAATGCACCTGCAAAGTACGGCATCGGTGCGAATGTAAAGAATTCGCTCATTGCTGACGGCTGTATCGTTGAGGGAACAGTAGAAAACTCAATCCTCTTCCGTGGCGTAAAGGTAGGAGAGGGAGCAGTAGTAAGAAACTCAATCATCATGCAGGATACCTGCATCGGAAAGAAATGCGACATCAACTATGTCATCACAGACAAGATGGTTGACATCCGTGATTTCAGACTTCTTACAGGCTCACAGTACTATCCTCTCTATGTAGGAAAGGGAGCAAAGATCTAGTAAGAAAAACAGCGGTATGGGAAGGTGGAATAATACCCCGACTATGCCGCTTTTTCTTTTATATTTTGCTTGCATTTTCTGTGCGGCTAATGTATAATTAATGTGTTGAATATATTTTTTATCAGGAGGTAGCTTATGAACATTTTATATGCAGCAAGTGAGGCGTTGCCTTACATCGCTTCCGGTGGACTTGCAGATGTTGCGGGTTCTCTCCCTGCGGCAATCAACAGAGCAGACAACGGAAAGCACGATTGCAGAGTGGTTGTACCTCTCTACAAAAGCGTGAAGTGGGAGCTTCGTGAAAAGCTCGAATTTGTAACGAATTTCACAGTTGACGTTGCATGGAGAAAGCAGTACTGCGGAGTATTCAAGGGCAACATCAACGGCACTACATATTATCTCATCGACAACGAATTCTACTTCGGCCGTGACGGAATTTACGGCTTCTACGACGACGCTGAAAGATTTGTTTTCTTCTCGAGAGCAATTCTTGAAATGCTCCGTTATATCGACTTCAGACCTCAGATTATCAACTGTAACGACTGGCAGACAGCTATGGTGCCTGTATACTACAACACAATATATCGTTACCAGATGGGTTATGAAGACATCAAGACGGTATTCACAATCCACAACATTCAGTATCAGGGAAAATACGGACTTGAGCTTATCAGCGAAATCCTCGGTATCCCGATGTATAACGCTCCTATTGTTCAGTATGACGGTTGCGTGAATATGATGAAGGGTGCTATCGAATGTTCCGACAAGATTACAACCGTATCTCCCAGTTATGCGTGGGAAATCCTTGACCCGTGGTATTCACACGGTCTTGACAGAGCGCTTGCAAACAAGCAGTATAAGCTCTGCGGTTTCCTTAACGGAATTGACCTCGACAGATACAACCCCGAAACCGACCCGACAATTGCCGCAAACTTCACAGCGACAAACAAGAAGGGCAAGGCTGTCTGCAAGAAGGCTCTCCTCGAAGAAGTAGGCCTTCAGGAAGGCGACGAACCTGTTATCGGTATCGTTACCCGTTTCGTATCACACAAGGGTATCGACCTCATCAAGTTTGTATTCGATGACATCGTAAACCTCGGATACAAGTTTGTAATTCTCGGCTCAGGCGAAAAGATTTACGAAGACTTCTTCAGAGAAATGGCTTGGCGTTATCCCGATAAGGTAAGTGTTACAGTAGGATTTATCCCCGAACTTTCAAAGAAGATTTATGCAGGCTGCGATATGTTCCTTATGCCTTCGCAGAGTGAACCCTGCGGTCTTGCACAGATGATTGCCTGCCGTTACGGTACAATCCCGATAGTCCGTGAAACAGGCGGTCTCCGTGACAGTATCACAGACGCAGGCGACAAGGGCGGAAACGGATTTACATTCAAGACATACAACGCTCACGATATGCTTGACGCATGCAGAAGAGCAAAGGAATACTACGACAAGCGTCAGCAGTGGGGCAAGCTCGTTTCACACGCAATGAAGTCTGATTTCAGCTGGGAAACTTCGGCTGAGCTTTATCTCGGACTTTACAGAGAGCTTGCAGGCGAATAATGGACAACAAGAAGTTCAGGGCATTTGTCATAGCCTATATCGTGAATATCTCAGTGATAATAATCACCGTTACGGTTATGATACTTGCGGTGAAGGATATACTTCCCGATTTTTTCAGGTACATCGGACTCGGCGCATTGCTGATAGATGTCATCTGGTTCAGAAATTTCGCCTCACAATACAAAAAATAAGCAAAGGAGTATCGGAAAATTACATTCCGATACTCCTTTTTACGTTCTTGAATACATTTATTGAAAAAACGCAGCGATATGACCTTCATTGGTAATATAATGACGGATTTTTCGGGATTATTTGTGGAAAATGACCTTTGAAAAATCAATACGGATGTGGTATACTATTATTAGAGAAAAAAGTGTGCCGACCGACAAAATTCGGGGAAGGCACCTTGTTTGTTTTGAGGGGGATTGAAATGGGCGATTATCGTTATGATAAGGGCGAAAAGATAGTATACGGCACAACGGGGATTTGTCTTGTCGAGGATATTGTCGGAAAGAAATACCCCGATAAAACTACCAGAATGTGCTATGTCCTGAAGCCGTTGTCAAACAACAGCGCAACATTCTTTGTTCCCGTGGATAGTCAGGTAATTCTTGAAAAATCAAGATACATCTATACGAAGGATGAGATAGAAGAGATATTCACATCCGCAGCCCAGAAAAAAATGGATTGGATTGACGACAAGAATGTAAGAGCCACAAAGTTCAAGGAAATTCTTTCGAATGGCGTGGGTGAAGATTTTCTGCAGATGCTTGCCTGTCTTTATAACAGAAGAATTGACGTCAGGGAGATGGGAAAGAAGATTTCCAACTCGGATGAAATTATACTCCGTTCGGCAGAAGACATGATTGTCGAGGAAGTAATGTACATATTCGGCTCGGATGAAGGAACCGCAATGGAATATATAAAGAAAAAGCTCGGAATCAGCGAATGATTCCGGGCTTTTATTTTTTAATTATGTATGTTCTTGAGATTGTAGTTCAGTACCACATGAGTTTTCGGATTATCGTGTCTGAACCGCTTGAGAATACGGGTCATTACCATATCGGCGGTGTCTATTGATGAAGTGGTGAGGAGGACGATATACTGCGACAGACTCAGTCTTGCGAAAATGTCGCTGTTTCTGAGAGAGTATTTTACACACCGTCCCAGCTTTTCCATTGCGAGATTCTGCTTTTTGAGATTGAGCGGTGCTTTTTTGTCTTCGGAAAGCGTGATGATTGATATGAATATGTTTCGTCCGTCACGGATTGACGCACGGCTTTCCAGCTTGTATATGTGCTTGAAGAAATCGTACTCGCACTGGAATGCACCGACATTCTCGGTGTCGGCGTCGAGATATTCCATAACGGTGTCAATGTCAACCTCTGTTTCGTTCAGGGTCTTGATTGTTTCCTCGTAAAGCGTCATAAATTCGTCCGACGGATTTACTCCCAACTGATTATAGAACATATCTATCGCATAGAGGTAGTATTTGTTGGCGTCCTTGACGTTTCCGCTTTCCGCAAGTGCGTGTATGAGTGAGATGTGGATTTTTTCGTCATACGGGTCTATGATGACAGCACGCTGACAGATTGTGATAAGCTCGCTGAGGCGCTTTTTTTCTAAAAGAAGGTCGCACGCCATATAAACCGCACGGATAAACAGCGTGTGGTAGTAGGAGATTATGGGGATTGCCCACGCTTCTCCCGCCTGAGAGGGAAGATAGTCGCCCGTGTACATCTCAATCGCTCTGAGTATGGTTTCGAGTTGCCCGTCCTTGTCTTCGTGCATTGACGATGCCTGCTTGCACAGACTTTCGAATTTATCTGCGTCAATTACGCAATTCACGGGAGGCGCCCATTCGTATCCGCCCATACGGCTGACGAGAAGCTCCTTACCGCTTGCGCAACCCAGGGTGTCGAGCATTTCTCTTATACGGTTTATCTGCGTTTTGAGTGCAGACGCAGGGTTCTTGCTGTCGTCGTAGAAAAGGTCAATCAGTTCAGCGCTGGAAACCTCCTTGCCACGCCTTGTTATCAGATATTCAAGGAGTGTCCATGCGTTTCTTGAACGACGATTGGATTCCGTGAGGGTTTTATTGCCACAGGATATAGAAAAATCCCCCAGAGTGTTTATTTTGAGTTGTTTCACCCTATCACCTCGTTGTTGAAGTAACTAAAAATCCTTGTGTTTTTTGTGCAGATATACAAAAAACACGAATGTGGAAAGTAATTTCTCAAATGTAACCTGGATGTAACCTCCACGTGCCATAATAAGTACATAACAAACAACAAATCAAATACCTGCCAAATTGATTTAATGTGTTAATACCAAAATAGTGTCGGCTTTTGGGGTCCCCTCCTGGAGCCGACATTATTTTTTATACCGATTTCAAAAGACAAAAACAAAAGGCTATCGGAAGAACCGATAGCCTCTGTGGTGTGACGATTAAGACAGGAGCTGAAGCGCTGCGTCGGGAGCGATGTTTGCGTGAACAACAGCGGTTTTTTCCGGTGAGTCGGCAACCTGTTCCTTGAGCGCACGAACCATTTCGAATGCTTCTTCCTTGTTCTTGATGCGGCTGTTTGCAGCTTCCTTGTTTGCGTTAGCAGTTTCAGCCTTGAAATCTACAATGTCATTCTTCTCCTTGATTTCGCTCTCTTTTTCGTTGAGCAAAGCGGAGCTTTCAGCTTTTTCTTCTCTTGCCACCTTTGCGGAACCGAGTGTTTTTGTACGGTTGAGAAGATCGTTCGGATTAATAGAAATAGCCATACCAATACCTCCCTTTATCCATATGAAAGAAACTCATTTTCTTTTGTTTTGCCACTTACATTATAACATCTGTCACGAAATATGACAAGTAAATTCAGAATACAATTGTGAACTTTTTGTAAATTTATCAGAAAAACACTAAAGAAAATCGGACTTCTTACGATATAATAATACCATATCTGACATCGGGAGTGATTTATGTTTATGAAAAAAATCGGAATACTCGTTATAGTTGCAGCCGTAATCACGTTTTTTATGGCGCTTACGGTTGATAAGAAAAAGTAAAAAATCCCGCCAGAAGAAATCTCCGACGGGATTTTTTTACCGCATACTTCTCGAAACTGCCTCGAATGCGTTACCGACGGAATGAAGTGTGTTTTCCGCAGTACGCTTTACGTTCCGTTTCGTGCGGGGAGAGCTTGTTGTATAAAGATACGCCGTTGCTCCCGCCGCCGCAAGAAGAAGTGCGCCCTTGACCATAGATGAGGCTTTCATATATAAAATCTCCTTTTAGTGAGATAAAATTATTATTGTCGGAAAAATATCATAAATACCCTTTTTATTTTGGCGGAAATATTGTATAATTATTATTAAACTTGAATTTTTGGGGCGATGAATTTGGAAAAATATATGAAAAGAGTTGCGGCTATACACGACCTTTCGGGAATGGGAAGATGCAGTCTTTCCGTAATTCTCCCGACGCTTTCGGCTATGGGGATACAGGTGTGTCCCGTGCCGACTGCCATACTCTCCACGCATACGGGAGGGTTCGGCGAGGTTGAACTCCGTGACCTTACGGATTATATATCACCTGCGCTTGAGCATTACAAAAGGCTGGGGGAGGATTTCGACTGCATATACAGCGGATTTCTTGCCTCTACGGGACAGATTGACCACTGTCTTGAGTTTTTTGCGAGCTTCCCGAATGCGCTGAAGGTTGTCGATACTGTAATGGGCGACAACGGCAAGCCTTACCGTACCTGCACGGAAGAACTCCGCCGCAGGATGTCTGAGCTTGTTGCGGTAGCAGATATCATCACCCCGAATGTGACCGAAACCGCAATGCTCCTCGGTGAAGAGCCCGACCTTATGCCGATGACATCACAGCAGGCGAAATCACGGCTTGCACGACTTGCGGAAAAAGGCCCCGACATCGTTGTTATCACGGGTGCGGATATGGCTGACGGTAAAAAGTGCAACCTCGGATACGACAAGAGGAATTCTTCCTTCTGGCGTGTGCCGTATCATTCGGTGCCTGCGAATTACCCCGGAACAGGCGACTTGTTTGCCTCTGTGCTGATAGGCGGACTTCTGCGTGGTGACAGCCTTCCGATAGCGATAAGCCGTTCGACAGGCTATCTTGAAACTACAATAAAGGCAACATACAGCTACTCCGCGGAGGCAAGATACGGCGTTATGTTCGAAAGAACACTGCCTCTTCTCAACGAAAATAAGGAGCAGGATAATTTCGAGACTTTGTGACTTGCAAAATTCACAGACTCGTGTTATAATAATTATGTTTGTTATGAAAAATCTTAATATTGTGCTTGTTGAGCCGCAAATTCCTCAGAACACGGGGAATATATCAAGAACCTGCGCCGTAACGGGGGCGAAGCTACACCTCATACGCCCGCTGGGGTTTGAGGTCACGGATAAGAACCTCAAGCGTGCAGGTCTGGATTACTGGGATAAGCTCGACATAACCTACTACGACAATCTTGAGGATTTTTACCGCAGGAACGACGGTGAATATTTCTACTTTACAACAAAGGGACTGAATGTTCACAGTGAGGTTACATATCCCGACAACTGCTATATCTTTTTCGGAAGAGAGGACAAGGGACTTCCCGAAAAGCTCCTTTATGACAACAAGGAACGCTGTGTAAGAGTGCCTATGCGTAATGAGCTGAGAAGCCTCAATCTCTCGAACACCGTGGCAATAGCAACATACGAAATATTAAGACAATGGGATTACCCCGACCTTTCCAGAGAGGGAAAATTAACTGAATACCTCTGGGATTAAAACGACATCTGAAAGGAGCAATACCCAAAATGAGCAAAATCAAAATCTGTACAGATTCAGCAAGTGACGTTTCGGTTGAGCTTGCAAACGAACTCGGCATCGACCTTCTTTGTTTCCCCATAACAGTAGGAGACAAGGGCTATCGTGAGCATGTTGACTTCACAACAACCGAATTCTATGAAATTCTCGAAAATGCCGCTGACCTTCCGCACACCTCACAGGTTACTGTTCTCGATTACGGCGAGGTTTACGAGAAGAATTACGACAAGGGCTACACAGACCTTATCGTTGTAACAATTGCGTCAATCGGTTCAAACTCGAACAACAACGCAAATATGGCAAAGACATCTTTCTATGAAAATCACCCCGATGCTGTCGGAAAATTCAACATCATAGTAATCGACAGCAAGAGCTACACAGGCGGATACGGACTTCCCGTACTTGAGGCTGCACGCAAAATCAAGAAAGGTGCAGATGTGGACGAAATCGTTTCATTCCTTGAGGACTGGTTCAACAGCGTGTATGTATACTGCACAGCTTTCACGCTCAAGTATGCCAAGAAGTCGGGACGAGTAAATAGCGTTGCCGCTTTCGTGGGTGAAGTTCTCGGTCTTCGTCCTGTCATCAGATTTACAGACGCAGTTTCCGAAACTATCGACAAGGTAAGAGGGGACAAGGCTGTTGTTCCGAGAATGGTAGAGCTTGCGCTCGAGGCTATGGTTCCCCAGACGCAGTATGCTGTTCTCGTCGGAAGCAACTCTGAACTTTCCGATGAACTTGCTGAAATCATGACAAAGAAGCTCGGCTACGGCCCGACAGAATTCATCCAGGTCGGAGCGACTATTGCCTGCCATCTCGGTCACGATGTATGCGGACTTATCATCAAGGGTCAGAATAGAGGCTAAAAAAGCACAAAAATCACCGCTGTCGGAGGGTTTCCGACGGCGGTGTCTTTTATTTTGGCATAACGTTCTCAAAATGGTGAAATAATTATAAAAAATTCGTTTTACCTATTGCCAAAATGAGAGAAATGGAGTAAAATAAATGTGTTAGGTTGTTAAAAAGATAACAGCACAAATCTAATAATACTTTAAAGGAGTGTCTGTAATGGCAGGATTAAACAAGGTTACCGTAGACGACATCAATGTAAAGGGCAAGAAGGTTCTCGTTCGTTGTGACTTCAACGTTCCCCTCAAGGAAGGCGTTATCACAAACGACAACAGAATCACAGCTGCTCTCCCCACAATCAAGAAGCTCATCGCTGACGGAGGAAAGATTGTTCTTTGCTCACACCTCGGCAAGCCCAAGAACGGTCCCGAAGACAAGTTCTCACTTGCTCCCGTTGCTGCAAGACTCGCTGAACTTCTCCCCGGCGTAAAGGTTACATTTGCAAACGACGATACAGTTGTAGGCGACAACGCAAAGAAGGCAGTTGCTGAAATGGCTGACGGAGATGTAGTTCTTCTCCAGAACACACGTTTCCGTGGCGCTGACGAAACAAAGAACGGCGAAAATCTCTCCAAGGAACTCGGAGAGCTCGTTGACGGCGAAGTATTCGTAATGGACGCTTTCGGTTCAGCTCACCGTGCACACGCTTCAACAGCAGGCGTAACAAAGTTCGTTAAGGAAACAGCAGTAGGATACCTTATGCAGAAGGAAATCCAGTACCTCGGAAACGCTGTTGAAGATCCCGTTCGTCCTTTCGTTGCAATCCTCGGCGGTGCAAAGGTTGCTGACAAGCTCAATGTAATTTCAAACCTCCTCGAAAAGTGCGATACACTTATCATCGGCGGCGGTATGGCATATACATTCCTCAAGGCTAAGGGCTACGAAGTAGGAACATCACTCGTTGACGACGAAAAGATTGACTACTGTAAGGAAATGCTTGCAAAGGCTGAAAAGCTCGGCAAGAAGCTCCTTCTCCCCATCGACACAACAATCACAAAGGCATTCCCCGATCCTATCGATGCTGAAATCGAAATCTCAGTTGTTGACTCAGACAAGATTCCTGCTGATATGATGGGTCTTGACATCGGAACAAAGACACAGGAACTCTTCGGCGAGGCTGTCAAGTCTGCAAAGACAGTTGTATGGAACGGACCTATGGGCGTATTCGAAAACCCCATTCTCGCAAAGGGTACAATTGCTGTTGCAAAGGCTCTTGCTGAAACAGACGCTACAACAATCATCGGCGGCGGCGACTCTGCTGCAGCTGTAATCCAGCTCGGCTTCTCAGACAAGATGAGCCACATTTCAACAGGCGGCGGTGCATCACTCGAATACCTCGAAGGCAAGGTTCTTCCCGGCGTTGATGTTATCGCAGGCAAGTAATTTATTCTCGTAAAAAGGATAATACTGAAATTACGGGCAGGCAGACTTGCCTGCCCGTTTTTGATGAAAGGATATTGAGATGGAAAACATACTCGACAATATCGAAAAAGTAAGAACGGGCGACAACGGGAAAGCCGTATTCTATATACTCATAGGTTTCTGCCTGGGTATACTTGTGGGAGCGACAATAGCGCCCAAGTTCATAGGTTGCTTCAACGGTAGCTGGAACGGCAACAACGCCCCGACGCAGATTAAATAACACGGCGTAAATTCCGCCGAAGATAAAAACAAAAGGAGAGATTGATTATGAATAAGGATTTAAGAAATGTAGTAATCGCAGGTAACTGGAAAATGAACAAGACACGTCCCGAGGCAAAGGCTCTCATCGAAGAACTCAAGCCTATCGCTGCAAAGGCAACATGTGACGTTGTTATCTGTGTTCCTTTCACAAACCTCGAAACAGCTATCGACGCTACAAAGGGCACAAACATCAAGGTTGGCGCACAGAACTGTCACTTCGAGAAGAGCGGTGCATTCACAGGCGAAGTTTCAGCAGATATGCTCGCTGAAATGGGCGTTGAGTATGTTGTTCTCGGACACAGCGAAAGAAGACAGTATTTCGGTGAAACAGACGTTACTGTAAACAAGAGAGTAAAGGCAGCACTCGCTGCAGGACTCAAGGTTATCCTTTGCGTAGGCGAACTTCTTGAGCAGAGAGAGCAGGGCATCACAGAAGAAATCGTTGGTATGCAGACAAAGGTTGCACTTATGGATGTTACAGACGACGAACTCAAGAATGTAATTATCGCATACGAACCCGTATGGGCAATCGGTACAGGAAAGACAGCTACCGCTGCACAGGCTAACGAAGTATGTAAGTACATCAGAAGCGTAATCGCTGACACATATTCAATGGCTGACGCTGTTGAACTCGTAATCCAGTACGGCGGTTCAATGAACGCAAAGAATGCGGAAGAACTCATCAACCAGCCCGATGTTGACGGCGGACTTATCGGCGGAGCATCACTCAAGGCTGCTGATTTCGGCGTAATTCTTGAGGCAGGTTCAAACTCAATCGCATAAGGGAAAAGAGGAAAAAGACAATGGCAAAAAAACCACTTGCACTTATAATCATGGATGGTTTCGGATACAACCACTCTACTTACGGAAACGCTATAAGAGAGGCTAAAACTCCGAACATCACAAAGCTCCTTGCAAAGTACCCCCACACACTTATCGGTGCATCGGGTATGGATGTAGGTCTTCCCGACGGACAGATGGGTAACTCCGAAGTAGGACACACAAACATCGGTGCGGGCAGAATAGTTTATCAGGAGCTTACAAGAATAACAAAGTCCATCAAGGACGGCGATTTCTTCACAAAGGACGCTTTCGTGAAGGCAGTTGAAAACTGCAAGAAGAACGACAGCGCACTCCACCTCTTCGGACTTATGTCTGACGGAGGGGTACATTCTCACAACACACATCTTTACGGCCTTCTTGAACTTGCAAAGAAGAACGGTCTTACAAAGGTTTTCGTTCACTGCTTTATGGACGGACGAGATGTTCCTCCCACATCGGGTAAGGGCTTTATCGAGGAGCTTGAAGCAAAGCTCAGCGAAATCGGCGTAGGAAAGATAGCTTCAGTTATGGGTCGTTACTATGCAATGGACAGAGATAACCGCTGGGATCGTGTAGGTCAGGCTTACGCTGCTATGGTATACGGCGAGGGCGTCAAGAACGCAAGTGCTGTTGACGCTATGCAGAAGTCATACGACGAAGGCGTTACGGACGAATTCATCGTACCGACAGTTGTTGACGAAAACGGAAAGATTTCCGCAAACGACAGCGTTATCTTCTTCAACTTCCGCCCCGACAGAGCAAGAGAAATCACAAGAACTTTTGTTGACGACGCTTTTGACGGCTTTGAAAGAAAGAACGGAAGATTCCCGCTTTACTATGTATGTATGACGCAGTACGACGCTACAATGCCCAATGTTGATGTTGCTTTCAAGCCCGAAGGTCTTAACAACACATTCGGTGAATACATTGCTAAAAACGGACTTTCACAGCTCAGAATTGCAGAAACGGAAAAGTATGCTCACGTGACATTCTTCTTCAACGGAGGAGTGGAAGCTCCTTTTGAAAACGAAGACAGAGCACTTATCAACTCACCTAAGGTTGCAACATACGACCTTCAGCCTGAGATGAGCGCATATCCCGTTGCAGACGAGGTTGTTGAGCGCATCAATTCCGACAAGTACGATGTAATCATCCTCAACTACGCAAACTGCGACATGGTAGGACACACAGGCGTATTTGACGCTGCTGTAAAGGCTGTTGAGGCTGTTGACGAATGTGTCGGCAAGACAGTTGACGCAATTCTCGCAAAGGGCGGCTGCGCACTTATCACAGCAGACCACGGAAACGCAGACAAGATGTACGAGGCTGACGGTTCTCCGTTTACAGCGCATACAACAAATCTCGTTCCCCTTATATTTGTAGGCGCAGGCGACATTGAACTCCGTGAAGGTGGCGTTCTTGCAGACCTCGCACCGACAATGCTGAAAATTCTCGGACTTCCTCAGCCCGAAGAAATGACAGGAAAGTCAATTATTCTTTAATTGATGAAAAAAACTTATATAGTATCATTTTCCGCCGTAATTATAGTTGTAATAATTGCGGCGGTTTTGTTAAGTCAGGTTTTATCTTCCGCACCATCAAAAAACAGCGACGGATTTTATGAAATCGGAACAAAGGAAGAACTTGTCTGGTTTTCGGAAACGGTCAACAGCGGGAATGGTGAAATAAATGCTGTACTTGTTGACGACATCATATTTGACGGGGAATATTTCATTCCGATAGGAAGCTTATCAAATCATTTCAACGGAGTTTTTGACGGTCAGGGACACAGAATATCGGGAATTGAAATCAACGAGCCTTCCCAGGACTATATGGGGGTGTTCGGACATTCCGACGGCGTGATACGAAATCTGACGGTTGACAATAATATCGTCGGCAACGACCACACTGGAGGGGTGTGTGGCTTCAACACGGGGCTTATCGAAAACTGCTGTAACGAGGGCAATGTGTCGGGGCATGATTTTGTCGGCGGGATATACGGCAATGATGACTTAAAGCCTAACGGCATAGTCAGAAATTGCTGCAACATCGGAAGTACTTCCGCACACGCAAGCTATGGGATAGGCTGTAAAGCGGAGAGTGTTGAAAATTGTTACAGTATAAATTCATGGAACAATTACGGCATAAGCTCGACGGAAAGTAAAAATTGCTACTGCATAAAAGCAGGTGCAGACAAAGCCTGCACAGAGTGTGATATAGCCTTCTTTGAAAGTGGAGAGGCGGCGTATCTTCTGAACTCGGCTAACGAAAAGACGGTCTGGTATCAGAATATAGACATCGGGGAGAGGGATACATTCCCCCTGCCTGACAGCACGCACGGATATGTTCATTCAAAAGACGGAACATATACAAACGAGCACACCTATAAAAACGGCGTGTGCGAATGTGGGGCAAAAGAATAAAAAATAAAAGCGGTAAGAAATATTTCTTACCGCTATATTTTTTGAAAAGTAATTCTTACTTCTTCTTCTTCTTGCCTGCAGCAACAGCTTCCTTGAGAGACTTACCAGCCTTGAATACGGGAGCCTTCTTTGCGGGAACCTTGATCTTTTCCTTTGTAGCAGGGTTGAGAGCTTCCTTAGCCTTACGGTCACGTACTTCAAATGTACCGAAACCAACGAGCTGTACCTTATCGCCCTTTACGAGTGCTTCCTGGATTGCGTCAATAACAGCTGTAAGAGCCTTTTCGCTGTCCTTCTTAGTAAAGTCTGTCTTTGCAGCAATTGCAGCAATCAAATCTGTTTTTGTCATTATACTTTCCTCCGTTTTGCCATCAGGCATTATTTTTTTTGAGCATCTTCCCAGAGGGAATTAAGCTCATCTATGCTAAGGGAATTAATTTCTTTCCCCTGCAATCTGATTGTATCTTCGACTTTTCTGAAGCTGTCAATGTATGAATCGCACGCTTTGTTGAGAGCTTCTTCGGGGTCTACGCCGACACGCCTTGCGAAGTTGACAAAGGACATAAGCGTTGTTCCTATAAGGGAAGAATATGTGTCCTTGTCGATGGTGTCCTTGTTGTCAATGAACATATCCAGCGGTGAGGGCTTTACATTTATCATACCGGAGCGTTCTGAACGCTGGAGTATCTTGTAGCTCCTCATAAGTGCGGGCTGTACCTTCGGTACACTTTCAAGCGTTTCCGTGAAGGTTTCCTGTTCCTTTGACTTCTGCTTTATGTTGTCCCAGTTCTTGAGGACTTCTGCGGAATTTTCAACCTTTACATCACCGAATACGTGGGGGTGACGCAGAACAAGCTTCTTGCAGACTTCGTCGCATACATCGTTGAAGTCGAATACGCCTTTTTCGGATTCCATTTCAGCGTGGAATACGACCTGCAACAGCACATCGCCCAGTTCTTCACGGAGAAGCTCAGGGTCTTCCTTGTCTATTGCTTCAACTGCTTCGTATGCTTCCTCAAGGAAGTTTTTTCTTATGGAGTGATGGTCCTGTTCCTTATCCCAGGGACAGCCGTTTTCGCCACGGAGCATCTTCATTATCTCGATAAGGTCGCTCATTCCGTAGCTTTCTTTGACGGTAAAAGCCATTACACCCCTCCGTTCTGCAATAAATTCCAATAAATATATTAACTCATTTTAATCCTTTTTTCAAGGGAAAATCATATTTTTTTATATTTTGGTGAAGTTTTGGCAAAATGAACAATTAAAAGTGTGAAAATTAGGTGAATACAACCACTTGATATAACGGTCAGAGGCAAGGAAATTCCGCCTCCGAGGAGATTTTCCAATGGTGTGTGGATGCAGAATGCAGTTACTGCGCACGAAATTCCTCCCGCAAGCGAGTGGAGAACACTCCGTACAAGGCGTATTTTCGCTTTTATATGGCGTTTTAATGGAATTATCGCCGCAATCAGCACCGCTATGTAGCATATCAGTGTGGAAATTCCCGCACCAGTGATGTTTATTTCGGGTATCGGCACGAGAATGAAATTCCCGACAAACTTTACCGCAACGCCGACAATCATCGCTTTTACGGGAATATCCGCCCTTCCGACCGCCTGAAGCACCGAAAACACGGGGAAAGTCAGCGCCACAGGAATAACCGCAAGCCCTAACCAGCGCATACTTTCTGCGGCAATGAGAATTTCGCTTTCACGGGAGGAAAAGAGAAAGCCCAGAATTTCGGGTGCAAGCACGGAAATTCCCAGCCCTGCGGGGATTGCGATGAATGCAGTTGCGGCGAATGCGCTTTCTGCCGACTGACACAGTTTTTTGGTGTCGCCCGAAGAATGAGCTTCCGCAATTGACGGAATTACGCCCTTTCCGAACATATTTGTAAGCGATGGCACAAGGTTGAATACGGTTATTGCAAGTCCGTTGAAGGAACCGTAAAAAAAGCTGCCGAGGTCTTTTTCGGCTAGCCCCAGCCACGCAAAATGCGACGGTGCTGAAACCGCCGCCCTCTGCACCGCATTCGTGATTGTCACCAGGTCGACGAGCGATGTAAGCGTCGTTACAAGAGAGCCTGACGCTATCGGCACGGCGGTTTTCATAAGCTCACGCAGAATTTCGTTGTTGTCGGGAGATTTTCTTCCCGACACGGTGTACGGAATTCCGTCGCCACCGAGCTTTTTACGCAGAACGAGAAATGCCGTTCCGACAAGGGTGCTGAGGGTCACTCCGAACACCGATACGGTTGCCGTGAATGTGGCAAGTGACACGGAAAAATCGGGTGAAAACCCGAACGCTGTCATCAGTGCTTTCAGCGTTTCGGGGGAGTGTTCAGCCATACGAAAAACCGCAAGCGCCGCACCAAGCCCAAAAAACAGCTTCGAAACCGCCTCCGCTACCTGAGAGAGAGCCGTCGGGTACATATTCCGCAGACCTTCGTAATATCCACGGTATACGGCACATATACAGCCCGAATAAAGTGACGGGGCAATAGCGATAACGGCAGGTGTTGCCGACGGAAGCCCTATGACAAAATTACATATCGGGTATGAGAGAAGCATTACCGCAATGGTGCATACTCCTCCCAGCAGGGAAAAAGACCTGAGAGAAACGGAGAAAATACTCCGCACACGCCTGAAATCTCCTGCGGCGGAGCTTTCAGCGACCATTTTTGCGACAGCGACGGGCAGACCCGTCACGGAAACTGCATACACGGGCAGAAAAACCCCGTAGGCGCAGGAGAAAATCCCCATACCTGTTCCGCCGAGCATATTTGTGAGAGGAATGCGGAAAACAGCACCTATCAGCTTGACTGTAAACGCAGCCAGCACAAGAATTACAGAACCGTGGAGAAAAGACTGTTTTTTCAAGCGAAATCACCTCCGGTGTTTTCTTCAATTTTATGTTGTAATGAAGAAAAAAATGTGATATAATATATAAGTTAAAATAGTGTGTCTATATTCACAGGAACAGAGGTAAAGGCTATGAACTATAATTTTTCAGACAAAGTTACGGGATTACAGGCATCTGCAATCCGTGAAATCCTTAAATACTGCGTATTTCCCGATATAATCTCTTTTGCGGCGGGAAATCCCGCACCCGAGGCTTTTCCGACGGAAACAATAAGAAAAATCTCCGACGGAATGCTTGCTGAAGACCCCATTCTCGCACTTCAGTACAACATCACGGAAGGATATACCCCTCTTCGTGACGCACTCAAGAAGGAAATGCAGGAAAAGGGGATATTCAACCCCGAGGTTGACGAGCTCATCATCACATCGGGCGCACAGCAGGCGAATGAGCTTGCAACAAAGGTACTCTGCAACGAAGGCGATAAGCTCGTGTGTGAGGCTCCCAGCTTTATAGGAAGTCTTAACAGCTTCCGTTCATACAATGTAAACCTTATAGGCGTTGAGCTTGAAAATGACGGAATGAATATGGACGCCCTCGAAGAAGAGCTCAAAAAGGGCGGAGTGAAGCTGATATATGTAATCCCGAATTTCCAGAACCCTACGGGACTTACAATGTCGCTTGAAAAGAGAAAGAAACTCTATGAGCTTGCGTGCAGATACGACGCAATGATTCTTGAGGATAATCCTTACGGCGACATCCGTTTTGCAGGCGAGGATGTAGTATCCATAAAGTCGATGGACACAGAGGGAAGAGTAATCTATTCGGGTACATTCTCGAAGACTCTCGCTCCGGGGCTCCGTGTGGGATACTCAATCGCTCCCAAGCCTGTATCACAGAAGATGATTGTCTGCAAGCAGGTTTCCGACGTTCATACAAACATATGGGCGCAGGCAATATGCCTTAAATTCATGCAGGAAGTTGAAATGAGCAGTCACCTTGCAAAGCTCCGTGACATTTACCGTCACAAATGCTCTCTCATGCTCGGAGAAATGGACAAGCATTTCTCAAAGAAGGTTACCTACACAAGACCCGAAGGCGGACTTTTCATCTGGGCGACAGTGCCTGACGGCGCTGATATGATGGGCTTCTGTAAGAAGGCAGTAGAGGAATACAAGGTTGCGGTTGTTCCGGGTACAGCATTTGTTATCGGCGAGGGCGACAAGTCAAATTCCTTCCGATTGAATTTCTCAACCCCGACAGACGACCAGATTGTCAGGGGAATTGAAATTCTCGGAAAACTTACAAAAGAAATGTTCGGGGAGTAGTTTGAAATGGAAGAAAAAAAGATAATATTCAGCGGAATTCAGCCGACGGGAACATTCACCCTCGGAAACTATATCGGGGCTATCAGAAACTGGGGGCCTTTGCAGGACGAATACAACTGCATCTATTCGATAGTTGACCTTCACGCAATAACGGTAAAGCAGGACCCCGTCAAGCTCAGACAGAACACGATACAGTCCTATGCACTTCTGCTTGCGTGCGGAATTGACCCTGAAAAGAGCATTGCATTCATTCAGAGTCACGCAAAGACACACGCAGAGCTTTCGTGGGTGCTTTCCTGCTCAACGCAGTTCGGTGAGCTTTCACGAATGACGCAGTTCAAGGACAAGTCACAGAAGCACGCCGACGATGTAAACGCAGGATTGTTCACATATCCCGTTCTTATGGCGGCAGATATTCTCGCTTATCAGGCAGACCTTGTTCCGATAGGCGCAGACCAGAAGCAGCACCTTGAGCTTGCAAGAAATATCGCAAACCGTTTCAACCAGAAGTACGGCGAATTCTTTACCGTTCCTGAACCGTATATTTCAAAGGTCGGCGCAAGGGTAATGTCACTTCAGGACCCGACAAAGAAAATGTCGAAATCAGACGAAAATGTAAACGCTACGATACTCATTCTCGACGACAAGGATACAATTATCCGTAAGTTCAAGCGTGCGGTAACAGACTCCGACTCGGTTGTAAGATACGCTGAGGGCAAGGACGGAATAAACAACCTTATGACGATTTATTCCGCTGTTACGGGAAAGAGCTACGAAGAAATAGAAAAGGAATTCGACGGCAAGGGCTACGGTGATTTCAAGCTCGCTGTCGGAGAGGCGGTAGCGGACAATCTCCAGCCTGTACGTGACGGCTACGAAAGATATATGAAGGACAAGGAATACCTCAAAAAGTGCTATACGGAAGGCGCACAGAAGGCACTTTCCATATCGCAGAAGGTAGTATCGAAGGTTTACCGTAAGGTAGGCTTTGTCGATTACAGATAGATTTTATTTGAAAGGAATTAAGGATATGAAGAAACTCATGCTCGGAAACGAGGCTTTCGCAAGAGGGCTTTACGAGGCGGGCTGTAAGGTAGTATCGAGCTACCCCGGAACTCCCTCAACCGAAATAACGGAAGAAGTTGCAAAATACGAAGAAATATACGCCGAATGGGCACCCAACGAAAAGGTTGCAATGGAAGTTGCAATCGGTGCGTCAATTGCAGGTGCACGCTCATTCTGCGGAATGAAGCATGTGGGTCTCAATGTTGCGGCAGACCCGCTTTACACTGCGGCATACACAGGCGTAAACGGCGGTCTTGTAATCGCTGTTGCCGACGACCCGGGAATGCACTCGTCACAGAATGAGCAGGACTCCCGTCATCATGCGGCGGCGTCAAAGGTTCTTATGCTTGAACCTTCCGATTCGCAGGAAGTAAAGGATTTTGTAAAGGAAGGTTTCCGCCTTTCAGAAGAATACGACACACCCGTAATTGTCCGTATGTCAACAAGAGTTGCACATTCACAGAGCAGTGTTGAACTTTGCGACAGAGAAAACGACAACCTCAAGGATTACGAAAAGAACCCACAGAAATATGTTATGATGCCTGCATTTGCAAGAGGCAGACATGTTTTCGTTGAGGAACGCACAAAGAAACTCATTCAGGAAGCTGAAGCGTCTATTCTCAACAAGGTTGAGATGAACGACGGACAGATAGGCGTAATCACAAGCGGTATTGCATATCAGTATGCAAAGGAAGCACTCGGCGAGAGCGTATCATACCTCAAGCTCGGAATTGTAAATCCTCTGCCCTCATACATAATCCGCAGTTTCTGCAAGCGCTTTGAAACCGTATATGTTATCGAGGAGCTTGACGACATTATCGAAACACAGTGTAAGAAACTCGGCTGTGAAGTTATCGGCAAGGAACTCTTCGGTTATATCGGAGAGCTTTCGCAGTCAATCATCAGAGAGAAGATAAAGGGCATATCACAGGATATAGCCGAATATCCTGAGACAGTACCCGTAAGACCTCCCGTTATGTGTGCAGGCTGCCCTCACAGAGGAGTATTCTACAATCTTTCCAAGAATAAAATCACAGTATCGGGCGACATCGGCTGTTATACTCTCGGTGCGGCACAGCCTCTCTGCGCTATGGATACGACAATCTGTATGGGTGCGTCGATTTCAGGACTTCACGGCTTCAATAAAGCCCGTCCCGAAAAGGAAAAGTCATCTGTTGCGGTAATCGGTGACTCGACCTTTATGCATTCGGGAATTACAGGTCTTGTGAATGTGGCGTACAACGCAACAAACTCAACGGTAATCATTCTCGACAACTCAATCACAGGTATGACAGGCCATCAGCAGAACCCCACAACAGGATATAACCTCAAGGGTGATGTTGCCGCAAAGGTTGACCTCGAGGCGCTTGTGCGTGCAGTCGGAATCAATCGTGTAAAGGTAGTTGACCCCTATAACCTCAAGGAAACGGAAAAGGTAATCCTCGAGGAGCTCGAGGCTGAAGAGCCGAGCGTCATCATCTCAAGACGCCCGTGCGCACTTCTCAAGTATGTAAAGCACAATCCTCCTTTAAAGACAAACGATAAATGTAAGGGCTGTAAGGCTTGCCTCAAGCTTGGCTGTCCCGCTATTTCAATGAAGGGCGGAAAGGCTTGCATCGACCATACACAGTGTGTAGGTTGCGGCATCTGTCAGGAACTCTGCAAGTTCGACGCTATTGAAACATCTAAAAAGTAAGTGAGTCTTTTCGGAAAGGAATTATAATATGGAAACAAAATCAGTTATGATAGTGGGAGTCGGCGGTCAGGGTTCTCTCCTTGCGTCAAGACTTCTCGGTCATGTTCTTCTTGCGAAGGGCTATGATGTAAAGGTATCTGAGGTTCACGGAATGTCACAGCGTGGTGGCTCCGTTGTAACCTATGTAAAATATGGTGACGAGGTTTATTCCCCCGTTGTAGAAAAAGGCGAGGCGGATTTCATCATCTCATTCGAACAGCTTGAGGCTGCAAGATGGACGGGTTATCTCAAAAAGGGAGGTACGATTATAACCTCCACACAGAAGCTCGACCCTATGCCTGTAATTACAGGTGCGGCAACATATCCCGACGATATCTTCAACAAGTTCAGGGATATGGGAGTAGACGTTATCCCCGTGAATGCACTTCAGCTCGCTGAGGAGGCCGGCTCTCCCAAGGCGTCGAATGTTGTTCTCATGGGCGTGCTCTCAACAAAGCTCGGGATTGAAGACGAGGTATGGCAGACAGCTATCGAGGAATGCGTGCCCGCAAAATTCCTTGAGCTTAACAAGAAGGCTTTTGAACTCGGAAAAGAGTGTTATTGATTAGGAGGGGCGTATGAAAAAACGGCGTGAGGCGATAATCACCGTTGCCCCGCTTGCGTGTCTTGTGCTTGCGGTACTGCTCGGAGTCGGCTCGTACACGGTTTCTGCCACTATGGGCGGATTTGCGGTATTTATGCTTATTGCGTCATTTGTTCTGTCGCTTGTAAATGCAATACGGTATTGCATAATCATCAACGATGATACTTCTCTATCATCAGGTAAAAAATCGGCGTGGATTATCCTTGTTATTCTATTTGCATATATTACGCCCGTGATATACAGGTGGATTTATGTCGTGAAGAAAAAAGATAGATAATCAGCCCTCAGAATAAAGGACGGAGGTTTTTAAATTGGCGAATTATTGGAACAAAGAAATCGAATGTATGTCCAGAGAGGATATGAAAAAGCTCCAGGATGAGCGTCTTGTGGCTCAGGTAAAGCATGTTTACGAAAATGTGCCTTACTACAAGAATCTTATGGACAAGAAGGGCGTAACTCCCGATGACATCAAGTCTACGGACGACCTTCACAAGCTCCCCTTTCTCACAAAGGCAGACCTGCGTGACGCATATCCGTACGGACTTCTCGCAAAGCCGCTTTCTGACTGCGTAAGAATTCAGTCAACAAGCGGTACAACAGGAAAGAGAGTTGTTGCGTTCTACACGCAGAACGATATTGACCTCTGGGAAGACTGCTGTGCCAGAGCGATTGTTGCTGTCGGCGGCACAAACGAAGATGTATGTCAGGTTTGTTACGGCTACGGACTTTTCACGGGCGGACCCGGACTTAACGGCGGTTCGCACAAGGTGGGATGCCTTACACTTCCTATGTCATCGGGTAATACCGACAGACAGATTCAGTTTATGAGAGACCTCGGTTCAACAATCATCTGCTGTACGCCCTCGTATGCGGCATACATAGGCGAAACCCTCAAGGAAATGGGACTCACTCCCGACGATATAAAGCTCAAGGCAGGAATTTTCGGTGCAGAACCCTGGACAGAGGAAATGCGACGTGAAATCGAAAAGCTCCTCGGACTCAAGGCTTACGACATTTACGGCCTTACAGAAACCAGCGGTCCGGGCGTAGCTTTTGAATGTGAAGAGCAGACAGGAATGCACATCAACGAAGACCACTTCTTCGCTGAAATCATCGACCCTGAAACAGGAGAGGTTCTCCCTGAAGGCTCAAAGGGTGAGCTTGTATTCACAAGCCTTACAAAAGAAGCGTTCCCGCTTCTTCGTTACAGAACAAGAGATATATGCGTTCTTTCGAGAGAAAAATGTTCCTGCGGAAGAACTCTCATAAAGATGAGCAAGCCTATGGGAAGAAGCGACGATATGATGATTATCAGAGGCGTAAATGTATTCCCGAGCCAGATTGAAACAGTACTTATCGGGCAGGGTTATGCCCCCAACTATCTCATTGAGGTTGACAGAGTGAACAATGTAGACACATTCGACATCAATGTTGAAATGTCGGAAGAGCAGTTCTCTGATACAGTCAAGGAAATTCAAAAGAAGGAGAGCGAACTCGTCGAAGCAATCAAGACGGTACTCGGTATCAACCCCAAGGTGCATCTTGTTCAGCCTAAGTCCATCGCACGCAGCGAGGGCAAGGCAGTCCGTGTAATCGACAAGAGAAAACTTCACTAAAAGGAGGATAAATTATGTTTATAAAGCAGCTTTCTGTTTTCGTTGAAAACAAGCCAGGTCGTCTTACAGAGGTTACAAGAATTCTCGGCGAAGCGGGAGTGGACATCCGTGCGCTCTCAATCGCAGACACCCGTGATTTCGGTATTCTCCGCCTTATCGTGAATGATCCCGACAAGGCACTTGCAATCCTCAAGGAAAAGTCGTATTCGGTGACTCTCACAAATGTTATTGCAGTTGGAATTAACGACACTCCGGGCGGACTCAACAAGGCAATGGAAATCCTCTACGCAAACAACATCAGCGTCGAGTATATGTACGCTTTCATTTCAAAGACAGACGATATTGCGTACGTTATCCTCCGTGTTGACAGCAACGAAAAGGCTATAAGCGCACTTGAGGAAAACAATTTCTCACTCCTCACATCAAAGGATATTTACGAAATGTAAGGTGCGCTGTATCAGGCGATAACCAAAATGGTATCTGATTAAGGACGATGCCCATAAAGAAGTTTTTATGTGTACTGTTGAGGAAAACCCTTTTGAAAAAGGTTTTTCCTCAAACTCCTTTCCTAAAACTTCAAATTAAAAAACAAGCCCATAGGTTTAATCCCTATGGGCTTGTTTTTTGACTTAAAAGTCTTTGAAGGGGAGTACGAGGGGAACCTTTCTTCAGAAAGATTCCCCTCGATAAATACATATAAAATTCCTGTACGGGCATCGTCCTTAATCAGATACCCTTTTTCTGTTATACCTCTGCGAGTGCAGTACGTTTGTCGAGGAGGTGCTTTGTTATCGCAAAGCATATTATATGCGTCAGGAAAGTAATCGCCCACGACACAGGATACGAAAGATATATCACCTCGGGGGAATGATACTGCGGTATCTGGAATATCGTCGCAATCCACAGCAGACGAAGTCCGCAGGCGCCGAGCAGTGACACTATCATAGGAAGTACGGAATATCCTATTCCACGGAGTGCGCCGACCATGACATCCATCATTCCGCAGAGGAAATACGACATCAGGATTATGCGCAGACGGTTTATTCCTGCGGCGATAACATCGGGCTCGGGGGAGTAAATTCCGACAAGGAATTCTCCGAACAGGAGGACTATCGCACCGAGAGATACGCCGACTACGAAAACTGAGCCGAGCCCCGAAAGAACAATTTTGTTGATACGGTTGATTTTTCCTGCGCCGTAGTTCTGGCTGGTGAAGGAAATAACCGCCTGATGAAATGCATTCATTGAAACATATATGAAGCCTTCAATGTTCGACGCCGCAGAGTTTCCTGCGACAACAACATCTCCGAAAAGATTTATCGACGACTGTATAACTACATTCGACAGCGAGAACACCGCACCCTGAAATCCTGCGGGCAGACCGATGAGAAGGATGGACGCAAATTTGTCCCAGTGGATTTTCAGTTTTGAAAGCACCAGCTTTATCGCACCCTGCTCGTTCATAAGACAGCGTACTATAAGCAGTGCGGAAATGTACTGCGAGATAACAGTTGCGGCTGCAACCCCTGCAACATCCATGCTGAACGCAATTACAAAAATGAGGTTGAGCACTACATTCACAACCCCTGAAATCATAAGGTAATACAGGGGGCGCTTGGTGTCGCCTGCGGCACGGAGTATCGCACTTCCGAAGTTGTAGACCATCATTGCAGGCATACCGAAGAAATATATCTTGAGGTAAAGTGTCGACAAGGGAAGAAGATTATCGGGGGTATCCATAAGCGAGAGGAATTTTTCTGCACCGACAAATCCCACTCCTGTCAGGATGACGCCACTTATAATGCTTATCAGCATTGCCGTGTGCACGGTTTTTTCAAGCTCCTCTTTTTCGTCGGCACCGTAATATCTTGCGGTGATGACATTTGCACCGACCGAAAGTCCCATGAACAGATTGACCAGAAGGTTTATCAGTGACGATGTGGCACCGACAGCTCCGAGTGAGTCGTATCCTGCGTAGCGCCCGAGGACGACAATATCTGCGGCGTTGAAAAGCAGCTGCAGTATTCCAGAAAACATAAGGGGAATTGAAAAAAGCAGCATTTTTTTCAATATAGGGCCGTTTGTCATATCAATTTCGTATTTTTTCATTTGTAATCACGCTTTTCGTAATATGATATATTCTATGCTTTGCGGTTGTATTTTGCTATAAGGAATTTTGTCGTTATTCCTTCTTCGGTGAACATCTTTTCATGTTCTGTTTCGATGTTGCCTTCGAAGTCGGAGTTGTGCAGGTCTTCCGTGATGTATGTGATTTCAAATCCGCAGTCACGGAAATATCCTACCGACGATTTGAACAGATAGTCGCTGTCGGTCTTGAAGCGTATTTCCCCTCCGTCAACAAGGAACTGCTTGTACTGCTCAAGCTGGCGGGGGTGTGTAAGTCTTCTCTTGTGGTGCTTACTGCGTGGCCAGGGATTGCAGAAGTTTATGTATATGCGTTCCACTCTGTCTTCGGGGGCGAAAATCTCCGAAATCCTCTCGACATTGTGAATGAGTACACGCACATTGTCAAGCGGAAGATTTCTCTCTGCATAGGCTTTTTTGATATTGCGGTTTGCAAGACCGAGCATATTGCTTATTGCGTCAACCGCAATGAAGTTGCAGTCTGTATTTTCGGGCGCAAGCTGAGCCATAAATCCGCCCTTTCCACAGCCGAGTTCTATGCACAGAGGCTTGTCATTCCCGAAAAGAGCACGCCATTTTCCACGATGGTCTTTTGGCACTTGTATGCAGATTTCACTCTCTGCAAGTTCGGGACGTGCCCAGGGTTTTAATCTCATTCTCATATATAATTTATCCTTTCCGATTAACCTTGTTTTAAAATATACACTATATAATATCATATATTTCTGCTTTTTTCAAGGACTTTGAATGGATTATCTATTGACGAAAAAGGCGGAAATTGTTATAATGTCCTTTAGGGAAAAAGAAAAAATCAGATTGGAAAGATTTTATGGCCGATTTGTCGTTTTTTGGTACACAATGGACAGTGTACGAAATGTTTTATTATTTCTTGCTTTACTCCACAATAGGCTGGTTCGTTGAAGTTGTATATATGACTCTCGAAACAGGTGAATTCCAGAACAGAGGATTTCTCAACGGGCCTATCTGCCCTATATACGGATTCGGTATGGTTATGATAATAATCGTGCTGACGCCGATACAAAGTCCTGTTCTGCTGTACTTTGTTTCAGCGGTAATCTGTACCACGTGGGAGCTTATTGTCGGAATATTCATGGAAAAAGTGTTCAACAATACCTGGTGGGACTATTCTCACGAGCGATTTAATTTTAAAGGCTATATCTGCCTCAAGGTTTCGCTTTTGTGGGGACTTGGTTGTCTTATCGTGATGAAGATTTTCCATCCGATGATGGAAAAGGTTATCAGCTACATCCCTCATGATGTGGGATTGATTGTCGGCTGGACGTTCTTCATCTACATCATATTCGACAGCGTGATTTCGCTCTGTGCTGTAATCAGACTCAACGAAAAACTGCGTCAGCTTGACAGCATACAGAGGAAGCTCCGTGCCGCATCTGAAACTATCGGCGGAACGGTTTCGGGCGAAGTAATAGAGCTTAAGGCAAAATATGACAGACTTGTAGAAAAAAAGGACGTGTGGCAGGAAAGACTTCTCACAGCTTTCCCTGAACTTCATTCGAACAAATACAACGATATTCTGTCTGAAATGAAAAATAAGCTGAAAAAAATAAAAAAATAAAAAAATATCAAAAAAGCTATTGACAAATACTTTTTGGGGTGTTATAATAATAAAGCTGTTTAAGGAGTTAGACAGCTCACCTGCAGGGGTGGCGGAATAGGCAGACGCGCAAGCTTGAGGTGCTTGTGAGAGTTTTCTTGTGTGGGTTCAAGTCCCATCTCCTGCACCAAAAATCCTTTCACTTATGTGAAAGGATTTTTTGTTTATACTAAAAAGGAGGATAACTATGAATACAAGTATATCACAGCTTCGTGAAATAATTGAAAACAGCGACAATATTGTATTTTTCGGTGGAGCGGGAGTATCAACCGAAAGCGGTATCCCTGATTTTAGGAGCGTTGACGGGCTTTACAACATGGAATACGATTATCCTCCCGAAATTATTCTGAGCCACGATTTTTTTGTTTCCAACACCGAGGAATTCTATCGTTTCTACAACAATAAAATGCTCGTTCACGACGCAGAGCCTAATGCCGCACACCTTGCCCTCGCACGACTTGAGGAGGAAGGCAAGCTCAGGGCGGTCATTACACAGAATATTGACGGACTTCACCAGAAGGCAGGCAGTGAGAATGTGCTTGAACTTCACGGTTCGATACACCGCAATTATTGTATGGACTGTGGCGCTTTCTATGATGCGGAATATATGTCGGGCTGCGACGGGATAGCAGGCTGCAGCAACTGCGGAGGGATAATAAAGCCCGATGTTGTACTTTACGGCGAACAGCTCGATGATGATACCGTCGGAAAAGCGATAAAAGCTATCGAGGAGGCCGATGTTCTCATAATCGGCGGAACTTCGCTCTCTGTATACCCTGCGGCAGGGTTTGTCAACTACTACCGTGGCAGGAAGATGATTCTCATCAACAAGTCAAAAACCCCGATGGATTCCCGTGCGGATTATCTCGTTCAGGGCGCTATCGGAGAGGTATTTTCAAGATTGTAGTTTTATTAAAGCCACTTCTGACATTGCGTCGGAAGTGGCTTTGTTGATTGTGGAGTTTCGTTATAAAATAAGTGGAGTCACTATGCGTGCAAGGTTACTCTGTTATCATTTGTGCGTCACGCTTGCCTGCGGCGGCTCGCTTTTATTATTTCGGTATAAAATAAGTAGAGTTACCGTGCGAAAAACTTTATCTTACTTCATCAGCAACGATGCGAATTGGCTGGGGCGCCTCGCCCCCGGCGGCTCGCCGCCCTCGCCATTCAAATCTTATAAAAAGAAAAGAGATACCATAAGAATGGTATCTCTTTTTTGGCGGAAAGAGAGGGATTTGTTCTCGCCTGCGGGCTCGGTCAGGCTCGGCTCTGACAGTCCACCGGACTGTCATTCACTCCCTCGCCATTCAAATCCTATAAATATAAAAGAGATATCCTTTCGGATATCTCTTTTTTGGCGGAAAGAGAGGGATTTGAACCCTCGGTGAGCTATTAACCCACACACGAGTTCCAGTCGTGCGCTTTCGACCACTCAGCCATCTTTCCATATTCAAGGCGGTGAATTAACACCGCCTTATTATTATAGCAGATATTTCGTTTAAATGCAAGAACTTTTTTGTTATATCAGCGGAGTAGTGTCTACGCCCGTGTTGTCGTTGTCGCAGACATAAACTATCAGGATTTCTCCCGCCTCGACGTCGATAAGCTCGTCGACATTCTTGCTGGTCTGGATTACAATTCCCGACATATAGCCTGTATCGACCTTGCGCTCAATTTCGTATTTTATTCCTGCGGAGTCGAGAAGTGCAAGGTATTCCTTTTCCTGCTTGCCGAAATAATCAGGAACGGCAACCTTTGAAGGTCCGAGGCTTACCTTGAGGGTAATCGAAATTCCTGCGGAAACGAATTCGCCTTCGTCTATGCTCTGCTCAAAGATTGTGTCCTTGGCATAGTCGTCGTTGTATTCGTATGTCGGTATGAATATGAGCCAGTCCTTGTAGGTTTTTGAATTCTGGATAAGCTCGAAGTTCTTGTCTACAAAATTCGGAACGAGATATGTCGGCTCAACACTCGGTGGAACGGTAATCGTTGTCGTTTCAACGGGTGTTGTTTCAACTGTGGTGTATTCTGTGGAAACGGTTGTTTCAGCAGCCTCTTCACCCTCAATCACGTTGAGAATAACAGAGGACAAGATGAGAAGAATACTGATTGTAACAACAAATACAATGACGGGTATTCTTATCTGATTTATATTTGACTTTTTCTTCTTTTTCTTTTTCTTCTTCGGTGCAGACGGTCTCTGGTTGGGTCTGTTGCTTCCGAAGTCAAGCTGACGGGGGATTGTTCCCGTGTGTGACCTTCCGATTTCGTCGAGGTAGTCGGGCTGTTCGAACAGCTTTGTCACAAGCTCGGTCACGGTCTGTATTCTCATATCGCCCGAAAGTGTAAGTCCGTGCATTATCACCTTCGATACATTTGCGGGGATATTCGGGTTTATAGATGACGGCTCGCAGAGGTTGTCATTTCCTATTCTGCTTACAGCCTCTGTCGGCATACAGCCTGTAAGTATACGGTAGAGAAGTGCGCATATTGCGTATACGTCAGTCCAGGTTCCCTGCCAGTTGCTTGATGAATACTGCTCGGGAGCGGCATAGCCTGCGTATAATTCGGGGGCAAGCTCGGTATTTGCCGTTCTTGCGGCTGTTACGGAAAATCCCGAAATCTTCAGTCCGCCGTTGTCGGTAATCCAGATTGTTTCGGGAGAAATTCCACGATGGACAATTCCTGCGTTGTGAATAAGGCTGAAGGTCGTGAAAATCGGCGGGAACATCTTTTTTACGTCTTCCCACGAAAGCTCTCCCGCATTATCCTGAAGGTATTCCTTGAGAGTAACACCCTTGATTGCGTCGAATGTGACATAGGTTGTGTTGTTTTCACAGAATATATCGAGTGCGGGGTTTATATGGTTGAGCGTTCTCATCTTCGAGAGCGTCTTGTTAAGCTCAGTAAACTCAGACATAAATGTCTTGTAGGGAGCAAGGTTGTTCTGGTTTACGGTAATCATTGTCGAATTCTTCACTCTCGAGCAGAGGGAATCGGGCATATATTCCTTAATCCAGATTTTGCGGTCGATTACAGCGTCGTATGCGATGTATACCGCACTTTCGCCGTTGTATCGGAGGAGCTTGCCGACAATGTAACGCTCGTCAAGAACCGTTCCCGGTGCGAGATAAGCAGGGAGGTATGGTGCGTCGTTTGAATAACCGCAACGCTCACACGGGCCGTCGTGTTCCTTTTTCTCCATACAGCCGAGGCAAAGCGTGATGTCGTCCATATCCTGTGGCACTCTCCTTTCGTTACAAATAAATAAAATGGGCGCAGAAGACCCTATAATCCACTTAAAATGATAACAATAATAAGTACTGTTGTCAACCGATTTTTCCCGATTGTATGCAGTTTGTAGGATTTTGTAACCCTTTTGTAAGCGTTGGTGTCACAAAATACAAATTATCTTTTTTATAAGAAAAAATATCGTTTATTTTGACATATCGGGATTAATATTTTCTTAATCAAATCTGTCAGCAAAACAAAAAAATACAGATTTTTTGCCTTTTGATATTGAAATGTAAGTGCTTACATGATATACTGTAATTAATCGGTTATCATAAGGAAAGGGGTATTTTTATGGAAAAGGAATTTGACCTTCTCGCTTTGGGTGAGCTGCTGCTCCGTCTGTCGCCTCCCAACAACGAGAGAATTGTCAACGGCGAGGTTTTTCACAAGCAGGTAGGAGGGGCAGAGCTTAATGTCGTGTCGGGTGCGGCACTCCTCGGGCTTCGCACGGGAATTATATCAAAGCTCCCGAATAACGACCTCGGTAAGTTCGTCAAGAACAGAATACGCTTTGTGGGAGTGAGTGACGACTATCTCCGCTATGACGACGCAAAGAATTCACGCCTCGGAATATACTACTACGAAAACGGCGCACATCCGAGAAAACCCGGAATAGTGTACGACAGACTCTACACCTCTGTCAACACGATAAGCCTTGACGATTTTGACGACAGCCTCTACAAATCGGCAAGATGCTTTCATACAACGGGGATAACCCTCGCACTCGGAGAAGCAACGAGAAACACCGCCATTGAAATGATAAAGCGTTTCAAGGAAAATGGCGCACTTATATCCTTTGATGTAAACTTCCGCCTCAATCTGTGGAGCGGGGAGGAGGCAAGGGCGTGCATCGAGAAGATACTTCCCTATGTCGATATTTTCTTCTGCTCGGAGGATACGGCACGACTTACTTTCGGAAAAACGGGAGATGTCAAGGAGATTATGCGCAGTTTCTGCAAGGACTATCCCATATCCATCATTGCGTCAACGCAGAGAATTGTTCACAGTCCGAAGATACACACCTTCGGCTCGGTGATATACAATGCGGACAAGGACGAATTCTACGAGGAAGAGCCTTACCGCAATATCGAAGTTGTCGACAGAATAGGAAGTGGCGACGCATATATTTCGGGTGTGCTTTATGGCCTGCTTTCGAGCGATAATGACTGTGCAAGGGCGTTGGCTTACGGTAACGCAACAGGTTCGGTCAAGAATACCATTATGGGCGACCTGCCGTCCTCTGATCTCAGGGAAATTGACAGAATTATAAGCGAGCACAACCAGACAGGCCCGCAGAGTGAAATGAACAGATAAAAAAATTCCGCAGAGAAATCAGCTCTCTGCGGAATTTTTTATATATTTTTTCTTTATTCTCTGTACCACGAAAATCGAGGTTATGACTGCCATTACTCCGACAGAAATATTGCTTACCATCATAACGATACCTGCACTTTCACTTCCGTAATCGGTGAAATTCTGCAGGTACCACAGCACAGGTATACGGAATACAAACAGTCTTGCGGCGTTGAGCACAAGCGTCAGCTTTGTGTATCCGTAGCCGTACAGAAGCGCCATTACCGCAGCGTTCATTCCGAGGGTGACAACGCCCATGAGTTCGTACCTTGTCACATCTTTTATCATTTCGTGAAAGACAGGGTCGCCGCTTGAGAAGAAACTGCTGATGAAGTCCAGAAAGATGAGTATAACGGCACTCAGCACAAGCCCTATTGCCGTATTTATGATGAATGTTTTTCTGAATGCGTCGAGCGCACGCCCATGCTCACCTGCGCCGACATTCTGGCTGATGATTGACGAGCCGCCGTCCTGAAAGCCGTTCTGCAGGGCGGTTGATGTTCCGCTGATGTTGTTCGATACTCCGAGTGCGCCGACGGTAAGGTCACCGTAGTGCGTACACATCGAATTGACAATCAGCTTTCCGTATGCAAAAGCCGCACGCTCAATCATCGCAGGGTAGGAGGTTTTGAGTACGGGGAGAAAAACTTCCTTTTTAAAGCTGACGGCAGAAAAGGAGAACCCGAAAAGGTTGTCCTTTATCCGCATATTGCGTACTGCAATTGCAAAGAATACGAGCTGGGATATCAGCGTTGCCATTGCAATCATCACGACATCACCGCTGAGTGCATAGACGAAAATCGCCGTAAGCACCAGCTTTATCGTGAGGAAAAGGATGTTCAGTTTCAGTATCAGGCGTGAATTCCCCCGTGCACGCTCAATCGCTATGTAGACGGAGGTGAAGAAGTTGAGGACTATCGACGCTACTTCAACTGCGAAGTATTTTGAGCCTATCGCAATCATCGTTTCGGGAGTGCCGGACATACGCAGAAAGCTCTCGTTGAACGGGATAATCAGCATAACAAGTGCGCTGACAATGGCACACATAACATAAACCGTGCTGACACGACGCTTTACCAGCGTGTAGTCGCCTGCACCGTACGCCTCGCTGATTTTCATTCCCGCACCGATGGAAAGCCCGTTGCCGATGGACTGTATGAGGAAACTTATCTGCGAGATGAAAGCTATCGACGAAACGGCGTCGCTGCTTATATGTGCCGCCATAAGCGTATCGAAAATCTTGAATATGTGCATAAGCCCCTGATACGCCATAAGTGGCAGGGAAATACGCAGTATTACACGCCACATATTATCGGAGAGGACGAATTCACGGAATTTCTTATCGGAATTCGACAGGTTTGCCTTCAGTTCAGACATAACTTTCCTTTCTTAACGCAAAAACCGGCAATCAGGCACTATGGCTGAATTGACCGGTTTTCTTGTTGGAAGAATTTTTGGAGTGTGTATTTCAGATATTAGAAATTAAAGTAATTCTTTGCGTTGTTGTAGGAAATATCGCTTACAATTCCGCCGAGAGTCTTCATATCCGCGGGGTATTCGCCGTTTTCAACAAGCTCTCCGAAAAGATTACAGAGAATACGCCTGAAGTATTCGTGGCGGGGATATGAGAGGAAGCTTCTCGAGTCGGTGAGCATTCCCACAAAGCCTGCGAGGTAGCCGAGGTTTCCGAGGGAGATGAGCTGGTCGTTCATTCCCGTCTTGTTGTCGTTGAACCACCACGCTGAGCCGTGCTGGATTTTTCCTACTGCCTCTGTGCCCTGGAAACAGCCGAGAATGGTATCTATCGCCTGATTGTCATTGGGGTTGAGGCTGTATATGATTGTTTTCGGGAGTACCGAATTGATTTCAAGTGCATTGAGGAAGTCTGCCATTTCCGACGAGGGAGCGTAGTTGTTGATACAGTCGTAGCCTGTGTCGGGGCCGAGCTTTTCGTATCTCGGTGTGTTGTTGTCACGCTTTGCGCCGTAGTGGAGCTGCATTACCCAGCCGAGTCTGTGATATTCCCTGCCGCAGAACAGCATGAACATTGTCTTGTACTGCTTGATTTCGAGAGCTGTGAGTTCCTCTCCGCCTTTCTTCTTGGAGAAAATACGTTCTATTTCGCTTTCCGTTGCGGGAGCGTAGTATACATATTCGAGAGCGTGGTCGGAAACGCAGCACTTCATATCGTTGAAGAATGCCATTCTGTTGACGAGTGCTTTCTTGAGGTCGGCAAATGTATTGATTTCAACGCCGCTTACTTCCGAGAGCTTTGAGATATAGTCGAGGAAGTCGGGCTTTTCGATGTTCATTGCCTTGTCGGGACGCCATGCAGGGTAAACCTTTGTTTCAAAGCCGGTGTCTTCTGCAAGGAGCTTGTGCCATTCGAGAGTGTCAACGGGGTCATCTGTCGTGCAGATTATATCTACATTTGACTTTCTGATGAGGTTACGCACGCTCATATCGGGGGAAGCGAGTTTTTCGTTGCAGAGAGTCCATACTTCTTCTGCTGTGTCAGCGTTGAGAACGCCGTGGTAGTCGAAAAATCTCTGGAGTTCAAGGTGACTCCAGTGGAAGAGCGGGTTGCCGATTGCTTTTCCGAGAACTTCTGCCCATTTGAAGAATTTTTCCTTGTCGGAAGCGTCGCCTGTGATATATTTTTCGTCAACACCAGCGGAACGCATAAGACGCCATTTGTAGTGGTCGCCTCCGAGCCATACCTGTGTGATGTTTTCGAATTTTCTGTCTTCTGCTATTTCTCTGGGGTTTATGTGACAGTGGTAGTCGATAATCGGCATTGTGTCAGCATAGTTGTGAAAAAGCTCTACTGCTGTCGGTGTGGAGAGGAGGAAATCCTTGTCCATAAACGGTTTCATTTTTTCTTACCTCACTTTATAAATTTTGTTGTTTCACGCTCGATAATCTCGGCGGAAAAAATAGTCTTTTTCGGTACGGATTTGTCTTCCGCAAATACGCTCATAAGCGTTGATACGCAGTGCTGACAAAGGGACTCGAGCTTGTTGTCCACCGATGTAAGCTCGGGGTCGCAGCACTCGGAAATAACGAAGTTGTTGAAGCCTGCGACGAAAAGCTCGTCGGGCACGGAAATCCCTGCACTTTTTGCGTATTTGAGTGCGCTTATTGCAAGGACATCGTCAGACGCCACGATGCCTTCGGGCATATTTCCGTTCTTGACGATTTCGCCGAAAGCCTTTTCGGTTTCGTGTACGGACATATTGTGCGATTCAATGAAACGAAGGCGGTTTTCCTTCACGGGAAGTCCGTTTGCCTTCATTGCGGCACGGAAGCCTTCGAGCTTTTTTGTTCCGCTGTAAGAAAGCGAATTATATAAATACAGTATGTCCTTTTTTCCGCTTTTGATGAAATTGTCGGTAACTTCATAAATTGCGGAATAGTCGTCGCATAATGTACAGTATATATTAGGTGCGGTGATTTCACCGTTGACAATCATAATCGGAACGGTCTGCGCCGCTGTCCTTATGTATTCGTTTTTTTCTTCCGTTTCGACATAGTTCGAGCCGACGAGGATTACAGCGTCAACTCTCTTAGAGATAAGAAGACGGAGACAGTTTTCTTTTGTATCGTGGTCATAGCCTGTGCAGGAGAGGAGAGAGTCGTAGTTGTTTTTTCTCAGCCCCTGTTCTATATAGTATACCGCCTGTGCAAGATACGGGTCGGAGGAGTCTGCACACATTATACCGATGGTCTTCATTGTGTTGAGCCCCAGACCTCTTGCAAATACATTCGGGGTGTAGCCTGATTCTTCGATAGCGGCAAGAACTTTCGCACGGGTTTTTTCACTTACATTTGAGCTACCGTTTATTACTCTGGAAACGGTTGCGATAGAAACTCCTGTCTTTTTGGAAATGTCATAGATATTCATTTGAATTATCGCCTCCGAAATCCTCAAAATTGTTTGTAAGTGCTTACAGCACTATTCACTGTTTATTATACAATGGCAATGTAACGAAATCAATAGGAATTTTCATAATTGTGCAAAATGTATAAAAAGTTATGTACTAATTGTGTAAAGCTATAAAATAGCTCAAAACTTATTGACATTTTTTGAACTCAAGGATATACTCATATATGTAAGCAATTACATTTTCGAAAAGAAATTTTACAGTTCTTCATTCATATAACTCCTGATGTACAAAATGCGCACTTATTAATACAAAAATAAATGCGCATTTTACTACATCAAAAATGAAAGCGCTTACAAATGGTTAAAATTAAACAAGCTACATATAATACATTTAAAATAAAATAGCAAAGAGGTAATAACGGTGAAAGATATCAGTCAGACAGGCATCGAAAAAAAGAACAGACCTGTTAAGGTCATGCAGTTCGGTGAAGGGAATTTCCTCAGGGCGTTCGTTGATTATATGATTGACATTCTCAACGAAAAGACAGATTTCAATGGTAACATCGTTCTTGTAAAGCCGATTGAATTTGGTTCGATTGAACAGTTCGGCAAGCAGGATAACCTTTATACAGTATATTTAAGAGGTCTTGAGAACGGAAAAGAGACCATAATAAAAAGAACAATCACAAGCATAGAAAAAGCAATCGCCTGCAACGAGCAGTACGAAGAATACGCAGAGCTTGCAAAATCGGATACATTAAGATACATAGTATCTAATACAACCGAGGCGGGAATCACACTTGACCTCAGCGACAAGTTGGATATGTGCCCGCCGAAAAGCTACCCCGCAAAGCTCACAAAGTTCCTCTACGAGAGATTTGTTCACTTCGGCGGTGACAATTCAAAGGGACTTGTAATTCTTCCTGTTGAGCTTATCGACGATAACGGTAAGGAGCTCAAGCGATGCGTAAAGGCGCTCTCAGAGGCGTGGGCGCTCGGAAGTGACTTCGACAAGTGGCTTTATGATGCGTGTGTATTTACAAGCACACTTGTGGACAGAATAGTTACCGGCTATCCGAGAGAGGAAGACAAGAAAATCTTCGAAGAATTCGGATACGAAGACAAGCTCATCGTTACGGGAGAGCCGTTTGCACTCTGGGTTATCGAGTCAGACAAGGACATCAGCGAAGAACTTCCTTTCGGAAAGGCTGACCTCCCCGTAGTTTTCACGGACAACCACAAGCCTTACAAACAGCGTAAGGTAAGAATCCTCAACGGTGCGCACACATCATTCGTGCTTGCGTCGTATCTCGCAGGAAATGACTATGTCGGACAGTCAATGGACGACGAGCTTATGTATAAATTTATGTACAATACAATTTTTGATGAAGTCATTCCAACGCTTGAACTTCCGAAGAACGAGCTTGAGGATTTCGCAAATGCGGTAATCGACAGATTCAAAAACCCGTTTATCAAGCACGCTTTGCTTTCTATTTCACTCAACAGCGTGTCAAAATGGAAAGCAAGATGTATGCCGAGCTTCACGGAATATATAAAGAGAACAGGAAAGCTCCCCGCACACCTTACATTCTCGCTTGCATCGCTTATAGCATTCTACAACGGCAGCGAAATAAAGGACGGAGCGCTTATCGGAAACAGAAACGGCGAAGAATATCAGATAAAGGACGATGCTTTTGTACTTGAATTCTTTGCAAAGAATTCTTCTCTCCCGTCAGACGAGCTGGCACAGCTTACGCTCTCGGATGAGCGTTTCTGGGGCAAGGACCTCACAGCACTCGAAGGTGTGAAGGACGCAGTGGCAGGCTACATCGAAGAAATCAGAACACTCGGAATGAGAAAAGCACTCGAAAAGAATTTCGGATAGAAACGAAGGAGATAGCGATGCAGGTTATTAAGATAAACGAAAATGATAATGTTGCGGTAGCGGTTGAGGCAATCAAAAAAGGCACAATCATAAATGTCGACAACAATTATATCGAAGTACTGCAGCGCATTCCCGCAGGACATAAGGTTGCAATCCAGCCGATAAAGGCGGCGACACCCGTAATAAAGTACGGCTATTCAATAGGAAATGCCGTGAACGAAATAAAACCCGGCGAGTGGGTTCACACACACAACCTTAAAACAGCACTTTCGGGGCTTATAGATTACAGCTACGAGCCTATTCATTCAAGAAGAAAGCACGACGAGGTCGTTCCCGTTCAGTATGACGGTTTCGTAAGAAAAGACGGCAGAGTCGGCGTCAGAAACGAAATATGGATTATTCCTACCGTCGGCTGCGTGAACGGAGTGGCACAGTCACTTGAAAAGCAGGCAGCATCGCTTGTCAAAGGAAGCATTGACGGAGTGGTAGCGTTCCCGCATCCTTACGGTTGTTCACAGCTCGGTGAGGACCAGGAGAACACAAGAAAAATCCTTTCGGACCTTGTAAATCATTCCAACGCAGGAGGAGTTCTTGTTGTTGGTCTCGGCTGTGAAAACAGCGGAATAGAAGTACTCAAGGAATACATCGGAGATTACGATGAAAACAGAGTGAAATTCCTCAAATGTCAGGATTTCGAAGACGAAATTGCTGAGGGAATGAAACTCATAGGCGAGCTTATTGAATACGCTGAGAATTTCGAGAGAGAAAAGGTAAGCGCAGGAAAGCTCGTTGTAGGTCTTAAATGCGGCGGTTCCGACGGACTTTCGGGAATTACCGCAAACCCATTGGTAGGAAGATTTTCAGACCTTCTCGTTGAACAGGGCGGAACAACAATTCTCACTGAGGTGCCGGAAATGTTCGGTGCTGAAACGATACTGATGAACAGAGCCACAAACGAAGAAGTGTTCAACAAAACGGTAGACCTTGTAAACAACTTCAAATGCTACTTTGAAAGCAACGGTCAGCCGATATACGAAAACCCCTCTCCCGGAAACAAGGAGGGCGGAATTTCAACCCTCGAGGATAAATCCCTCGGATGCACACAGAAGTCGGGAACATCCGAAGTAAAGGGCGTTCTTGAATACGGAGAAAGAGTGAATGAAACAGGACTCAACCTTCTCTCAGCACCGGGGAATGACCTGGTTGCAGCGACAGCCCTTGCGGCATCGGGAGCGCACATAGTTCTCTTCACCACAGGCAGAGGAACACCGTTCGCATCACCCGTTCCGACAATCAAAATTGCCAGCAACACTCCTCTCGCAGAGAAAAAGGCAAACTGGATAGACTTCAATGCGGGGCCTATTGCTGAAGACAAAACAATAGACGATCTTGCAGGACTTCTTCTCAGGCTGGTGCTTGAGGTTGCCTCGGGCAAGAAGGTCAAGAGCGAGATTTCAGGCTATCACGATATGGCAATATTCAAAAAAGGAGTTACATTATAATGAATGCAGTAATCGAAGAAATATCAAAAATAGGTATTGTTCCCGTAATTGCGCTTGATGACGCAAAGGACGCAGAGCCTCTTGCAAAAGCACTCTGCGAAGGAGGGCTTCCCTGTGCGGAGGTTACCTTCAGAACAGCGGCGGCTGAGGAAAGCATCAGAATAATGTCTGAAAAGTTCCCCCAGATGCTCGTCGGTGCAGGAACAGTCCTCAATCCCGAGCAGGTTGACCGTGCGGTAAACGCAGGTGCGAAGTTCATCGTAAGCCCCGGACTTAATCCCAAGACGGTTGCTTACTGCGTGAGCAAGAACATCCCGATAGTTCCCGGATGTGCAAACCCCAGCGATGTTGAGCAGGCTATCGAGCAGGGACTTGAGGTTGTAAAGTTCTTCCCCGCTGAACAGGCAGGCGGCCTCAAGATGATAAAGGCAATGAGCGCACCCTATACTTCCGTGAAGTTCATGCCCACAGGCGGAATAAATGCGGATAACCTCATAGAATACCTCAACTTCAACAAGATTGTTGCTTGCGGCGGTTCGTGGATGGTAAGCAAGGATATGGTTACTGCGGGAGAATTTGATAAGATTACAAAGCTCACAAGAGAAGCTGTTACAAAGATGCTCGGATTTGAGCTCAGGCATATCGGAATAAACGAAAACGACGAAAGCAGTGCCGAAAACACAGCGGCGGCATTCGAAAAGCTCTTCGGATTTGAAAAGAAGTCGGGCAACAGTTCGGTATTCGCAGGTACAGCGATAGAAGTTATGAAGTCGAAGTATCTCGGAGCTAACGGGCACATTGCAATCGGCACAAACTATATCGAAAGAGCAATCTACCACATGGAAAAGAACGGCGTTGAGTTTGACCGTGAAACAGAAAAGCGTGACGCAAAGGGAAATCTCAAGGCAATATATATCAAGGGTGAGTTCGGCGGCTTTGCAATTCACCTTGTGCAGAAATAAGAAGGGAAGATAAGAAATGTCCAAGAAAGTCATTACATTCGGTGAAATAATGCTCAGACTCGCACCCGAAGGCTATTACAGATTCGTTCAGGCTGAGTCTTTCGGAGCAACATACGGCGGCGGTGAGGCAAACGTTGCAGTATCGCTCGCAAATTACGGTTACGACGCAAAGTTCGTAACAAAGCTCCCTAAGCACGATATCGGTCAGTGCGCAATAAACTCTCTCCGCAGATACGGCGTTGACACATCGTTCATTGCAAGAGGTGGCGACAGAGTAGGTATCTACTTCCTCGAAAAAGGTGCATCACAGAGACCTTCAAAGGTTATCTACGACAGAGCGGGTTCTTCAATCGCAACAGCGTCAAAGGATGACTTTGACTGGGATAAGATTTTCGACGGTGCAGACTGGTTCCACTTCACAGGAATCACTCCCGCACTCAACGATGACGTAGCTGCTATATGCCTCGACGCTTGTAAGGCTGCAAAGGAAAAGGGAATTACAATCAGTTGCGACCTCAACTACCGCAACAAGCTCTGGTCGAAGGAAAAAGCAGGTCAGGTAATGGGTGAACTTTGCAAGTATGTCGATGTCTGCATCGCCAACGAAGAAGACGCAGGCGATGTATTCGGAATAAAGTCCGAAGGCACAGATGTTACAGCAGGCGAAGTAAACCACGAAGGCTACAAGTCAGTAGCAAAGCAGCTTGCAGACCGTTTCGGATTCAAGAAGGTTGCAATCACACTCCGCTCGTCAATTTCAGCTAACGATAACAAGTGGGCTGCAATGCTTTACGACGGAACAGACTACTTCTTCAGCAAGAGCTACCTTATGCATATCGTTGATCGTGTAGGCGGCGGCGACAGCTTCGGCGGCGGACTTATCTACGCTTGCCTCGAAGGTTTTGACTCACAGAAGACAATCGAATATGCAGTAGCTGCAAGCTGTCTCAAGCACAGCATTGAAGGCGACTTCAATCAGGTATCCGTTGACGAGGTTCTCAAGCTCGCAGGCGGCGACGGTTCAGGAAGAGTACAGAGATAAGGAGAAAATCACAATGGCAATGGAACTCAGAACAGCGGCATCACCGAAAGATGTCAAGACTTACGATACAGCAAGACTCCGTGAGGAATTTCTCATTCAGGACCTTTTCAAGGTTGACGAGATAAAGACAATATACAGCCACATCGACAGAATTATCGTCGGTTCAGCTGTTCCTTCGGCAAAGAAACTCGTCCTCACAGCAGGAGAAGAAATCCGTGCGGAATACTTCCTCCAGAGAAGAGAAATGGGCGTAATCAATATCGGCGGCAAGGGTAAGATTACAGTTGACGGTACTGTTTACGAGCTTGGCTACAAGGACGGAATTTATATCGGAATGGGCTCGAAGGATATTACTTTTGAAAGCGACGACGCTTCAAAGCCCGCAAAGTTCTATTTCAACAGTGCACCCGCACACAAGACATATCCGACAGTGCTTATTACGCTTGACACAATCAAGCCTGAAAACAAGGTTGAGCTTGGTTCTCTCGAAGAATCAAACCACCGTGTAATCAACAAATACATTCTTCCGGGACAGGTAGAAAGCTGTCAGCTCGTAATGGGTATGACTGCTCTCAAGCCGGGAAGTGTATGGAACACAATGCCTTGTCATACTCACGACAGAAGAATGGAAGTTTACCTCTACTTTGAAGTGAGCGACGACGCAGTAGTATTCCACTATATGGGCGAGCCTACGGAAACACGCCACATCGTTATGAGAAACGAAGAGGCTGTTATTTCTCCGAGCTGGTCAATTCACAGCGCATCCGGTACACAGGCGTACACATTCATCTGGGGAATGGTTGGTGAAAATCAGGCATTCGATGATATGGACCCTGTTGCTATGAAAGATTTAAAGTAAAGGAGGTTATACAGCATAATGGATTTTTCGGAACAGTTTTCTCTTAAAGGCAAGGTTGCACTTGTAACAGGTGCTTCATACGGAATAGGCTTCGCTATTGCAAAAGCGATGGCAAACGCAGGCGCTACAATCGTATTCAACGACCTCAAGCAGGAGCTTGTCGATAAGGGAATTGCAGCATACAAGGAGCTTGGCATAGACGCCAAGGGATATGTATGCGACGTAACAAACGAAGGACAGGTAAACAATCTTGTTGCGACAATCGAAAAGGAAGTCGGCGTTGTTGATATTCTCGTAAACAATGCAGGTATCATCAAGCGTATTCCGATGTGCGATATGTCGGCTGACGAGTTCAGACTCGTAATAGATGTTGACCTCAATGCTCCGTTTATTGTATCCAAGGCAGTTATTCCCTCAATGATTAAAAAGGGACACGGAAAAATTATCAACATCTGTTCGATGATGTCAGAGCTTGGTCGTGAAACGGTTTCTGCTTATGCGGCAGCGAAGGGCGGACTCAAGATGCTTACAAAGAATATTGCGTCGGAATACGGCGAGTACAACATTCAGTGTAACGGTATCGGCCCGGGATATATCGCAACTCCGCAGACTGCTCCGCTCAGAGAAGTACAGCCCGATGGAGAAAGACATCCGTTTGACAAGTTCATCATTTCAAAGACGCCCGCAGCAAGATGGGGAGACCCCGAGGACCTCGGAGGGCCTGCAGTATTCCTTGCGTCAGATGCGTCAAACTTCGTAAACGGTCACATTCTTTATGTTGACGGCGGAATTCTCGCTTACATCGGTAAGCAGCCGTAAAAAACATCAACCCGATATTTTCAGCATAACGCTGTAAAATATACACTTATTTTAAGGAGAGTTTTATTATGAGAAGTATGAAGAAAATCCTCGCAGGTCTTCTCGGACTTGCAATGCTCGGTTCATTCACAGCTTGCGCATCAGATGCAGGCAATGAACCCGCAAACACAACAGCTGCAGCAGGCGGCGACACAACAACAGCAGCAGCTGCAGAATCCAAGCTTCCTTCAGAAGAAGGCGAAATCACAATCAAGATTTCATGGTGGGGCGGTGACTCAAGACACGAAGCTACACAGAATGCTATCAACGCATTCATGGCTAAGAACCCCAACATCAAGGTTGAAACAAACTTCGGTGCATGGTCAGGATGGGAAGACGCAATGTCTACATCATTCTACGCTGGTACAGCTCCTGACGTAAACCAGGTTAACTGGAACTGGATCGAAAACTACAGCGGCGACGGAAGCGTATTCCTTGATATGAACACAGTATCAGAATACTTTGACCTCTCAACATACTCAGAGTCAGCTCTCAACCAGTGTGTAGTTGCTGACGAACTCCAGGCTATCCCTGTTTCGATGACAGGCCGTATCTTCTACTGGAACAAGTCAACATTTGACAAGGCTGGTATCGATACACCCAAGTCACTCGCTGACCTCATGGCTGCCGGTGAAACATTCAAGACAAAGCTCGGCGACGATTACTATCCTCTCGCTCTCGGCGAATACGACAGAGCAATCCTTATGGTTTACTACCTCGAATCAGTATACGGTAAGGCTTGGGTAGAAAACGGCAAGCTCAACTACACAGAAGAAGAAATTGCTAAGGGTCTCGAATTCATCGAATCACTCGAAGCTGCACACGTAACACCTACAATCGCTACAATCCTCGGCGACGGTGCTGAATCACTCGACAAGAACCCCAAGTGGATGGACGGTAAATATGCTGGTATCTTCGAATGGGATTCATCAGCTTCAAAGTTCGGTAAGGCTCTTAACGAAGGTCAGGAATTCATCGTTGGTGACTACTTCAAGGATATGGGTAGCTACCAGGGCGGATTTGCTAAGGTTTCACTCGCATTCGCTATTTCAGAAAACACAAAGTACCCTGCAGAATGTGCAATGCTCCTCAACTTCCTTCTCAACGAACCCGAAGGAACAGCTATCATGGCTTCAGAGCGTGGTATCCCCCTCAGCACAGCTGCTCTCGAAACATGTAAGTCACAGAACCTCCTCAACGAAATGGTAGCAGAAGCTAACGGCAAGGTTCTTGCTTGGGTAGATTATCCTCTCGATACACAGTTCGAAAACGCTGCTCTCAAGGGCAACCCTGACGGTGTTTACTATGATGTATTCGGCGGACTCAGCTACGATGAATACACACCCGCAGAAGCTGCAAAGATTCTTGCTGAAGGTGTAACAGAAGTTCTTAACGGCTAATTCGGCTCATCATAAAATCCAAACCGATTGCTTTCCTCCGCCTCGTAATGAGGCGGAGGGATAAGTATCGGCAGGGAGGATAAATATGTCAACCATAAAATTTATAAACGATTTTCTCGACAACTATACGAACTACAAAAAATACTGGAACTACGAAGACGGCTGCGTTCTTATGGGATGTCAGCAGCTTTATCAGGCAACCTCAGATAAAAAGTATCTTGATTTCATCATCAGATACCTTGAACCCGTTATTGAAGAAAACGGAACGATAACAAACTTTGAATTCGGCAAGCATAACATTGACAGCTTCAACGCCGGAAAGATACTCTTCCTTGTTTACGAAGAAACAGGAAACGAAAAATACAGAAAAGCAATCGAATTTCTCATGGACAACCTGAAGGAACAGCCCAGAACGAGCGAAGGCAACTTCTTCCACAAGGCGATATATCCCAATCAGGTATGGCTCGACGGACTCTATATGGCACAGCCTTTTTATATGGAGTATGAAACAAAATACAATAAAAAAGAAAATTACAATGACATACTGAATCAGTTCAGGAATGTCAGAAAATATATGTACGACCCCGAAAAAAATCTTTATTATCACGGTTATGACGAGGCAAAGGTTCAGCCGTGGGCAGATAAGGAAACGGGACTCTCGAAAAACTTCTGGCTCAGGTCAATGGGCTGGTGGCTCATGGCTCTCATTGATGTAATTGATATTATGTCGGAAGAAATGTACGAGCATTATCGTGAGCTTTGCGATATCTTCAAGGAAACCGTCGAAGGTATCCTCAGGTATCAGGACAAAGACAGCAAGCTCTTCTATCAGGTAATCGACCACGCAGACACCGAAGGTAACTACACAGAAACCTCGGGAAGCGCAATGGTTGCATACGCTGTGATGAAAGCGGCAAGACTTGAAGTTATAAGCTACGAAAAATACGCACAGGCGGGAATCGATATGTTCAATTCGCTTGTTGAGCATAAGCTCCGTGATACCGCCGACGGCGCAGAACTCAGGGACATCTGCTGGGTGGCAGGTCTCGGCCCGGGAGAAACCCGTGACGGCAGCGTAGAATACTATCTTTCGGAAAAGATAGTTTCAAACGACTCAAAGGGCGTTGGACCCTTTATGATGGCATACGCACAAAAGCTTATGCTCGAAAAATAAATCTATAATTAATTCAGGGGGTAGTTATGGCAAAGACTAAAAGCAGAACCGAAAAGGATATGCGTAATCCCAGCAAGTTTCAGGTCTTCTGCAGAAGAAACTTCGGATTTGTGTTCATCCTTGTATGGTTAATCGGATTTTTGGTATTCCGACTTTATCCGTTCATTTCCTCACTTGTTTACAGCTTCTCTGATTTCCATCTCTTCAAGGGAATCAGCGAGTGGGGTCTTATGAACTATCAGGAAATTTTCGAGAGCGATAAAATCATGAAATCTCTCGGAGTAACATTTGCTTACTCATTCATGACAGTTCCTTTGAAGCTCGCATTTGCGCTCTTCATTGCGTACATCCTCAACTACAAGATTAAAGGCGTTAACTTCTTCAGAACAGCATACTACATCCCGTCAATCCTCGGTGGTTCGGTTGCTATCGCAGTTCTCTGGAAGGCACTCTTCCGTGACGAAGGTGTTATCAATGCCATTATCAGAGCATTCGGTGGCGAAGGTATCAACTGGCTCGCTGACCCCGACTACGCTTTGTTCATAATCTCACTCCTCAGAGTATGGCAGTTCGGTTCTGCAATGGTACTCTTCCTCGCTGCCCTCAAGGGTGTATCGGTAGAGCTTTACGAAGCTGCTACAATCGACGGCGCAAGCAAGGCAAGACAGTTCTTCAGCATCACACTTCCGCTTATCACACCTGTTGTATTCTACAACCTTGTAACACAGCTTTGTCAGGCGTTCCAGGAATTCAACGGTCCCTACATCATCACACAGGGCGGACCCCGTGACGCTACAACCCTCTTCTCACTCCTCATTTACAGACGAGCATTCCAACTCAACGAAATGGGTATGGCGAGTGCGATGGCATGGGTACTCTTCATTATCGTAATGACGCTCAGTGTTATAGCTTTCGTGAGCCAGAAATACTGGGTATACTACGGCGACGAAAAGTAAGGAGGATAACAGATGGCTAGTTATAAAAGATCACAGAATATAGGCACTGTCCTCAAGTATATTGTCCTTATTCTCGTCGGATTTATCATGGTTTACCCCCTCATCTGGATGGTGGGTGCAACCTTCAAGACAAACAACGAAATTTTCTCAAATCTTTCTCCGTTCACAGCACACCCCACACTCGACGGATATAAGAACGCCATGAACAACTACGGCGGAGAAATCAACCTCTTTACAGCTATGCTCAACACATACAGCTATGTACTTCCTAAGGTTGCTTTCACTGTTGTATCATGTACTCTTACAGCTTACGGTTTCGGAAGATTCAATTTCAAGGGAAGAAATCTCCTCTTCTCAGTGCTTATGGCAACACTCTTCCTTCCCCAGGTTGTAATGAATGTACCTCAGTTCATTCTCTACAATAAGTTCGGATGGGTTGACTCACCTATCTACCTTCCGCTTATTATTCCTTCACTCTTTGCGTTTGATACTTATTTTGTATTCATGATGATTCAGTTCCTCCGTGGTATCCCCCGTGAACTTGACGAGGCTGCTACAATCGACGGATGTAACTCAATCCAGACACTTGTGAAGGTAATCTGTCCTATGCTCAAGCCTGCAATTGTCAGCTGTGCACTTTTCCAGTTCATGTGGTCGTCAAACGACTTTATGGGTCCCTTGCTTTACGTAAAGACTCCCAGCAGATACCCTGCTACAATCTTCGTAAAGCTCTCTATGGACGCTGACTCAGGTTTCGACTGGAACCGAGTTCTTGCAGTATCACTTATATCGATTATCCCATCGCTTGTAGTATTCTTCTGCGCACAGGACACATTTGTTGACGGTATTTCAGCAGGTAGTGTAAAGGGTTAATGAATTTTTCAAGGCAGGGCAGAAATGCTCCTGCCTTGAGTTGTATACGGGGGTTAAAAATGGAAATTAAAGTATTGAAAATCAATGCAAGAAGTGTCGTTATCGAAATCATCGGCAACGGCATCTTCAACACCACACAGAGCTGCGGTCTTTACATCAACGGGGAATTTCATTCTTCCCTTGACAAGACCATAAACTACATCGGCGGACTCAGACCCGAAACCGAATACACGGCGGTTGTCAAGAGCGACGGAAGGGTTGCTGAAATGACATTCACCACTCCTGCGGAGTTTGTTACGCTCAATGTAAGAAAATTCGGTGCAAAGGGTGACGGTGTCAGCGATGATACCGTGTACATTCAGGGTGCGATTATGGCTTGCCCCGAAAACAGCAGGGTGCTTATCCCGAAGGGAACATACAAGGTGACGAACCTTTTCCTCAAGAGCAACATTATGATTGAAATCGCAAAGGACGCTGTTCTTCTTGCCGATAACGAGCGTTACAGCCACACGATTTTCCCCGGAATGATTCAGAGCTATGACGAAAAATCCGAGTACAACCTCGGCACATGGGAGGGTAATCCTCTCAAGATGTTTGCGGGAATTATCACGGGCGTCGATGTTGAGAATGTAACAATCTACGGCGAGGGAATTATCAACGGAAACGCATCACGCAATGACTGGTGGCATAACGAAAAGGTAATGGTAGGGGCATTCCGCCCAAGACTTCTTTTCCTCAATCGTTGCAAGAATATCTCTATTATCGGAGTTACATTCAAGAACAGCCCGTCGTGGACAATTCACCCGTATTTCTCGGAAAATATCGAGTTCATCGGGCTGAAGATAACAAACCCCTGCGACTCTCCGAATACCGACGGAATAGATGTTGAATCCTGTAAGAATGTCGACATCACGGGCGTGAGATTTACTCTCGGTGACGATTGTATCGCACTCAAGTCGGGCAAGATTTATATGGGCAGAAAATACGGCGTTAAGTCGGAGAACATAAACATCCGTCAGTGCTGTATGGAGAACGGTCACGGCGCAGTTACCCTCGGAAGTGAAATGTCCGCAGGTATCGAAAATGTTCTCGTGGAATCCTGTATCTTCCGCAACACCGACAGAGGTCTGCGTATAAAGACAAGACGAGGCAGGGGAGATATGGCGGTCATCGACAATGTGGAATTCAGAAATATCCACATGGAGAATGTAAAGACTCCGTTCGTTGCAAACTGTTTCTATTTCTGCGACCCCGACGGAAGAACAACTTATGTTCAGGACAGAAATCCTCTTCCCGTTGACGAAAGAACGCCGCACATAAAGAAACTTGTGTTCGATAACATAGATTGCAAGAACGCACATTTTGCGGCGGCGTATTTCCACGGACTTCCCGAAAGAAAAATCGACGAAATCTCAATGAAGAACATTGTTATCTCGTTTGCCGAAAAGGCACAGAAGGGCGTTCCCGCAATGCTCAACGGTGTTGAAGAAATGTCCCGCCACGGAATTTTTGCGGACAATGTAGCAAAGCTCACCCTTGAGAATGTTTCCGTTGTCGGAAATCTCGGCGAGGATGCAGAGATACACAATGTAGACGAATACGAAAGGAACTGATTTTATGCAGATAGGTGTAAGACTTCACGATGGTGAAAAACTGCCGTTGGAGGAACTTCTTCCTATAATAAAGAACAGAGGGTTTAAGTGCGGACATCTTGCACTCACAAAATCAATATCGGAGTATAGCGTCGGCGTTCCTGCGCTTACCCCCGGTCTTGCAATGTACCTCAGAAGACTTTTTGCAGAAAACTGTATAGATATTGCCGTGCTCGGATGTTATCTTAATCTCTGCACTCCCGATGAGGAGGCACTTGCGGTGAATGTCGAAAAATACAAGGCGCATATACGCTTTGCGTCGCACCTCGGCTGTGGGGTTGTCGGTACGGAAACAGGCGCTCCTAACAAGGAGTACAAATACGAGCCTGTCTGCCACACGGAAGAGGCTCTGGAGCTTTTCATAAAGAACCTCCGCCCGATAGTTGAATATGCAGAGAAAATGGGAGTGATATTCGCAATCGAACCCGTATGGAAGCATATCGTTTCCACTCCGCAGAGGGCAAGGCGTGTACTTGACGAAATCAATTCCCCGAATTTACAGATTATATTTGACCCCGTGAACTTATTGTGTTATGATAATTATAACGACCGTGAAAGAATTTTCGACGATGCCATGACACTCCTCGGGAAAGATATCGCTGTCGTTCATATCAAGGATTTTGTTGTCGGTGAGAATGACCTCACATCTGTTGCGGCAGGTGACGGTGAGATGGATTATACAAAGATAATCTCCTTCATCAAGAAGGAAAAGCCGTTTATCCATGTTTCTCTCGAAAACACAAATCCGTCAAATGCAGAAAGGTCACGCATGCTCATTCAGTCGATATGGGATAATGCGTAGAGGTGAGTAATGAAAAGTATATTCAGCATCGATAATCCTGTTTTCAAAACCATTTCCCGTATAGGAGATATGTTTATAATGTCACTTCTCTGGCTTGTGACAAGCCTGCCGATTTTTACAATAGGGGCATCAACGACAGCACTTTATGACTGCTGTATAAAGATAATCCGTGCAAGAGATACTAATGTCTGGAAGGATTTCTTCAGGTCGTTCAGGAGTAATTTCAAGCAGTCTACACTGATATTCCTGATACTCCTCCCGATAGGTGTGGCTATCGCCGCTGTTATGTATTTCTGGGCGAGAATTTACGACGGTGCCGAGAAGTTCGCAACCGTTATGAATGCCCTCAGCATCGGACTTGCGTTTATGTATGTTGCAACGGTGCTGTTTGTATTTCCCGTGCAGGCGATTTTTGAAAACCCGATAAAGAAAACGATAAAGACGGCGTTCTTTATGGCAATAAAAAATCTCCCCGTGAGTATTCTTCTTGTTGTCATCTCGCTTGCAATATCGTATTTCAGCTATGTATATCCTATTGTTGCGTATGTCTTCTTCCTTTTCGGGAACGGGCTTTTCGCAATGATTTATTCGGTGCAGTTTATTACCGTTTTCAGAAAATACAACCCCGCACTCAATCCCGACAGACCTGAGGAATGTGACATCGAAGGCATTTCCGACGAGAAGAAGAAAACACAGAAGGTAAAGAAGGTAAAAGGCTCAAAGGTTATAAAATAAGAGGGATATTATGAAAAAGCAGAATCTTGCAATGCTCTGTGATTTTTACGAGCTTACAATGAGCAACGGATATTATCTCAACGGTTTTTACAAGAAGAATGTCTATTTTGATGTTTTCTACCGCACAGTACCCGACGGCGGAGGGTTTGCAATTGCGGCAGGACTTGAGCAGTTCATCGACTACATCCGTGAACTTCATTTTGACGACGAGGATATAGAATACCTCCGCAGAAAGAATATCTTTGACGAGGGATTTTTGTCCTATCTCAAGGATTTTAAATTTTCGGGGGATATCTATGCCGTTCCCGAGGGAACACCCGTTTTCCCGAATGAGCCTGTAATGACGATAAGAGCGCCCGCAATCGAGGCGCAGATGATAGAAACCTTTGCCCTGCTTACCCTTAATCATCAGTCGCTTATTGCGACAAAGGCAAACCGCATAGTCCGTGCGGCACAGGGAAGAACCGTGCTTGAGTTTGGCTCACGGCGTGCGCAGGGAATTGACGGCGCCGTTGTGGGAGCGAGAGCGGCTTACATCGGCGGTTGCGCAGGAACAGCCTGCACGCTTTCCGACGAGCTTTACGGAATACCCGCAGGCGGAACAATGGCGCACTCCTGGATACAGATGTTCGATACGGAGTATGAGGCTTTCCGCACATACTGCGAACTTTATCCCGAAAACACAACACTTCTGGTTGACACATATAACACCCTTAAAAGTGGAATACCCAACGCAATAAAGGCGTTTAAGGAAGTTCTTGTCCCGAAGGGGATAACGAATTTTGCGGTGCGTCTTGATTCGGGGGATATTTCGTATCTTTCAAAACGCGCGAGAAAAATGCTTGACGACGCAGGACTTACAAATTGTAAGATAGTGGCGTCAAATTCTCTCGACGAGTATCTCATCCGTGACCTTATGACGCAGGGCGCACAGATTGACACCTTCGGAGTCGGCGAAAGGCTGATTACTTCGAAGAGTTCTCCCGTTTTCGGAGGAGTGTACAAGCTGGTTGCCGTGGAAAACAATGGGGAAATCATCCCGAAAATCAAGGTCAGCGAGAATGTTGCGAAGATTACAAATCCGCACTTCAAAAAGGTGTGGAGAATATACGACAAGGCAAGCGGAAAAGCAATTGCCGACCAGCTCTGCGTGTACGACGAAGTCATCGACGAGACACAGCCGCTGACAATCTTCGACCCCGAGGCAACCTGGAAGACAAAGACCCTCACGAATTTCACCGTGCGTGAACTGTCGGTGCCCGTGTTCCTGAACGGCGAGCAGGTTTATACCTCCCCGTCGATAGAGGAGATAAAGCGCTATTGCGCCGAGCAGGTTGACAAGCTCTGGGACGAGGTAAAGCGTTTTGAAAATCCGCATAAATATTATGTTGACCTGTCGCAGAAACTGTGGGATATAAAAAAGAAACTGCTTGAAGACGCAGCAGGGAATTATAAATAGTATTGAGTATAAAAAGCGACTTCAGATATAATAAGGCGGATAGCCATAAAAAAAATACCCCCGTGAAGAAATTTCTTCACGGGGTATGTTTATATCTTACAGATAAATTGGAATTTGTCGCTCTGACAAACTAAAAGTGGGTCTATAAACTACCTTTCAATTATTCGCAATACATACATATAGTTCCATTTGATAACTTAAATCCATTCTTTTCGTAAAACTTAGCCGCTGGTGCATACTCGCTTGTATAAAGAACAATTCCCGCAAGTCCTTTTTCTTTACTGTAATCTTTAACTGCATTTAATAGCTGTTTACCTATTCCATGCCCTTGTCGTTCGGGAAGTACTGC
>SVNT01000009.1 GCA_015066785.1 Ruminococcus sp.
ACCTTATCACCCTTCATCAGCGTATGGATATTTTTATCAAATCTTAGAAAATCTGTACGCAAAAAATCAGTGTAAGTAAAAATCACGCTCCACTTTCAAGTGAAACGTGATTTGTATTGTATAAGTGTTCATAAAAATAGAAAAATTCATTTCGATTATTATGATTTTAAGAATGATTGGTTTTTGGGTTCAGATATAGAACCTTATCCTAGTATGTAATATTAAAGAATAAATCTCAATATATAAAACGCTTCTAACATTGCATACAATAAGCCGACCTCATCCAAGGTCGGCTTATAAATCTATCTCTCAATCGGCTTAAGCATTTCCATCATAATCTGTGTGCCGACTTTCATTCCGAGTTGAAACTGCTGATAACCGAAAATATCAGCGGATTCGTAATGTACGGTGCAGTAACTTTCAAGAAGCTGTTCTGCTTCGGGAAATGCTTCGAGTAATTCTTTCTGAATTTTCAGAATTTGATTTGCTTTTTCATCATACTCTTTGGTTCTGTGCTGTATCTCCCAAAATGGAAGAACGTTTCCGAAATACATATCTTTGATAATATTGTCCATAGTTATACCTCCATTATAAACCGACATTTATTTTCAAAAACGTAGAGGTACACCGAATGTTGCAATGACATTTCTGTCATTAAAGTGTCATTAAAGATATTCGCAGATACTGAAAGTCGGAATAAATTAGGTGCTTCAACTTACATAATTCAGCGAAATTTTCATAGTTTGCAAAGTTACGATATGAAAAATTGCCGACTCAAAGAGATAATTATTTTATCTTTCACAGAATTCACAAAACCACGCAAATCACGAATTTGCGTGGTTTTTCTTTTGCCGCAAATCTGGTGAGATATGCGTAAAAAAGGTATCACTCACATCAAAACGCCCTACGGTCATAAACCATAGGGCGTTTTCGTTTTCAGTATTTATGCATTCATTTTTGATACAAACTCATAGAACTCATTTGCGGGTATAGGCTTCGAGAAATAATATCCCTGAATATACGCTATTCCCATCTCGCTTATCTTTTCGTACTGCTCCTTGGTTTCAATACCTTCGGACACGATTTTGAGTCCCATGCCGTGAATCATCTGCATAGCCGCCTCCATGACGTAGCGTGCCTTTTTGTCCGTGAAGAACGCATTTGTCATTCCACGGTCGAATTTAACTATGTCAATCGGCATATCCACGATGTAGTTGAGGTTTGACTGTCCCGTACCGAAATCATCCAGTGAGAAGCTGATTCCGTAGGATTTCAGCTTGCTGAGGTTGTCCATGAATATATCCTTGCGGCGAAGCTCTGCCGATTCGGTGATTTCAAGGTTCAGCATATCGGAGCTTATATTGTACTTTTTCATCATAGCGATGCAGTTTTCCGCCAGCTTTTCGTCGGAACACTGAACAACCGAAAGATTTATCTCGATGTAATCGATACCGAGCTTCTGCGGCTGTTTCTCGTTGATGAAACGACATACATTCTCGAATACAGCGTTGCCAAGCTCGAGAATTTTTCCTGTTCTCTCCGCAATCGGAATAAACATTCCGGGAGGAACGATTTTTCCGCTTTCGTCACGAAGCCGCACCAGCGCCTCCGCTGATGTAAACTTCTTCTTTTCCGTTGAGAAAATCGGCTGATAGAAAACCTCCACCGTGTTGTTCTTGAGGGCGTCGTTTATCAGACGCTCCATATCCTTTTCACGACGCATATTGGAGATATTCTCCTTATTTGCGATTATGTGAAGTCTCTGGTCGATGTTGTCTGCCTTTTTGTATTCCGCATACTTCAGGAATGAAATCAGCTCGTTTGCGTCCGCAAACGCCATAGAATCGTATATGCTGGTCCAGAGTGCATGTCTGAAGCAGGTGCTGTTGTCGTCATCTTTGTTTTTGATTTTCTCGAAGAAACTATCCTCCCACGATACCGCAAAAGCATCGTTTTCGAATATCAACACGCCTTCATCTTCGGATTTACGGAATATCAACGCATTCTTCGTGTTGAGCTGTTCGTATACCGTTTCCCAGTTGAACTTGCAGCCACGCATTTCATTCGCATCGGGGTCGATGTGGAAGGACGAAAGTGCAAAGGACTTCTTCACATCAAAATGCTGCTGTATGTATTCCGTCATCGAACTGTGATTGAAAAGCCCGCTCTGCTTGTTTATGGTCATTCCCGGGTTTTCGAGCTTGATATAGAGTATCATCATACCGACGCTGCTCGCAAAGCTGACGAGGAGCAATTCGGGGTTGAAAAGCTGAACAAGTGCCGCAGTAATCCAAAGCGCCATCCATATAAGAACAGCTGTTCGCCTGTCGGAGTTCATTTCCTCCCTGTGAACAATTGTGAGTATTATCGAAAAAATGATGCTGACGAACGAAAGTACATAGGTAACATTTGCCGCCGCCCCGTATGTATACATTATCATTCCTTCGGAGTAAATATCTATCGGAAGAATGAGCATCGCCACACTTCCCGCAACAATGAATATCTTGTACGGAAGCATTTTCTTGTTGTATTCGGCAGTGTTGCTGAAAATATCCTTTGTTACATATAAAAGCTCCGAACTACCGATGACGATTATCGCAAGCAGATATATCTTGCACAGAAAAACCGTGACGATTTCGGGAAGTTCTCCCATATACTTAATGCCGACGAGCGAAAGTATGTCGAGAATATTCATTACCAGTGTCGTGACCAGCATAGCCGCAAACGATTTTTCCGTTCTCAGATAGAGCTTTTTCTGCGTTGCATAGAATACAATCAATGTGAGTATAATGATTATACCGCACACCTGCGTCATAATATTCACTGTATCACCCCTTTCCGATAAAAATATATAGTAATCCATTCATATTATACACTCAAAATTTGGATTTGTAAATAGGCTTAATTCAACTGTCCGAATTTTTCTCTGTAATTCCGTAAACATCGGTTGATTTTCCACGTCACACAAATTGTCTAGTTATATCGCCATAAAAAAACAGCGTAAAACAGGCATATTCGCCGATTTTACGCTGTTTGCATTATGGCGGAGACGGTGGGATTCGAACCCACGGAGCGTTTCACCGCTCAAACGATTTCGAGTCGTTCCCGTTATGACCACTTCGATACGTCTCCGTATAAGCTGTCGTGAAATACGACAGCATTGTTGATTAAAGTTCCGAAAGGATTGTCTTGAGTTCAAGGAACTCATCTTCGGTAAGGGTTACGCCCTTGCCCATTCTGTCATGGTCGGGGGACCATTCTCTGATGTCGTACTTAGGCTCACGGTCGTTCCATGAAACAAGGTTGAGTTCCTTTGTCCAGCCCTTTGCGTTTTCACCGAGAACACCGAGTTTTTTTGTTATTTCATATTTAAGTTCAGCCATATTATTCTTCCTCGTCTTCAGCTATATCTTCGTCGTCAATATCTTCGCTGTCAATGTCGCCATCAATATCATCTATATCGGGATTCATATCGTCATCAACATCGAACATATCAATTTCTTCACCCTCAGCACAGAGCTTTGAGTGTCCCATCAGAAAATCGGGAATTGAAAATCCCTCTCTGTAATACGGGAGCTGCAATGTGATATAGTACTTATTCTTGAAAATAAGCTCACCCTCGTAGATGGTGCCTTCCTTGTATACTCTTACCTTATCACCGATGTTTATATCCCCGAATACCTTCTCATAGTATTCATCGTAGTTTCCCATACTCTGACATCTCCTTTTAAAAAACATACTGCTATAATTATAAATAAATTTTTATATAAAGTCAAGTTTTTTTATGATTTTATTTCAGAGTTTTATATGCGTCGGCAGACCGTTGCTCATAAATGGCTTTACTTCGCCCTGTATAAGCGGGAGGAAGTACCCTATTGCATCGTCAAGGATATTGTTTTTATCCTCGTTTATCCACTCTTTCGGGAAGAGCTTTTCCTGATTTGCGATTTTCTCTATATCTGCGCAGGAAATCCCGATTTCATACGGATTGTCGCTTATTCTCTCGAATACTGCCATAACGCCTGTTTTTCCGTCGAGAGCGAACTTCACAGCCTCGCCGCCTATCTGCATAGCTTCGTCAAGGTCTGTCTGCGACGCAATGAGAGAACTGCATCTCTGCATTACATTGAGTTCGATTGAACGCACCTTGCAGGAAAGCTCGGTCTTTATGAGATTTTCGAGATATTTTCCCACGCCCGAAAGATACTTGTGCCCGAAATTATCAACCGCACCCGACTGATTATCCTCCGCAAGATATTTTCCGTCGGGAGTTTTGATTCCTTCCGACACGGCAACGATTACAGCCTTGTATTTTTCGTGTGCCTTCTTTATATCCTCAAGGATTTTTTCCTTTGTTACGGGCACTTCGGGGAGATATATGAGATGCGGTGCAATTTCACCGTTCACTCTAAGCACCGATGTTGCGGCTGTAAGCCAGCCTGCGTCACGGCCCATGATTTCAACAACCGTCACAGATGTAAGGCAATAAACCTGACTGTCACGGATGATTTCCTGCATTGTGGAAGCAATATACTTCGCCGCAGAACCAAAGCCCGGAGTATGGTCTGTTCCTACAAGGTCATTGTCGATAGTCTTTGGTATGCCGACAACCTTTATATCCTTGCCGAGCTTCTTGAAATACTTCGAGAGCTTGTGCACGGTGTCCATCGAGTCATTTCCGCCTATGTAGAAAAATGCCCCGATATTGTGGCGTTCAAAGGTTTCGAGAACATTGCGCAGTTCGTCGTCGTTATCTGTACGCAGTTTATGTCTGCACGAACCGAGCGCCGTTGACGGAGTACAGCGCAGTCTTTCCACATCCTCTTCGGTGCGTAGCTTTTCCGACAAATCCACACATTCATCATGCAGGACGCCCTCTATTCCGTTGTAAAAGCCGTAAACCTTATCGATTTCACTGTGCTTTGCAGCCTCACAAAAAACTCCCGCAAGGGAAGAATTTATGGCAACTGTGGGCCCTCCCGACTGTGCTACTCCGATATTGAACATAAAAATACCCCCATATTCATTATGACTTATATTATACCATTAACCGACACGATTTGTAAAGCCAAAAAAGAAAAAAGCCGCAAGGAATAATCCCTGCGGCTTTTGAGATATTTTATCTTACTTTGCGGTTGTGTCTGTTGCCATAACTTCCTTCATGGATGTTGCAAGACCTGCAAGTCCCTGAATTTCGGAAGGAATGATAATCTTTGTAGCCTTACCGTCAGCAGCCTTAGCGAATGCTTCAAGGCTCTTGAGAGCGATAACCTGCTCGTTAGGATTAGCTGAGTTGAGCTTTACGATACTGTCAGCGATAGCCTGCTGTACCATAGCGATAGCCTCAGCCTCACCCTGCGCCTCGAGGACTTTCTGTTCACGAACAGCGTCCGCACGGAGAATCATAGCCTGCTTTTCAGCCTCTGCACGAAGGATTTCTGACTGCTTTTCAGCCTCTGCACGAAGAATCTTTGATTCCTTTTCACCTTCTGCAACGAGTACCTGAGACTTCTTGTCACCTTCAGCCTGAAGAATCTTTTCACGTCTTTCACGTTCAGCCTTCATCTGCTTTTCCATCGCATCCTGAATTTCACGGGGAGGAAGGATGTTCTTGAGCTCTACACGGTTAACCTTGATACCCCAGCGGTCTGTTGCTTCGTCGAGGATAGCTGTGATTTTTGTGTTGATTACATCACGTGATGTGAGTGTTCCGTCGAGGTCAAGCTCACCGATGATGTTACGGAGTGTTGTTGCTGTAAGATTTTCGATAGCAGCGAGAGGTCTTTCAACGCCGTATGTATACTGCTTAGCGTCGATAACCTGGAAGAATACTACTGTATCGATCTGCATTGTTACGTTATCCTTTGTGATAACCGACTGAGGCATGAAGTCTACAACCTGCTCCTTGATTGATACCTTTCTTGCAATTCTGTCGAAGAAGGGTACGAGTACATGGAAACCTGTGCCCCATGCTGCATGGAATGCTCCGAGACGCTCAACTACATATACCTGAGCCTGAGGAACAATCTTGAATCTTGAGATGATGATGATGAGTAAAACTATTGAGATAAAACCGATAACTGCGCCTATACCGTCCATGATAATTTTCTCCTTTTAAAATAAATTTATTTGCTTTCAGCCGATACAATCAGCTTAGTGCCGTTGATTTCCTTGACAACAACTGTGGTATCCTTTTCGATTACAGTGCCGTCAACACTTCTTGCAGCCCAGAATACGCCATTGAGGTTTACTCTTCCCTCATTTTTGGAATTGTCTATCGTTTCTGTGACCATTGCTGTTTTTCCTACATCAAGGTCTGCATTTGTGGCAACGATATTCTTCTGGAACTTTTTCACGAAGGGTCTTGTGCAGATGACCAGCACCGTCGCCGCAACAAAAAAGACAAGAATCTGAAGCCATATCGGCTGACCTGTTGCTGCGAGGATGAGTGCGGGAACCGATGCCAGACCAAACCATATCGTGATGAACTGTAATGTCGCAAGCTCAATCACAATACACGCTACTAAAACTATAATCCAAAAAATAGTCATTGTGAGTTCTCCTTTCACCGTTTTCAGCAATTGCTACAAGGATTTTTTCCCTGTGATATTATAATAGCACACTAATTCTAAAATATCAACGCCGATTTTCAGCCATTTTAACCCGTTTTAGTTCATTTTTGACGATTTTGCGAAATCTACTGCCACGCTCAAACCGAGCCGTTGCGTATTTTATGCGATTTTATTCTTTGGAGATATTCAATATCCTCCAAAATACTCTTATATCCTTTGTTTTTCTTTTGTTGGTGCTGTCGTAGCCTATTCAAATCATACTTGAAAAAAACGCAGATATATAGTATAATATAATTTGAATATTTATTTTTATTACACAGGTGGCAGAAAATGAAAAAATGGACTCTTTCTCCTCAGGCGGATTTGAACGCCGTAAATAATATATCACAAGCAATCGGAACAAGCAGACTCGTATCCGAGATACTCGTTTCCCGTGGATATTCAACCCCCGAAAAAGCCTCGGAATTCATCAGCGAGGGTGAGCTTTCCTCACCTTTTCTTATAAAGGATATGGATGTTGCCGTCGGAATCATCAACAACGCAATTGACGAAGGACAGGTAATCTGCATCTACGGCGACTACGACTGCGACGGAATAACCTCCACGGTTATGCTGTATCAGTACCTCACCTGCGTGGGTGCCGATGTCTACTACTACATTCCCGAAACCGACCTCGGCTACGGCTTGCACGAAAGCATCGTGCGTGAGCTGAAGGAAGACGGCGTTGACCTTATCATAACCGTCGACAACGGAATTTCCGCCGTTGAAGAGGCGACACTGATAAAAGAGCTCGGAATGTCGCTCATCATCACCGACCATCACCAGCCTGGAGATGTTCTTCCCGAGGCTGATGCAATAATCAATCCTCACCGCAAGGACTGCACTTCGCCGTTCAAGAACCTCTGCGGCGCAGGAGTAGTCCTGAAACTCATCGCCGCAATGGACGACGGGGATTACGAAACCACCTTCGAACAGTTCGGCGACCTTGCGGCAATCGCCACAATCGCCGATGTAATGAAGCTCGAAGGTGAAAACAGATACATAGTCAGAAACGGTCTCAACTGCCTTGCAAAAACCGAAAACTACGGAATACAGGCGCTTATGGAGGCTGTATCCCTAGACGAAAATTCTCTTACCGCAACAAATGTAGCATTCAGACTTGCGCCGAAAATCAACGCCGCAAGAAGATGCGCCTCCCCGAAAATCGCAGTAGAACTTCTTCTCTGCGAAGACCCCGAGGAAGCCGCCGAGCTTGCCCAGGAGCTTGTAAGCTACAACAATATGCGTAAAGAGCTTGAAGAAAAGATATACAATGACATCTGTGGCATAATAAATGCCGACCCGTCAATCCTCAACGAGCGTGTACTTGTATTCGCAGGCGAGGACTGGCATCACGGCGTAATAGGCATTGTCAGCGCAGGAATTACCGAGCGTTACGGAAAACCCAGCATCGTAATCTCCATTGAGGGCGAAAACGCAAGAGGTTCTGCAAGAAGCGTCGGGGATTTCGCAATATTCAGACTGCTCGACTACTGCGACGAAGTCCTCCAGAAACACGGAGGACATATGGGTGCAGGAGGATTTTCACTTAAAACCTCGGACATAGACCGTTTCAGACAGATGATTGCCGAATACGCAAGAATAAATCACAATAGTATGCCCAGGGCGGAAATTTCCGTCGATAAAATACTGGGCGTTCAGGATATAACCGTTGATGCGATAAAGAGCCTTTCGGTACTCGAACCGTTCGGAGAGGGCAATCCTTCCCCCGTATTTGCAATTCCAAATGCAGAGGTTGTCGGAATAGCCTCTCTTTCCGAGGGTAAGCACTGCAAGGTTACGGTCAGCTATCTCGGAATGTCACTCCAGATACTTATGTTCCGATACTCCCCCGACGCTCTCCCCTTTGTCCTGCACGACAAGGTGAATTTTCTTGTTTCCGCAGGGTTGTCGGAATTCCGTGGCACCGAGCAGATAAGCCTCATTATGCTCGACTGTCTTAAAAACGGAATTGTACAGCAGAAATACTTCAACGCAAAGGACGCTTACGAAAAATATATGCTCGGTGAGGGCGTAAGCGATGTCATAATCCCGATAATCAAGCCCGAACGCAGTGATGTGGCTGTTGTATACAAGGCACTCACGGAAAATCCCCGACATATTGAAGATATTTACGGCAAGGTCTTTTCGGACAAGATGAATTTCTTCAAATTCCGCATTGCGATAGACGCATTGTGCGAGCTCGGACTTGCAAAACTAAACCATTTTGAGAGCCGTGTAGCCCTCGTACCGTCAGCACCGAAGGCAGACCTCGGAGACTCTGCAATACTGCAGAAAATCAAAGCGTTATAATAATTATTTTAAGGAAAGTGATTGTATGAATAACAAGGATATTGTCTATTCTATTGATATTCTTATGCAGAAAATCCTCGACGGAGACAAGCAGTACGACCTCAACAAGATTGTAAAATCGTATGAATTTTCCGCAGAGGCACACAAGGAGCAGAAGCGTGACTCGGGCGAGCCGTACATCATTCACCCGCTGGCTGTATCCTTTATCCTGCTCGAACTCGGAATGGACACCGATACTATATGTGCTGCAATGCTCCACGACGTTGTCGAAGATACCGACACATCCCTCGACGAGCTGAAAAAGCTCTTCGGCGAAGATGTCGCAATGCTCGTAGACGGCGTTACGAAAATCGGAAAAATCCCGCTTTATACAAAAGAGGAACAGCAGGCGGAGAATGTCCGCAAGATACTCCTTGCAATGTCGCAGGATATCCGTGTAATCATCATAAAGCTGGCGGACAGACTTCACAATATGCGCACACTCAATCACCGTCCCGCAAACAAACAGCGTGCAACAGCGCTCGAAACCATGAACATATACGCTCCCATCGCCCACCGTCTCGGAATCAGGGCGATAAAGGACGAGCTCGAAGACCTCGCTTTCCACTATCTTGACCCGTTTGCATACCGTGAAATCGAACAGGTTATGGAAAAACGCCGTGGCGACAGACAGATGTTCATCGAGTCTATCCAGCAGCGTATCCGTATGCGCCTCGAGGAAGTAGACTACACCAAAAAGCCGCAGATTGACGGCCGTGTAAAGAGCATTTACGGCATATACAAGAAGGTCTATATGACCCAGCGTGGCTTTGACGAAATCTACGACAAATATGCAATAAGAATTATCGTGTCAACTGTATTCGAGTGCTACAACACGCTCGGAATAATACACGATATGTTCAAGCCTATCCCCAACAGATTCAAAGACTATATTTCCACACCAAAGGCGAATATGTACCAGTCGCTCCACACAACCGTCATCGGCCGTGAGGGTATTCCTTTCGAAGTGCAGATACGCACCTGGGATATGCACTACACCGCCGAATACGGAATTGCGGCACACTGGAAGTATAAAGAAGGCATACAGGGAAAAGATAGGTTTGAAAACCGTCTTGCGTGGATACGCCAGATTATAGAGGCACAGCAGGAAACCAACGACGTCGAAGAAATCGTAAGAACGATAAAGTCCGACCTTGCAACAGACGACGTATTCGCATTTTCTCCCAAGGGGGATATGATTACCCTGCCCCTCGGCGCTACGGTAATTGACTTCGCCTACGCAATACACACGCAGGTAGGCCACAAGATGACAGGCGCCAAGGTTGACGGAAAGCTGGTGCCGATGGAATACAAACTCAAAACGGGAGAAATCGTCGAAATCATCCTTTCAAAAGACGAGGGCAAAGGCCCCAACCGCACCTGGCTTGACATCGTAAAGACAAACGAGGCAAAATCCAAGATAAGAACATGGTTCAAGAAGGAATGCCGTGAAGAAAATATCGTCAACGGAAAAGCTGAGCTTGAGCGTGAATTCAAACGCAACCTCATCCACGTTCCCGAAAGCGACATGGAAGAATTCCTCGCCGACGATATGCATCGTCACAACTGCGAAACTCTCGACGACTTCTATGCGGCAATCGGATACGGCGGAATTCTTCTGTCGAAGATGCTCCAGAGAATGAAGGACAACTACATCAGGCGTTATGTCGACACCGAAAAGGAAGCTCCGTCGCTTGAACCGACAAAGCAGAAGAGCACCGACGGAATAATCGTCGAGGGCATCGAAAACTGCCTGATAAAGTTCTCGCAATGCTGTAATCCGCTCCCGGGCGATAATGTCATCGGATTTATTACCCGTGGACACGGAATTTCAATACACAAGACCGACTGCGTAAACTACCAGAACGCCGTCCGTGACAACAAGGAAATGGAACGCTGGGTAAATGTATCCTGGGAGGATAACAACACCAAGGCATACCGTGCTACCCTCGACATTGTTTCCTATGACCGTAAGGGACTTCTCGCAGATGTTGCGATACTTCTTTCGGAAAACCGCATTTTCATCCACGAAAGTACCTCTCGTGAGCTTAAAAACGGAAACGCCGATATTTCCGTCACAATCAGCGTCGGCGGAATTGAACAGCTCAACAATGTAATCGCAAAGCTCAAGAAAATACAGGGCGTGGTATCAGTTACCCGTTCAGGAAAGTAATCATATTCAAGGGGTGATTTTTTGGAAATCCGACAGCTTGCTCCACTCGGAGTGTGCCAGACAAACTGCTATCTTGTAATCTCAGAAAGCAATAACGCCGTGCTGATAGACGCACCCGAAGGCACAGACGAAATACTCGCAGGGTTAGGAGATGCAAAGCTCAGAAAAATCCTGCTGACGCACGGTCACTTCGACCACATAGCGTCGGTTGCGGAGCTTGCCGAAAAAACAGGGGCAGAGGTTTTCGTTCACAAGAACGACGTCAAGAAGCTTTCCGACGATTACCTCAATCTTTCCCGTGTTTTCGGGCTTCCCGGAATAAAGCCGTACCCCTCGCCCACATCGTTTGACGACGGCGACGAAATCGTGCAGGACGAACTTGTATTCCGTGTTCTTCTCACACCCGGGCATACAAGCGGCAGCGTGTGCTTTATTGTCGGTGATACGATTTTCAGCGGAGATACTCTTTTCAAGGGCAGTCGTGGGCGTACAGATCTGGTCGATGCTTCCGAAAGCGCTATGATGAAGTCGCTCGCACTTCTCCGTGATTTTACGGGAGAATATGAAGATTACGACATTCTTTCGGGGCACGGAAGCAGCACAACGCTGTCCTATGAAAAAAAGACAAATCCTTATCTGAGGTAAAACAAAATGACGGTAATTTTCAGCGGCAACGACTTCAAATACGAAGTTGAGGCAACGATAAAATTATTTCTGCCCGTGACGAATTTCACATTCCTGTATGACGAATTCGACCTTTCGGGAGATTACTGCATTCTCCGACAGAAAATCGGGCGTAAATACACGCATTTCTTCGTTTCTGCGTCAATCGGCGGAAAGAGAAAGCGTATGCACTCAAAAACAGACAAAAATAACGAAAAAGACTACGAAATCACGCTTTGCCGCACCTTGTACAAATGTATGGTTTTGCTGACGGGAAAAGCACAGCCGTGGGGCTGTCTGACGGGAATACGCCCCGTCAAGAAGGTGAATGCTCTCATTGCGGAAGGATGCGATAAATCCGCAGTTTTCAGCGCCCTGAGGGAAAAATATTTCACCTCCGACGAAAAGCTGGAGCTTGCCTGGAACACAGCCGTGACGCAGGCAAAATTCCTCACCGTCCCCGAAAAATCATTCAGTCTGTATGTATCAATTCCGTTCTGCCCGACAAGGTGCAGTTATTGCAGCTTTGTATCGCATTCGGTTGAAAGTGCCGCAAAGCTCATTCCGCAGTACATAGAAAAGCTATGCGACGAAATCGCCGTAATCGCTGAATACGCTGACAAGCTGGAGCTTTCGCTCGACACGGTATATTTCGGTGGCGGAACACCGACCTCGCTCTCGGCGGAACACCTTGACACCCTGATGAAAGCGGTAGCGTCGAACTTCACACTCGACGGTGTGCGTGAATATACTGTAGAGGCAGGGCGTGCCGACACGATAACCGCCGAAAAACTTCAGGCAATAAAGGAAAACGGCGCTACAAGAATTTCAATCAATCCGCAGACGATGAATGACAGCGTACTTGCCGCAATCGGCAGGTGTCACACCTCGGAGCAGGTACGTGAGGCATTCTCTCTTGCACGGAAAATCGGGTTTGACAACATCAACACCGACCTGATAGCAGGTCTTCCGACGGATACGCTTGACAGTTTCAGAGCAACCGTAGACGCCGTTATCGGTATGAACCCCGAAAACATAACGGTGCATACACTTACGCTGAAACGTTCGTCCACGCTTTTTCAGGAAAAGGACATCGTAAGCGATGCCGAAATCGCCGATATGATTTCGTTTTCCTCAAAAGTTCTCGCAGAGAACGGCTACAACCCGTATTATCTGTACAGGCAGAAAAACACCCTCGGAAATCTCGAAAATGTGGGATATTCCAGGGCAGGCTACGAAGGGCTGTACAACATCTTCATCATGGAGGAAATGCAGACGATACTTGCGGCAGGTGCATCGGCATCGACAAAGCTGTGCGTCAACGGAAAAATCAAGCGGGTATATAACTATAAGTTCCCTTACGAATACATAAACCGTTTTGACGAAATGATGACGAAAAAATCAGAAATCACACAATTCTATTCTCATAATCAGCTATAAGGAGGAGTAATTATGTCAGGTATGGATTCATTCATAGACGGTGCAAGACGCTGTATCGACAGTGCCGCTGAAAAAACGGGAGATTTCATCGAGGTTTCAAAGCTGAAGCTCGAAAAGACACAGCTTGAATCAAAGGTAAGAGAGCAGTACCAGAAACTCGGGAAAATGTGCTTTGATATGTCAGAAACGGGTACAGATACCACTCCGTACATGAACGAGGTTATGGACAAAATCCGTGAGCTTAAAAAGGACATTCAGTGGACGGAAGACCGGATAAATTCCGTGAAACCGCAAAAGACCTGTGCCTCCTGCGGAAAGAAGAACAGCACCGAAAATCTGTATTGCCAGAACTGCGGTGCAAAGCTGTAAATATCCATCACCCCGCCATTAAGGGTGATACTCGTATAGAATTTTTATGCGCTTACTGAGGAAAACCCTTTTGAAAAAGGTTTTTCCTCAGACTCCTTTCCGAAAACTTCAGATTTAAAATCAAGCCCATAGGGATTAATCCCTATGGACTTGATTTTAGTTTTAAAGTCTTTGAAGGGGAGTTTGAGGGGAACCTTTCTTCAGAAAGATTCCCCTCAATGAATACATATAAAGTTTCTGTATGAATACCGCCCTTAACGGCAGGTTTTTTATTGTCGTAAAACCGAATTTTATTGTTCTTGCAACAGGTTGACATTAATATAAAATAGTAGTATAATTTTTTGTGTATAAATTATACTTGCAAATTCATAAAATAAGGCGGATAAATAAAATGAAGATACTTATTGCAGGCGCCGGAAAAATCGGCCTTGAAATCATACGACAGCTTGCGCTCGAAAGCCACGAGCTTGTCGTAATAGACAACGATGAAAAGATACTTGAGCAGATAAGCAATCAGTTCGATATGCTTACCCTCAACGGAAACTGCGCAAGTATGCAGATTCTCAACGAGGCAAATGTCGAGCACAGCGACCTTCTTATAGCTGTTGCGGGTGCCGACGAAATCAACCTGCTCACCTGCTTTACCGCAAGAAAGCTCAATCCCGACATTCATACGATAGCAAGAGTGCGCAGTCCCGAATACCTCGCACAGCTTTTCCAGATGCGTGAAGAATTCGGCTTATCACTCATCCTCAATCCCGAGCGTTCTGCGGCGAAGGAAATATTCAAACTTCTCCAGTTCCCCGGTTTCCTCAGGAGAGAGTCGTTTTCAAACGGCAGGGCGGAAATCGTTGAGCTTCAGGTAAAGGCAGGCAGTATACTCGAAAATGCACCGATGACAAAGCTCTCGGACATTCTCGGCATTAAAATTCTGGTATGCGTAATCGTGCGTGACGGCACAGCCTTTATTCCGGGAGGTAATGACACCCTCCACGAAGGCGATTTCATATATGTAACAGGCGCTGTTGCGGTACTTTCAAAGCTCCTCAACAAGCTGGAAATCACCTCGAAGAAGGCACGCCACGTAACTCTTCTCGGCGGCGGAAGAATAAGCTATTACCTCGCCGAAAGTCTGCTTGCGGCGGGCGTAAAGCTCAAAATCATTGAGCGTGACGAGGCTCGTTGTATAGAGCTCGCACAGCATCTTTCCGATGCGGCTATAATCAATGCCGACGGCTCGCTTCAGGAAGTCCTCGAAAGTGAAGGAATTGCATCTACCGATGCACTTGTTACTCTCACAGGGCTTGACGAACTGAATGTAATAATGTCACTCTACGGCACTTCCCGTGAAGTTCCGCAGATTGTCACAAAGGTTAACCGTATGGAGTCTACCGGACTTCTGGACAACCTCGGAATCGGAAGCGTTATCAGCCCGAGAATTCTCTGTGCCGAAAACGTACTTCAGTACGCCCGTGCAATGCAGGGCAAAACGGGTGCCGCAATAACCCTCTGCAAGATAGCGGACGGTCAGGCGGAGGCACTTGAATTCCGTGTAAATGCAAAGACCTACTATGTAGGCGTACCCCTCAAGGATATAAAGCTCAAGCGTGGTATGCTCATAGCCTGCATAATCCATAACGGAAGAACCATCATTCCCGACGGTTCGTCTGTATACGGAATCAACGATACGGTAATCGTTGTGACCTGCAAGCAGGACCCCATAATGCAGTTCAACGACATTTTCGAATAAAGGAACATCAACCGAATGAACTATAAACTGATTTTTCGCATAATCGGAATGATTATGCTTATCGAAGCGATATTTATGCTCGTGCCGACGATAATCTGCTACGCCGATGACGACATCGTAGCAGGCAACAGCTTTGCCGTAACGGCACTCGGACTTATACTTATAGGTGCCGTGGCAGTTTTTCTTACTCAGAAAAGAAAAACCGACTTCTATGCTCACGAAGGCTTTGCGGTAACCAGCCTTTCGTGGATTATAATGTCTGTTGCAGGCGCTCTCCCTTTTACATTAAGCGGTGAAATTCCGAGCTTCATCGACGCATTGTTCGAGACAATCTCGGGCTTTACAACCACGGGCGCAACAATACTCACCGATGTGGAAGTTCTCCCCCGTGGATTACTTTACTGGCGCAGCTTTACCAACTGGCTCGGCGGTATGGGAGTGCTTGTATTCCTGCTCTCCCTCATCCCCGCAGTAAGCAAGAGCAACGGCTCGAATATGTACATAATGTCAGCCGAAAGCTCAGGTCCCAGCGTCGGAAAGCTCACACCGAAGTTAAAGGATACTCTCACCATAACATACGGACTTTACATTGCAATGACAATACTCTGCTTCATTGTACTCGTTATCGGAAAAATGCCCGTATTTGACGCTGTATGTGCGGCGCTCTCCACCGCAGGCACAGGCGGGTTTGCGATTAAGAATGACAGCTTTGCAAGTTGCAGCCCGTTTTTACAGAATACCATAACGGTATTTATGCTGTTGTTCAGCGTAAGCTTCAATATATACGGTCTTATGGTGTTCAGACGTTTCAAGGAAGCTGTCAAGGACGAAGAATTCCGTATTTTCTGGATTGTAGTGGTTTCGGCAATCATACTGATTTCAGTCGATACAAGAGGGCTTTTCTCCTCGTGGGAGGAAACAATACGCCACTCTGCCTTTCAGGTCGGAACGGTAATGTCGACAACAGGCTTTGCCTCATATAATTTTGACACCTGGCCGTCATTCTCGAAGGGAATACTCTTTATACTGATGTTCTTCGGCGGCTGTGCAGGAAGTACCGCAGGCGGTCTTAAAATGTCAAGAGCAATCATTATAATAAAAAATCTTTTCCGTGAAATAAGCAAAATTCTTCACCCGCATAAAGTCAAGGTCGTAAAAATCAGCAACAAGCCTGTGAGTGAACAGGTAATAAGCACAACAATGGCTTATCTTGCGGCATATTGTGCGCTGATGATTATCAGTTTCATAATAATTTCGCTTGACGGATATTCAATCGCAACGAATATCTCAGGTGTTGTTGCATGCTTTAACAATATAGGCCCCGGATTTGAAGCCGTAGGCCCTGTCTGCAACTTCTCGGGATTCAGCAATGCCTCAAAGATAGTATTCTCGATTGATATGCTCCTCGGCCGTCTTGAAATTTTCCCGATAATTATGCTGTTCAACAAGGACGCATGGAGCAGAAAGCTCTAAACCGAAAGGATTTCCCGATATGGAAAGGAAAAACTACATCGACAATATCCGCTGGGTAACGGTGGTTATTGTCGTTCTGTACCACATAATCTACATCTTCAACAATAGCGGAGTTATTACAAACCTCGATGTGAAGGGAGTGCCACAGCTCGATGTCTTCCTCTCCTTTGTCTACCCGTGGTTTATGAACCTTCTCTTTGTTGTCGGTGGGATGAGCGCAAACTATTCCCTGCAAAAACGAACACCCAAAGAATTTATTGCTCAGCGTGCAAAGACGATACTCGTTCCGTCGATATGTGGAATTTTCATCTTCGGCTGGATAAGCGGCTGGGTGACGAATCAGTGCGTTGATATGTTTATGGGCGGCGGCGACGCTATTCCCGCAGTGATAAAATACCTAATCTACTGTATGATGGGCATAGGCCCCATGTGGTTTGCACATGAGCTGTTCCTCTTTTCCGCAATACTTCTTCTTGTAAGAAAGATTGACAAGAAGGAAAAGCTGCTTGCCCTCGGTGAAAAGACAAATATATGGGCGATTATTCTTCTTGTAGTCGCTGTATGGCTGTCATCGCTTGTACTCAACACCCCGATGATTGAGGTTTACCGCAACGGAATATACTTTTTCATGTTCCTGCTCGGATACTATGTTTTCTCTCACGAAAATGTAACCGATATTCTGGTGAAATACAAAGTCCCGATGATTATTGCGGCCGTTGTTTTCAACGGAATATACGCCTGCATTCACTACGGCGAAAATTACGCCTCGACAGCTACGCTGAAATCCCCGCTTGCAAACATTGCCGCCTGGACGGGAGTGCTTGCGGTAATCGGCTCGTTCAAGGCGTGGTTCAACTTCAAAAACAAATTCACAAGCTATATGACAAAACGGAATTTTGCGTTCTATGTCCTGCACTACCCCATTATGATACTTGTCGCATACTTTGCGGCAAAGGTTGCGGGAATTTCCGTGGTCGTTACATATTTCCTCATGCTTGCGGCGGAGATTGTATTCCTGCCGTTACTGTACGAAGTAATTTCGAGAATACCTGTGCTAAAGCTGATTATTCTCGGAATTCCGTCAGAAAAGAACTGAAAAAGGCCGTATTCCATTCAGGGATACGGCTTTTTTGTCGCAATATTGAAAATTACAGAAAATAATGTTATAATATTTCTGCTGTACGGGGAAACAGGTGAAAATCCTGTGCGAGCCCGTCGCCGTAAGTCACATTATGCTCCCTACCTATCCGACAACCGCAGTCGGAAAAAAACCATTGGGATTTTCCTGAGAAGGCGGTATGGTGAAGTGACAAGTCGGAATATCCGTACAGTCTGAACTCTCACGGAGTATTGCGAGCGCCGAGAAGTGAGAAAAAAATAAAATTTCAAAAAAGGAGAATAGCTATGAAATTCAGACTGTTCAGAAAATCATCGGCAACGCTCCTGTCGGTAATGCTTATTGCGGTTATGGCATTTGCTGTTTCAGGATGCAAAAACGATACACCCTCCGCAGATGTTGTTTCGCAGAAAAACGAAATAACAATACAATCCGTCGGAGAGGGAGAAAAAACATTCACATTTTCCGTTATTGACAAGGACAAGAACGAAACCCGTTTCGATGTGAAAACAGACAAGGAAACCGTCGGCGAGGCACTCCTCGAATACGGGCTGATTTCGGGAGAGGAAAGTCAGTACGGTCTTTATGTAAAGACGGTAAACGGAATAACAGCAGACTTCGACAAGGACGGAGTTTACTGGGCATTCTACATCAATGACAGCTACGCCGTTTCGGGAGTGGACACAACGCCGATAACAGAGGGCGAGGTCTACTCTTTCAGGATAGAAAAATAAGATGAAGATAACTGTAAAAGAAACTGTAATCTTTGCAATGCTCGGTGCAATAATGTATGTGTCAAAGGTGATAATGGAGTTTGTCCCGAACATTCACCTTATCGGCGTATTCACTGTTGCGCTGACGGTGGTATACAGAAAAAAAGCCCTCTGGCCCATATATGTCTATGTGGCGCTTACGGGATTTTTCTCGGGCTTTGCAACCTGGTGGATTCCCTATCTGTACATTTGGGCAGTCCTGTGGGGGATGACAATGCTCCTGCCACGTAAAATCCCGAAGAAAATCGCACCTGTCGTATATATGCTCGTCTGCTCGGCACACGGTTTTCTTTACGGAACGCTCTATGCACCTTCGCAGGCACTTTTATTCGGATTGGATTTCAAAGAGACGCTTGCCTGGATTGCGGCAGGTTTACCGTGGGATGTAGTTCACGGAATTTCAAATCTCATCTGCGGAATACTGATTGTCCCGATAATTTCCGTAATACGCTTAACGGAAAAGAAATCGACCGCAAAATAAATCAAGGGTACTGAGTTTGTCGCTCAGTACCCTTTGTTTTATGAGATTGCATCGCTCGTTTCTGCTATATGCTGTTCCATTTCCTTTATCATCCCCTCAAGCTCGTCGTGAAGCTCAAAGAAAACATCGAGGATTTCCGCCTCGAAGCCCTCTCCCCTGTCGGGAGCCATTATCTTAAACGCCTCGTCAACGGACATTCCTTCCTTGTACTGTCGCTTTGATACCAATGCATCGAATACATCGGTAATTGCAAGTATTCTTGCCGACAGCGGAATTTCCTTGCCTGCAAGACCTTCGGGATAGCCTTTTCCGTTCCACTTTTCGTGATGATAGCGTGCCATATCGCAGGCAACCTTCAAAAAGTCCTGCGAAACGATGCTGTTCATATTGTTGCTTATCATATCGGCACCTGCTTTTGCGTGCGATTTGATAGTCTCATACTCCTCGGAGGTAAGTTTACCCGGCTTACTGAGTACAGCGTCGGGAATGGTAATCTTTCCGATGTCGTGCAGAGGTGCGGCGCTTCTCATATTTTCAAGAAGTGCAATGTCAAGTTCATCGGAATACAGACCCTTTTCTATCATTTTTTCCGCAAGGAGCATAGTGTACGCACTTGTTCTCTTTACATGCTCTCCCGTTGTACCGTCACGACTTTCAATTACATTCGCCATTGTAATAATGACATCGTGCTGCATTTTCGTTATCTGCGAAAGCTGGATTGCCACCATTCTCTCAAGGCTCTTACGATACTCCTCAAGCTCAATCATACGGGCAACACGTTTTCTCATAATCTGAGGAATAAACGGCTTGCCGATATAATCCACCGCACCCATATCGAAACATTTTTCTTCCGTTTCGCTACTCTTGTCGGCCGTGAGAAATATTACGGGAATTTTACACCATATTTCGTCACTGCGCAGTCTTTCCATAACCTCAAAACCGTCCATTTCAGGCATCTGGATGTCAAGAAGAATTGCAGACGGTGTATGCCTTGAAAGATACTCGAAAGCAAGCCTTCCCGAATTTATGGCGGCCACCTTGTACTCCTCCGAAAGCAGTCGCTGTGCAATTATAAGATTTGATTTGTCATCATCAATCACAAGTATGGTTTTTTTCATAACGACTTCTCCTTATATCTGAGAAAAAATATCAACAACAGAAGAATAATCAGAGTCCCAGTGCAAAGCCTGCGATTATTCCGACCGCTGCGGAAATAACGATAATGATAATAGGATGTACCTTTTTGAATGCCAGAACTGACATCACTCCGAAAAGGGCGAGCGAAATGTAAAACGGCGCTCCCGTGAAAACTGATGTGTTCACTCCCTCAGGGAAGAATACCGTTGTGCCGATACTTACAACCGCAGAACCTATCATTCCTATAACGGCAGGCTTGAGGCCTGACATACAACCCTTGACAACCTTGCTGTTACGGAATTTATCGAAGCATTTTGCAACTATAAGGATTATCATGAATGACGGAGTAACTACGCCGAGGGTAGCGCAGATACCGCCGAGAATTCCCCCGAAAAAACCGTATGCAGTGCCCATCTGATTTCCGACGAAAGTGGAAATGTTGATTGCAAACGGGCCTGGAGTACTTTCGCTGACTGCAATGAAATCGACTATCTGTTCATTCGTCATCCAGCCTTTTTCGATAACCTCAGCCTGCACCAGCGGAAGCATTGCATATCCGCCGCCAAAGGTGAAAAGTCCGATTTTGAAGAATGTGAGAAAAAGCTCAAGAAAAATCATTTCTTAACCTCCTTCTTCATTGCAACAAAAGAATAAATAAGACCGATTATCGCACTTGAAATAATAACGATAAGTACATTGACATCAAGCACCGCCGCAAGAATAAACGCAAGTGCCGCAATAATGTAGGAAATAGGATTCTTCGGGCACTGCTTGTACATCGACCAGAGTGCCTTGACAATAAGCGCAAGCACCCCTGCTCTTATGCCGAAGAACGCGTACTGTACCGCCTTCAGCTCACGGAATTCACTGAGAATATAAGAAATCACCGTAATGATGAGGAACGACGGAAGCACTACACCGAGTGTACAGAAGAACGCCCCGAAAAATCCTGCCGTACGATAGCCGACAAATGTCGCTGTGTTGATTGCGATAGGGCCGGGCGTAGACTCCGCAATGGCGACGATTTCAAGTATGTCTTCGTCCGTGAGCCATTTCTTGTTTTCGCACACTTCCTTCTGGATAAGCGGAATCATAGCATATCCGCCGCCGAAAGTGAATGCGCCTATTTTGAAAAATGTCACGAACAGTTGAAGTATTACAGAAAGCTTGTTTTTTCTTTCGTTCAAGATTCAATTCTTCCCTTCAATTTTTATGCTATAAAATTTTACCACAAAATCCGCTTGAAATCAATGCTTTTATATAAACAAACCCGTTTTTGCAAGAAAAACCCCGCAAGAAAATCTTCCTGCGGGGAGAGTTCTTATCTTATGCCGTATTTTTCGATAACATAGTCCATATCCTTGTCGCCTCTGCCCGAAAGGTTGATGAGAATTGAACCCTTGCCCATCTTCTTTGCAAGCTTCATGCCGTATGCAACAGCGTGTGAGCTTTCGATAGCGGGGATAATACCCTCCATTCTTGATAGTGCAAAGAATGCGTCAATAGTTTCATCGTCGTTGACAACATCGTAATTTACTCTTCCGAGGTCGTGGAGGAAAGCGTGTTCAGGGCCCGATGAAGGATAGTCAAGACCGCTTGCAACCGAGTAAACAGGAGCAGGCTCGCCGTTTTCATCCTTGAGCATAATACTGTTGAAGCCGTGCATAACGCCCTCTGTTCCGTACTTGAGGCTTGCTGCATGGTCGCCGAGCTTTTCTCCTCTTCCGAGAGGTTCAATTCCGTAAATTTCAACGGGGTCATTCAAAAATCCCGAGAAAAGTCCCATAGCGTTGGAACCGCCGCCTACACAAGCAACGATTGCGTTGGGAAGGTGTCCTGTCATTTCGAGGAACTGCTCTCTTGATTCAATACCTACAACACTCTGGAAATCTCTTACCATCATCGGGAAGGGATGAGGGCCGAGTACCGAGCCTATGCAGTAAATTGAATCCTTGTATTCCTTGCTGTAAGCGTCAAAAGCGGCGTCAACAGCTTCCTTGAGCGTCTGGAGACCGTGTGTTACCTCAACGACATTAGCGCCGAGGATTTTCATTCTTGCAACATTGGGAGCCTGCTTCTTGATGTCAACAGAACCCATATAGATGTCACATTCAAGTCCGAAATAAGCCGCCGCTGTTGCGAGTGCAACGCCGTGCTGACCTGCGCCTGTTTCTGCGATAACCTTCTTCTTGCCCATATATTTTGCAAGAAGCGCCTCACCCATACAGTGATTGAGCTTATGCGCACCCGAATGATTAAGGTCTTCTCTCTTTGCGTAAAGCTGAACTCTTCCGCCGAGAGCGTCAGAAAGTCTTTCGAGATGAGTAACGGGAGTAGGTCTTCCCTGGAATTCCTTTCTTATTCTTCTGAGCTCTGCGATGAATTTTCTTGACTGGCAGATTGAGTAGTAAGCCTCTGTAATTTCTGCCATAGCAGCCTTGAGCTTTTCGTCGACATAAACGCCACCGTATTTTCCGAAATAGCCGTTTGCGTCGGGGTAGTTGTTGAAATATGTGTCAAATTCAATACCGTTGTGTATCATAGTTTTTCCCTCCGTTTATATAAAATATATGTGTTTGTTTTCGTGTGTTCAGTGTGAGCATCGCCATCGTTTCGTTAAAAGTTTCATAGTTATTCTCCTTTTATCGCTGTCGGGGAATAAAAAATGCCCCTGACAGAAACTTCAATGTATCTGTCAAGGACGAATAAATTACTTATCCGCGGTGCCACCTTGATTTGCAGTTTTTACTGCACTCTTTACAGGATACCAGCATATCCCAGACAACTGACGTATGTCACACGTCGCAGAATACTCTGTACCGTAGTACATTTGACTGCGCCCTCAGCGGTCCATTTGATAATCTGTTTTTCACCCGACTCTCAGCACCACGGGCTCTCTGTGGAAGCATAATTACCTTTATCTCCGCGTCAACGGTTTAATTAATTTATATCAGTATATCACCGAGGTTTATTTTTGTCAATACTTTTTGGAATTTTTTATACTCACCGCCCCGCAGGATTATCATCACTATTGCCATTACGGCGCAGATTGTGGTATAATAACTGCAGGTGATTTTATGACACGAGAAGAATATCTTGACTTTTGCAGAACTCTCCCGCTGACCGAAGTTGACCAGCCGTTTGACGAGGATTTCGACACCTATGTTGCAAGGCACTCGGACAACCGAAAGTGGTACGCACTCGTACTGACCGTCAACGGAAGGCTTGCGGTAAATATGAAATGCGACCCTATGGAAGCCGACTTCCTGCGCAGTGCGTTTGAAGGAGTTATTCCTGCATACCACATGAACAAAGTACACTGGAACACCGTTTTTCTCGACTCGGATGTGCCCGACGACGAGATTTTCCGTATGACCGAAAACAGCTATTCGCTTACAGCCAAAAAGAAAAGGAGATAAATTATGCCGTTTTCACCCGAATCAATCGACTTCCTGTTTGAAAACAGAATGCACGACAGCAAGGAATGGTTCAACGCCCACAAGGACGACTACAACAGACTTGTCATAGTTCCGATGACCGAGCTTGTAAACGACCTTGCTCCGACAATGATGAAAATTGACAAGCTGATTGTCTGCGACCCGAGGAGAATTTCACGGATATACCGTGACGCAAGACTCCACCCCGACTCGATTTTCCGTGACCATATATGGTACACCTTCAGCCGTGTCCGTGAGCAGTATATGTCGTTACCGGGATTTTATTTTTCCGTCGGTGCGCAGGGAATGAGCTTCGGCTGCGGATATTACTGCGCAAAGCCCGCAACAATGGAAGCTGTAAGGCAGCTTATCCTTGCCGATGACGAAAGCTTTCTGAAAGCCTTCAAAGCGGTGAAAACGCAGAAGAGCTTTGAGCTTTACGGGGATTTATACAAGAAAAACAGATTTCCCGACCAGCCGCCCGAAAAATGCAACTGGCTCAACCGCCGCAGCATAGGACTTTCGGGAGAAATCACCGAACCCAAAATAATGTTCACTGACAAACTGGCACCGCACATTGCAAAGGAGTTTAAAAAAATTGCCTGCGTATATGATTTATATATGAAAGCAGAAATGTCAATACAATAAAAGTACCCCCACAGGATTTGATTCCTGCGGGGGTATTGTATTACTTGTTGTCCTTCTGTCTGATTTCGACACGGCGGATTTTTCCGCTGATTGTCTTGGGAAGTTCGTCAACAAACTCAACAATTCTGGGGTATTTATAGGGTGCAGTATGAGTCTTGACATAGTTCTGGATTTCCTTGACAAGCTCGTCACTGCCGCTTGTTCCCTTTGTGAGAACAATAGTAGCCTTTACAACCTGACCTCTTACAGGGTCGGGAGCGGCTGTTACCGCACACTCAAGAACATAGGGAAGTTCCATGATAACGCTTTCGATTTCGAAGGGCCCGATGCGGTATCCCGACGACTTGATGACATCGTCGATTCTTCCGACATACCAGAGGTAGCCTTCTTCGTCCTGAGTTGCCTGGTCGCCTGTATGGTAGTATCCGTCATACCATACATCCTTTGTCTTTTCTTCGTCCCGATAGTATCCGAGGAAAAGTCCGCAGGGAGTCTTCTTGTTTGTTCTTATGCAGATTTCTCCCGTTTCACCTGTCTTGCACTGCTTGCCTTCAGCGTTGAGGAGCACAACATCATAAAGCGGAGTGGGCTTACCCATTGAACCGATTTTGGGAGTTGTACCGACAAGGTTTGCGATTGAAAGTGTCGTTTCGGTCTGACCGAAACCTTCCATTATCTTCAGACCTGTTGCCTTCTGGAACTGATAGTAAACTTCGGGGTTGAGAGCCTCTCCCGCAGTTGTTGCGTATTCGATAGAAGAAAGGTCGTATTTAGAAAGGTCTTCCTTTATGAAGAAACGATACATTGTCGGGGGTGCGCAGAATGTAGTGATATTGTATTTCTTGAACATGGGGAGGATTTCGTCGGAGTTGAATCTGTCGAAGTCATATGTGAATACTGCCGCCTCGCAGAGCCACTGTCCGTAGAGCTTGCCCCAGAGAGCCTTACCCCAGCCTGTATCGGAGATTGTGAAATGTATTCCGTTAGGATTTACATTGTGCCAGTATTTCGCAGTGATGTAATGTCCGAGTGCATATTTGTATGAGTGTGTTGCAATCTTCGGATAGCCTGTTGTTCCCGAAGTGAAGAACATGAGCATCGGGTCGTCGCCGCAGGGAGTGTCATCTGTACGCTCGAAAACATCGCTGCAGAGTGCCATTTCGCTGTTGAAATCCGACCAGCCGTTTCTCTTTTCGCCGACGCAGATTTTCTTGAGGTCGGGGAATTCCTTCGCTGCAAGCTCAACCTGGTTTGCAACATCACCGTCGGAAGTACATACGATAGCCGATACTCCCGCCGCCTTGAAACGATATGTGAGGTCATGTTCAACAAGCTGATTTGTTGCGGGGATTACGATTGCACCCATCTTGTGAAGTGCAAGGATGCTGAACCAGAACTGATAATGACGCTTGAGGATGAGCATTACCCTGTCACCCTTTTTGATTCCGAGAGAACGGAAATAGTTTGCTGTCATATTACTGTATTTTTTCATATCCCCGAATGTGAAACGATGCTCCGACTTGTCATTGCCGACCCAGATCATAGCGAGCTTTTCGGGAGTTTTTGCAGCAATTCTGTCCACGCAGTCAAAACCGAAGTTGAAACGCTCTTCGTTCTTGAACTTGATTTCCTGAAGTACGCCGTTTTCGTCGCACTTCGTCTTGATAAACTTGTTTGCAACGGTTGTTTCGTCACTGCGCTTAACCTTTGTGCCTACGCTGTCGGATGACTTTACAACCGTGCCTTCTTCGTCGGTCTTTACGACGAATGCGTAGATTTTACAGTCAGACCCTCCTACTGCCTTGAGAGCATGGGGATATGAACTGTTGTAGTAGATTGTGTCGCCCTCGGTAAGAACTTCTTTTCTGCCATTGATTTCGATAGAGAGCTTACCCTTGACAACGATGTCCATTTCCTGTCCTTCGTGTGAGCTGTACGAAGGCTTTGCATCGGGGTCGTAGGGGATTGTAACGAGGAAAGGCTCAACAACCTTATCCTTGAAACGAGGTGCGAGGTTGTCATAGATAAATCCCGACTTACGCTCGATACGGAGACCCTCGCCCTTCTTTGTAACATTATAGATAGAAAGATTGGGGCTTGAGCCCTCAAGCAAATCCTTGATATCTACACCGAAAATATCTGCGCAATTATAGATAAATGTGAAACCGAAATCAAGCTCTCCGCTTTCGAGCTTTACATATTCGTCAACTGTAATTTCGGTCTTTTCCGCCATCTGCTCCTGCGTATAACCTGCGATTTCACGGAGCGTCCTGATTCTTTCTGCGACTTCCTTCAACTGATAACCCATAGTTACCTTCCTTTCTGCATAGGGAATATTCCCTTTTTGATTTGCGTTCGGGACAAATAAAAAACGCCCCAAACAATTTCTTGTTTGAGACGAATAACAATCGTATCCGCGGTACCACTCAAATTGCGTTTTTAACGCCACTCATCAGGATTCCAACAAATCCCTTGTCTTAACGCGACAACACGGAGAGAACCTACTTATATAATATTTTCAGCCTCTCAGCTCAGAAGTGATGGGCATTGAATAACAGTAAGTATCGCCTCTCATCATACAGCGACTCTCTGTGACTTCTTATCATTCTGCCGTCTTCGTCATTGCTTTTCTGTTTAGGATAATACCACCATTTTATTTGATTGTCAATAGGTTTTGAAAAATTTTTTAAAAAATTTTCAGTACCGTCCCTGATGGAATATATGCAAGTCGGTCACCCATAATTTCTTTAAGGAATAAAAACTGTTCTTCTCCCGTGCAGTGCCCCGTGTAGTATGATGTAGGATAGGACAGCAGTATTTCAGCGTATTTACGGAGTTTATCGGCATCATCACCCGCAACTCCCAGTTTCATAAAATGAAAACCGCCCACCAGAAAATCAGGCCTGAACCAATCTACAATGCTGAGTATTCCCTTGTGCGAACAACCGCTTATAAGCACGGTTTTTCCGTCTTCTTCAATGAGAAGATACTGCTCGTGCAGAAAATCCTCCACGATATTTTCGTGATTTTTCCGGACACTGAGACCATACGCCTCCGTCGGATAGCGCCTTTCCCTGTCGTTGCAGGAAAAAAGAGTGACTCCCTCGCAAAGAGAATACTCATCCCCGACGGTAACTACCCTCGGAATTTCTTTCAGTTTCTTTTTGATACCGATATACTTTCCGTCGGCGTTGTAATGCTCACCAAAGGCATTTTCGTTCACATATATATCCGCTTTTTCGTTGAGTGAAAGGAATGTTTCTATTCCTCCGCCGTGGTCATAATGGCCGTGCGAAAGAACGGCAAAATCCACATCTGAAAGGTCTGTCCCCATTGTATCGGCGTTTTTTGCAAACACATCCGACTGCCCCATATCAAACAGGATTTTCTTGTTTTTCGTTTCAATATAAAGGCTGAGTCCGTGTTCGGACAGAATGTCACTGCGTTCGGTTGTGTTTTCGCAGAGGACGGATATTTTCATAGTTTTATCACCTTGATCTGAAGTGCTGTCAGCTATATTTTCTTGCAGTAGAGATTTCTGACCACTCCGCCGTATTTTGTCTTCTGCGAATGGAATTCATACCCCATTCCCTCGATATTTGCACGGCTGAACTTATTGTCGGGCGAAACGGTAGCGCAGATGTAGCGCTTGTTCTTCTGCACGGCAATTTCTTCGAGCTTTTCGGTCATGCGACGCTGAAGTCCGTTACCACGGTATGCGGGAGATACAATCACCAGCTTGAGATTTATCACCTTGTCAAGCTCTTCGGCGGGACAGCCTATGTCCCTGCCGAGATTTTCGTCGCTGTCGCCTGCATCGTAAAGCATAGCAAAGCCTGCAAGCACTCCCTCACAATACGCACCTATCGTGTAGTGAGGGTCGCTGAGGCAAGACAAAAGCATTTCAGGCGTGTTTCTTCTCAATAATTCGGGGTTGTCTAGGGCGGCAAAAGCCTCCTCCTGTATAGCAAGAATTCTGTCAATTTCATTCTTGTCGCATCTTCTGAATTCAAAATTCTTCGTTGCCATAAAAACGCCTCCCGGGCATAAATGATACTACTTTTTCTGCGAAATGATACGCTTATAGGTTTCAGCGTCAAGCTGTTTTTCGAGAGAATACTCCTCGTGGAATATCGGGAGCCCCTTCTTTTTGCGGTACTCCATCCAGTCCTTTTCGAGAAGATAGAGGTTTTTGAAGTTATCGGGGCTTTTAACCAGCTTTTTGCGCTGAACATAAGGGTTATGTACAGCTATGAAAAAACGATATCCGAAAAGGTCGTTTATCATAGAGAGCGAAATCGTATCCCTCTCGATAAGGAGCTGAAAGGTTTCAAAAAAAGTGAGGTAGTTTGAAATATGTACATTATCCAGATCAATATCGGGGCAATTTTCGAAGTCATAGTTTTCGAATAATGTGTATGCGACCTTATAGTCTTCGCTTGTAACAAAGGAATTATTCAGCGAAGCAATGAAATCAGCCTCAGCGACTTTTCGTGACTGAAAAAGCTCAACAGCTACAAGGATTACACCGAGAATTGCCGAGACAAGTGAAATACACTGTATAAAATCGAACTTTTCCACTATCGTCATAATAACAAAGCTGATAATGGCTATTGCCATAAAAATATAAATCAACATTTTTGGTCTGTGTCTCAAAAACGCCACCTCTTACTATAAATATTTCTATTTTATTCTACGCTTTTTTACACTGGTTGTCAACGCTGAAAACAAAAAGGACGGCAGAAAAACCGTCCTTCGCATCTGAATTATCAGTGGCAGCCTGAGCCGCAGCTATGCTCACCCTCGTGATGTCCGTCGCAGGTGTGCCCTTCGCCGTGATGACTGCACATAACATTCGGGTTGAAGTCAAGCCCTCCCGAAAGATAAGCCTCAACAGCCGCATCGGCATTTCCGCTGACACCGCCGAAAAGCTTTATCCCCGCCTGAGCGAGAGCTGTCTGTGCACCGCCGCCTATTCCTCCACAGATGAGAATATCGACATTGTACATCTTCAGGAAATCTGCAAGAGCACCGTGCCCGCTTCCCAAAGTCGGGAAAATATTCGAGCTTACAACCTTGTTGTCGGCAATGTCATAAATTTTAAAGTTTTCCGTATGACCGAAGTGCTGGAAAACCTGTCCGTTTTCATAAGTAACCGCAATACGCATATCAATCATTTCCTTTCTGGAGTTTTGTTCAGTATAGCACTTTTCCACTGAAAAGTAAAGATATATATTCTGAATTTTCCATCAGTTCAGAATTCAATTCCCTATGAAATTACACTACTCTCAAACATTTATTGGATTATATCTTTCTTCAATTATACCCCCTGCAGCGTCGCCGGTCAACAAAACCCACCCCGCACAATCTGCACGGAGTGGGTTCGGGAGATTCAATGTTCTTTTTTTCCTGAACAGCAGCCCTTCTTTGCCGAAGGACAGGTTTTGCTGTGTGGACAGCCTATACATTTCTGCCCGCTTTTTTTAGCTTTGTATACATAAAATGCCGCAAGAAATACTATTACTGCAACAACTGCAATGATTATTATGTTTTCCATAAGAAAAGCTCCTTATTAAACATTTACCTTTACTTTATCGGATTTCTTGCCGTTGAGTGCATATTCGGCATTGATTTTCTTGTTTGTATTTATCGATATTCCGACAACGATTGCCGCCATAACAAGAACAGCTATAAGTCCGGGAAGGAAACCCTCACCGAATGCGCCTGTTGTGAAAAGTGTTCCGAGCTGGAATACAAAGAAAGCTACTGTATAGCCGACTGCAAACTGAAGTCCGATAGCGCCCCAGAGCCACTTTGCGCTCTTCATTTCAGCATTCATAGCTCCGATTGCGGCAAAGCAGGGAGGTGTAAAGAGGTTGAACATAAGGTATGCGAGAGCCGCACACTTTGTTATTGCGAATACTGCGGCAACCTCTGTGCCTGCACCCTCCATAAGTGCAAGTTCTTCTGTGTCGATAAGATTTTCAAGACCGACAAAACATACGGCAAGAGTACCGACAACATTTTCCTTTGCAATAAAGCCTGTAACAGCCGCTGCTGCAAGCTGCCACGAGAAAACTCCCACAATAGGAATAAGAAGGTACGCAAACGGATGTGCAATTGACGCAAGAATTGATGCGTCTGCTGTTTCAGCAACTTCAAACTTCCATGTGAATGTCTGCATAATCTGAACTGCTGTATTACAGAGAAGAATAATTGTCGATGCCTTTACTATGTAAGACCAGCCACGACTGCACATTGTTCCGAGCGCTCTCTTGAGGCTGGGTGCCTTGTATTCGGGAAGTTCGATGATAAAGAATGACTTTCTTGCCTTGTAGCCTGCAACCTTGTTTACAAGAAGTGCGCCGAGGAAGATAAGTACGATTCCCGAGAAGTACATAAGCGGACTTACCCACCAGTCATCTGCGAAGAATGCACCTGCAAAAAGTGCGATTACGGGGAGCTTCGCTCCGCAGGGCATAAAGGGTGCGAGCATAGCAGTCGCTCTGCGTTCACGCTCGTTACGGATTGTTCTTGACGCCATAACTCCGGGAATTGCGCATCCCGTTGTGATAACGAAAGGAATTACCGACTTACCCGAAAGACCAACCTTCTTGAAAATCGGGTCGAGTACTACTGATGCACGGGCCATATATCCGCAGTCTTCGAGAAGTGCGATAAGGAAATACATTACCATTACAAGCGGGAGGAATCCGATAACCGCAATTACACCGCCGATTACACCGTCAACGAGAAGTGCATAGAGGAGCGGATTTGCGTTTTCGAGAAGTCCGCCTACCCAGCCCTGGAATGCTTCGAGCCAACCAACAAGTGTATCTGCAAGGAAAGGCCCTACCCAGTACTGTGAAATCATAAGAACGAGTACCATAACAACGGCGAAAATCGGAATACCGAGCCACTTGTTTGTGATTACTGCGTCTATCTTGTCACCGATATTCTTATCCTTTGTGAAAACCTTGCGGTCTTCAACCTCGGAAACAACGCCGTTTACAAAATCAAAGCGCTTTTTGTCTGCTTCGATAACAGCCTCTTTGTTCGTGAGGTCTACATTTCCCTGAACATACGGTGCCGCCTGTCCCTTTCCGACCTGTGCCACTGCTGCGGCAACAAGTTCCTTTATACCCTCCGATGTTGTGGAGGTTGTATTTACAACGGGGCATCCGAGCTTTGCCGAGAGCTTTTCGGAATCGATTACCGTATCCTTTTTCTCATTTATATCCGATTTGTTGAGTGCCACTACAACAGGAACGCCAAGTTCAAGAAGCTGTGTTGTGAAGAAAAGGCTTCTGCTGAGGTTTGTAGCGTCAACGATGTTGATGATTGCATCGGGATTTTCATTCTTTACATAGGAGCTTGTAATACTTTCCTCCGATGTGAACGGTGACATTGAATATGCACCGGGAAGGTCAACTGCAATAAGCTCTTCCGAGCCACTGTAAAGACTCTTCCTGATAGCGTGTTCTTTCTTTTCAACGGTAACGCCCGCCCAGTTTCCGACCTTTTCGTTTCTGCCTGTGATGGCATTGTACATCGTGGTTTTACCGCTGTTGGGATTGCCTGCCAAAGCAATTCTCATATGTATTCCTCCTTAAAATATAGGTCTTTGCATTATCGTGTTAGCTATCGCTAACTCATATCCAAAAATTAATCGGCAGATTACTGCCGTTTAATTCTTAAATCAGAATAGCTTTCGCAAGCTCATTGTCGATGTTGTATCTTCCGTCCTTTATTGAAACGGTGCAACCGCTTTTAAGCTGGGATACAACAGTTATCGGCTCGCCGCTGTAACAACCGAGTGAAAACAGAAATGCATCAAGTTCTTCATCGTCTGTGTCGATTTGCTTCACGATGTATTCCTTTCCCTCTTCTGCTTCTTTCAAGTTCATGATGAACCTCCTGATAACGACATTGTGCAAAACCGTAAAGCGAGACAGTTAGTGCTCGCTAACTGGATTTATAATACCATACCGTATTATATTTGTCAATCGGAGTTATCCAAAAAGACAAAAATACTCCATTTTGTCCAATAAATAAAAATCGAAAGAAAAATTTTTGTGTAAAAAAGCAAGGTCTGTCCCTGCCTTCATATACTACTATCATATTCGTCAGAGAATTTTCTATGCTTATTGATATTTTTTCTCTTTGTGTTATAATTAATAAAAGTTATTGTGAAGATACTGGAGGTATTCTGATGGATTATTCTTTCAACGCAAAGGACGCCGTTGACAAAGCGGCGGAATGGGTATGCGACTTTTTTGAGAAAAACGGAAAAGGCTGCAATGCCGTGATAGGAATTTCAGGCGGCAAGGACAGCTCAATCTGTGCGGCATTGTGCGTAAAGGCACTCGGAAAAGACCGTGTAATCGGCGTACTTATGCCAAACGGTGAACAGAGCGACATAGATATGGCAGAGCTTCTTGTGGAGCATCTGGGGATACGCGCCGTAAAGGTAAACATCAACGAGGCGTACAACGGAGTTATGAACGCTCTTGCAAACCCAGAATCCATAAACGGATATGAGTGTGTAAAGCCATCGGTTCAGGCAACGGTAAATCTTCCGCCGAGAATAAGAATGGCGGTACTCTACGCCGTGAGCCAGAGCAACAACGGCCGTGTTGCCAACACCTGCAATCTTTCGGAGGATTGGGTAGGCTACTCCACACGATACGGCGACGCCGCAGGAGATTTCAGTCCCCTCGCCCGCTTTACAGTAGCGGAGGTGAAGGAAATGGGGCGTGAGCTTGGTCTTCCCGAAGTACTTGTGGACAAGGTGCCTTCCGACGGACTTTGCGGAAAAACCGACGAGGACAACCTCGGATTCACATACGCAGTGCTGGATAAATACATCCGTACGGGAGTTTGTGACGACCCGAAAACCAAAGCGCTGATAGACGACAAGCACGAAAAAAACAAGTTCAAGCTGGAGCTTATGCCATGCTTTGAATTCCGCCCGTAAAACAAAAATAACCGCCCGCTTTGCAGAACAACTCTCAGAAAACGGGCGGTTTTATTTTAACACCACAAAAAAATGACAGAAAAAACATATTTGTGATATTTTTTCTTTTGATAATGTGCTATATTATAGTTATCAGAAACATAATACGAAAGGGTTGGTGTCTATGCTTAAAAGCAAGGGATTTTACAAGGGTATAAATTTCGGAGGATGGTTTTCTCAGTGCGATTACAGCAAGGAAAGACTGGATAACTTCATAACCGAAGCCGATTTTGCAAAGGTTTCCGAATGGGGTGCAGACCATGTCCGTATTCCCGTTGACTATAATATTTTCGAAAGCAACGACGGCAGTTACAAGGAAGACGGCTTTGCAAGGCTTGACAGGATATTCGCCCTCTGCGAAAAATACAACCTCAACGCTGTTCTCGACCTGCACAAGACCGCAGGCTTTTCCTTCGACGATTACGGCGAAAGCGAAAGCGGCTTCTTCGAAAACGAACAGCTACAGGAGCGTTTTTATCGTCTGTGGGAAGAATTCGCAAAGCGTTACGGAAATTTAAGCGACCGAGTTGCTTTCGAACTCCTCAACGAAGTGACCGACAGAGAATTCATCGGCACCTGGAACATCATATCCCGCAGATGTATAGAGCGTATCCGTGCCTACGCACCCGACACAATCATCCTCGTCGGAAGCTACGACAACAACAGCGCACCTGCTGTTCCCGAGCTTGACAAACCGTTCGACGACAAGGTTGTTTATAACTTCCACTGCTATGAGCCGCTGAAGTTCACACATCAGGGAGCATACTGGACAAATAAAATCAAACAGGAAGACCGTTTCACATTTGAGGAAAGCAACATCACTCCCGAATTTTTCGAGGAGCTTTTCGCACCTGCAATCGAGGCGGCAAAGCGTAACAATACCACTCTTTACTGTGGTGAGTACGGGGTTATCGAGGTTGTTCCGCCCGAAGAGGCTCTGAAATGGTTCAGGTGTATCAACAGCGTGTTTGAAAAACACGGCATTTCAAGAAGTGTGTGGAGCTACAAGGAGATGGACTTCGGTATCTCCGACAGCAGACTTGACGGTGTGCGCAACGAACTTCTCAGATACATCTAGTTTATATTTTTTCCGTCGGCATCATAGTCCTCAAAGGCGATAAGATTGCCGTAATCGTCATACTGCATTATGCGGTATGTCATAAGCTCCCCGTTTTTGTTGTAGACCGAATTCTTTATCTCGTTTCCCTGCCCGTCATACTCCATAACCTTGTATGATTCAAGCTCGTCAGCGAGATAGCAACTGTCCTTTACAACATTTCCGTAAATGTCATACTCGTAGATGTTGTACCACAGTACAACCCCTGCGGCATTGTGATAGCTCTGCTTGAAGACATAGTTGTCATCGTTATATTCAAAGGTATAATAATCACGCACGGAGGCATCATCGTCATAGTATGTTTCAGCGATTGTATTTCCGCTTGCGTCGTATGTTTTTGAATAGAGCAGCTTTCCGCTTTCGTCAACATATGTTCTCACGGTAATGTCATCATCAGTTTCTTCGAAATACGTCATAACGCCGTTTTCGTAGAAATATTCCCTGACAATAACACCGTTTTCGTAGTCACGCTTATAAATAATTTCTCCGACGGCATTTTCGCAGGTTTCCTGAAGATAAATGCCGTTTCTTTCGTAATGCACGAAATCTTTTGGCCCTGCCCCGTCGCTTCTGATTTCGCTGACGAGATTTCCTTCGTTATCATACTGATACTCATACTCGCTCGAAATTGAATCGTCAGCAAGGAAACATGTTATATGCACGGGAAGATTCCTGTCGTTGTATTCGCTTATGACATAATAATCAAGTGCTGTTCCCTGATAGTAATATTCCTCGGTGCAGTTGTTGTTTTCATCATATTTGTATGTTTCATAATACACACAGCTCCCGTCGGAATCGAAATAAGATTTCTCCGTCTTCATTCCCCTGTCGTTGTACGCTGTTTCTGTATATGATAAAAGATTTCCCTCTGCGTCGTAGTTTGCTTCTTTTATGAGGTTGTCGTTTTCATCATATTCGTATGTATTATAGAGTTCGAGAACTCCCTCTGCGGAATAATAGCTGTTCTTTATGAGATTTCCCTTTTCGTCGGTTTCTTCCATGAAATATTCCCCGTCGCCAAGGTCTACTCTTTGTATGTTCAACGGATTTTTTTCAGGCTTTACGCTCTCTGTAAGAAAGGACGGCGTGGTATCATCGGGTGGCGTTGACGGAGTTTCAGCGCAGGCTGTCATCGAAAATGCAACTATCAGCGAAAAAAGTGTTACAGCGATTTTTTTCATTTTTCTCCCCCATTTTATATTTGTTGTAATAAATTTATATCATATCCACTGCATAAAAGCAATTACAATGATGTTACAAAATATAACAATAAAATTACTTATAAAATCAAGGGCATCGGATTTATTCTCCGACGCCCTTTCTGCTTGTAATTATTAATCTTCGTTATGTACAACGACCTTGTTTCTTCCTGTATTTTTAGCCTCGTACAGAGCAATATCCGCATTCTTGACAGCCACGCTGTAATCGCCGTCCGTGTACTGTGAAACACCGATTGAAATCGTGCTGTTACATACGCCGTTGTCGGAGGTTTCTACCTTTTCTCTGAGCTTTTCGGCAATTCTTGCGGCATTCTCAACCGAACATCCCGGCATTATAATCAGGAACTCTTCTCCGCCCCAACGGATAACATAGTCGGTTTCACGCACCATATTCTTGAGTATATCTGCAAGCCACACAAGTACCTTGTCGCCCGATTCGTGACCGAATTTATCATTGACCTTTTTGAAGAAGTCGATGTCTATCAAAAGAAAGCCTATATTAAGACCTGAGAATTTTGTGAATTCTCCCGTTTCGAAATTGATGAATTCCTTTAGCTTGTTACGGTTGTAAACCTCTGTAAGCTGGTCGTGTACCGCAAGCTGTCTGAGCTGGTCTTTTGCAAAGTAATGCTCAAAATAAACCTTCTGCATCATATTGTGCATTGCGGATACAGCAAAGATGCACGGCAGGTTGAAAAGATACATCATCTCTACATTTTCGTATTGTATGAATATATCCGCAACGGCAATATCTGCAAGCAGGAACATATGCGCCAACAGGCTGTACCCGAACGGTGCGGAAAATCCCGCACAAACGAAAATGAGGTTCATAATAATCATACCGGGGATGGCAAACTGCCTGTCAGGCAGCAGATATGTCGCCCAGTCGGTACACCAGATTATGATATGTATCATCAGGTAGCTGGCGGTAACCATCACACGATAGTCCGAAACCTTCTTCGAAAGAATGAGATAAATAACAAACGGAACGATAACTATCGCACGTGACAAGAGAGTTTCGAAAGCAAAATGCCCGAATATACTGCAATCCGTCACAAAAAACGAAAGATATGCCAGCACGGAAACTGTTATCATCCTTGTATTGAATGACTTATAGTAATCATATTTGGACTGAAAAAATTTGAATTGTTCTTCTCGGCTTAAATTTTTCAAGCTGATTTTATTCATCCGTCAAATCCCCCAAAGGATATATAATTATTCATAGTAATTATATCATATATTTTTTCGGAAATCAACACAAAATCGTAAATTAAGACAAAAACCGCCTGCTGATTGCAGACGGCTTTTTCTCACGGCATTTATTCGGAACGGCTGAACATATCCTTCCCCACGCTACAGAGAGGACATTCAAAGTCGTCGGGGAGTTCCTCGAACTTCGTTCCTGGTGCTATTCCCATATCGGGAGCGCCGAGTTCCTCGTCATAGACCCAACCGCATGCGTCGCAGACATACTTCATAAAATTCACCTCCTGTCAAAAAACGCAATATATCATAATTATGTGAATTTCTGTGGTTATTATTCCTGCGTCATCTTTGTGTTTTTCATAGATATGTGATATAATGTAAAAAATGTATCACGGGAGGCAGAAATGAATTACATAATCCGAAAAATCAGAGAAAACGAATATCATCTTCTGGAAGATTTCATATATGAGGCAATTTTTATCCCCGAAGGAGCAGAGCCTCCTCCGAAATCAATAATCAATCAGCCCGACCTTCAGGTGTACATAAAGGATTTCGGTACAAAAAAGGACGACATATGCTTTGTGGCGGAAGTCGAAAGCAAAATCGTCGGTGCCGTGTGGGTCCGTGATATGAAGGACTACGGACACATCGAAGACGGCGTACCTTCCTTTGCGATTTCACTCTACAAGGAATACCGCAATCACGGAATAGGCACGGGACTTATGGTGGCAATTCTCGACGAGCTCCGACAGAGAAAATACGAAAAAGCATCGCTTGCCGTACAAAAGGCAAACTACGCAGTGAAAATGTATAAAAAGGTCGGATTTGTAATTATCGGCGAAAATGACGAGGAGTACATCATGCTCTGCAATCTCAGACCGACGCCCTACGAAAGCAATACCGAGGCATACACAAAAGCAGACGATATAATAGATTTCAGAAACGACAACATTGCAAAGCTGGCAGAATTGCTTTCCGACAGTGCTGAAAACGAACTTGAATACATCAGAAAAGCATATGAATTCGTAAGGGATAAAATCTCTCACTCGGCGGATATAGGAAAAGACGCCATAACCTGCTCCGCCTCGGAAGTTCTGGAGAACGGGCACGGAATCTGTTTTGCAAAGTCGCATCTGCTTGCCGCTTTGCTGAGATACAAGGGCATTCCTGCGGGATTTTGTTATCAGAAGTTAATTCTTGACGACGAAACTGCTCCCTTCCTTGTGTATCACGGGCTTAACGGCGTTTACATCAGCGAATACAAAAAGTGGATACGCCTTGACGCCAGAGGAAACAAGAACGGCGTGAACGCACAATTCACGGTGGATGAAGAACAGCTCGCCTTCCCTGTACGGAGCGAAAAGAATGAAATCGACGGGGTGATTATCTTTGCAGACCCCGACGCAAAAATTCTGGAAAAGCTGAAGAACAACAAAACACGCTCGGAGCTGTGGCACGACCTTCCCACAGAGCTGGCGTACAACTCATAGAAAGGACAATAATATCATGGCGACAAGCAAAGAGTATCTGGGATTTATACTGGAACAGCTTTCGGGGGTTGACGGAATTACACACAAGCAGATGATGGGAGAGTACATCCTCTATCATCACGGAAAAATAGCGGCATATCTCTGCGACGACAGACTGCTGGTGAAAACAATCCCGTCGGCGATGAAAATGCTGCCCGACGCAAAGCGTGAGCCTCCGTACGATGGCGCAAAGGAAATGCTGCTTGTATCCGAAGTTGACAACAAGGACTTCCTGACGGAGTTGTTCAACGCTATGTACAATGAACTCCCTGCACCGAAAAAGAAAGACCCGATAAAAATAAAAAAGCTGACCAAAAAGCACACCGACGACGCACTCACTCTCTGCCTTGATGTGTTTTTGCAGTTCGAGGCTCCCGATTACACGGAAGAAGGCGTGGAGGAATTCAGGAACACTCTCGGCAATGCGGATTTTGTGAAAAATCTCAGGCTGTACGGCGCGTTCGAGAATGACGAGCTGGCAGGCGTTCTCGCAACACGGGACACCAATCACATCAGTCTGTTTTTTGTAAAGGCGGAATATCAGCGCAGAGGTATCGGCAAAAGGCTGTTCCTGCATATGCTGAAGGATTGCGACTGTAAGGAATTCACCGTCAATTCCTCGCCATACGCCGTGGAGATATACCGTCACCTCGGCTTTAACGAAACAGACACCGAGCAGACGACAAACGGTATACGATATACGCCGATGAAGTATAGTCAGTAAAGGCAGGTGTAACAATGAATATTAAAATCAGACCCGTTGTTATAGACGATTACGACGGAATTTACGAACTCTGGAACAGCACGGAGCAATCAAGGCGTGCGTTGAACCCCGTGGATGACAGCAGAGAAGGCATCGGGCGATATTTGAAGCGCAATCCGACTACCTGCTTTCTTGCCTGCCTTGACGATGAAAAAGAATGTGGCAAAATAGTCGGGGTTATACTTACGGGTCACGACGGAAGGCGTGCAATAGTTCATCATATGTGCGTACATCCCGATTACCGTCGTCACGGAATAGCACGCACCCTTGTGCAAAAAGCGGAAGACGCACTGCGCAAAGAAGGTATCACCAAAATATTCGGCCTGGTTTTCAAGGACAATGATACGGCAAACGCTTTCTGGGAGGAGCAGGGATACACGCTCCGCACAAACCTGAATTACCGCAACAAAAGCCTGAACGAAAATGTGCCGCAGGGCGAATGATTTTATAAAAACGTGAATGCGGTTAAGAGTAATATCTCTACCGAAACTTTATATGTATTACTGAGGGAAATCTTTCTGAAGAAAGGTCCCCCTCGTACCCCCCCTTCAAAGACTTTTAAGTCAAAAAAGCCCACAGGGATTTTGAACAAGTCCAGTAAAAACGGACAATAGAAAAACCACCCTCTTATGGTAGAATTAAGAAACTACCATAAGGGGGAATTTTTATGTCAAGAGGATATGGATACATTAAGCAATTTGAAAATGAAATATTAGAAACAAAACTGACACCACTTGAAAAGCAATGCCAGTTCATTGCTTAAAATTTAATTTTAACTACCATAAAGGCGGTTTTTGTACTGTCCGTACAAATTGGGGCAGTTCAAAATTCACGGAAGGCTTGTTTATTTAATGATAAAAAATACAATCAGATTTTAATTATAGCCAGACTGCAATCATCTCCTATCGGTATCTTTACGAGGTCAATCTTATTGTCTTTTTCAAAATCATATACGGCTTTTTTTACGCCCGGCAATTCTGTGTGGAAATAGTCGTGTAGCAATATTACGCCACCCTTGACCATTTTGTCATAAAAGAACTTTATACCCTCGTACATAGGTGCATATAAATCCATATCAAGGTTTACAAAGCAGAAACTGTCATCCACATCTTTTGCACTTTCAGGGAACCAGCCTTTTATTATTTCGCACTGGTCTATGAATTTCATTCTTCTTTTAACAATATCAATCAGATTATAACTTACATTAAAATGATTGTTGGAATTTGAAAAGAAACCATTTTTAAATGTGTCATCATTGTCAATTTCGTATTCTTTGTTTAAATCATCCGAGTTGAAACCTTCAAATGTATCAAACATATATAATTTTCTGTCATTGAAATAGGAGTTTATGTAGGAAGAAAATTCGCCTGTAAACACTCCGCATTCAGCGACATTGCCCTGTATATTGTTTTCGTGACAATATCTTGCGTAATTTCTTAGAAAAGAAACTCTTTTATCTGCGAATTCGTTGTAGTAGTTAGAGAGAGGAAAAATATCATAAAAATAGTCTTCTTCAATCATAACTTCTGTATTTACTTCATGCGAGAGTTCTGTGGCAATTTGCTCTTTAATTTCTGCGATACTAACGGAACTGTCGACAGCAATAATTATCTTATCGAAGTGCATTGTCTTTAGGTCTGTGGCTCTTTTTACATCAAAAATCTGTCCTTTGATTTCAACACTGTTTATATTTTCATTATTATCAATAAACGCTACGATTTCGTCCTGTGAATTTGATAAAATATATTCTCCGGTCAGTTTTCCGTATCTTCCTGCGCAGAATATCACAATTTTTTTCCATATTAACACCTCATAAATTTATTTTTATGCATTTGAATTTGATATGAATTTATATGTCACATTATATTATATCATTAAAAAGTTGAAATGTCAAAAACTTCTTGTGATTTCACAGAAGGCTTTTGTTTTATTATACACCCCTTTCCCGATGTAGTGGTTTTTATTGTCATTGAGTCAAATTCAACACCAAAAAGAAAAGCCGCACCCGAATTTTCAGGTACGGCTCATATAATCTTTATCTTTTCTTGTAAATGACAAGTTCGGGATTTTCTCCGTTTTCTTCGTATGTGCAGATAAGGATGAAATCCATATTTGCGACAATCCCGAAGCATCTGTTTCCGCCGAATTCACACTCCAGCTCATTTCCGAGATATGTAGCGTTATCGTCGAGATACTTCACGGTTCTTCCGTTCGGGAGTCTGTATTCGAGGTTTACATAACTGCCGACAAGTGCGTTGAGCTTTTCGACCTTCGGCATTCCTTCAATGTTGAGTGCGTTTATTTCGTCGATGAGCTGCTTTTTGAATTCCTCAAAAGCCCCGTTACCGCCGAGTTCTTCGTAGCGCTTCCAGTAGTCCAGCTTCGGCAGGGTTGCTTTCAGGTAGGAGCGTACTTCTTCTTCCGTGTGTTCCTCGCTGGCCATATTCTTCACGCAGACTTCAATCAGGTCGTCCATATCGCTGTACATATACTCTCCGTCGGCGTAACACCATTTGCAGTAATGCTCGTTGAGTACGCCGTCTTTCTCCTTGCTGATGATGGCGTCTTCGAGGGGCATTCCGCAGCACTGACAGATGAGATTCTGCGGAGAGCCGAGGAGCGTGTTGATTGAAACATCAAACAGCTTTGAGAGTAGCTTCAGCGTTTCGGTGTTCGGAACAGTTTCGCCGTTTTCCCAGCGTGAAACAGCCTGACGTGTTACAAAAACCTTCTCTGCGAGTTCGTCCTGCGATAATCCGTTTTTTGTTCGTAATCCGAGTATAACTTCTTTTGTTTCCATTATTTTTCACCTCGTTGTTATTATATCACACAGCATATCTGTAATCAAGCAACCTGCTGTTGCTGATTTCATCGGGAGCTTTATTAGTGACAGCCGATGCGATTATAAATATAAGAATAAACGTCAGACATCTGAACGGCAGTAAAAAGGGGAACGTTTTCCTGCTCATATTTTTACCTCACTGTTTACGGCTGTTCGGGTATATAATACGACATCCGAAAAATGCGGATTTTTCAGAACAATATCGGGACATTGCCGTATATAAGAATTCTCAATATTCCTATAATTATAAGATGGGCAGGGTAGTAAATGTAGAAAAGCCACTTTGTCCACTTTATTTTTCCACGCTCACCGTTATACTGTTTCAATAAAGGATATACCAGAATGACAAACGGCTGTATCAATCCGTAAATCTTGTTTACAAAGAAGAAAGATACTATTGCGTATAAAAATACCCATATCATCATAAACATCATCTGTTTTTTGAGATTTCCTCTGTTTCTGTACATGGCTGTGATTGACAGAACTGCAATACAGCTCCAATCCGCAGGGAAAGCGCTCCAGACGAGGAGAAATATGATTATCTGCTTCAGCCAATCCTTCATACCTGTGTCGGTGTCCTGAAGCCAGAGAACAAGTACTGCAACAAATAAAGGATACATTACGCTTGTCTGATTGAAAATTCCGCTTCTGAACGGAACAAAATCAATCCCGAATGCAAAGCAGTATGCAAAATGCGAGATTACTGCAAATATAAAAAGGCGCAGTATGTATTTTTTCGGGTTTTTGGTATAATGATATCCTTCGCAGATGAAAAACCACATCATAGGCGCTGTCAAGCGACCGATTATATGTAGCAGTATGCTGACAGGCTCCGACGAAAATCCGGGATAAATCAAATCGGCAATATGGTCTATCGTCATTGCGATAATCGCTATAAGTTTCAGATGATTGGAATTAAGTTTCCTGTTCATATTTTCAACTCACTTTTGTTGTTTATTATCATTTTATTATACCATACTTTCCCCAAACCCTCAACATAAAAAATAATATATTATGAAAAGATTTTCCATTTACTTTTTATTGATAATGGGGTATAATTATTAAAAGTATTTCTTAAGGAGGAATAAAAATGAACATTACAAATGATATCATCTATGTAGGCGTGAATGACCATAATATCGACCTTTTTGAAGGTCAGTACATCGTGCCCAACGGCATGTCTTACAATTCATATGTTATTCTTGATGATAAAATCGCAGTTATGGACACTGTCGATGTGAACTTCACTCACCAGTGGCTCGACAATATAAAGAAAGCTCTCGGAAGTCGCCGACCCGACTATCTTATCGTTCAGCATATGGAACCTGATCATTCGGCGAACATTATGAACTTCATGAAGACCTATCCTTCCACAAAGATTGTTTCTTCGGCAAAGGCGTTTGTGATGATGAAGCAGTTCTTTGGTACGGATTTCGCAGACGACGGAATAGTCGTAGGGGAGGGGGATACTCTCACCCTCGGTGAGCATACTCTCACATTCGTTACCGCACCTATGGTACATTGGCCCGAGGTTATTGTTACTTATGACAGCAAGGATAAAGTGCTTTTCTCTGCTGACGGTTTCGGAAAATTCGGCGCTCTTGATGTTGAAGAGGACTGGGCTTGCGAGGCAAGACGCTACTACATCGGAATTGTCGGAAAGTACGGTGCACAGGTGCAGGCTCTGCTCAAAAAAGCGGCAGGACTTGATATTCAGACTATCTGCCCGCTTCACGGCCCTGTACTTACTGAAAATCTCGGATACTACATCGGTCTTTACGACACATGGTCAAGCTACGGAGTTGAATCCGAGGGTATCGTAATTGCATACACTTCCGTTTATGGCAACACAAAAAAGGCTGTTATGCAGCTCGCTGAAAAGCTGAAGTCAAAAGGTTGCCCGAATGTCGTTGTGAACGACCTTGCACGCTGTGATATGGCGGAGGCTGTCGAGGATGCTTTCCGTTACGGAAAGATTGTCCTTGCGACAACAACCTACAACGCTGAAATCTTCCCGTTTATGCACCAGTTCATCACTCACCTTACGGAGCGTAATTTCCAGAACAGAACCGTAGCCTTCATCGAAAACGGAAGTTGGGCGCCTCTTGCGGCAAGGGTGATGAAGGGAATGCTTGAAAAGAGCAAGAATATCAAATTCTGCGAAAACACCGTGAAGATTTTTTCTGCTCTCAATGATGAAAGCTCCGCACAGCTTGAGGCTCTGGCAAATGAGCTTTGTATGGATTACCTTGCACAGCAGGACGCAACCGCCGACAAGAACGACCTTTCCGCTTTGAGCAATATCGGCTACGGGCTTTATGTTGTAACCTCAAACGACGGCGAAAAGGACAACGGACTTATCGTAAACACTGTAACACAGCTTACCGATACGCCGAACAGAGTTGCCGTAACAATCAACAAGGCGAATTATTCCTACCATGTAATCAACAAGACAAAGAAGATGAATGTCAACTGCCTGTCGACAAGCGCACCGTTTGCCGTGTTCGAAAAGTTCGGTTTTCAGAGCGGACGCAACATCGACAAGTTTGAAGGATACGAGCCTCTCCGTTCCGACAACGGACTTGTATTCCTGCCAAGACATATCAACTCGTTTATGTCGCTTGAGGTTGTTCAGTATGTAGACCTCGAAACTCACGGAATGTTCATCTGTGAAATTACAGAGGCGAGAGTCATCAGTGATGACCCGTCGATGACCTACGCTTACTATCACGAGAATGTAAAGCCAAAGCCCGAAACAGAAGGCAAGAAGGGCTATGTCTGCAAAATATGCGGATTTGTTTACGAGGGCGACACACTTCCCGAGGACTATATCTGTCCGCTCTGCAAACACGGTGCGGCAGATTTTGAGGCGATATAAAAAAGGGGAGTACGATAAAACCCTTTTAAAAAAAGGTTTTTCCTCAGACTCCTTTCCGAAAACTTCAAATCAAAAAACAAGCCCACAGGGATTTGAACTGCCCCAATTTGTACGGACAGTACAAAAACCGCCTTTATGGTAGTTAAAATTAAATTTTAAGCAACGAACTGGCATCGCTTTTCAAGTGATGTCAGTTTTGTTTCTAATATTTCATTTTCAAATTGCTTAATGTATCCATATCCTCTTGACATAAAAATTCCCCCTTATGGTAGCTTCTTAATTCTACCATAAGAGGGTGGTTTTTTCTATTGTCCGTTTTTACTGGACTTGTTCATTTACGGAAGGCTTGTGTTTTATGTTTCTTTTTTCTTTTTCATATAATCCGTTATGAGTATTATGTAGCACACTACCCCTACTATTACTATCGGCAGTATTTCGATGACAAGTATGTTATGCTCTGCTGATAATCTTTCTGCGAATGTTTCCGTTGCCATAAAAGAAATTATAACTCCCGAAAGCTGATTGTTCGCACCGTGCGCCAATGAGGCGGGAAAAACAGAGCCTGTCCTCTTTGTAATGAGGGTAAGGAACGAGCTCATACAAACGCACATAATACACATCATAAGAATTCCGAGGAACGGGAAAAACGGATAGTCAACGCCGAAATTATGTCCCGAGCAAGTAAGAGGAGCGTGCCATAGTCCCCATATAACTCCGCTCACAAGAACGGCAACGGGTTCGGGCATAAGCTCCGTGAGTTTCGGGGTAAGATACGCACGCCAACCGAATTCCTCGCCGAAAAACGGAATGAATAAATAGAATATCACCGACAATGTAAGCAGTGTTCCGCCTGCTGTGACAGGTATATTGCCGAAATCTATCATTTCCGCAAGGGTGAATTCCTTGCTGTACATCATAAGGGAAATCATCATAGTCGCAAGCACATACGCCAATGGAACAAGCACCGACGCAATATAGTACTTTAAATTCCCCCTGAGGTTTATTCTGAGATACGAGTTTTCAAGCCCTTCTTTTGTTATTATTCTTGTGATGATGTTAGCAATAGTCGGCGTCATCATACCGATAGCGCCCAGAAGCTGAGAAGTAGCAAGTGCCGCAGGGGTTTCGCTTACATATACAGGCTCATCGAATAAGGCATTTACCACCGCAGCGATAATTATAAGCGGAAGAAAAGCAATCAGAAGATATATTGCTATTCTTTTCAGGGTGAGTTTTTTCTCATTGCGCATAGGTTTCCACTCCCCTCTTATAACCCTTGCAGGAAATTTTATAGGATGCTATGTAAAGTATAAGAACAACCCAGGAAAAAACGCCCAGACTTATTATGGATGTAGTGTCTGATGTAAGGAAGTCAACAGCTTTTGCGAACACATCCATAAATTCATTTTCCAGGAAGAAGGATATATCTCCGAAAAGACCGTATATAAGCAGAGCGAACGCAATAGCCACACTTCCTGCTGTCATTATATAGCTTCCTGCCTTTGTTCCGAAACGGAGTGTAAACGGAATTTCTATCGAGTATTTGAAGATAAGAAGCATAAAAATCAGCTGTCCGATAAGCGAGCCTGCTCCTGAAAATTCACCGCTCACATAACCTATAACAGCGTCGTGAATATTTGCGATGAAAAGAGCAACCGAATTGATTAAGAACAAATAGATATACTTCGCCTTAACCTGCCCTTTTACAGATGTGGGGAGTGATATTGCAAAATTCGCCCACACTCTTTTTTCGTCCGATATAAAAAGATTGTTGTAATACGCATTCATCGTGCCGAAAAGTATAACGGTAACAATACTGCTCATCGCAGTAACAGAAGCCGACCAGTCTTCAGGCAACATTCCGTCGTTTTCGGTAACGCCTGTATAAGCGAGCGTGATGGCGATACATACAACGATAACAGCAACTGTATATATAATCAGGGATGAAATCAGACTCCTTTTTGAAACGATGAATTCCTTGTATAAAAGTCCGAGCATCTATCTCTCCCTCCTTTTTGCAAATGTAACGCTGAGAATATATCCGATAACGATTGTCGCAATTATTATAACAGGTGTAAACGGTGCGATAATTCTTGCGTTTTCCATAATCAGAATTTCAAACGGATTATCGACAACGATATGTTCATCGGCAAATTTTATGAATGAAAAAAGAGCGCCAAGAACAGCCGCTACTATCACAAACGAAAAAACGGATGTTGCCTTGTTCATTCCGAGTGCATACGCCAGAACTATGTAGAATACGAAAGCAAAATCGCACAAAGCAACAATGCACATTATTATTGAAATGTCATCGGAGGTGATGGACTTCCCTGCAACAGCGGCAAAAGCAAACGCCGAAAGGATTGACATAATAACGGACAATATCGTAAAACAAGTGATTATCCCGAATTTTATTCCCATGAATTTTTCTGTCTTGACGGGAGTAGAACGCATATATCCGTTCCATTTGGTGTTGAAATCAGCAGCAACGGCGTCAAGAATACCATAAACGGCAGAAGAAAAAATAAATGCAGGAAAATAAAGCGACATAATGTAAATCGTTTCAATCATTTCGTCGGAATCTTCAACAAGCCTCAAATTTCCGAACTTTGCACTGAGCATACAGAGCATAAACATAAAAGGAACTACAACAGCCATAATCAGAATCGAAACATATGATTTTCTTCCGAGGAAAAACTCTCTGAAAACAAGCCCCTTTATCGAAGCGGATTTCTTTTCGTTCATCAGTTCCACTCCTTCTTATCTCTGTTGACATAGAACAGCATAATTTCTTCGAGAGTGGTTTTATCTATAACAGTACCCGAGTATTTCCTGCCGCACATTTCCCTGTCAGACACCATGGCATCCACGCCGAAATCTGTAATTCTTGCGCTGACGATGTCGTTCTTGTCTATGTTTTCATAATCGGATTTTGAGCATTTCAGAAGCCCGTGAGTATCGAGAATATCGTCCTTGTAACCGCTCAGAAGAATTTTCCCCTTGTCAATGAATGTGACTGCGTCCGCAATTTTTTCAAGGTCGGATGTTATGTGCGACGACATGAGGATACTTCTTTCCCCGTCCTGCAAATACTCCCTGAAAATATCAAGGATTTCGTTTCTTACAACGGGGTCAAGACCTGTTGTTGCCTCGTCCATTATAAGAAGTTTCGCATTATGAGAAAGTGCCGTTGCAATTTGGAGTTTCATTTTCATACCCTTTGAAAACTGCTTGATTTTCTTCTTTTCGGGCAAAGCAAATCTTGTTAAAAGCTCCTTGAATTTTTCGTTATCCCAGTTTCTGAACACGCTTGACAGAACTGTGCTTATCTGCCTTGCGTTGAAATCCTCGTGGAATGGAAGCTCGTCGAAAACGGCGGCAACATCTTCCTTTATTTCGTATTCATTTTCAATGTTGTCAAGACCGAGGACTTTTATAGTCCCTGCATCACGCTCTATAATGTTGAATATTGCCTTGATTGTGGTAGTCTTGCCTGCACCATTTTGTCCGATAAAGCCCATGACGCTTCCCTTCGGGACATCAAAGCTGATATCATCGAGAGTAAATCCGTCATATTTTTTTGTAAGACCCTTTATTTCTATTGCGTTTTCATAGCTATCCATTTTCGTTTCCTCCATAAATAAGGTCGAGAATTTCCTTCATTTCATCCAGCGAAAGACCGCATACCTTCGCCTTTTCACAAGCCTTTGAAAGCAATTCCTCCGTCTGTCTTATGCTTTCTTCGCGCAGGAAATCGGTGTTCTGCGTTTTCACAAAGCACCCCTTGCCTGCAAAGTTCTCTATAAAGCCTTCCCTCTCAAGCTCTTCGTAAGCCCGTTTTGTCGTTATAACGCTTATTCTGAGCTGTCCTGCGAGCATTCTCATAGACGGCAAAGCGTCCCCTGCCGTGAGTTCCCCGCTCATTATCTGCGCCTTTATCTGCGTTATAATCTGCTGATAAATAGGCTCTGAAGATGAATTGCTGAGTATAATATCCATAGTGCACCTCTGATAAAATTGTATATATACGATATACACAGTATAGCACCCGTATATACACTTGTCAAGAGGCAGATTAAAAAAATCTGCCGGTTTCAGTTTTTTTAGGCTATGCCGCTGCGATTGAATTTTCGGGATGCGTGTGATATAATGTATACAATCGGGCAGACCAAATAAGGAGTTATAGGAGATTTATAATGGAAATCAGGTATATAAATCAGGATGATGATTTGTTTGAAATAAGCAATATATATGAGTGTAGCTGGAAATCTGCATATAAAGAT
>SVNT01000002.1 GCA_015066785.1 Ruminococcus sp.
TCTCGTCCGTTCGACTTGCATGTGTTAGGCGTGCCGCCAGCGTTCGTCCTGAGCCAGGATCAAACTCTTAATTAAGTTTGTATATCAAGCACCTTTCGGTGCGTTGATTCCTGTATGCTCAAGCATTTGCTTGGCTAATCTATGTTTTTCAGTCTTTTCATCTGACTTTGAAAATGGTCTGCTTTTCTGCAAACCGGAATTTCAAGGGTTTGTTATCGCTAAAATTGTTCAATTTTCAAGGTGCTTTCCTCGCTCCCCTTTCGGAGTGCTTTTCTATTATATCAACATTTATCCCCTTTGTCAAGAACTTTTTCTCCAAAATCTTCGACAACTTTACAGGCTTTTATTTGGGGTTTTTGTTCATTAAGTCAGTTTTACCTTTTATTTCCTTTTGCGCTTGCAATTTCGGATATTTATGCTATACTATATTTATAATATATGCGCCCGTAGCTCAGTTGGATAGAGCAATAGCCTCCGACGCTATGTGCCGCTGGTTCGAATCCAGTCGGGCGCGCCATACTATTATAATACAACAACGAGGGGAGGATTTTGTATGCACTTCGACGAATACGGCGACCGCAGCAATCCCACAATAGTATTTCTGCACGGAGCGAATTTTGTCCACACATTCGGCAGGCAGTACCCCCTCTCCGACCGCTATCACCTTGTCGTTCCGCACATCACGGGCTACGGCAAGGAGGCTGAACGCGTCTTCATCATCGACAACGTCATAGACGAGCTCATCGACCTGATAAGCTCCTTCGGGAAGAAGGTCACCCTCGTCGGATTTTCCCTCGGGGCGCAGATTGCTTTCCGACTCGCAGCCGAGCATGAAGGTTTCTTCAACGGTGCCGTGATAGTAAGCCCCTGGCTGATAAAGGAAGAACCTTTCCTGTCGGAAGTTCTGAACGCCAACAGAAAACAGCTCTCCATGCTGAAAAACAAAGCCGTCTGCAGTTTTACGGGTATGATGAACGGTCTGCCCAAAGACGCACGGAAAGAATTCGTCAACCAGATGCAGAAGGTTAGCGTCGAGACTGTCGACAATGTCGTAAAAAACGGAATAACCCTCGACTCCGTGCCTGCGTTCAGGGACGCAGACATCCCCGTTATTGCGATTGCAGGCGCAAGGGAGCAGGCAGTCGTCACCGACAGCGTACGCATTATGGCGGAGCGTGGAAAGAACTGCCGCTGCGAAATCTGGAAGGGTGCGGCACACAATATTCCGCCTGTATACTACAAGAAATTCAACGCACTCCTCTGCGAGTTTGTAGACGAGAACACAGGCGCAGGATAACGCCTATACGGAATTTATATGTATTATCGAGGGGAATCTTTCTGAAGAAAGGTTCCCCTCGTACTCCCCTTCAAAGACTTTTGAGTTAAAAACACTCCCACAGGGATATAATACCCTGTGGGAGTGTTTTTGAATTTAAAGTTTTCGGAAAGGAGTTTGAGGAAAAACCTTTTTCAAAAGGGTTTTCCTCAAAAGTACGCATAAACTCCACACAGGCGTTATCCTGCGCCTGCGTTCCTGATTACAGCTTCATATCGAGCTTATTGCCGCTGACGATGACGGGTTTTGCCGTAGTTTCCATATAGTCGACGACCTGCTTTGTCTTGTTGAGGCGGTCAAACTCCTCCTCGAGTGACAGTTTTGCGGCGTTTATTCTTTCCTCGACGGGTTTTTCCTTTTTAACAATCCTGTCGTAGAGGATTTTCTGTGCCTTCAGCTTTTCGGCGAATACCGCCTCGTCGCCCGTGTAGTTTTCGTCAAGTCCGCGGAGTGCGAACAGGTTTTTCAGCACCTCGGAATTTTCCTGCGCCGATATTATCCTGCGTTCCTTTTCGACGATTTCCCCGATTTTCTTCATATACTCCGCACGCTTTGCGAAGTATTCCCCGAGGTCGTCGAAATTCTCGTCGGCAAGGGGGAGAGTAACTTCGTTAACCTGCTCCATCACGTCGATTTTTTCATCGATGAGCGAGCAGAGCATATCTCTTTCGGATGTTGTCATATCAGTATCCTCTCCTGTTTATTTCCGAGAAGGTTTCCTTGAGCTCTCTGAAAAACGGAATGATTTCCTTGAGGATTTCAGTATCCTTTTTCACATTCGCCTCGATGAGTCGTCTGTACATATAGTCATACAGCGAGCCGAGGCTTTTTGATACCTCATACTTTTCCTTGAGGGAGCTGTCAAGCGTCTGAATGATTTTCTGTGCCTTTATAATAGAGTTATGTGCGTTCGGTACATCCTTGTTTTCGATGTAGTATACCGCTTTCGTGAGTTCTATTTCCCCTTTTTCGTAAAGCGCTATAAGCAGCTGCACGGGAGTCATTGTATTTACGCTCTGCTGCATTATTTTCTGATAAGGGTTATTCTGCATAGCTTATCCTCCCGAAATTAATAGCTTGTGAACATACTGCTGATTGAGCTGTACTGTGCCGTGTAGGTTTCAAGGCGTGTGAACTTTTCCCAGTAACGGTCAAGCTCGCTCTGATAACGTTCCTTGAGGGCGTCGATGATTTCCTGAAGTGAGGTTATCTTCGTTGAAAGCGTGTTGCTTGTTGCAGTTGCGGTGCTTTCGATGCCTGCCATTCTTGCAAGTGTACCGTAGCCCTTTGTTCTGCTTGTTGAGATTGCGCTGTCAACGCTTTCCTGAACCTTTGCGGCAAAGCCGTTTGTTGTGTCTGTGAAGAATTCGCAGACTTCGTCCGCATTTTCTTCGAGAGCAAGGTTGAGCTTTTCTTCGTCGATTACGAGCTTACCTCTGTCCCTCCAGTTGTCAGACTCCTTGATGCCGAGGTCTGCAAGAGAGAATCCGCTCTCGCTTGTTGTGAGCATTGTGTTTCTCATCTTTGTGAGGAACTTTGAAATCGAGCTGTCCTGATAAAGAAGACCGATTTTAGCCTGCTCGTTCCAGTCAGCGATTTCGTCTTCGGACATTTCTTCTTCCTGCTCTTCTGTAAGCGGGTCGTAGTAGCTGCCCGACGACTTCGGACGCTTTGTGGAAATTGTTTCGTTGAGTTCTTCTATGAGCTTGTTGTACTCATTCACGAACTGAACGATTGCGTCCTTCGCCTTTGTTGTATCTCTTGTCGTTGTGATTTCAATGGTGTTGAGGTCGTCTACATTTGCAGCCTCAGCCTCGCTGAGATTGCCGAGGTATATTGATGTTCCGTCAACGGTGATTGTATTCGACGAATTCGATATTGTCGTTCCGTTTACCGTGACAATCGCATTCTGACCTGTTGCGCTGAGGGTTGACGAGCCGCCTGCCGAGTAGTTTGCCGCATTGCTGAGTATCGAGTAGTCAGTGCCGAAAAGCTCCTCCGCAAAGGCAATGTTGTCGTCGCCAGTTGCCGTAACTGCCGAATTGATTGAGATTGTACCCGTTGCAAAGTCAACTGTTCCGTCGCCGTTTGCCTCAAGCGCACTCTTTATCTCGCCCATTGTTGTGGACTCTGTGATTTCGAGCTGTGTCGAGCCGACGGTGATTGTTCCCGTCTTGCCGATGAGTTCGGATGCAAGTGTGCTTTCTGTGATTTCGTTGGTCTGTCCCTGCGTAAATCCGAGGGCGTTCATAAGGTCAGCGTTGTCGCTTGTGATTGAAACCACGTCGGAAGTTGATTTTCCGTTGAGCGAGAACTTGCCGCTTTCCTTGTCGTAAGAAAAGCTCGCCTCTGTGCCGATTTCGGAATTTTTAAGGTACTGGTTGAGAGCCTCTGCGAACTTATCGCCCGCAGACCTTGCGCCTTCCTTTGTCATATCGTCATCGTCGACAAAGTCGTAAGCGTCGCCGCTTGTGTTGGAGTTCGGGATTACGACAGTGGCGCTCTTTCCGTTGATTGTAACGGTGTATTTTTCGTTCTTGAACGCATTGAGGTTCGATGTGTCGGCGTCACTTCCCGTTATGCTTCCGCCCTTGAGGGACTTGCTCGAAACGCTTGAGCCGCCCACGCCGAAACCGAGTGCAGTGAGGAGATTTCCTCCCGTCTGTTCAATGTTTATCTGGGAGTTTGCGCCCTCTTCGTCCGAGTTTATCGTGAACTTCTGCGAAAGTGTGTCGAACTTCATCGTCACGCCTGCATTTGAGTCGTTGACTGTATTGATAATACTGTTGATTGTTGCGTCCTTGTCAAAGCTGAAGCTTTCGCCGTTTATCGTGAATGAGAAGTTGTTGCCGACAAGTTCGGTTGAAAGGTTAAGCTCGGAGAGCTTTGACGAGCCTCTTGCCTTGTTGGAAACACCGTCGCCATCTATTCCGATTGCACGGAGAGCCTCGTTCTGCTTCTGAATTCTTTCGCTTGATACAAGTGACGAGTATGTATTCTTCGCCGCCTGAACCGTATATGTGTGCGAAACCCCGTCGTTTGCGGTGTAGGAGAGATTTCCGCCGCTGTATGAGAAGCCTTCTCCGAAGTTGCTCTTGACAGCGTTCATAAATTCTTCTTCCGTACTGAAGGTTATATCCTTTGAAAGTCCGTCAAGCGTCAGGTTAACGGAATATTCCTTGCTGCCGTCAAGACCCGAAAGGTCAATCTTCGCACCTCTTGTAACGCCTGCGCCGCTGCTTGTGAGTTCAGCCTTCTTTGCAAGCTGCTGGATTTTTGAGATTGAATATGATGTCGATGACGCATTGTTCGACGCCGAAACAGTTACCTTGCTGTTTGACGCTGTACCTGCATACTGCTTGAAGAGTGAGGGAAGCTTGAGGCAGGTATCCTTTGCGCTTGTGGTAAGGAAAGTATCCTGAAATCCCTGGATTTTCTTTATAACTTCACGGTATGCGTCCTGCGTCCAGCTCAGTCTGTCGAGCTGCTGCTGCTGACGGTTGAGTCTTGTCTTTGTGTTGGTTGCCATCGCCTTTACGAGAGCCTCTGTATCAAGTCCGGTGGCAAGACCTGACATACGGTTACCGCCGATACCGAGAGATGATGTCGATGAAGATGATGATGTTGATGATGCCATATCCGTTCCTCCTTACTTGATATTTTTTTCTCCGAGGAGCTGTTCCATTACGCCCTTCGGGAGAGTTCCCGCTGCAGTCACATTCTGCTTTTCTGTTTCACGAAGCTCCTCACGGACAATTCTTACATCCTTGGGGGCTTCTATTCCTATTCTTACTCTGTCCTTTCCGACGTCGAGGATTTTTATTACCACATCATCGGAAACAACGATGCCTTCGCCTGTTTTTCGTGCAATTACCAGCATAAATCGTTGCCCTCCTTACTTGAACAAAGGGTAGCGCATCTGGTAATCCTGCTCAAGAATTATCTGTGCCGCAACATTCTTTGTCTTGTTTATGACTATGGGGCTTTTTGCGTTGATTGTAGTCTTCTTGAAATCCTCGGGGATTGACGCTATCGAAAGATAACACACCTCGTCACCGTCTGAAATATCGACGATGTCGGAGCCTTCCCCTTCGATAACGGGCTTGTAGTCGGGTATTACCTCAAGCGGATTATACACAATAAAGCAAAGGTCTTTATTCTCTACCGACTGGAGCCACATAGGGAATGTGTCGTTTCCGAGAGGGCTGAGTGCCACAAACTGCTTTTCGTCTTCAAATGCGTAGATGCCTTCGGGAAAGCTGATTACTGCGTTCTCGGGGATTTCAACCTCTCCGAAATCTCTTGTGTTTATTGTGATTTCTCTGCTCATAATTCATTCCTCTTATTTAAATAAAATTTATGCTTTTACATCAAGCGGCGGCTGGTAGTTCGGGTCTGCCGAGCGTGGTACGTATATCGGGCCGCCTGTATATTCTATTTCGACGTGGGGCATCTGCTCAACGTGGAATTCAATGTCGCCGGGGGTGAATTCAAAGCCCACGGTGTCGGCAGCCTCCCAGTCTATTCCGAGCTGTTCTGCGCTGTAATTGAGGTTGAGTGCGCCATTCTCCCACGAGATGTTCTTGGCGCCGCTGCCTGAAATCTTCGACATAATCCTGTCGATGTTGTTTTCTATCTGCTTTTGTGCAAGCTCGTCGGAGGAAATGTTCTTTGTCCCCTCGGGGAGAGCCTTTCCGCCTGACAGCTTTGCGTTTGCGCTGTATGAGATTTTAAATCCGTTGTCGTCAGACTGAACGAATACGTCCTTGCGTCTTGCCGTGCTTTCAATAAGCTCACGGTTATCCGCCGTGGATTTCACGGGGTTGGCTATCGCTTTTTTTCTTACCTGTTCCGCAACGGAAACCTTATCCGCATCGTTATCTGCACGTTCGAATTTGGGCTTCGTTACGGTAACGTTAATCTTTATCGGTACTATGGTAATATCAAGCAACTGTTCCATACTCATCGCCCTTTCTCAAGATTATCGTGTCGTTTTTTGTTACATAAAGTCCCATATACTGCTGGGGATTACGCTTGTTCCCATCTGAAGAACTGCGCTGTATGCCGCTTCAACAGATGAATATTCGGTGATTGCTTCTGCGAGGTCCTGCTCGCTCATTCCCTCAAGCTCAAGCTGCGCCGCCGAAAGATTGTACTCGTATTCGTCGAGTCTTGTCTTTGCGTATTCTATCGATGACTGCTTGATACCGATATTTGTTATTCCCTTGAGGAGATTTGAATGTGCCGAGTTGAAGCCGTCGAGCATTGCGTTGAGCTTATCTCTGTCGCCCTGCTCACACGCAACAGCCGCATCGTATACAAGCTGTATTACATTGTTTGAAAGTCTGTACTGGTCGCCGTTTTCGTTCTTGAAGGTTGCCGTTCCGCAACCGAGAAGCTCTGCGCCGTTGAGCGAAAGGTCCATTGCCGAGTCGGGAATGATATTTCCGTTGTCGTCGTATTCGATACCGTAGCCTACATCGGTGAAGATGGGGTCTGACGACGGGAAATCCCACGGTACATCGTATGAATTTACATTCACGCCGTTGTAGTTTACGATTGTTCTTCCGTCAGCGTCAAGCGATGTCGTGAATGCAAGCTCGCTGTTGTTTGTTCCGCCGAAAAGCTGTCTGTCGCCGTAGTCGATGTTCATACTTTTAATAAGACCATCAGCGATTGTGCGGAGCTCAACTCCCATAATATTAAGTTCTTCCTGGCTGTATGTCGTGTTGATTGCCGTTTCAATTCTTGTGATGATGTCCTTTACCTCGTCGTTTACTTCCTCACGGAGAGTAGACTCTGCAACGTTGAGGATACCCTCTGCGGAATTGAGGTTTGCCTGCTGGGTGTCGGTTCTCACCATATTTTTTCTTACGGCGAGCGCTCTTGCAGCAGAAATCGGGTTTTCCGACGCTCTTACGAACTTTCTCTGTGCGGAGATTTTGTTCATCATATCGGTCATTGCGTTCAGATTTCTGTTGAAGTTTCTGCCGTACATTCTGTTTGTCGCATTCTGCGTTATTCTTGTGACTGCCATTTCTTATCCCTCCCAGGAGACTATATTTTATCTGCCTACAAGACCCATTCCGTTGATGATGGTGTCGAGCGCCTCGTCGAGTGCCGTCATCATTCTTGCTGCGGCGTTGTACCACTTCTGGTATGTCATCATGTTCGCACCCTCTTCGTCGAGTGAAACGCCCATGACCGAGTCACGCTGGTTTGCAAGCGTTACTGCCATTGTGTCGTATGCGTCGTATACGCTTTCGCAGTATGAAATGTCCTGTGCGAGCTTGTCGGATTCGTAGGTGATGAAATCGTCGATTGTCATTCCCGACTGGTCGATGTTTCCTCCGTCAAATCTCTTGAATTCGAGGTCCTTGTCGATTACCGACATTACCTTGTATACATATCTCGGATTGAGCTCCTCCATCTCCATACCGTCCTTGCCTTCGGGGCCGTATGTGATGAGGCTGGGGTCCTTCTTCCATTCGTCAGAAACGACAATGTTCTTTGCTGTGAATCTGTCAAGCGGCTCTCCCGACTTGGCGAACATATCGCCTTCCTTTGCTTCGCAAGCCTCGTTGAACGCTGTCGCCATTGTGTTTGCGAGGGCGTCAATCATTCCCTTGTAGTAAGCGATACCGTTGCTCATTCCGTCGTATCCGCTGCCGAGCTCTGCTGCATAGCAGCCCGCTCCGTTATACATATCAAGGTATGCACGGAGTTCGCCCGATGCAAGCTCTCCCGCACTTGCGTTTACCTTTGTGTCGGGCTTGTAGTAAATTCCCATCGAGCCGTCGTTCTTGTCGTAGTCTACGTAGTAGTCCTTCGCTCTTTCGCCCTGAACCGCAACCGTTCCCGCAAATTCAACTGTGAATGTACCGTCGGGTTCGTTGCTTGTTCTTACGTTTCCGTATGTTGAGAGCTGGTCTACAAGCTCGTTTATCTTGTCCTTGAGTTCGAGCGGGCCGTATGTGTCGTTTGCCATATAGCCTGCCTCGTATGAGTGGTCAACCGTAATATCGCCGAACGAAACATAACCGTTCTTGAGCTGTTCGTTGAGCTGTGCGATATTGTTGAGGATTGTGTTTACTTCTTCAACTGCGGTTTCAGCCTGTGTTGCAATCTGGTCCTGAATCTGATTGAGCTGTGTGTCGTAGTTCTTGAGAGCCTGACACATCTGCTTTGCGTATTCCATTGTTACATTTGCGATTTCTCCTCTGTCGGAGTTGTCTGTTCCGAACTGTGAGATAGCGTCGCAGAACTTCTGGTACACGCCGTTGAATCCGCTTGTGTCGATTACATCGAGGATGTTTTCAATATCCTTGAGGGTGTCGTAGCAGGTTCCCGAAAGAGCCGTACCCGAGTTTACCTCACGATAACGCTGGTCGAGAATCTGGTCACGGAGCTGTGTTACGCCCGAGGTTGCCGTTCCCTGTCCCGCAAGGTCTGTACTTGTGTTGAAGTAAAGGCTTTCGGAAATGACAGAAACGGATACCTGGTCAGCTCTCTGCCGTGAGTATCCGACTGTATTTACATTAGATATGTTGTTTCCTGTGATATCAAGGGATTTCTGAGCAGAGAAAAGTGTCTGCTTCATCGATTCAATTCCCATAAAACTCGGTCTTAATGACATATTCCCTGTCCTCCTAAATATCCTGGTTGAGTATGCTTACCGTATCGGAACGCTGTGTTGTTCCGTCATTGTTGTATGAGTTTACAAAGCCGTTCTTTATGCTTGACATTACTCTCAGTCTGTGTGCCACGATTTCCTGTGCGTCGGAGTTTACCTTCTTTATCTGCAGTACAAGGCGTGAAAGCTCTCTGTGTCCGTTGCGAAGACGCCTTTTGTAGTTGTCGGGGGCTTCATCTATAATCTGTGAGAAGTTTTTGTCCTTCTCATCAACCAGAAGCTGAAAACGCCTTTTTTCAAAAGCGTTGGACTTCATGACATAAGCCTGCTCCTGATTTATCATCTTATATATACCCTCAACGTCGTCGGCGGTTACAAGCGCTAACTTCTTTGTCTCAAAATTGAGGATTTCTCTGTAATGGTCATTACATTCATTTATATACTTGATAAGCTCATCGTAATTTATCATAATATTCTCCTTTATGGAAATAAAAACTTATGCCTCTGTTGAAAGCATTGCAGACGCTATGCTCTCCGAAGGAACGTGGTATGTTCCCTTTTCAACGGCAGCCTTGAGCGCAGCAATTCTTTCCGCAGACGCAGGTGCGTTTGCAGACTTCACGATTGATGCCTTTACCCCTTCTGTATTTGTCATTGCAGAGCTGAGCTCGAGCTTGTCGGTATTCTTTGAAACCTTTACCTCGCCCGTTGCCTTCTTTGACTCAACATCCTGCTTTGTACCGATTGACTGGTATGCGTTTATCGCATTTGTACATTTCCTTATATCCATAGTAAATCCTCCTTGAAATTACGATCAGCTTGAACTTTTCAGGCTTTCCTTACATTCTATATCGGCACTTTAGCCTCACACTTTAGCGTTTACAAAATATTTTTTGCACTTTTTTATTTCAACAAACCCCTGTTTTTCGGTATTTGTTGGCTGTTCACAGAAAGTTTACAATTAAAAAGCTGTTTTTCACCCCTCGGAGCCCCTCAATCGCCCCTATATTGTCCGTCGTGGGAGTACAAGCGTATTCCACAAATGCACAGTTAAAAAATTCACAAATGTTGTTATATTCATCAATAGCATTTTTCTGCCGTTTGGGGTATAATTTGAAATGTTGAATTATATTGAAAACAGGAGAAATCAATTATGGCAGATATCAAAGTAGTAAAATTCGGCGGAAGCTCCCTTGCGGACGCCAACCAGTTCAGAAAGGTAGCAGACATCATCCTCGCAGAGAAGGAGCGTCGTTATGTTGTCCCCTCAGCACCGGGAAAGCGTTTTCCCGAGGACACAAAGGTAACGGATATGCTCTATGCGTGTTATGAGATTGCAAGCAAGGGCGAAAACTTCACCGACGCTTTTGAAGCAATAAAGGAAAGATACAACGGGATTATCCGTGACCTCGGCATAGACCTCTCCCTCGAAAGCGAGTTTGAGACAATCCGTCAGTGCTTTATCGGAAGAGCAGGCCGTGACTACGCCGCATCAAGAGGAGAATACCTCAACGGAATTATCCTTGCAAAATACATCAACTACAGCTTTGTTGACTCGGCTGAAGTTATTTTCTTCGACGACAACGGCTCGTTCAACCTTGAAAGAACAACAAAGGTTCTCGCAGAACGTCTTTCAACCCTTGAAAGAGCAGTAATCCCCGGATTTTACGGCTCAATGCCCAACGACACGATAAAGACATTCTCCCGTGGCGGTTCGGACATCACAGGTTCAATCGTTGCAAGGGCTGTAAATGCCGCAATCTATGAAAACTGGACGGATGTTTCGGGCTTCCTCGTTGCAGACCCCAGAATTATCGACAACCCCGAGCCTATCACGACAATCACATACCGTGAACTCCGTGAGCTTTCATACATGGGTGCTACCGTTCTTCACGAGGACGCTATCTTCCCCGTAAGAACAGCAGGTATTCCGATAAACATCAAGAACACAAACGACCCCGACGCTCCGGGAACACTCATCGTCGCAAACGCAGACAATGTTCCCACAAGATACACAATCACGGGTATCGCAGGTAAGAAGGGCTTCTGTGCGATTACAGTAGAAAAGGATATGATGAACTCCGAGCTCGGTTTCGGACGCAAGCTCCTCAAGGTGCTTGAAAAGAACAACATCTCGTTCGAGCATCTGCCTTCGGGTATCGACACAATGAGCGTTATTGTGAACCAGTCCACATTCGCAGGGAAGGAAGAAAAGCTCCTCCGTGAAATCCGTGAGGCTGTAAGCCCCGACCACATCGAGCTTGACCAGAACATCGCACTTATCGCAGTTGTTGGCCGTGGTATGAGAAAGACAAGAGGTACTGCGGGAAGACTCTTCTCCGCACTTGCACACGCAAGAGTAAACGTAAAGATGATTGACCAGGGCTCGTCGGAGCTTAACATCATCGTCGGCGTTGCAGAAGACGACTTCGAAACAGCTATGCGTTGCATCTACGACATTTTCGTTACAACCGAAATCTAGTGGCAGGGGGGCGGCGAGCCGCCGCTGGCAAGCGTATCGTACAAGTCAAATAGGGTGAATTTTTCGCTCGGTGACTTTACAAATATTAAAGGGTACTGAAAAAATCCAGTACCCTTTTTCTTTAGTCTATTATTTGTATCGTTACCGTGCCAAAAACTTTATCTTACTTCATCAGCAACGATACGCTTGCCTGCGGCGGCTCGCCGCAACGGTGCGAATTGGTTGGGGCGCCTCGCCCCTTGCCTGCGGTGGCTCGCCCCTGCTATTTTATCTTCATCGAAATATCAAAGCACTTCACCGAATGTGTAAGCGCTCCGAGGGAGATTATATCCACGCCTGTTTCGGCAATACTGCGGATATTTTCTGCGGTTACATTTCCGCTTGCCTCAAGAAGAGCCTTTCCGTCGGTGATTTTCACAGCCTCAGCCATTTCTTCGCAGGACATATTGTCGAGCATGATTACATCTGCCTTTGCGTCAAGCGCCTCACGGAGCTCGTCGAGAGTTCTGACCTCAACCTCAATTTTCACCATATGCCCGATTTTTGTGCGGAGAATTCCGACTGTCTTTGTAATTCCGCCACCTGCGTCAATGTGGTTGTCCTTGAGCATTGCCCCGTCGGAGAGGTTGAAACGGTGGTTCTTTCCGCCACCGACAGTAACAGCGTACTTCTGTAATGCACGAAGACCGGGGAGCGTCTTTCTTGTGTCGGTAATCTGCGCCCTTGTGCCTTCGACAAGCTGAACACAGCGGTTTGTCGCAGTTGCAATTCCCGACATATGCTGGAGTATGTTCAGCGCAGTTCTTTCACCCTTGAGGAGATTTTTCGTACTTCCCGAAAGGGTTGCGATGATGTCGCCTTTTTTCACCTGTGCGCCGTCTTTTATCTTTATGTCGAAAACAATCGTTTCGTCAAGGATTTCAAACACCCTTTTTGCGATGTCGATACCGCAGAGAACGCCCTCGTCCTTTGCGACAAGATACGCCTCGGTAGTGTCGTCGTCGCCGATGAGGTAGTCCGTTGTCACATCGACATAGTTTATGTCCTCGGCAAGCGCCGTGTGGATAATTCCGTCTGTGTAGCTCTGTGGAAGTGCCATTTATATTACCTCTTTCAGTATAAGATACGCAATGGTTGCAAGCGACCTTGCCTCTACATAGTCCGCAGTGATTGCGAATTTGTGCGTTTCAAGGAATGCCTTTATGCCCTTGACCTTTTCAAAGCCCTCGAGAAGAATATCCTTGCTCTCGGGTACGACGAAGTATGTCGTCTGCATAATGTGACGGATTTCCGTGCGTATGCCGTGCGGGAGTTCTTCCGTTTCTGTCGGGATTTCAAAGGTGTGCTCCTCGTATTCCGTCGGGGCGTTGCCGAGCTTTTCCGCTATGTCAAGTACTGCCTGACGGGAGAACACAAGCGCTTCAAGCAGAGAGTTGCTTGCAAGTCGGTTGTTTCCGTGAACGCCCGTGTGCGAACATTCGCCGACAGCGTACAGTCCGTCTATGTTTGTTCTTGCGAGAGTGTCGACATTTATTCCGCCCATAAGATAGTGCTGGCAGGGATATATCGGGATACGCTGTTTTGTAAGGTCGTAGCCTGCCGACATGAGCTTTTCGTATATCATCGGGAAACGGCCCTTTACGAAGTCGCCGTCCTCGTGCGAAATATCAAGATAAAAATCGGTGGAGCCTGTCTTCCTGCTCTCCTCTATAATTGCGTGGGATACGACATCACGGGGCGCAAGCTCAAGCCTTTCGTCGTAGTTGTGCATGAATCTTTCGCCGTTGCAGTTGAGGAGATATGCCCCCTCTCCACGAAGCGACTCGGAGATGAGAAACCTCTCTCTCGACTCGGGGCCGTTGAAGGCTGTCGGGTGGAACTGCACAAGGTGGAGATTTTCTATCTTCGCACCAAGTCTGTGCGCCATTGAAATCCCGTCGCCCGTAGCTATTGCGGAGTTTGTGGTGTACTCGTACACACGGCCTATTCCGCCCGTTGCAATAATCGCAAAGTGCGAATTTACCGTCATGGTCTTTCCGTCCTTTACAATGAGGAAGGAAAATCCCGTTGCGGTCTTTTCTATGTCGCAGAGCAGGGTGTTTTCGGAAATGCAGATGTTTTCCATACCCGTTGCTTTTTCACGGAGAGTCCGTACAAGCTCAAACCCTGTCGAGTCTTTGTGGTGGAATATTCTGTTTCGGCAATGTCCGCCCTCAAGCGTTCTGTGGAGTGTGCCATCGGGATTTCTGTCAAAGTCCATTCCCATCGAGATAATCTGTTCAATCTCGTCGGCGGCGTTGTTTACGAGAACCTTTATAGCGTCGGTATTGTTCTTGAAACCGCCTGCAATAAGCGTGTCGTTGGTATGAAGCTGTGTCGTGTCGTCATCGGGGCGGTAAACAGCGGCAATTCCCCCCTGCGCCAATGCAGAGTTGCAAAGGGTAAGCTCCTTCTTCGAGAGAACAAGCACCCTTACATTCGTGGGAAGATTTATTGCGGCGTAAAGCCCTGCCGAGCCCGCACCTGCTATAACAACATCATAATTATTGTCCATTGTCCTGTCCTTTTTTTCGCAAAAAGCGTAATGTTTTACGGGGGAAAAATCTCTCCCCGATAAAAATCAATAGTATATTATTAAATTAAATTATATCATATCCGACAATTAATTTCATTCAGTATTTTGCAAGATATTTTTTCTTTTTTTATTGATTTTATATGCTAAAATGCTCAAAAAACCCCGAATTTTCGTTAATTATTTAACATTCGCAACTGTTGTCACGATGTTTTTTACGGCAGGGCTGACGCAAAATAAATAATAGACAAATACAATTTTTTGTGGTATAATAATTACAATCGGGGATTTTGCGGCTTTGTGCATAATCCTAATCTGAAAATACGGCGGATTTTGCGTCGGAGAAAGGAAACAGAATGACATACGAAAAATCGTGCGGTGCGATAGTTTTCCGTAAATTTCACGGAAATACGGAAATACTCCTCATAAAGCACATAAACAGCGGACACTGGTCATTCCCCAAGGGTCATGTAGAAGAGGGTGAAACCGAAGAAGAAACAGCCCTCCGTGAAATCAAGGAAGAAACGGGCCTTGATGTAATTATCGACAATTCATTCCGTGAAACAGTGCAGTACTATCCGAGAAAGGACACACAGAAGGTCGTTGTGTATTTTCTTGCAAGGGCGAAGAACTACGACTTCGTTCCGCAGGAGGAAGAAATAGCGGCAATCAAGTGGGTTGAGATAGGTCACGCAACATCGGTGCTCACATACGAAAATGACAAGAACATTGTCAACAAGGCGAGAATCGACATAAAGAACAAATCATAAAACCAAGGAGAAAAATAAAATGGCAGAGAATATGATAGGCCTCAGGCGCACACATTACTGCGGAGAGGTACTTGAAGCAGGACAGACAGTAACAGTCGGCGGATTTGTTGACACTATAAGAGACAAGGGAGGAATTATCTTCATCGTCCTCCGTGACGTTACGGGAGTAGTACAGCTCACCTTCAACGAAACAACCGACAGAGAGGTTTTCGAAAAGGCGTCGTCATGCCACTCCGAATACGTAATCATGGCAAAGGGCGAGGTAAGAGAAAGAGAAAGCAAGAACGACAAGATTCCGACAGGCCACGTTGAAATCTTCGTTGACGACCTGCGCATACTTGCAAAGGCGGAAACCACTCCGTTCGAAATAGTTGACAACACAAACACAAACGAGGAGCTCCGTCTGAAGTACAGATACCTCGACCTCAGAAGAGCGCCCCTTCAGAAGAACATAATCATGCGTTCCGAAATAGCAAGGGTTGCGAGGGAGTATTTCCACGAAAACCGTTTCTACGAAATCGAAACGCCGATGATGATAAAGTCCACCCCCGAGGGAGCGAGAGATTACCTTGTTCCGTCGAGAGTGCACAACGGGAAGTTCTACGCACTCCCGCAGTCACCACAGATTTACAAGCAGCTGCTTATGATTTCGGGTATGGACAGATATGTTCAGCTTGCACGCTGTTTCAGAGATGAAGACCTCCGTGCAGACAGACAGCCCGAATTCACACAGATTGACCTTGAAATGTCATTCGTCGATGTCGAAGATGTAATGCAGATGGCGGAAGGCTTTGTAAACCGCATTTTCAAGGAAATCCTCGGAATTGAGATAAAGACGCCCCTCCCGAGATACACATACGACGAGGCTATGAACCGTTTCGGTTCGGACAAGCCCGACACACGCTTTGAAATGGAAATCACGGATATTTCCGACCTCGTGAAGTCATGCGGATTCGGCGTGTTCACGGGTGCTATCGAAAACGGCGGAAGCGTCCGTGCAATCGTTGCGAAGAACGGTGCGACAGTCCTTACCCGTAAGGAAATCGACAAGCTCACCGAACACGCAAAGGGTATCGGAGCGAAGGGTCTTGCGTATGTACGCTGGGTAGAGGATGAGCCTGCCTGCTCGTTCGGAAAGTTCATGACTCCCGAAGAAATGGCGGCAATCTACGAGCGCACAGGCGCAGAAAAGGGAGATGTAATCCTCATCGTTGCGGATAAGAACAGCGTTGTGCTTTCAACTCTCGGCGCACTTCGTCTTAAGGTTGCAAAGCAACTCGGAATTATCCCCGAGGGACAGTACAACTTCCTCTGGATAACAGAGTTCCCCTTCTTCGAATGGAACGAGGAAACACAGAACTGGGACGCTATGCACCACCCGTTCACAATGCCTATGGACGAGTGCATAGAGTATCTCGACACAGACAAGGGAAAAGTCCGTGCGAAAGCATACGACCTTGTGCTTAACGGGGTTGAGCTTTCAAGCGGTTCGATAAGAATTACCGACTACGAGCTTCAGCAGAAGATGTTCCAGCTCCTCGGTCTTACAGACGAAGAAATCGAGCGTAAGTTCGGCTTCCTCGTGGAAGCATACCGCTACGGCGCACCTCCTCACGGGGGAATGGGCATCGGTCTTGACCGCCTTGCAATGATTATGTGCGGTGCGGACAGCCTCAAGGATGTAACGGCATTCCCGAAGGTGCAGAACGCATCCGAGCTTATGTCGTCCTGCCCGTCGGAAGTCGACGCAGAAAGCCTTGATGTGCTTGGAATCGAGATAAAGAAAACGGAAGAATAAGGTGGGCAGTTCGCACCGTTGCGGTGAGCCACCGCTGGCAAGCGTATCGTACAAGTCAAGTAGGGTGAGTTTTTTCGCTCGGTGACGGTACGAATGTTGTGCCGAAATAAATTAAAATAAAAAGGGTACTGGAGAAATTTCAGTACCCTTTTATGTTTGGAATATGGCTCGGCGGCGGCGCCTCGCCGCTTTCGCTCGCGGGGCGTTGCCCCTCCCGCGACCTACTTTCCGTATGTGCGGAAAGTAGGCAAAGGCACACTCTTGCAGAGAGCTACATTTTCCCCGCCGACGTTGCGGCGGTTGAAAATGTTGTCATTATATCCGTGCGGGAGAACAATTGTCCCGCGCCCTTAGCTAGCCCTGCCAATGCGCCCGCACGGAGTATTCTCTGCCCGCACTAATCTACCTTGCCGACCAGCAAGAAAAACCGATGCGACTGATTAAACCGCATAAGAGAGATAACTCCCGATAAAATATTTTTTTACTGCCTCTTGCGGAAAAATATACAACGATTTTTTGTCAGAGTGAGCGTATGCGAACGGTATTTCAAAAAATCGTAAGCTCTCCGCAGGAGTGTGTCTTTGATACTTTCTGCACAAGCAGAAAGTATATCCTCTGCGGTGACTCACCGCAAAAAAGGGTACCGAAAAAATTTTCAGTACCCTTTTAATTATAGCTTATAACTTGTACCGTTACCGTGCCAAAAACTTTGTTTTACTCCGTCAGCAACGGTGCGCTTGCCAGCGGCGGCTCACCGCCTCACCGCTTTTTCAGCACCCTCTTGACAGTGCGTATAACCGCACCGAAGTTCGCAATGGTGATAAAGCATACACCTGCGATGAGGTAGTCTATCCAGCCGTTCGGCATAAACACGATAACCCCGCACATTCCGAGGAGGACAAGCGTGTTCATAGCGGTCTTGAGCAGGTCAACCTTAAACGGAATATACCTGCGTGCGTCGATTATTCGTGCAACATAGCAGGCAAAATAGCTTGCAAGCGTTGCAACACCTGCGCCCTGTATTCCGAACTTCGGGATGAGGATTAAATTCAGCCCGATGTTGACAACTGCGGCTATAAGGCTCGTCACAAAGGAGTTCTTCGTCTTTTTCCGTGTGTTGTACACGCTCGAAAGGAACTGCGACAGGCACATGAACAGCACCGCCATTACAAGCACGGGCGTGTATCTGAACGAGGTGCTGTACTCGGGGAACTTCTTTATGTTCAGAAGAATTTTCGACAGCGGTATTACAAGCGCTATCAGGAACGACGCCGCTATGCAGAGTATCGACTCGTATGCGGCATATATCTTCGTGTAGAATTTCGGGAGGTCTTCCGACGAGCTCTCCATAATCGAGGACATATTCCACGCCTGATAGAAAATCGTCGAAATCATCGCAATGAGGTTCGGGATTTTTGAAGCACCCGTGTAAATTCCGTTGGCGGAACCGCCGACAAGCCCCTCGGGACCGTCCATATAGCGTATGAGAAGTCTGTCCGAAAAGCCCGTGACAATCCAGAGGAGCGCCGCAGGAACAAGCGGCAGCGAGAATTTAAGCATCATCACAAAGGTTTTCTTGTTGCAGGATTTAAGCGACAGGAATTTGTGCAGCTTTGCGACAACGGTGAGGAACATTCCCGAACAGAAGTCCGAAAGAATGACCGAGATGAGAAATCCCTTTACGCCCATTCCGAGAGCCGCAATGAAGATAAGATTGAATATCAGAAGCGAGAGCGTCGCCAGAATTCCGTCGAGGGAGAACAGCTTTACCATACCTCTTGCACGGACAAAATTCGAGCATATCGAACGGAAGCACGAGCAGAACACATACAGGTACAGCAGGAAGCCGTAGCCGTCAAGGTAGGGAATGAAGTTGAACAGTGGCGTCAGAAGAGCTAAAATTCCCAGCCCGCCGAGAACGGTGAACACCGCCGTCGAGAAGATTTCCTTCTTGTTGTATTCGTTTTTCAGCCCGTAGCGGATTATCGCCTCGGCGATTGAAAATGTCACTATCGGGATTATGAAGTTTGCGGTGATTTCGATAAGCTCCTTCACGCCGAACATATCCGAGTTCATATAGCTCGTATACAGTCTTGTGAGCAGGAAGTTTATTATCTTTGCACCGAACGAGCCTATGGCGAATATTATCGTGTTGGAGGCTAATTTTTTATATTTATCCATAAATAACAACCAGTCTTTTCTTTATTGAAATAATAAATACAGTATACCACATTTCATGGTAAAAGGGTATTGTTTTTTTCAAAAAATGTGGTATACTGTACTTAACAAGTAAGTTCGGGAGGGTTTTATCATGAAAGGACTTTTCAAAGCACTTATGATTGTAGGCATCGTTGCATTCTCGCTCGTTTCCGCTAAAATGGCGCTTGAGCTTGTGGGAATGTGCAAGAAGAACTACATTACAGTTTAGTCGCACAGACGCAGAAAATTCAGTCATAAAAGCCACGGAATATCTCCGTGGCTTTTTGTTTTTGTCGTCCGTTCACGATATGAAATATTTTACTGTTTACCCCTCGTATAATTATACGAAAGGTTGAAAACTATGTGGAATAAGTGGAAAAACCTGCGTTTTTCAGGGATATTTTCATATCATTCACCGAAAATCACAAAGCAGATTGCAAGGTTTTCAACATTTTCAACTACTTTTCAACCGTAATGCTGTTGAAAACTCATACTCCGTCGGATTTATGGGGAAGAAACACTACCACAAGTGTACGGAGCATAATCTTGAAATCCAGCTTGAGAGAATAGTTCTCGATATACATCAGGTCAAGGGTGAGCTTGTCCTTCGGGGAGGTGTTATAGTTTCCCTCTATCTGCGCCAGACCCGTAAGCCCTGCCTTGACTCTCAGCCTGTACGAAAATTCGGGGAGGCCCTTTTCGTACTCCTCATTCAGCTCCTGCCTTTCAGGGCGTGGCCCTACGATACTCATATCCCCTGCGATTATGTTCAGCAGCTGCGGGATTTCGTCAAGCCTCGTCTTTCTTAAAAAGCCGCCGACCTTTGTAATTCTGTCGTCGTCTTTAGCCGCAAGGACAGCGCCGTTCTTTTCGGCGTCCTCAACCATCGTTCTGAACTTCAGTACATTGAACACCCTGCCGTCGATTGTTGTCCTCTCCTGCTTGTAGAATACCTTTCCGCCGTCTTCGAGCTTTATTGCAACCGCCTCAAGTATCATAAGAGGCAGAAGAATTATCGCCATCGGCACGCAGATTATCAGGTCGCAGGCACGCTTGTAAAATCTCTGCTCGAACGAAAGACCCTTGCTTTTGTATCTGAGCATCGTCACATCGTCGAACATTTCGTGCCGTGCGGAGTTCACGAGAATATCCGCAATCGACGGGGAGAGATAGACATCTTTTCCCCTCTTGTAGCAGTATTCGCAGATGTAGCTTTCCGTTTCGGGTGCAAGGTCTATCATCATAACCGCCCCTGCCGAGCGTATCGAGCGGTGCATTTCCTCCTCGCCCGATTTCATCACCTTCATTATCTCAAATCGGTGACGGTAGCTTTCGAGCTTCTTTATAACGAGTCTGCATTTTTCGTCGTCGTTGTGTATTATCAGCAGTTTTTTCGGCGGATTTATTCCGCTGTACATATCGTTGCCAAGCTTTATCAGGATTACCGTCGCAACACACTGGCATATAAAGATTACAACAAGCCTCCACAGGCTCATCACATTCTTTTCCATGATACAGAACTGTATATATGTCACGGCGTCGGTTATCGCCGTTGCCATAACGGTGGAGAATACAATCTCCCTCGTGCTTGCGTGCCCGAATGACAATCCACCGTACACACGGAGCATCATATAGCACACCACGATGAAGGTCGAGGAGATAATCGCTGAAACACGGTTGAACCCCCGCTGGAGTTCGAGGCTTTCGGGGCGGTAGATATAGAAGAAAATCAGAAACAACGCAACTATGAAAGTCACCTTCAGCAGTACAAAAAGCGTACGCTGAAACGCCTTTATGAGTTTCATCTTCTCCCTCCGTCCGTAGTTTTATTTAGCCGAGTACATCCTCAAACATATTGCCTAAAAGCAGGTCGGAGAATGTGTCGAGGAATTTATCGCCGAGTGTAATGGGGAATTCCTCTCCCGTTTTCATATTCTTGAGCTTTGCGCTGTTTGTTTCAAGCTCGTTGTCGCCGAGTACAAGGGTGAACTTTGCGTTTATCTTGTCGGCGTATTTCATCTGTGCCTTGAGCCCTCTGCCCATGACATCGTATTCTGCCCAGTAGCCTTCGTCACGGAGAGTTGTCGCAAGGGCAACCGCCTTATGCTCCGCATTCTCTCCCATTGACGCAATGTAAAGGTCGCAGGTGTCGGGGTCAAGGAAGTCGCAACCCTGCTCCTCCATTGTGAGAATAACTCTCTCAAGTCCCATGCCAAAGCCGAGTGCGGGAGTCACAGGCCCTCCGAGCTGTTCAACAAGCCCGTCGTAGCGTCCTCCTCCGCATATTGTTATTCCCGATGTCACAAATTCGAATACCGTCTTTGTGTAGTAGTCAAGTCCTCTTACAATCTTCGGGTCGATGTGGTATACAATTCCTCTTTCGGTAAGGCTTGTCTTGAGGGTTTCGAAGTGCTCCTTACAATCGTCGCAGAGGTAGTCCAGTATCATCGGTGCGTCCTTAGCAAAGCCCGAGCATATCTCGCTCTTACAGTCGAGGATACGCATAGGGTTCTTTTCAAGTCGTGAGAGACAGGTTTCGCAGAGTTCGTCAGAATGCGGGCGGAAATACTCACGCAGTGCGTCGAGGTATCTTGCACGACATTCGGGACAGCCGATTGAGTTTATGCAGAGCTTTACATCGGCAATGCCCAATCTGTCGAGAACGCCCTTTGCGAGTGCGATTACATCGGCGTCTGCAAGCGCCGACTTACTTCCGAACATCTCCGCACCGAACTGATGGAATTCACGGAGTCTTCCCTTCTCCGCCCTCTCGTGACGGAAACAGGAAATCACATAAAACAGCTTCTGGGGGAGAGCCTCGTTGAGAAGTCCGTTCTGGAGCACCGCACGGACTGTACCCGCAGTACCCTCGGGACGAAGTGTGAACGAGCTGTCGCCCTTTGCCGTAACGGTGTACATTTCCTTCTGCACAACATCGGTTGTATCTCCTACCGAGCGCTTGAAAAGGTTGGTATCCTCAAACATCGGGAAACGGATTTCCTTGAAACCGTACTTCCCTGCTGTGTCCTTTGCAATCTTTTCTACCGTGTGCCACTTGTTTGCCTGTGATGGCAACATATCCTGTGTACCGTTGGGGCGTTTAGCTATCAAATCCATATAAAAATCCTCCAAAGATTAAAATTCAGTCATACACTATTTATATTACACCAAAACACGCCGGATTGCAAGGGCGAAACGCAATCTTGCAAAAACACCCGAAGATTGACAATATACGGTTTTTGAGATACAATATATCTGTATATTTATTTTCTGAAAGGAAAACGCTGATGGATAATAACTTCAATAATAACGGCGAAGGCACTTTCATCCCGAAAACGCCTGAGCCGCAGGTCGCTCCGCCACCCCCTCCCCCGCAGTATTATGCTAATCAGGGAGTGCAGCAGACGCCCCCTCCGCAGTACTACTCTAATCAGGGTGTGCAGCAGACGCCTCCCCCGCAATATTACGCTAATCAGGGAGTGCGACAGGCTCCTCCCCCGCAGTACTACGCAAACAATCCCTACGGTCAGCCACAGCAGTACGCACAGGCTCCGCAGTACCGTTATAATCAGCAGGTGCCTCCGCAGTACGCTCCGCCACCGCAGTATTACAGACAGCCTCAGTATGTGCCGTCTCCCGCTGTGGCAGTGCAGGAAAACGGAATACCCCTGATTCCACGCCCCGAGGAACGCAAGTTCATCAAGCGTTTCTACAACTGCACGGGCGGAATACTTCTCGGCGTATTCGGCGCTATGATGCTCTTCCTGTTCATAGCAATGGGTATAATCGAATCCGTCACCGACGGTATGGGCATCCCTGAGCTTACGGTGAACACCTACATATCGATAGCGATGGTAATAATCTATGTCTGCTGTGAGTTCGGCGGTTCTCTGCTCGGCTCAAAGCTGACGAATATGCGCCTCAAACCGCTTTTCACGACGAAGACCTTTTCGGTCGGATTTCTTCTGTTCGGAATAGCCTTCATTCTTGCGTGGCAGGCAGTGGAATTCTTTGTTCTCATCATAACCGAATCGGGACTTAACATTTTCGACCTGACAATGCTCGGCACGGACGAAGAACCCGTAACCGCATTTGAAACTGCGGTCATGACGATATACTCCGTCATTCTTGCCCCGATTTTCGAGGAAATTCTGTTCCGTGGCTTTGTGCTCAAAAATCTCTCACGCTTCAATGTCCGTTTCGGTATCATTATGTCGGCTATACTTTTCGGACTTTTCCACGGAAATCTCTCGCAGTTCATCGGCGCTACCTGTTTCGGAGTGATTGTTGCTCTCACAACGGTGAAGGCAAACTCGCTCATTCCCGCAATTGTAATGCACTCCGTCGGAAACGGTATGCTCTCGCTTATGTCGCTGATTTACCAGTCCAATGAAACCGTCGGCGACACGATATACTTCATCTGGATGTTTGCGGGTGCGGTCATATTCATCTTTATGGCGATAATCGCTCTTATAAAGGGAATATACAAGCTCCCCAAAAAGACGGAGCTTCAGCGAAACCGTGGTGCAAAGATTGCAATGACGTCAATCCCGATACTCATTCTTATAGGTATAGAGATAATAGAAATACTTCTCAATATCGAAACTCTGTAAAAAATCAGAAAAAACACTTGACAAACCCATTGTGTTGTATTATAATAATTAAGCTATCGTATTCCAAAGACAGCCGGTGTGCGTATTTTACGCAGTAAATCCTGCCGAGGAAGAAATGAAATGACATTTCACCCTTTTTGTCTTTGTGATAAAAAGGGTTTCTTTTTTTGGAACGATTGGTTGAAAAATTAATCGGAGGTGAAATGATTATGCCAAGCGCAAAGATTCTTGAAGAAAAGAAGGCAAAGGTTGCCACTCTTACTGAAGCTCTCAAGGGTTCAACAGCAGGTGTCCTCGTAGACTACAAGGGTATCTCGGTTGAAGACGATACAAAGCTCAGAAAGGAGCTCAGAGAAGCAGGTGTAACTTACACAGTTGAAAAGAACAAGATTCTTGAATTCGCATTCAAGGAAGCAGGTCTTGACGGACTCTGTGACGTTCTTTCAGGAACAACTGCTCTCGCAATAACAGCTGACGACCAGACAGCACCCGCAAGAATTCTCGGTAAGTACGCTGAGAAGTACAACGGTGAGAAGTTCATTCTCAAGGCTGGTTATGTTGACGGCGAGCTTTACGACGCAAAGGGCGTTGTAGCACTCTCAAAGATTCCTTCGAGAGAGACACTTCTTGCACAGCTCCTCGGTTCACTCCAGGCTCCTATGCAGAACCTCGCAGCTACACTTCAGGCTCTCGTGGACAAGAAGAACAGCGAAGAAGTTGCATAATTGCAATAAAAACGCAGACAAATGCGGCATAGTACCGCAAAAAATCAAGTGTGCATAGCACATAATAAATTAAAAGGAGAATTATTATCATGGCATCTGAGAAAATTACAAATATTCTTGATCTTATTGACGCACTTTCAATCCTCGAACTCTCTGAGCTCGTAGAAGGCATCCAGGAAAAGTACGGAGTTTCTGCTGTTGTTGCAGCTGCTGCTCCTGCTGCAGGCGGCGCTGGCGCTGCTGAAGAAAAGTCTGAATACGACGTTGTTCTTGCTTCATTCGGTGACAAGAAGATGGACGTTATCAAGGCTGTTAAGGAAATCACAGGTCTCGGCCTCAAGGAAGCTAAGGAACTCGTTGAAGCAGCTCCTAAGGCTATCAAGGAAGGCGCTTCAAAGGCTGAAGCTGACGAGCTCAAGACAAAGCTCGAAGCTGCTGGCGCTACAGTTGAACTCAAGTAATTACTGCTTGATACACAAAAGAGTGGAGAGAAATCTCCACTCTTTTTTTATTTAACCATCGCAGAGGGATACATACTTTCTGCTTGTGCAGAAAGTATCAAAGACACACTCTTGCAGAGGGCTTACGATTTTTTGTGATACCGTTCGCATACGCTCACTTTAACAAAAAATCGTTGTATATTTTTCCGCAAGAGGCAGTAAAAAAATATTTTATCGGGAGTTATCTCTCTTATGCGATTTAATCAGTCGCATCGGTTTTTCTTGCTAGTCGGCAAGAAAAATTAGTGCGGGCTGAAAATACTCCGTGCGGGCGCATTGGCAGGGCTAGCTAATGGCGCGGGACATTTGTTATCCCGCACGGATATAATGACAACATTTTCAACCGCCGCAACGTCGGCGGGGAAAATGTAGCCTCTGCGGCGAGCAGTCGCATTTTGCCTACTTTTTTGCGAAACAAAAAGTAGGTCGCGGGAGCAATACGCAGTATTGCGCGAGCGAAAGCGCTCCGCAGAGCGCAATCCCCTTGACAAAACTTGCCTCACACGGAAAGTAGGTCGCACTCCGCAGAGTGCGAAACTCTCTGCGATAAATATAAAAGGGTACCGAAAAATTTTCAGTACCCTTTAATTTTAGTCTATCATTCGTACCGTCACCGAGCGGATAAAGTAAATCTGTTTTATCCGTGCGTCACGCTTGCCCGCAGGGGCTCCCTGCTGGCTGCGGCGCCTCGCCGTTATATCTTCCAGATTTCTTCCGCATACTCCTTGACAGTTCTGTCTGATGAGAACTTGCCTGCGTTTGCGATGTTCATCCAGCACTTCTTGTGGAAGTTTCTTCTTTCGTTGTTGTAATCCTGGTTTGCACGGATTTTTGCATTTACATAGTCATCGAAGTCACGGCAGATGAAATAGTTGTCGGGTGCGTGCCAGCTGAAGCCGTTTGTGAGTGCGCAGTAAAGCTCACCGAACATACCTGTTTCGCCGTCGTTGAATGTTCCGTCAACGAGAGTGTTGATAACTCTCTTGAGGCGTTCGTTGACATAGTAGTAATCCTCCTTGGGACGATAACGACCCTTGAGGGAGTTGATTTCTTCAACTCTTGCGCCGAAGATGTATTCGTTCTGCTCGCCTGCTTCCTGAGCGATTTCGATGTTTGCACCGTCCCATGTTCCGAGGGTTACAGCACCGTTGAGCATGAACTTCATATTACCTGTTCCCGAAGCCTCAAGACCGGCTGTTGAAATCTGCTCTGAAATATCTGCTGCGGGGATGAGCTTTTCAGCATAGGAAACATTGTAGTTCTGTACGAAAAGCACCTGGAGTCTGTCGTTTGTTTCGGGGTCTGTATTGACCTTCTTTGCGATTTCGTTGATGAACTTGATGATACCCTTCGCTCTGCGGTAAGCAGGTGCAGCCTTCGCACCGAAGATGAACATTGTCGGGTGCCAGTTGTGGAGGCTGTTTTCCTTTAGGCGATAGTAGATATCGAGGATTGCGAATGCGTTGAGGAGCTGTCTTTTATATTCGTGGAGACGCTTTACCTGGATGTCGAACATGAAGTTCGGGTTAATCCAGTAGTTTTCCATCTTTCCGATGTACTCAACAAGCTCCTGCTTCTTTTCACGCTTGATGTTTGCAAATCTCTGGATTGTATCCTCGTCGTCAACAAACTTTTCAAGTCCCTTGAGCATATCGAGGTTTGTAACCCACTCGTCTGTGCCGAGCTTTTCTGTGATGAGGTCGGAGAGCTGTGTGTTGCAGAGTCCGAGCCATCTTCTCTGTGTGATACCGTTTGTCTTGTTCTGGAAACGCTCAGGGTATACAGAGTACCAGTCTCTGAGAACATCGTTCTTGAGGATTTCTGTGTGGAGAGCCGCAACGCCGTTTGTGTGTGATGATGCGTACACTGCCATATTCGCCATATGGATACGGTCGCCCTGAAGAATTGCCATCGAGTTCACTTCTTCGTCAGACTTGCCTGCCTTCTTCATGTCAGCACGGAGTCTTGCGTCGATAAGACCGATAATATCGTAAATTGTAGGAATAACCTTGCGGAAGAGACCGCTTCCCCACTTTTCGAGAGCCTCAGCCATAACTGTGTGGTTTGTATAGTTGAAGGTCTTCTGTGCGATTTCAAATGCCTCGTTAAAGCCCATACCCTCGTTGAACATAAGAATTCTTATAAGCTCGGGGATGGACACTGTCGGATGTGTGTCGTTGAGCTGGATTGCATAAAGCTCGGGGAACTTCTTGAAGTTTGAGCCGTGCTTTGCCTTGTACTTTCTCACGATATCCTGGAGTGATGCGCTTGAGAAGAAGTACTGCTGCTTGAGGCGGAGCATAAGTCCCTGTTCGGAGTTGTCGTTGGGGTAAAGTACATTACTGATAGCCTCTGCGAGTACAGCGTGTGCAGATGCGTCGATGTACTTCTGGTTGTCGAAGTCAGTGAAGTTGAATTCGTCCATACCCTCTGCCTGCCAGAGACGGAGTGTGTTTATCGACTTTCTGTTATAACCGATTATCGGAACATCGTAGGGTACTGCCATTACAGACTGGTCTGCAAAGTCAATGCGTACAGAGTCGCTTTCGCAGCGGATACTCCACGAATCTATTCCCTGATGGAGCCACTTGTCAGCAGTCTCTCTCTGGAAACCGTTTTCAAAGTACTGCTTGAAAAGTCCGTAGCGGTATCTTATTCCGTAACCGTTGAGTGCAATATCCTGTGAAGCCGCACTGTCAAGGAAACAAGCCGCAAGTCTTCCAAGACCGCCGTTTCCGAGAGCTGCGTCCTCGATATCCTCGAGAGCGTTGAGGTCAAGGCCGTTTTCCTCGAAGATTTCCTTTGCTGTGTCAAGAAGTCCTGCACAGTAGAGGTTGTTGAAAACCGCACGACCCATAAGGAATTCAGCAGAAAGATAGTACGCACGTCTTCCTGATGCGTGACGCTTTTCGCTCTTTATCCATTCGGGCATAATGTCTGCCATTACAGCTCTTGCAACGGCGCTGTGAAGCTGGTGTGTTGTAGCGTCTTTCAGAGATACCTTTGAATCTGTGTAAAGATTGTTCTTTATCTGTGAAAGAAACTCCTTTTTACTCATCATGATTAAAACCCCTCCAAAAATAATGTGCTGTTATATTATCGGCGCTCGTTCAGTCTGTCCCTTGCGGTTGAGAGCATCAGCTTTATTCTGTTTTCCTGGTTTACTCTCGTAGCGCCGGGGTCATAGTCGATAGCGACGATATTTGCGTTGTTGAATGTGTTGCGGATTTTTCTTATCATACCCTTACCTACAATGTGGTTCGGGAGGCAACCGAAAGGCTGTGCGCAGACGATATTCTCAACACCCGAATGTATGAGCTCGACCATTTCAGCGGTGAGGAGCCAGCCCTCGCCCATCTTGTTTGCGGGTGAAACGAACGGGCGTGAAAGCTCCTTCGTTTTTTCGAATGCCTGCGGTGCACGGAACCTGCTCTCCTTACAAACGGAGATTATCTGGTTCTGCACGCTTATGAGGAACTTCTTGAGCGCCGCCGAGGCAAAGCCCTTTGCGTAGCGCACATGGTAAAGCTGTGTATCTACAACATGGTGGTCGCACATGAAGATAACGAAGTCGAGAAGTCCGGGTACAACAACCTCTGCCCCCTCGCTGTTGAGGAATTCCTCAAGGCAGTTGTTTCCGAGAGGTGCGTACTTGATGTAGATTTCCCCGACAATTCCGACACGGATTTTCTCCTCGTCGGTAACGGGAATATCCTCCATATCCTTTATGATTTTGCGTGCGTTCTTCTTGAAATCGACCATACTGATATGCCCTGAGCAGAGGTAGTCAACCCACTTCTGTATGAGCTTATCGGTATCGCCCTTGTTGACTTCGTACGGGCGCACCTGATTTCCTATCCACATAAGAAGGTCACCGTAGCACACCGACGCTACAAGCTCGTATGTGAGCTTGAGGGTGAACTTGAACCCGGGATTCTTCTCCATATTGTGCAGGTTGAAGGATACTACGGGAACCTGCTCCATACCGTTATTCTTGAGGGCACGGCGAAGAAGATTGATATAGTTCGACGCACGGCAACCGCCACCCGTCTGTGTTATCATCAGGGCGGTCTTGTTTATGTCGTATTTTCCCGATTTGAGAGCGTCCATCATCTGCCCGATAACGAGAAGTGCGGGATAGCAGGTGTCGTTGTGAACATTTCGGAGCCCCTCGTCGACAATTTGACGGTGTGTGGTCTTTAAAAGCTCCACCTTATATCCGTGATTGATGAATGTCTTTTCAAGAAACTGAAAATGAATGGGCAACATCTGCGGAAAAAGAATGGTGTATTCCTTTTTCATTTCTTCTGTGAAAAGCAAACGCCCCTGGCTGTTGTAAATCAGTTCCGCCATAATATATTGTTCCTTTCAGAAAATTCAGCTTGGTTTCATAAAATCCTATTAAAATAGTATAACATACTTTCTGTTTTAATTCAATGTAATAATATGGTATTTGTGCATTTTTCGGGGAAATTCCGCCGTGTTACGCAAAAAAGCACGGTATTATAACCGTGCTTTTCTTTATAATGCTTTTTTCATATTGTCCACTTCGTCCTTGCTGAACATCTTCTGCTGATTAAGGAGAAGTATAATATCCGCATCGAGCTTTGCGATACCCGTGACATATCTTCCCGACCTGTCGAGTGTTATCGTCGGCGGGGGAGAAATCTGGTCTTTTTTGATGTCAAGAACAGCCTCTACCGTGTCGACGATAAAGCCTATTTCCATTCCGCCTATATCGACAACGATGATGCAGGTTCTCGATGTATATTCCGCCTCAGGCTTACCGAAACGGAGTCTTACATCAACGAGCGGTATAATCGAGCCACGGAGATTTATAATTCCCTTGAAATATTCCTGACTTTCGGGTACCGTTGTAAAGCTCTGCATTTCGATGATGCTGTTTACGCAGGTTATCGAAAAGGCATATTTCTGCTCTGCCGACATGAAGATGAGGTATTTCCCCTCAAGCTCGCTGAACATCATGTTTCCGTCGTTGTTCATCATTCACATTCCTCTCTTACTGCTGACTGACACGCTTGTTGATAATATCGGCAATCTTGCCGAGGGGAGCCTGCTGACATACAGCTCCTCCCGTGAACGCTACCATCGGCATTCCGTAAACCACGCAGGTTGCCTCGTCCTGACCGATAGTGTATGCGCCCGCCTTCCTCATAAGAAGAAGTCCCTTTGCGCCGTCTGCGCCCATTCCCGTAAGGATAGCGCCTATTGCATTTTTTCCTGCAGCCTCCGCCACTGATGTGAACATCACATCAACCGACGGGCAGTGACCCGATACCCTCTCTCCCTGTCGGGAAGATACATAGTACCCTGTCGAATTTTTCTTGAGCTGCAAATGATAGTCACCCGCAGCGATAATTGCAAGTCCCGGACGGAGTACATCTCCGTCAACGGCCTCCTTCACTTCAATCGCACAACAACGGTTCATTCTTTCCGCATACATTTTTGTAAAGCCTGCGGGCATATGCTGTGTGATTATTATCGGAGGGCTGTTTGCAGGCATACCCTGCAGAACCGTCTGTAATGCGTCAGGCCCTCCCGTTGAGGCACCGAGCGCGATTACGAGGTCTTTGTTCCTGTATGTTATCGGCGTAGATGCGCTTGCCGTCGTCTGTGCGGGAGCTGCCGCAGCAGATTTCGGGGCAAGTGCCGACGCTGTTTTCTGTATTACACGGGCGCCGTTTGCGGCGGTGATTTTTCTTCCCAGCTCATAGGAGAAATCCATGAGGTCACGGGGAGATTTCACGGTAGGCTTCTTTATGAAGTCAACCGCACCGACAGATAACGCCTCGAATACGTTTATCGTCATTGAAGACACTACTATTACGGGTACGGGATACTGCGGAATAAGCCTTTTGAGGAACTCTATCCCGTTCATCTTCGGCATTTCAAAGTCGAGCGTCACAACGTCAGGCTGGAGCTGTACTATCTTCTCGCTCGCCTCGTATGCGTCGCCTGCTGTACCGACAACTGTTATCCCACGCTTTTCGCTGAGCATTTTTGACAGCGTTTCACGGAAAAGTATTGAGTCATCAACAACAAGTACCTTGATTTCTTTATCTTCTAACATTTGTTTTACCTGTCTTTATATAGGTTATAGCGGTTTGCGGTAAATCGCCGGCTGTATGCACTGGAATCTTGTCGCCTTCGAAATATTCTCTGCGTGCCCTATAAAAAGGTATCCGCCCGGTTTCAGTGCGTCATAGAGTCTGTCTATGAGGGCGTTTTTGGTGTCCGCATCGAAATATATCATTACATTGCGGCAACTTATAAGGTCGTAAGGCTTCTTGTACGAAATCGGGTCCATAAGATTGAACTGACGGTACACGATTTCACGCCTCATACGGTCGCACACCTGATAGCGTTCGCTGTCCAGCTTGACAAAGTATTTCTTTATCCATGCGGGAGGAACATCCGCCATCATTTCAACTGTGTATATGCCCTCGTACGCTTTCTTGAGGACATCTGTCGATATGTCGGTCGCAAGGATTTTAAGGTCCCAGCCGTCCCGTCTGACGCCGAAATATTCGTCGATTGTCATTGCCAGCGTGTACGGCTCCTGCCCTGTGGAAGAAGCTGCACACCATATACGGGCGTCTTTATCTCTTACTGTGCGTTCTATGTGCGGAAGCACTTCGGATTTTAAGAATTCAAAATGCTCAGGCTCACGCATGAAGAAGGTGTGGTTTGTCGTCAGCTTGTTGACGAACTTCTCAAACTCAACGGAGTTTGTGTTGTTCAGGACGCTGTCAAGGTAGGTCTTGAAATCGGTATAACCCAGTTTGTTGACCATATTTGTCAGACGGCCTTCGACAAGAACCCTTTTCTTTTCGAGGTTTATCCCGTAATTTGCCTTGATGAATTTTACGATGCGCCAGAAATCGTCATCGCGTAACTGTAACATATGATTACCTCTCCATTATCAGAGTTTCGCAGTTGAGGAGAAGCTTTATCTCGTCTCCCGACTCGATAATATATCTTATGTACTTATTTGTGTTTACATTCTTATAGTTAGGTGTAAGCGAGATTTCCTCGGGCTTTATCTGAGCTACTTCTCTTACGCCGTCAACGATAAGACCGACAGCGAGGTTTTCCCACGAGATAACGACGATACACGTTCTGTCGTCGAAGGGGATTTCCTCCTTGCCGAAACGTCTTCTTACGCTCATAACGGGGATTACCTTACCACGAAGGTTTACAACACCCTTGATATAATCGGGCACCTTGGGCACGATTGTTATCTGGGGAATCTGGATGATTTCCGTTATGTACTGTATTTCGATTCCGTATATTGCGTCATCGATTTCAAACTGTAATATCTCTCCGCCTTCAACAGCGATGTTGCTGCTTTCGTTATAGATTTCTTCCATTATGGTTCAGCCCCCTCGCTTAGAAATTAGTGATGATGTTGTTTACATCAAGGATGATTGTGATGTTACCGTCGCCGAGGATTGTACATCCCGACATACCGTTCTGCTTGATGTTGAAGTCGTTGAACATTGACGGGAACGGCTTTACTACTACCTGCTGTTCACCGATAAGCTCGTCGGCGTAGATGCAAGCGCTCTTTCCTTCCGACTCAACGAGGATTATGATGCCGTCATAGATATTTTCGTATGTCGGCTTGAGGTCGTAGATGGAATAAAGTCTGATGAGAGGGTAACATTCTCCTCTTATCATTATCATTTCGTTTCCGTCTGTATCGTGGATGAGCTGGCTCTCCTTGAGCTTGAAGCTCTCCTTGATTGAGTTTATCGGAACTGTGAAGATTGACTGTCCTACACCAAGCTCCATACCGTCAACGATTGCAAGCGACAGCGGAATCTTGATGATGAACTGTGTACCCTCTCCGAGTTTACTTTCAACGGAAACAGTACCGCCTATCTTTTCGATGTTCTTCTTTACAACGTCCATACCGACGCCACGGCCTGAGAATTCCGTAACGACTTCGTTTGTCGAGAATCCCGGTGCCATAACGAGCTGGAACGCTTCGCGCTCTGTATACTCTTCCTTGGGCTTTGTGAGGATGCCGTTTCTCTCCGCTTTGTTGAGGAGCTTTTCGGCATTCATTCCCGTACCGTCATCGGATACGACAATGATAACCTCTCCCGATGAGTTGTAAGCCGAGAGCTTTACTGTACCCACGGGGTCCTTGCCTGCGTCTATTCTGTCCTGTACATTTTCTTCGATACCGTGGTCAACGGCATTACGAACCATATGCATAAGCGGGTCGTTGAGGTTGTCGATAACCGACTTGTCAACCTCTGTGTTTTCACCCTCGAATACGAGGTTTACGTCACGGTTGAGCTTTACCTTCATGTCACGGACAATTCTTGTCATCTTATTGAACGCTCCCGAAAGGGGTACCATTCGGATTGACATTACGATATCCTGAAGTTCGCTGTTGAGCTTTCTGAGCTGACGAGCTGACTTCTGGAAGTTGTCAAGCTGGAGTCCCTTGAGGTCGGGGTTGCCTGTTACCATAGCTTCTGTGATAACAATTTCGCCGACCATATCGAGAAGCTGGTCGAGCTTGTTGAGGTTTACGGAAATAAGACTCTGCTTTCCGCCACCTGACTTGCTCTGGAGCATATTGTTAATCTGCTCAACAGATTTCTTGCTGTCCTCAGCCTTGGGAGCAGCCGCCTTCGGTGCTTCCTCTGCCGCTGCAGATGCGGGAGCATCCTCTGTTTCAGCCTTGGGAGCTTCCTCTGCCGATGCAGGTGCGGGAGCAGGAACTTCCTCGCTCTCAAGAATTTCGTAGGACTTAACGTTGAGAGCCTCTTCAATGCCGCTGATAACAACTGCGTCGTTGCCGTCGATAGCCTTGAAGTGTACGAAGAATCCGTTTTCTACGATAACCTTTGCCGAGTCTGTGTTGGACTCGATATCGGCAGGCTCGTAGGTGAGGACTTCACAATCCTCACGGATTTTATTTACGAGAAGGAGCGCACGGAGGTTTTCCATCTTGCAGTCGTCGTCGAAGATAACCTTGACATTGACCATGCCTGCCTGTGCGTTTGAAGCGGCTGTGCTTTCAGCCTGTGCGGGAGCAGCTTCGGCGTCGCCTGATGCCGCAACACTTCCGCCGTTTTTGAGAACTTCAACATAAGCCTTGATTTTGTCGTGGCAGGGTGCGAAGTCTGTTGCTGTATATTCTTCTTCCTGAAGATTTTCGATTTCGGCTTTGAGCAAATCGGACGCATTGAATACAAGCTCGTAAAGGTCCTTTGTGGAATCCATTGCGGGCTTTTCTTCTCTGATTATGTAGAACATGTCTTCGATAGCGTGTGCAAGCGATGACATATTCTCAAGTCCCATCATTGCGGACGAGCCCTTGATGGTATGCATTATACGGAATATCTCGTCGATGCTTTCCTTGTCAAAGGTTCCCGCTCCCTCTGTTTTAATGAGAATCTGGTCGAGCTGTTCAAGAAGTGTGGTTGTTTCGTAGATATACATATCAACCATGCTTTCCATGCCTTCTTCAAATTTACCCATAATAACACCTACTTTTTTCAGATATTTTTGCTTGCCCTGTCTTTTAACATAAAAACAGGTTTATTTAAATACATTATACCAAAAAAAATACTTTACTACAAGTGAAAAATGCGATATTATATAAATAAAGTACATTTTTTTTAAAAATTTTTCAGGCGATTTCTACATTTTACACAACAAAAAATTTTATGGCTTGTGCAAAATGTATGTTCTCAATTTTTGGAAGGAGGTTTTTATGGCAGACTTACTGCAAATCACGACGCCGATGCTGCCTCGTGGATATAACGCACCGAGTGTCGAGCTACCGCCCGACCAGACCTTCCAGCTTGCAAACACCACGCAGGTCATCAGCTCGCAGGAGCGTTCCTCGCAGGAGTATCACAACGACGACGCCTCGGACGGCACTCTCCTCAGGGGGCTGGAGCTTAATGTGGCGCAGAACCCCACTTCAGGCTCGGACTCGCTGGCGGCAATCCTCAGCGACGAGGTTCTGGCGGCTCTCAGGACGGGCGGAGGGGTAAATCTTCTCGAAGAACTCACCTCTCTCGCAAACGAGATAATGCTCGGCAATTCCGAGCAGTTGGCGGCTGATTTTGTCTCGCAGGAGGGTAACTCCACTCTGTTTCAGGGTGAGGTGTTCGATATGCTCCGAAATCTCCTCGCAAAGTCCGACGGTATGCTCGGTGGCGGGGAAGTCCGCAGCAGTATCGCAAACCTGCTCAAGTCAACGGCGGCGGCAACCTCGAATGACAATATACTGCAGTCGCTTTCCGACACGCTTAAATTTCTGTCGGAGGAGCTTTACCCGTCACGCTCGATTTCGGAGAGTCTGAAAAATCTCTCCGATGCGCTCAGACAGCCCGACGCCGCAGAGAATTTTCCCGAACTGCGCTCGCAGATTTCGGAACTTTTAAAAGACGTCAGCGGAAGTATCCTTCTTACAGATGATATGAAAAACCTGCTCCCGCTGATTACATACAATATGTCACGCTTCAACGACAACCCCACAATGCTGGCGGATTCGCTGAACAAGCTCCTCGACTCGATAGTTCTTCCCGACGGTGCCGAGGCCGAGGCGCTGAAATCACAGCTTTCGTCTGCGTTTAAGGAATTTGTTGCAGGCTCCGACGCATTCCCCGACGAAGTCAAGACGGCACTCCTCGGGAATAACGCCTCCTCTTCTCTCGGAGAGGCGGTAAAGTCGGTAATCTCACAGCTTCTTTCAAACGCCGACGCAATGCCCGACGCAGACGCCGTGCGTGAAGGCTTGTCGGATATTTCCTCGCAGGAAGGACTTTTCTCGCTACGGCAGACCTTGTCGTTCGTTCTTCCCGACTCCGCAATGGACAGTCTTGATACAATCCTCGGCGGATTTTCGCAGAGTCACGACCTCAACTCCCTCCTCGGACAGCTTTCGGATATTCTCAACGCCATTCCCGACGAGGAAACAAAAATGGTCGTTGCGCAGAAGCTCAACGAGGTTCTGTCGGATATACTCGAAAACACCGATGTCAAGTACGACAAGCCGACAGCAATGGAAAGGTTCACGAACTTCCTGCTGAAAAACCTTGACGACAATGCCCTCAACAGCATTTCGGAGTTCAATAAGCAGGATGTCATGTCCTCGCTCCTGACTTCTCCGGGAGTGTTCACTCCACTTATGCACTTCCTCGCCCCGCTTGAAATCGAGGACGAGAACGGTCAGAAACAGCGTGCCTTCGGGGAATTATGGGTAGACAGCGACGACGAATCCTCAACGGGTGGCTCGGGCGGAGGGACGCATATCCTCCTCGATTTCTCCGTCGAAAATGTCGGTGATTTCGAGCTTGAGATGTTCGCCGCCAACGGCAACGAGCTTACCGTGAACCTTATGTGCCCCAAGAGTATGTCATCAAGTTACAGCCATTTCAAGACGGCGATTGCAAGGCTTGCCGCAGGAAAGGGCTACTCGGTGAAATCCTCAAAGGTAGGGACGCTCACCAAGAAGAGAAATCTCTCGCAGGTGTTCCCGAAACTGACTGAAAGGAGAAGTGGTCTTAATGTCAGCATCTAAAGAAATAAAGAACAGTGCGGTTGCGCTGAAATACACTCCCGGCAAAGACTACGCCCCCGTAGTTGTTGCGTCGGGGCACGGACACATCGCCGACAAGATAATATCCCTCGCAGACGAAAGCGGAATTCCGATTTACCGTGACGACAGTGCGGCGGCACTCCTCACAATGCTCAAGGTAGGAAAATCCGTTCCGCCCGACCTGTACGAGCTTATCGCATCGATATATGTGGAGATACTCAAAACCTCGGGCAATCTTTCAACACTCAAAAAGTAAAGGAGAATAACAATGCTTGATATAAACGAAAAAGACGACCTTTCCCGTGAAATTGACGAGCTGCACCGTGCAAAGAAAAGTCAGCTCAGCTTCAACGATTACGACAACTTCAATCCCGACAGCCCGGAATATGTGACAACCTCCGAATATAACGAATACACGGGCGTAGAGGAGAAAAAAGTCACCGACACCGAAGCGTATGCCGACTCAAGTGCGGCTTACCGTGAGATTTCCGACTTCAGCGATGTAAGAAGTATGGACGACCTCAAGCAGAAATTCATCAAGGCGCAGGAGCTTCACCAGCAGGAGTCTGTGAACATCAATCTCAATACCGCAGCAGACGGAGAAAAAGGCAAGGGCGGAAAAGTCCTCGGCATAATCTTCCTGATAATCTTCCTCGGAAGTATGCTCGGCATTGTCATTTTCGCCTCAATCAACCCGAACATGTCCATATTCCTGTTCGGTCTGGTCTTTGCGTCTGTCGGATTGTTTGCGCTCGCTCCCGGGCAGGCGTCGGGTGCAAAGCCTATGCTCGCAGTATTCGCCCTTATCGGACTTACAATTATGGCAATTTCGGGATTTCTGATGTGGGGCCCCGAAAACGCAGGCGAAATAGTTGAAAGCAAAATCCCTCTGATTGTAGCGCTGGGATTCTTCATCGTCGGCGTGATTATGATTGTATATCCCATTTCGGTCAAGATAAAGCGCTCAAAGATTGCGTACACCGAAATCACGGCAATATGCTCCGATGTGCTGTCGAAAATTTCGTACAGAAAAACAAACGGACATCGCCGCAGGGTGACAATGTACTGCCCCGTGTATACATTCTACTACAACGGCGTAAACTACACCGTCAAGGAGAATTTCTACTCCAACCCCTGTACAGTTCAGACGGGCGACGAGTGTAAGCTGTTCATCAACCCGCAGAAACCGACGGACTTCTACTCCACTCTCGCATCGGGACACGCTATTCTCATCGTTCTCGGAATTGTGCTTATGGTCATTTCGGGAATAGTTATGTTCACTTTCTTGTCCTCTCCGATGTAATTATTGAGGAAAACCCTTTTGAAAAAGGTTTTTCCTCAAACTCCTTTCCCAAAACTTCAGATTAAAAACAACCCCATAGGGATTTATACCCTATGGGGTTGTTTTTTGATTTAAAAGTCTTTGAAAGGGAGCACGAGGGGAACCTTTCTTCAGAAAGATTCCCCTCGGTAATTTTAATAGTTCATTGTCGGTCTTGCGGCGCATTTAACCTGCATAGTTCCCGTTGCGGCGTCGAAGAATACAGTACGGCCGTAATTCTCGCCCGTCTGTTCCGCAACGATAGGTATGTTCAGCTTGCTGAGGACGATTTTCACCGCCTCGACATTTCTTTCGCCGATGTTGAATACAGAGGAGTTCGCCTGGAACATCTGCGCTCCCCCCGCAATTTTAGCAACAACCGTCGGGAAGTTTGCACCCTTGCTTTTCATAAGGTTGCAAAGCTCCCATATGCCCGTGTCGGCATATCTTCTCATATTGTCTGCCTTTGATGCGTCCTTGCTCCACGGGAGCATAATATGTGCGAGCCCTGCCACGCCCGTTTTTTTGTCGTAAAGACATATTCCGACGCAGGAGCCCAGTGCGTAAGTCGCAAGCACATCGGGCGCTGTACAGACATTGAGGTCTGCAATTCCTACATTTATAGTGCTCATATTTCTACTCCCAGCTTAGAAAATAGTAATTCAAGTGATTCCATTTCGGGGATAAGTATCATATTACTGCGGATTTCGTCGTTTGAAACCTGGAATTTGTCGTCGATGTAGATAACCTTGTCGGAAACCTCTGCAAATTCAACCGCAGGTACTGACATTATCGCACCGACCATATCCACGCAGAATGCAGGCACGGAAATGTCGATAAAAAGTCCCGTGAGCTGTGCAATGGCATTTACATACGAGCTTGCCATGATATTTCCCATTTCGCAGATAGCCGAACGGTCCATCTCGTCAAGCTGGAGTACATCGGTGATTTCCTTGCCGTAGAATGTGGTTGTTACCTTGTTCGCAAAATTCTCCTTGAGGAGATACATCATCATTCCCTTGATGTCGCCCGAAAGACGAACGAGAAGTCCGATGAGAACCTGCTCGGGCCCGCCGAGGAGGTCGATAACTTCGTTATATTCAAGGTCACGCACGACGGGAACGCCTATGTCGATTTCACTTGAAAGAATCTGCGAAAGCGAGGTTGCGGAGTTACCCGAGCCGATATTTCCTATTTCACGGAGAACATCCATGTGCATAGGGTTAAGATCATCGAAATTATTGAGTGCCATATACAATCCACCTTAAATTAAATTTTGCCGTGATTATCTTCTGAGAGAATTTACTCTCTGTTCGATTTCGTCTGCCGTCTGTATGAGCTTTGAGTTGAATGTAAACGCTCTCTGATACTTGATGAGGTTTACCATTTCTGTTGCAAGGTTTACCGATGAGCCTTCAAGGTAGAACTGCTTCTTGACGAGGCTTTCGTCGGCAATCGCCTCTCCCGACGCGGGGGTTTCGTAGAAGTAATTTTCGCCCTCTACTTCAAGGCCGTAGGGGTTTTCGAACCTGAACACTCCCACCTGGGCGATGGTTGCGGAGTCGTCAAGGTTCCCTGCCTCGTCGAAAACCGCAATAATCGGGTTGCCCTCGTAGTCGAGGACATAGTGTCCGTTTGCGTCAACGAGCGACCATTCATCCTCGCCCGTCTGTGTAATCTGGAATGCGCCGTTCTTTGTGTATCTTATGTCGCCGAGGTGTGTCTGCACCGAGAAAAGTCCCTCTGTCGGCGTTGCGACATCAAGCGGATGTCCCGTTGCCTTGAGTGTGCCTACCTCAAACATTATGTCGGTCTTGTCGATTTTTGTTCCGTGTCCGAACTCAACCTCTTCGTTCCTGTACTTTGTGGTATATAAAAGGTCACTGAAGGATGAGCGTATTGCCTTGTATCCGTCGGTGTTGACATTAGCGACATTGTTGGAAACTACGTCAATAGCCTCCTGATGAGCCTTTGTACCTGCCGCTGCGGAATAAAATCCTACTGTCATTTTATATCATCTCCTGTCAGCCGTGGTTAGATTCGTGCAAGCTCTGTTGCAGCCTTCTGGTTGATGGTGTCTATCTGCGACATGGCGGTACTGCACGCCTCGAAAATTCTCTGTGCCGCAAGAACATCTATCGTCTGGTCTGTGATGTCTACGTTTGAGCGTTCGTATGCGCCCTGGATGATGAGGTAATCCTCATCTGCGGGGATGTCATTCGTTCCCGAAAGGTTGACGAACATATTGTCGCCCTTCTTTTCGACATCCTGCGCCGAGTCTACATATGTGAGCTGGAGTCTGTATGTCCTGCCGTCGTCGGTGTTTATCGTGCCGTCCTCTGCAATGGCGAAATCCGCCGTGCCGAGAGGTATCGGCTCTCCGTCGTCGCCGAGAACACGCCCTGCACTTCCGAGGGCTAAAAATCCCTCGTTGTCGATGTTGAACTGTCCGTTACGGGTGAGAAGAACCTCTCCGTCATCCTCGTAAAGCTGGCTGTACGGCTGGATGTTGAAGAAGACATTTCCCCTTATTGCAACATCAAGACGGCGCCCTGTGTATTCGAACGAGCCCTGCGACAAATCTGCGTAGGTGTCTTCCTGAGTACGATAGACGATATTTCCCGTCTTGTTGTTTTTCTCTCTGATGAGGATGAGCTTTTCCTCAAAAGTCGTATTTATACTGGTGTCGGATTTATAGCCTGCGGTATTTACATTTGCAACATTGTTACTGATAATGTCGATTATTCTCTGCTGGTTTATCATTCCGTTTGCCGCAAGATAAAAACCTCTGTACATAAAACCGCCTCCTTATGCTTTGATATAGCTTTCAAGACTGTGTCGCAGTTTCATCATCGCTTTTGAGTGAATCTGGCACACTCTCGATTCGCTGACGGACATAACCTTTGCAATGTCCGAAAATCTGAGCTGCTCGTAGTAGTAGAGCGACACGACAGTTCTCTGCTGGTCGTTGAGGTCGTCTATCGCCTTTGCGAGCATCTTGTTTCTTTCCTGTGTGTGGAGATTTTTTTCAACCTCCCACGTGCCGCCGCTTTCCTTTTCCTCTCCGAAGGACATTGTGCCGCTTTCAAGCATCTCCTCGAACGAGAAGGACGCCGCCGCTGCCGATGCCGCAAGCCCCTTGAGGAGCTTTTCTTCGGTAATTCCCATAGCTGAGGCGATTTCGGCGTTTGTAGGTTCTCTTCCGAATTCGCTGAACAGGCGTGAGAATGTGGCGTCGACTTCCCTTGAGAATTTTCTGACGCCTCTCGGAATTACATCCTGCTTTCTGATGTAGTCGATTATCGCCCCACGGACTTTAATCGACGCATAGGTTTCAAACTTTACATTCTTTGACGGGTCGAAGTTGTCGATTGCCGCCATAAGAGCCAGCATACCCTCGCTTGTGATGTCGTCTGCGTCGGCGTATTTCTGGTACATATTGCGTGTCGAGATAACAGCGTACTTCACGACATTCGAGTAGCCTATGACAAGGTCGTTACGGAGCTTCTTGTCGCCCGTTTCCTTGTATCTGCTCATTATTTCAACAAGCTGCTGCGGTGTAAATGCCATTTTTCGCTGTCACCTCCCTGTGTGTTAAATTGAGATATTTCCGACTGACTGTATCTGCACCGTGCCGTCGATTTCGTTGAACGAAAGTACGGTTATGTTCGGCATGAACTGGTCAATCAGCTTTTTGAAGTATACTCTCACTATCGGGGATGTGAGTATAATCGGCGACGGAATAACCTCCCTGACTTTTTCAATCTGTGCGGTCGTCGCCCTGACGATATTCTGTATCATATCGGGGTCAAGCGCAAGGTACGAGCCCTGGTCGGATTTCTTCACCGACGCCACGATTTTGTTCTCTATCCCTGCGTCGAGAGTGAGTACACGTATCTGTCCCGCGTCGTTGAATTTTCTCGTTATTGTACGCTTGAGTGCCTGTCTTACATACTCGGTAGTGATGTCTATGTCCTTGAGCGAACTTGAATAGTCGCTCAGCGTTTCGAGGATTGTCTGCAAATCCCTTATCGGAACGCCTTCTTTGAGAAGGAGCGAAAGCACCTTCTGGAGATATGCAACCGAAACTACATTCGGTATTACATCTTCGACGATAGACGGGTTTGTTTCCTTCAGTTTGTCGAGCATTGTCTTTACATCCTGACGTGAAAGAAGCTCGTGTGCGTGTTCCTTTATAACCTCGGACAGATGTGTTATCATTACTGATGTCGGGTCAATAAGCGTGTAACCCGCAATATCTGCCATAACCCTCTTGTCCTCGGATACCCATTTTGCAGGAATGTGGAAGGCAGGCTCAATGGTGTCGATACCGTCAATCTGCTGTGTCACATTTCCGCTGTCAAGTGCAAGGTAGTGGTCAACGAGGATTTCACTCTGCGCTACCGCCTCGCCCTTTATCTTGATTACATACTGGTTGGGGTTGATGTTCTGATTATCCCTCATTCGCACCGACGGGAATACCATACCCATATCTATTGCGAACTGCTTACGGAAGATTACCACTCGCTCAATGAATGTTCCGCCCGAGCTTTCGTCGGCAAGCGGAATAAGACTGTAACCGAATTCCATTTCAATCGGCTCTACATTGAGGAGCTTGTATACATTGTCGATGTCCTTGTAGTATTCCATTTCGGACAGCGCCTCTGCGTTCTGTTTCATTTCACGCTCAACTTCGCTGACTTCGTTTTCCGCACGGAGCTTACGCTGAAGAATAATTCCGAGTGCGATGAGTATAATGCCGACAACGGTCATTGTTATCTTCGGGAAGCCCGGGATGAACATAAGTACCATAAGCACTCCGCCCGCAATCATAAGAACACGGGGCTGGTTCGAGAACTGCCTGATAACATCGGTGTTGAAGTCATTATCCGATGAGGTTCTCGTTACAATCATACCCATTGAGGTTGAAATGAGAAGTGACGGGAGCTGTGAGCAAAGTCCGTCTCCGATGGTGGCTATCGTGTAGGTCTGCAGGCAGGTCGAGAAGTCCATTCCCTCTGCGACAAGCCCGATTATCATCCCTCCGAGAAGGTTGATAACCGCCGTAACGATTGACATTATCGAATCTCCCTTGACGAACTTGCTGGCTCCGTCCATGGCTCCGAAGAAATTGGCTTCCGCCTGAATTTCCGCACGCCTTGCCTTTGCCTGCTGTTCATCTATAAGCCCTGAGTTGAGGTCGGCGTCAATAGCCATCTGCTTACCGGGCATAGCGTCGAGGGTGAATCGTGCCGATACTTCCGATACTCGTTCCGCACCCTTTGTGATAACGAGGAACTGAACGATTACGATTATGATGAAGATGACAAATCCTACGCCGAGGTTTCCCTGCGCAACGAAGTTACCGAAGGTCTGTACTATCTTTCCTGCGTTGCCTGCGTTACCGAGAATCTGTCGTGTTGTCGATACATTCAGTCCCAGTCGGAACAACGTCGTGATGAGGAGTACCGACGGGAAAATTGAAAAGTCGAGGACTTTACGTATGTACATCGTCGTGAGGAGAATTATGAGCGACAGACCGATATTGATAACAAGCATTACATCTATAATTGGCGTCGGCAGCGGTATGATGATAAGCAGCACGATGAGAATTACAAATGCCGCAACGCTGTTATTCAATATTCTTTTCATCTGCGTTCTCCTTCCCTCAGTACTACCCGCCGTGACGGCAGAAAGTCACCTGGCGGAAAAATATTGTTTCGGGGTAAATCCCCTGTAAAAAGCGTCAGTCGGGACGTCCCCTGTTTTCCAGCTTGTACACCCACGAAAGAATAGTTGCGACTTCCTCGTAGTATACGGGCGGAATGGGCTTTCCGAGGTCAACCTCGGCGTAAAGTGCCCTTGCGAGCGGGGGTTCTTCCCTCATAGCGATGTTGTGTTCCGTCGCTATTTCGATTATTTTCATTGCAACATTGTCCTGCCCCTTTGCAACGACAATCGGGGCGGAATGTTTCGTTCTGTCATATTTGAGGGCAATTGCAAAGTGCGTAGGGTTTCTGACGATTACGTCCGCCGTCGGAACCTGCTGCATCATTCTTGCCATTGCCATCTGCTGTTGCTTCTGCTTTATCTTGCCCTTTACCTGCGGGTCTCCTTCCTGCTGCTTGTATTCTTCCTTGACTTCCTGCTTTGTCATACGGAGGTCTTTTATGTACTTCCATCTCTGGTACATATAGTCTACGGCAGCAATGGCGACGCACGCAATGCCTATGGTAATTATTATGTCAAACGACACCGAGCAGAGATACCAGAAGCCCGATGAAACATCTGCGTCATAGAATTTTGCGATTGTATAGATTTCACTTTTGAGCTTTGTGTATATAATCGCAATCATTATTGTGATTTTGAGAAGGGATTTTAAAATCTCAACTACCTGATTCATTGAAAAGAGATTCTTTATCCCGTTTATGGGGTTCAGCTTTCCGAAATTCGGTCTTGCCGCCTTTGCGGTGAACAGGAATTTTGTCTGCACCCCTGTGGCAAGTATTGAAACCAGCGCCGAAATCACGAGGAGGGGCCCTGCTGTGATGATGACCACCTTTGCGACATCTATGAAGATGTTGATGATTTCACCATCAGAGGTACTCCACTGGGCTGTGCCGACATTCCCGCCTGAAAAACCGAGGTATTTCACCATGAACTGTTCAAGCGTGGAGTATATCGTCTTGCCGTACAGTTTAAGAAAGTAAAACAGTATTACAACCGACGCTGCCGTAAGGACTTCCTTGCTGGTCGGTACGTGACCTTCCTCACGCTCTTTCCTTAGCTTTTTGGCGCTGGGTTGTTCGGTTTTTTCTTCTGAGCTGTCTGCCATAAACTAATCCCCCCTTTTAAGCCGTCTTTAAAGAGAGAAATATCGCTACTCCGCAAGGTATGGCAAAAGCCCTTCTACGCTTTCAAGCATATCTCCCATATATCTGTCGATAGCGTCCGAAAGAGGCACCGACAGTGCAAATATCAAAAGAAGTCCCGCCAGAAGCTTGAGCTGGATGTTGACCGTCATTACCTGTATGGTCGGCACGGCTTTCATCAGGATACCGATGGCAATTTCGAGGATAACCTCTGCGATTATTATCGGCATCGCAAGCTTTGTCGCAAGCACGAACAGATTTCCGAAGTACACGGCGATAATCCACCATACATCAGGGTTTATGCTGTCCGCACCGAGCGGTATGAACTGATAGGACAAAAGATATATCCTTACATATTGTAAATGCGAATTGGTAATGAAGAAGTAAATTATGAACATATAGTTCAGATAGGTTCCGAAAATCGCCTGCTGCGTCTGTGTTGCGGGGTCGTAGACCTTTGCCATTCCGAGACCTGTTGTCATATCCATTATCTCACCTGTGTAGAGAAGCATCGACACGAACATATTTGTGAAAAATCCCAGAATGACGCCTATTGCGACCTCAATCAGTGCAGCAACCGCAAACGCCCCGAGAGATTCGTAATAAATCTCACCCGTGCTGTAATTGCTTATGACCGAGCCGGAAATCATCAGCGTCAGTGCAAAAGAGGCACCTATCTTCACTCTCGACGGAATGTTGTTCCTCGAGAAAATAGGGTTGAACGCAAAAAGTCCGATAACTCTTGCGAAAATAAGTATATTTGCCTGGACATTGTCCAGAAGTGCAGTCCAGAAAAGCGAATTGTCAGACATTTTTCACCCTCCTGCGTCACAAGGTGGCAATCAGGTCAAAAATCCCTTTGGCAAAGTCGTTCATCTTGGCGATAATCCACGGTGCCGCAATGAGAAGTATTACCGCAATTCCTGCGAGCTTCGGCACGAAGGTGAGCGTCTGCTCATGCACCTGCGTTGCCGCCTGTAAAATCGACACCACAAGACCTATAAGCATACTTATAAGAAGTACGGGCCCTGCAAGCTGAAGTATGATTACCATACAGCTTCTGAACACTTCGAGTACGGTGGTTTCAGACATACTTCACCCTCCTTACACATAGAAGCCCGTTACCAGAGCGCCTATGAGGAGCTGCCAGCCGTCTACAAGCACGAACATAAGTATCTTGAACGGCATAGCAATCGTTGCGGGCGGAAGCATAATCATACCCATCGACATAAGAAGACTCGATACAACGACATCTATTACGAGGAACGGTATAAACAGCAGGAAGCCTATTGTGAACGCCGTGTTTATCTCACTGAGGATAAATGCGGGCACAACGGTAGTGAGCGGAAGCTCCATTGCGGCCTCGTCGGTAACAAACTCGTCGCCTGAGAGGTCACAGAAAAACTCCAGCGTTTCTTCCTTGGTCTGCATAAGCATGAATTCCTTGAGAGGCTCCGACGCTGCGGTGCACGCCTCAAGCGTTGTCATTTCACCGTTTTTGTAGGGAACATAAGCAATCTCGTTGATTTCGGAAAATACGGGCGCCATAACAAACATAGTTATGAAGAATGCAAGCCCGATAAGAACCTGGTTGGGCGGAACGGTCTGGATACCCATTGCGTTTCGCAGAAGTGAAAATACGATGATAATTCTCGTAAAACAGGTGAACATCAGCAGTATCGACGGTGCAAGCGTCAATATCGTGATGAGGATTACGAGGTCGAGAGTTCCGTTATTGTCGTTGACGTCGAGGAGGTCTAATATCGACTCATCTGCGTCGGGGTCGTCACGGAGAGGCTCATCATACGGCAGGGTCGTTTCAATTTCGGCAGTTGTTGTCGGGGGCTGTTCCGTCATTGCGGCGTACGAGCCGACAGACCAGAGTACAGCCATGCAGACAACCGAAAGAATAAGCGACGCCAGAAAACCCGCTATGTACTTCATCAGCTTTTTCTTATTTGCCGTCATCATCGTTCTCCTTGTTCTTATTCCTTATGAACGGCTTTACATACGGGTGTTCAGCCGTTGCGATTTTGAGATTGTCGAGAAAAGTTCCGTTTTCGTTCCTTTCGGCAGGCATTACGCTTTCTTCAAATGCCTCGCCTTCCTCGTGGGAAAATTCGCACAGCGTTTCAACGTGCTGCGGCGTTATGCCGAGGAGAAGATACCTCTCCCCCGCCTTGACAATCGCAATGCTTGTGTCCTTTGCAATTAATTCACGCTCAAGCACACGAATGGTTTTCCCTGATGTACGGAATAAAAATCCGTTCAGCTTACGGGTTGCGTAGAAAGTGAGGACTATAAGCCCCAGCACCCCGATAAGCGCAAGTATTGCTACGAGTATTTCCCTTAACATTCAATTAACCCAGGATTTTTTCAACTGTCTGGAGGATTCTGTCGGGCTTGAAAGGCTTAACGATGAAGTCAAGTGCGCCGAGCTTGATAGCCTCAACAACCATAGACTCCTGACCCATAGCGGAGCACATTACAATCTTCGCTGCGGGATGAGCCGCCTTGATGTCACGGAGAGCCTCGATACCTGTCTTGTTGGGCATTGTGATGTCCATGATAACGAGGTCGGGGTTCTCGCTTTCGAATGTTGAGCAAGCCTGTTCGCCGTCGGCAGCCTCAAGAATGTTTGTGTAGCCGTTCTTTGTAAGAGCGTCCTTGATCATCATTCTCATGAAAGCTGCGTCGTCCACCAATAATATTTTCTTGTCCATAGTTTACTCCTTACCTCCTAATGATTCTAGGAATTTAGATTTAATTATTTCAGTAATTCTTACTGCAAAATTATCTTCGATTACGACCACATCGCCCTTTGCGATAAGGTGTCCGTTGACTATGATGTCTACGGGTGCGCCTGCCTGTCGTTCAAGCTCGATTATGGTACCCTGTGTGAAATCGAGGATGTCCTTGACCTTGCGCTTTGCCGAACCGATTTCTACGGTTACGTCAAGCGGCACTCCCATAAGGAGTTTCAGGTTGTCGGACTGGTCTGTCGAAAGCGTGTTCGACGAGAACGTCTCGAACGGGTGCAGCTGTGCGTTCTGTATCTTTACCGAGCTTGGCTGGGCCATTACCTGTGGCGACGGGTATCCGTACGGTTGCTGCGGATACGGCTGCTGATACATCGGCGGTGCGCCGTACATCATCGGTTGCTGCTGCATCGGCTGCTGCGGCACGGGCTGCGGTGCAGGTGCGGGAGCAGGTGTCGGTGCAGGGGCAGGTGCGGGAGTAGGTGCAGGGGCGGGGGCAGGCGTCGGTGCGGGAACGGGGTCGCCCCTCATTCTTGCGATTTCTGCCTCTATCTCCTCCTGCGTGAGCATTCCGCCCATCGGTGACGGGTCGGGTGGCGGCGGAGGTGCGGGTGTCGAACCTCCTCCGTTGAGGAGAGCCTCTATTTCTTCCTGCGTGAGCATCTTTCCGCTTCCCGAATCTGCAGGTGCAGGGGCAGGTGCAGGTGCGGGGGTAGGTTCAACCGCAACTGCTTCTTCAACAGGCTCGGAGAAGTTTGTCATCATCTTGCTTGCCATTGTCTTTGCAAGTTCAATGTCGAGCACGGATATGAATTCACTCTGTATAACTCCGTCAATCGTAAGATTGAACGAAATCTGTACAACGGGGTCGTCGGGATTGTCCGTCGGGTAGTACGCCATACCCTCATCCTCGCCGCTGACCTTAGCCTCGGGCGTTGAGATGTCAATCGGCGTTGCAATCAGCTCACTGAGGGCTGTTGCCGACGCACCCATCATCTGATTCATTACCTCGCACACGGCGCTTATGTTCATTTCGTCGAACTGGAAGTCGTCCGTTACAACAAGAGGAAGTCCCATCAGCTGATTGAGAATAAGCTGTACGTCGCTCTGTTTGAGGACCATTATCGACGAACCTGATACGCCGAGTACATATTCGATTTTTACATAGATGAAGGGCTCAAGCTCCTTATAGGAGAGGTCCTTGGCTTTAACTACCTTAACCCTCGGGGTGGTAATCCACACCTTTGCGTTGAGGAAGTTTGATACTGCCGTTGCAGCCGAACCCATCGTGATATTTTCAATCTCGCCGATAGCGTCCATTTCGACTGCGCCGAAACCTTCGACCTCTATGCTTTCAGCCGTGTTCATTTCAGCTTCATTACTCATCTTATTCCATCAACCTCAATTCTTATATATATTATCTATCTTGATTGCCTTGCGGTTATTCATTATTCCGAGCTTTCCGTCGAACCAGACGTTGTCGCCGATTTTCACGGTGACGTTTTTGTCCACGCTGACGTTAAGCGGAATAATATCGTTGACCTGCAATGTGAGGATGTCATACAGGTCGACCTGCGTTTCCGCAAGAACAGCATCAATCTGGAGCGAGGTGTTCTTTATTCCCCTGAGAATTTCCTCACGCCTTTCGATTTCCTTCTGGGCATCAAGACGCTTGTTCTTGATTGCGTATCTGTCCGCAAACTTCGCCATGATTGTTTCAAGGTTCATTGCGGGGATACATATTGATATGGTGTTCTTTACATTCTTGATTTCAACCTCGAGCATAACGAGGATTACGATGTCGTCGGGGCCTATCGACTGGAGAACTCGTGAGTTTGTTTCCAGCGAGGTAAGCTTCGGGTTTATCTCTATGTAATTTGACCATGCGTCCTTCTGGAGCTCTATCATCTTACGCACGATGCTGTCCATAAGGCCTATTTCTATTTCGGTGAAGTCACGGCTCACATCGGTGTATGTTCCGTATCCTCCCATCAGTCTGTCCATCATAGAGAACGAAATCGGGTTTGAAAGCTGGAAAATCAGAGATGTTTCCATTACGTCCTCGTCGTCGATATCAAGGTTTACAACACCCATGATTACATAATCGGGAAGAGCGTTGTTGTATTCGTAGTATTTCTGTTCTTCTATCTGAAGTACATTGACCTTGCAATACAATCGCATAAGACCCGTAAGGTACGAGGAAAGAAGTCTGCTGTAATTTTCATAGATGTTGTCTATGACCTTCAGCTTTTCCTTTGTAAACTTCTTCGGCATTTTAAAGTCGTAGACCTTCGCCTTTTTGTCGGCGTTTTCTTCTATTTCTTCAAATGCCTTCGAACCGTTCGCACTGAAACTGTTGAGCAATTCGTCAATCTGTTTCTGCGAAAGTACGTCAGCCATATCGTTCCCACCTCTTTTCCTTGGGTTATATGTATTGGTTACTGCCCGTCGGCAGTTTCTGTTGTTTCATCGGGGTTTTCCGTTGTTTCTTCGGAGTCTGTGGTTTCGTCGGGGTTTTCTGTTTCTGCTGCGGTTGTTTCCTCGGGTTCGATTATGTTGCCTTCGTCATCCATGTAGATGATGTTTCCGAGGGCGTCCGTAGGCATTACATTCACCTTGTTCTTGCCGTATTCCATATCCATGAATTCCTGAAGTACCGTCGGGTCGGAATAGTCAACATCGTTTCGTGCAATGGTGATTTCTACACGGCGGTTGCTTCTTCTTCCTTCTTCGGTTGTGTTCGTGTCAACGGGACGGTATCCGCCGTAGCCCGAAGATGACAGTTTGTCAACCGAACAGAATTCAAGGTCTTTCATGTAGCGGAGAACATTGTTCGCTCTGTCACTTGAAAGATTCCATTCGTCTGTCGGCGATTCGGGAACCTTTGCTGTGTGTCCGCTTATCTTTATTCCGAGAATAAGACTGTCAACCGACTGGAATGCAGGCGACAGGTCGTTAAGAATTTTCTTTCCGCTGTCGAGCAGGTCTGCCTTGTCGGGTTCAAAAAAGACATTGTCCCTGAACTTCAGTGTTATTCCCGCAGCGCCCTTTTCGAGTTCGACTGACTGTGAAAGGTCGTTGTCGGTTATGTACTGCGCAAGAGCCTCATAAAGCTCGTCGAAGGTTGTCGGGAGCTCAGATTCAGCCGAGTTGAGCATTGCGTCCTCGACGAGATTTCCCGTCGGGTCTTTTACATCAACCTGGTCTGCAACAACGGTGTTGAAAACCTTTCCCAATGAGGAGAATGCCTGCGCTATGAACTGGAATTTCGACTCCTCCATGTTCGACATGGAGTACAGAAGTACGAAGAAACAGAGAATAAGGGTTACCATGTCGGCGTATGTATCAATCCAGCTTCCACCGCTTTCGCCGCTACCGCCCTTTTTTCTTCTTGCCATTTCCTCACCTCTTCTGATAAGCTATCATATAATTATAACATATTTTTCTGGATGCTTCCAGCGTTTTTGCTTTTATCCGTTTGCTGCGGGCTTTTTGGAAGCCTTTCCGCCGCCCTTGTGCTTTTCAACCGCTGTTGTCGGGAGCATCATCTCGAGCTTTTCCTGAACATATCTGGGGTTAGCACCTGAGATTATTGCGAGTGCGCCTTCCTCGACAATCTGCATACAAAGCACTTCGTCGTCGTGGTTTGCCTTACAGAGCGAGCCGATAGGCGTGAATATAAGGTTTGCAAGAAAACTTCCGTAGAAGGTCGTTACGAGAGCAACCGACATATTTGCACCGAGCGACGCCGCCGAGTCGGAGTTTGTCGGGTCGAGTGACGCCAGCATGTTGATAAGTCCTACGAGGGTACCGAGCATACCGAATGCGGGAGCTACGGCAGAACCTCTCGTGAAGAATGCCATATTTGCCTCATGACGCTCACACATGAAGTCGATTGCGTCGTCGAGCATCTGTCTTACCTTGTCGCTGTCGTTACCGTCAACAATGAGCATAAGCGCCGACTTCGTGAACGGGTCCTTGCAGGCATTTGCAGATTCTTCAAGCTGGAGGATACCCTTCATTCTTGCTGTCTTACAGTATTCAACCATATCGTCGATAACTGCGTAGGGGTCGTATTTCTTCGGCTTGAATGCTATTCCTATCATCTTCGGAACGGTCTTGATAACGCTTGTCGGGAAACCGAAGATAAGCGCACCTATCGTACCGCCGATAACGATACACAATGACGGAACATCGACAAAGCCCGTAAGCTGTTTGAAGTTTATGGTGTATGCCACCGAGCCGTCTTCATTCGTTATCTTTGCAAAAGCAAGTCCCAGAAATACCAGAATTGCCAGAGTTATGACAATCGTGACAATACCGACTATGTTGAGTTTTGATTTACCTTCCATTTGTGAATTTGTCCTTTCGGTAGTTATGATTTATCCCTTGTCCTGAGCACGGAGAAATCTCTGGAAAGCGCGTATTCTCACGCCGATTTCGTCCATTCCCTCGGCAACGATAATTCTCTGTCCGGTATGCATTGTGATTACTGTATCGGGTGTGGCCTCTATCGTTTCGATGTAATTCTCGTTGAGTAAGAATTCACGCCCGTCAAGATGTGTCAGCTTTATCATATAAATACCTCTTTCATCGGATTTCTGCGGGAGGAGTTACCCTCCCGCATTACCCGCTATGATTATCTCTTAAGGTTTACGAGTTCTTCGAGGATACTGTCTGAAGTTGTGATAATTCTTGCGTTTGCCTGATAACCTCTCTGTGTTGTGATGAGGTCGGAGAATTCTGTTGCAAGGTTTACATTCGACATTTCGAGTGAGCCTGATACTACCGAGCCTGAGCCGTCGTATCCGGGGATAGCATACTTCGCTGAGCCTGATGCCGCACTCTCTGAGTAGTATGAACTTCCGATATAGTCAAGACCCTGAGGGTTGACGAAGGTTGCAAGGTCAATTCGTCCGAAGTAGAGCATTCCGAGTACGGAGTGTACACCTACGAGAGTACCGTCGCCGCTGATGTAGAAGCTCGAAAGGTCGGAGAATGTCTGGGGCTGCTCAGTTGATTCCATTTCAATCGGTGTTGTGCCTGATGCAAGGATTGTGTCGATGATTCCTGCCTGGAGGTCAGCGTTTTCGTCCTCGTTGAGAACGCCTGCTGTTCCCGCTGTACCGATAGCCGATGTTGTATCGTATGAAATGCTGAGGTTTCCGCCTGTGAATGTTTCGTCTGTGAAGTCGGGAGTTCCGTCGTTGTTTCCGTCGAGTGTCGGGTTGTCAAGCTCACCGTTGATAACTTCGTTGATAGCGTCCTGAAGTGCGCTTACTGTTGTAGGCTCCTTACCGTTTGCTGTGTTGAGGTTTATTGTAAGTGTGTACTTGTCGTTAGCCTCGTCGTAGACATATTCTGTAACGGAGCTCTTCTTTGCGTTGTCGTTTGTGACCTTGAGCTCGATGTTCTGCTCCTGGTTGCCTTCATAGAAGCCCATCTTGAGAACAACGCCCGAGATGTTGCTGGCTGTTCCGTTTCCGTCAGCGTCTGCGCTTACAGCGTATGCTTCGTTGAGGTATTCAGCTGTGAATACGCTCGGAACATTAATCTTTATCTTTGCGTTTCCTGCGATATTTGACATTGACGCAAGGTTTTCGGGGTCGTAGTTCTGTGTACCGAGTACGAAGTAACCGCTTGTGTCAACGAGGTTTCCTTCGGAGTCAACATTGAGCATACCTGCTCTTGTGAAGTACTTGTTGCCTGTTGCGTCCTGTACCTGAATGAAACCTTCGCCTGAGATAGCGATGTCAAGTGTGTTTGATGTTGATGCGAATGATGACTGGCTCATGAGCTTGTCGATACTTGATACATTGGTACCGTGACCTATCTGTGATGAGTTTACGCCACCCTGTGTAGCTGATGCGCCTGTTGCCGCCTTTGTTGTCTGATAGTAGATGTCGCTGAATGTTACTCGGCTGGCTTTGAATCCGTATGTATTTACGTTAGCGATGTTGTTACCGATAACGTCGAGCTTTGTCTGATGGGATGTAAGTCCTGCAACGCCTGAAAATAATGATCTTAACATAATATGCAACTCCTTTTCAAATTAAAGATGTGTTCAACCGAAATCTCCGCCTGCGGATATTCGACCCGCTTCGGTAAGACTTCTCAAAAGAGTCCGGTCTTTTACATAATTACGGTTGAATCAATGTTTGTGAAAATGTTTCCCTGCATGTCCTCTTCGGTCATTGTCGTGATTACCCTGTTGTTCTTCACGGATACCACGAATGCCGTAGCGTCGAGCAGTACAAGTGTGTCGTTAGAGCCCTTTTCCTGTGCAACCTCCACCGCTTTGTTGAGTCTTTCGAGCATATCGTTCTCTGTGAGGTCGATATTCCTGTCTTCGAGTCTCTCTATTGCGTGCTTGGAAAATTCCACGCCGTCAGGCTGCTCTGCGAGCATCGCCCTGAGCTGTTGGGCAAAGGGGCTGTTCTGCGCTTCATCTTCGGATACCTTCGGGAGAACCACTGCGTTACCTGTGGTAACCGAGACCCCTCTGGTCTTCAGATAGTCGTTAATAAGCATTGCCTTTCACTCCTCCGTGCTATGCTTCTTCAATTACTGAATCTTCTTCATTCACGAAATCGTCGATTGTTTCTTCCTTTTCGGGTTCTTCGGATGTTTCGCCCTTTCCTCCGTCAACCGATACTTCGATGTTGGAATCGATTACCGATACAACCGATGAAAGAGAATGGTACTGTCCGTTTACGGAAACCTTGTATTCGTCGCCCTGCTTGTAAACGCCGGTTACAACGCCTGTGTCCGATACCGATATGCCGTCTTCGGTTGTTGATGTTCCGAGGTATACCGTCTTACCGATAAGGCCGTTTGCGTAGTTTCCCTGTGCGTAGTTGAGGTTTTCCTGCTGTGCCTCAAGCGCTGAGAACTGAGCCATCTGTGCGATGAATTCCGTGTCGCTCTGCGGATTGTTGAAATCCTGGTTCTGAAGCTGTGCTATCATCAGGTTCATAAAATCCATCTGACCGAGGGTTGTTTCTTCTTCGCTTGCGTACATATCCTTGTACTTTTCGTAATTGCTCTTTATCTGGTCTGCCGCATTTGTGAACATTACGCCATCTGCCATAATCTGTTCTCTCCTTTCAGTATTGTTTCGGGGGATTCTTCCTCCTGTGTCATTTCAACTGCGTCTGACTGTGTGTACTGCTGCTGTGCCGCATTTGAGCCGCCACCGTTTGAAAGATTGAGGTCTGCCGCCGCACCGTTGTATGAAGGCTCTACCATCTGGATTTCTCTCACGCCGTTATTGATGTTCGAGAGGTCCTGCATAAGTGACGGGAGTCTGTCACGGAGAAGGCTCTGTGTTTCTGCACTCTCTGCTGCGATACGGATTGTGATTTCGCCGCCGTCGTTTGTGACTTCAACTGTGATTCTTCCGAGGTTGTCGGGGTTGAGTGTCATTGTAAGGCGGTTTGTGTCGCCCTCTCTCACCGAGCTCATCTGCCCTGTGATGAAGTCAACTACCTGTGTGTGTACTGAGTTCGCTGTTGCTTCGGGAACAGCCGCTTCTGCGGTTACAACCGTCTGCACATCAGCGTTCACCATTGACGCCGCTGCAATTTCGTTCAGCTCGTCTGTTCCTGTTGTGATGTTTGCGGAGCTTCTTGCGATTGACGATGCCGACATAAGTCTTGATGCGTCAGCCGAAAGTGTTTCTACTTCGATGCTTTCAACGGGAACTGTTGTTTCTGTCGCTGTACCTGCCTCGTCTGTGACCTCGTCGGTAACTTCTGTGTTTTCAGTAGTGTCTGTTACTTCGGGGGTTTCGGGGGTTTCGGGTGTTTCCGTGGTGTCTGTCACTTCAGGGACTTCTGTGCTGTCCGTTGTTGTGTCTGTCACTTCGGGATTTTCCGTGGTGTCGGTCGGTACTTCGGGTGTTACGACAACTTCTGAGTCATCTGTGATTTCAGGTACTTCGGGTGTTTCGGGTACTTCGGGAACAACGATTTCTTCGCCGCTTGCCGCAAAATCATGTGCAATCTTGATTTCCGACCAGATTGCGTCCATTGAATGTGCAAACTCACCGAAGGTCATTTCCTCACCGCCGCCGTATACGACCTCGCCTGCCTTGACAGCCGTGTTGTCGATACTGATGTTGAGCAGCATGGGGAGAATAATCTGCATTGCCTCCTCTGCGGAAACATCCTTTTTCTTGAGAGCTTCGAGCTTCAGTCTTACTGCGTCGTACGGGTCGTCACTTTCAACAATTCTTCTTCCGAAGATTGCGTCGAGAAGTCCCTGTACTGTGCCTTCGGCTGCGTCGCCGTTGTCTTCCGCCTCGATAGACGCCATTATCTTTTCCATGAGGTTGAGGAATTCTTCCTGGTCCTCGGGAAGCATCTGTTCGAATGCGTCGCTGAAGTCAACTCCCACACCTGAAATTCCGAATGCCTCTTCCATTGTGTCTTTCAGAAGGTCTGATACGGTTTCATTCTCGGTGAGGGGCGCTTTTTCGATTACTTTCGTTTCTGTGTCGATTTTCTTCGCCGCAGTGTCGATTTTGTCAATAAGCGTGTCGTAGAACTTGTCACTTACCTCTCCCGGCTTGGTTGCGTATGCAGGGTCTTCGTCAATCCCCCATTTCGTAGGCAACGGGTTTTCGATGTACTCGATATTTGCCATAAATATCCCTCCTTTTTTAATATATTTTATATAAAGCCTTACGGCGATATACCTTACTGATTGTTTCCTGTATGCTCTCTGTTGTTGACGTATTCTTCGATGAAAGCCTCGTCAGCCTTTGCCACCTTGAATTTATATTCGGCAAGCTGTTTTTCCTCGAGCTTTTCGAGGGTTGTGACTTCCTTCGTTGCCTCTATCACAACGTGGAGCTGTCGTTGTACCTTTGTGTTCTGTGCGGCGATTTCCTTGTTTTTCGCTTTTATTCCGTCTATAAGGTAGCTGATAAAGCCCTTTGCGGTGACTACCTCACGGGCGGTCATTCCCTTTGCGGAGTTTTCGATGAACTCTTTGTTCTTTTTTTCAAGCTCGGCCTCCATAGCCTCCCTCTCCGCAATAAGCTCGTGGTATCTCATACGGAGCGCCGCAAGCTCGTTTTCTTCCTTTTTCTTTACCTGCTCCTTGAAGCTCTTGAGCTTGTCGAGAGTGAATTTAAACTTTTTCAAAGCTAGTTAACCGCCTCGTTGAGCATTCTCACGGTGTCCTCGAAGGTGAACGCCTCGTCGGTTGCCTGCGTGAGAAATGCGTTTATCTTGTCGATTTTCAGTATCGCCTCGTCGAGCGCCTTGTTGGAGCCTTTCTTGTATGCGCCTATCGACACAAGGTCGAAGTTGTCTTCATACAGCGACATAAGATTACGGAGTCTTGCGCCTGCCTCCTTATGCTCCTTCGTGGCGATTTCCGACATAAGTCGTGATACGCTTCCGAGAATGTCGATTGCGGGGTAGTGGTTCTTCGCCGCAACCTTTCTTGACAGGATGATATGCCCGTCGATAATTCCTCGCACCGTGTCGGAGATAGGCTCGTTGGTGTCGTCACCTTCAACAAGCACGGTATATATTCCCGTGATGGAGCCTTTTTCAAAATTTCCCGCACGCTCAAGCAGCTTCGGCATCGTCGTGTAGATTGACGGGGTGTAGCCTCGTGCTATCGGTGCCTCTCCCGTTGCAAGACCGATTTCTCTCTGCGCCATTGCGTATCGTGTAAGACTGTCCATCATAAGAAGTACGTTCTTGCCCTGGTCCTTGAAGTATTCCGCTATCGCCGTTGCCGTCATCGGACACTTGTTACGCATCATCGACGGCTGGTCGGAGGTCGCTACGACAAGTACAGAGCGTGCCATTCCCCTGGGGCCTAAGTCCCTCTGGATGAATTCGAGAACCTCTCGTCCTCGTTCCCCTACGAGAGCGATTACGTTGACGTCGGCTTCGACCTCTCTTGCAATCATTCCCATAAGTGTGGATTTTCCGACACCCGAACCTGCGAATATGCCCATACGCTGTCCTCGTCCTATGGTGAGGAGGCCGTCTATTGCCTTCACTCCCATCGGGATGACTTCGTGGATTGCGGGTCGTGTGAGGGGGTTTGTGGGCTCGCCTGCGATGTTTCTCTTTTCGCCCCTCGGTATCGGCGGGCCGTCGTCGAGAGGGTTGCCCACGGCGTCTATAATTCTTCCGATAAGGTCGGGTGTGCAGTTGACCGAGAGCTTGTCGCCCGTCGAATCAACGATACTTCCCGGGCCTATGCCCTCAATATCGGAATACGGCATAAGTATTATCTTGTTTTCTGAAAAGCCCGTAACCTCTGCAAATATGTATTTGTCGCTTTCGCCCTTGAGGTATATTCTGCATATATCCCCTACATTGCAGTGCGGGCCCGAGGCTTCGATGGTCATTCCGATAATCTTTTCGATTTTGCCCATCCGCCGATAAAAATCCGCATTGTCAACGGCATTCTTCAAATCGGAAAATTCCATCATTATCCCCTATTCTGCGTCACTGCGCTTGATTTTGCTGTTTTCCATTATTTCTTTGAGAAGGTCAAGCTGCGTCGGCACCGAAGCGTCGATTATCTCGCTTCCGTTGTCGATTACAACCGTGCCAGATTCTGCGTCGGGCAGAATTTCAATCTCGATGTCGGGAATATTCCCCGCCGCCGCCTTTATGAAGTCGAGGCTTGCGGCCGTATCGACAGAAACATCGGTTTCTGCGACGGAGATACGCACGCTCGATGAATTGCGGAAGTTCTTTGCAGCCTCCTTGACGATTGAGGCTATCGTGTTCTTGTCAACGGCAAGCTGACAACCGATTATCTTCTCTATTATATAGTATCCTGTTTCGAGGAACTCGTCCTTGTGCGAGAGGAAGTAAGCGTCCTTCTTTGAGTTTATCTCCTTCAGGAATTCCGCCGCAGTGTTTATGTACCTCTGCGCCTGCTCTTCCCCCGCCTTTCTGCCTTCTTCAAAGCCTTCGTTGTAGGCCTTTATCTTGGTTTCACGGGCTTCGTTGAGAGCTTCTATGCGGATGTTTTCTTCCTCACGGCGTGCTCTTTCAACGGCTTCGGTGATTACCCTTTCCGCCTTCTCGTTGAGCCTGTCGAGACTGTCCTCAAGCTCCTCACGGAGAGGGGCAAGCCGCCTTTCAACCTCTTCCTCGAATTCCTTTTCACGCTGTAAGCGTTCTTCTTCCGCACGGGCTTTTTCCTCTTCCTCCTGCATTTTTAACGCCTTGGAGATTTCGATGAATTCGCCGTCGGTTTCTTCGGTTTCCTCGGGTTCGGCAGGCTCGGGGATTTCTTCTTCGGGAACCTCCACCGAAACGGTGTTGTCGATTTTTACGGGTTCTGCTTCAAAGTCGAATATTTCCGATGATTTTATTACCCTAAGCAATAATCTCGTCTTCCTTTCCGCCCTTGCTGATTACAAGCTCGCCTTCATCCTCAAGCTTACGGATGATTGATACGATTCTTGTCTGTACCTCTTCAACATCACGCATACGAATATTGTGGAGGTATTCGATTTCCTGCTGAATAGACTCCTGCATACGCTGGGGCATATTCGAGAACAGGCACGCCGCAACTTCGGAGTTTGAACCCTTGATTGCGATTGCGAGGTCCTTCTGGTCGACATCCCTGATAAATCTCTGTATCGAGGCGTCGTCCATGAAGAGAATATCTTCGAACACGAACATCTTCTGACGGATTTCGTTTACAAGGTCTGCGTCTCTCGTCATGAGTTCGTCGAAAATGAACTTTTCGGTGCTGCGGTCAACATGGTTGAGTACGTCAGCAATATAGTTGATACCACCGATTTCGGTGAGGTCCATGATAAGTGATGAGAATTTCTTCTCGAGTGTTGCTTCAATCGCCTTGATTACGTCAGGCGAGGTGTTGTCCATTCGTGCGATACGCTCAACAACGTCAACTCGCTTCTCTCTCGGAAGTTCGGAAAGTACCGCTGACGCCTGGTCGGGATTGACATACGAAAGAACGAGGGCAATTGTCTGCGGTGATTCGTTCTGGAGGATTGCCAGCGTGTTCTTGTAGTCGGATTTTCTTACAAAGTCGAAAGCCTTTACCTGCATCGACCTTGAAACCTTTTCCATGAGGAGCTTTGCACTTTCGGGGCCGTAAGCCTTTTCGAGAACCCCTCTTGCGTAATCTACGCCGCCCTCGGTGATTACCTTCTGGGTGAGGCACAGCTCGTAGAATTCGTTGAGAATTCCGTTTATTTTGGTTACGTCTATGAACTTTGCCCTTGCAACCTCGTAGGTGAGCTTTTCTACCTCGTCGTCGGTGAGGTGCTTGTAGACCTCAGCCGCATTTTCCTTTCCGATGGCTGTGATTACAACCGCCGCTCTTTCAAGGAAGGTTACTCTTTCTTCCTTTTCGTCATTCTGACTTACATCGGAGGTAAGCGACGGTATCTGTACTGCCGCAGCGGAAGCTGCCGCCTGCGCCGCAATTGCGGCTTCTGTATTCTTCTGTTTTGCCGCCATTAATCATCCTCCTCCTCATGCAGCCAGCCCTTGATGAGCTGTGCAACCATCGCAGGGTTCTGACTTGTGAATTCTTCGATTTCTCTCTTGATAGCCTCTTCTCTTGTTTCTCTTTCCTTTTCGAGAAGACTTGCAACCTCTGCCTCTTCCTCGGCAATCCGCTGTTCCTTCTTCACGGTGTTTGCCTTTGCAAGTGCCATTTGGTACTTGTCGAGAGCCCTGCGCTTCTTCTTCGCCTTGCCCGAAACATTTATGTAGAGGAAAAGGAACACGATAATGAGCGCCATAATGCACGCCATTACTATGAAGAATATCTGTCTTGACCAGTTGAACGGGTAACCCGTGCTTACTGATGTTGTCGGCTCCTTGCCGAAGCCTGTGAGGCTTGTTACGCTTACTCTGTTCTCAACTACGCCGACTGCCCTTGCCACTGCCGAGGTAAGCTCCGCCTTCGTAGTGTCGGTGAGAAAGCCTGTTTCCGTATAGAGTATTACAGACACCGAAAGGTCGTCTACATAGAAGCCTGCCTTTTCGGTCTGCTGTTTGAGTGTTGTTACAAGATAGCTGATTGATGATGAGCTCTCGCTCCACACGCTCTGACTTCCGACATCGCCTGTGGGATATGTGTCGTCTGCGTTTACTTCAACGCCCACGACATCGCCCTCGCCGTTGGTAGCACCCGAGCTGTTCGAGTGGTCTTCGTGCTGTACCATTCCGCTTCCGTCCTCGTGTGAGGGTGAGTACTGCGTAAGCTCCGACACCTGCTTGTCGTAGTTGAGGTCGGCATTTACGACAACCTTTACATTCCCTTCGCCGTAGCCGGGTACGAGAAGGTCGAGTATCGACTGCTCGAATGTTTCCTGGTACTGCTGTTTGAACTGTAACTTCTGTCTTTCTATTGCAAGATTCTGTGCGTCTGTGTTTTCATTTCCGTCTGCTGTGAGGAAGTTGAGGTCGCCGTCAACGATAACGACATTTTCTTCTTTAAGACCCGTAACCGACGCCTGCACCAGCTTTGCGATACCGCTTATCTGCGTGGAGGAGAGCGTGAAGCCTTCCTTGAGTGTAACGGATACCGACGCCGAAGGCTCCTTCGTGGAGCTTGATATTACCGTTGTTTTCGTTTCGGGGATTGTCAGCGTTACCGCTGCGTCAGCTACCCCGTCGTAACGCTTTATGATAGCCGCAAGTCTTTCCTGCGTCTGCATCCGTGCATATTCTCTCTTCTCGAAGTCGGTGGAGAGCATATTCACATTGTCGGAAAATATCGTGTAATCGAGCGAGTTTTTGGGGTAACCCATCGACGCCAGCTCCGCATAGAGCATATTCGACTGCTCCTTGGGGACTGAAATCGTTCCGCCCGTTGTGAGTCTTGCCTCTATTCCCATTCCTTCAATCTGGGAGTATATCTCAGCCGCTTCCGCCGATTCAAGCCCTGAATAAAGGACTTCATACTCGGTATAGTTGAGTGCCGCAACGATGACAACCGCCGCAACGATGACCCCTCCCAGAACACTGAGGATTATTATTTTGTTCTTTTTCCCCTGTGCTTCCCAGAACTCCTTTATCGGAGTCAGAAACTTCAAAACCTTTTCCTTCATCAAGAATGCCCTTCCAAAATTTTATGTATTAGCAATTAAATGCTTATCTGCATCATTTCCTTGTATGCGTCAACCGCCGTGTTCTTCAGCGAAACGAAGGTCTGGAGTGCGAGTGCCGCCTTCTGTGCGTTGATAGCGACTTCGGAAAGGTCATCGACTTCTCCGAGCATTATTTTGATGCTGTCCTCGTTCGCAACCCTCTGTGTTTCCTCGGCGTTGTCGTAAGCGCTCTTGAAAAGGTCGAGGAACGATGCACCGTCTTCGGTTTTTTCAGCCTCCGTGACATTTCCGTTGTCGAAAACGGAGTTCACGGGGGATATGTTATTGCTCATCGGAACTATAAACATAGCTTACCGCCTTTCTTTATGCCTTGAATATCTCAAGCGCCTTCGATGACATCGCCTTTACGGCGTTGAGCGCTGTTACATTTGCGTTGTATGAGTTCGTCGCTGCAAGGAGGTCAATCTGCTCCTTGGTGTTGTCGACATTCGGCTTGTAAAGATAGCCGTCCTCGTCAGCGTCGGGGTGTGACGGGTCGTAAATCGGAACAAGCTCCGACTGGTCTTCGACGATTTTTGCTATTCTTACGCCCTCGTATCTCGACTTCGGGCCGCCCTTTTCGGTGAGGTAATCCTCAAACGATTTCTGCTCCTCGAAAACTACAAGCTGTCTGCGGTACGGGGTGCCGTCCTCTGTCTTGTATGTTTCCTGGTTTGCGATATTCTGCGAGATTATATCCATACGGGTTCTCTGTGCGGCAAGCGCCGAGCCCGCAATGTCAAGCGAGTGAAGAAACGACATACTGTACTACCTCCTGTTAAGTTTTTGAGAGTGCGGTTTTTATCATTGCAAATTCGTTCATTATCTTCTCGGAGAGTGTGTTGTACTGGAGCTGTGCGTCGGCAAGGGCGATAGCCTCTTTTTCGATGTCGACGTTGTTTCCGTCGAGGGTCTGGTTTGTGTTGCCCTCGGTCGTGACAACCATTTTGAGTTCAAGCGGGCTTTTTCCGCCTGCCCTGCCTATGAGCCTTCCGTCAACTTCTTCTTCGTCGTCGTGGGGAGTTTCGGGGTGGTATACGCATTTGCATTTTTCTTCGAGTACAAGGTCAAAGTCAACCGTTCTCGCCTTGTATCCGGGGGTGCTGTCGTTTGCTATGTTCTGGCTGATGATTCTCTGCTTCTGCCAGACCATGCCCATTCCCTGTTCAAGAAATCTGAAACTTGTGTTGTCAAACAAAGCCATAATTCACGCATCTCCTTTCGGGTTTTATCTGAAGAATACGAGGTCTTTCCGCACTTTTTCGTCAAAAGGGCGGAGTTATCCCATTAGTATTCTGAGTGCAGTTACTCTAGTGTAATGACATTATACATTAGTATAGGGGAAATATCAAGCATTTTCAGATAATTTTCCGCATTTTTACGATATTTTTCAGTGATTTTTGTATGTATTTCCACAAATATTAATTTATTGTAACTTTTGTGTAAAATTTTAAATAACCACGCATTTTTGTATTAATATGGAAGTTCCTGAGTAATAAAAATGACAAAGTCCTTACGGACTTTGTCACCGAATTTTCGTCATGAAATTTTTCTGTGGTCTGTATGATTTCTGAGCACCAGCTTTACAAGTGTGCTGATTACCTGTGCTCTGTATTTTTCCTTGAGTGCTTCGATTTCCTTGAAATCCGTTTCGTCGGAAATGCGCACATACTTTGCGGGGATTTCATTGAGCGCCGCAACGGTTATATCCGCCCTGCACAATGCACAGTCGCAACTGTTGAAACGCTTCATTGTCTGCGGGAGCCATTCGCTTATAAGCTCCGAAATTATGTTGATTTCAACTACCTCGGGTTTTTCCTCAACGGGATTGTTTACGTTGGAACGGAGATATATAACCCCTTCCTTGAAGTTGTCGTCTATGATGGGGTTTATGATAGCTCCGTCATCACTCCTTGTCAGAAGTCTGAGAAGCGGTGCTGTCTTGTTTGTCTTTCTGTTCACTGCTTATTCCTCCCTGTTATTTACCGTAAAGTTCGTCCGCAAGTTTTATATAGTCCCTGCTCGCCTTTGAATTAGGCGCATATCTTATCAGTGTCTTCTGGTGTGCGGGAGCCTCCGCTACCTGAATGTTGTGGGAAATCTTCGTGTCGAGTATAACAGACTCAAGCTGTCTTGCAACAATTTCCGCCATATCCTCAACCTCTCTTGCGAGAAGATAACGGGAATTGTACTTCGTGAAGAGTATCCCCCTCACATCAAGGCTCTTGTTGTAGTATTTCTTTACCGCCATTATCGTGTCGGTGAGCTGTGAAATCCCCTGAAGACTGAGAATTTCGGGCGTCATCGGTACGATGAGGTCGTCGGTTGCGACATAGGCGTTTATCGTCAGTATGCTGAGTGCGGGCGGTGTGTCAAGCAGTATGTAGTCATATCTTTCCTTGAGGGGTTCGAGCTTTTCCTTGAGGATGAATTCTCTTCCTGCCGTGTTAAGCTCAAGCTCCGACCCGCTGAGAAGGATGTTCGACGCTACGACATCGCAGTTTTCGGTGCGCTGTATAGCCTCGTCAAAGGTATTCTTGCCCGTGATTACATCGTGGATTGTCACGCCCTCCATCGAGGCACCGAGGCTGAACGAAAGATTGCCCTGCGGGTCAAGGTCTATTGCGAGGACTTTCTTTCCCCGTGACGCAAACACTCCGCATAGTGCGCATACGGTAGTTGTTTTCCCCACTCCGCCCTTCTGGTTTGTAAGAGCAATAATTTTCGCCGACAATTTTTTCACCACTCTCTTACTGCGATATGTATGTTAGCCACCGTTTCTTTCTCTGTCTGCTATCTGGCAGTCAAAGATAAATCTCGATATTTTTTCCTCGTATCGTGACGACATGGTTTCAAACTTACAGCCGTAGCCTAAAATCTGCCCCTGGTCGTTCACCTGCCGTCTTAAAATCTTCGTCGGGATGATGAAGCCTTCTTCTAAAAATTCAAGCTCGACTATATCTTCGGGGAGGAATTCGTATTCGCTTGAAAAAAACACTCCCCCATGATTGATGTTCTTTATGGTCACCGTGAGGTACGGCGGGTCAAAGTCGAAAACGCCCTGGTCGTTGGTGTAGGTCTTTATCCTGCCCTCGACATTGACTTCGGTTTTGTAGGAGAAACGACGCTCCTCCAGCACTATATAGTCTGTGCCGAGGTGGAAGTTCACCTGATATTCTGACGCAAGGTCGATTTTCGTGCTGTATTTTATTCTTGTACCGTTACGGTAGTAGAATATTGCGTCAATCTCCGTTCCCTTGGGAAGATTGGGCAGGCTGTTGCCCTTTATTGCGACAAATTCGCTCTTTTTAAAAGCGAAGAAGTCCTTCGCAAATTCGAAATTCTGCGTTGAAATGAGGATTTCACCGTCGGGACTGAGAACTTCAAGCCGTATGATATGCTTTTTGTCTATCATCAATGCCCCTCCCTATGAAAAAATCCGATATTTCTCCCATTATTCCATAATTGTTTATTCTTCAACATTATACTACAAAAGGTATTATATTTCAAGGTTTTTTCTTTTTGTAATATTTCTTTAACTATTTTCTACAAAAACAACAAAAAACAAGTGGATTTTTAAACATTTCACACAAAACATCTGTACAGACGGGAAAAAATATTGTATAATAACCAAAAGATTATCACACGGGAGGGGGATATTATGACACGGCTGTTCACCGCAAGCAAAAGCAAGCTGTCAAGGCGCTACAACCTGCTCATGCTGAGGATAAACATAATCCCCGCCTGTGTACTTCCGACGCTTTTTCTGGTGGTGTATTTCACGGACAACGACGCCATGCCGATAAAATACTATGTATTCGTATTCGGGGCGCTTTCCGCCTGCCTGCTGTTTTCCTTCGTGACGGTGCTTGTCGGCTCAATTATTGCGACGATACGCCTGCGTGGGAATACCGAGCATACCTTCGTTGACATAAAAGACCGCTTTCTTATCGTCAGCCGTTATATAGAGTCTACCTATCTCACCGAGCCTGTATCCGATTACAAGGAGTTGTCCATAATCCGACTGGACGAAATCGAGGAGATTTATCTTTACAAGAAGTCGATAATTATAATCGCCCCGACCAAGAGGTACGAGGGTCGTGCCGACTGGCTGTCGTACAGCGATGTGGGTATGAACTTCACCCTTGACCGCAACTGGTACGGCGAATTCGGGGGCGAGGAAACGGGTGGCGTCGAGATACGCAATATGTTCCGCTACCCCGAAAGAATAGCCCGCACGATTGAACATTCCCGCAACACGAAAAAGGCGGAAATCAAACGCCGTCAGGCGTGGAGGGAGCATCTCATCTCCATCACCCGTTCGGCGCAGTACCGCAAGGCGAGAAACAGCATCAACCGTCGCAGGCAACGATGATATACTCGTACAGACAGTATGCGAGCTTTATTTCGTCGGGGACGAACGCACTGCTCCACGTCGGCACGGAAAATTCCGCATTCCTGTCGAGGATATAATCCTTACCGAGAATGTTTATCCCTGCGTAATCCTCATTCACCATATAGATTTCGGCAACGGCGGTGTATTCTCCGCCTGCCGTTTTCATCCGTGCGTATGCGGTAAGCGTTCCGTAAATCAGAATAAATAAAAGTATCACCGTCGAGAATGCAAGGGCAAAGGCTCTTGCATTTTTTCTTTTGCTTTTCATTCTTCCTCCTTTATTTTTCCGAGGGCGGTGGCAAGGGATTTGCCGACAAGCTCTCCCGCATACTGCGCCTGCTCTATCGAATTTGCGTGTCCGCCCATTTCTATCAGTATTGAGCCTGTGGTTAAATTCTGGTTGTACTTCTTGTATGTAAAGAGTATGGGCCGTGCAAGGTCGGGATAATCCTCCTCGAGCTGTTTTTGCAACAGGCAGGAAAAACGGAAGTTCTTCATATAGTCGGGGTAGTTCATATTTCCGCTGTCGCACCCCGAAATTATCATCACCTGCGCCGCCTCCTTCCCGTCGATGACGGCAACGGGGGCGACTCTTGTTCCGTCGTCGTACTCGATGGCGTCACGGTGAATATCAAGCACGACCTTTATCGACGGGTACTGCGAGAGGATTTTCTCCACCGTCACCCTGCTCCTGTCGTACGAGCCGTTGTATGAGGGGTAGTCGTGGATAGTCCTGTCGTGTATCACGCCGATACCTGCCTTTTCAAGCTCGGTGGCGATTTTCTCCCCGACGGAAACGACATTCTTCTCCTCGTCGGTTGTGCGGGAGATAAAGCTGTCGTCGTAGAAGTCCCGTGAGTACGGCTCGTAGCTTTCGGTCGTGTGGGTGTGCATGATGAGTACCTGCGGTTCGTCGCTGTCGTCTATGCGGAATTCGGGGAGGAGCCTGCTCTCCGCTGACAGCTTTTCGTTCGGCACGGAGGTTGTATTGCGCACCTGCCCTCCTCCGACAAGGTTTATGAACTGCGTGCCCGTCTGTTTCCCGTAGTTTGTGGTTATTATGTCACCGCTGTGATTTTCAAGGCTCTCGGGGTAGGGCTGAGGGCCTGCGTCACCGACGGTTTCTTCGGGCGGAACGCTCTCCTCCGACTGCACGGGGGCGTCCTCGTTCTCCGAAAGCTCATACGGCGACCCGTAGGACAACATTCCCTCGTCGGAAAAGGTTATCCGATAGGGGCTGTCCGACTGCACGGGAGTGCTTCCGAGGGTCATTCCCGCCGAAAGCTGTGCCACCTCCTGCGCAAAGGCGGTTATCTGCGGTGCGGATTTTATCGCAAGGGCATATACAAACGGCGACGCTGTCATTGTCGCAAGGCAAAGGGCAATTTTTTTCAGAAAGCTCCTTTTCACATTCTCACCTCCGCATAGTATATTTAATTCTATGCGTCTTACCCCTCGGTGATTACTTCTAATTCCTCGAAAGAAAAATCGGGGAGAAACGCCCTGTCAAGTGCAAATCCGACCAGCTTTGCCGCACGGGAAACAAGCCTGTCGACATCTCTCGGTGTGACCATCATATTCGGCGTTTCGGGGGAAGGCTCCTTCCCTGTGATGCTCTCGACTATGGTGTGCATATCGACAACCGTCGGCACGCCGATTGACACCACGGGTATACCGAGGGTTTTCTGCGACAGCTCCCTGCGGGAGTTTTTTACCCCCGACCCCGGTGAAATTCCCGTGTCGGAAAGCTGTACCGTACAGCCGAGGCGTGCGCTGTCCGAGCAGGCGAGTGCGTCGGCAACGACAACCGCACGGGGCTTTATCCTGTCGCAGACCGCACGCACGACCTCGGAGGATTCTATCCCCGTCTGACCGAGAACGCCCGTTGCCAGCGCCGAAATTTTCGGCAGTCCCGAAAGCTCGTGCCCGTCGGGGAGCTCGTCGTCAAGGTGACGGGTTGCGACCATTCTCGATACCACAAGTGGCCCGAAGGCATCGGGGGTGATGTCGGTATTGCCGAGACCCACGACGAGAATATCCCCGTCGGCGTGACAGAGTGAGCGTATCTCCGAGGCGATGATGTCTGCGACCTCCCCGAACTTTTCGGGGTGCTGCGAGAGATTTCCCGTTTCGACGGTGATGTATCTCCCCTGCGGTTTGCCTAGCTTCTGCGAGGCGTCGGCGGTTTCTATCCGCACCTCCGTCACCCTGCAGTAGTCCGTGCCACGCTCCGATTTTTTCACACCGACGGGAGCTTTTCCCGACGGCATTTTTTCAACGGCAATATCCGTGCGTACCATAAAAACGCTCTCTCCTCTCGAAAAATCCGTGTTTTTTGTATATAATAGCTAAAACACGCCTATTATTACCACGAAAAATTTTCTTTGCTTTGATATTGCTATTTTGTCCGTAAAATGTTAAAATATTAAATGACTTCTCAGTAGAGTGCAGATACTATCCCCATCGGCACTCAAAAGAATTGATTTTATCCTAAAGAGGTGAAAAAAATGCCGAACATCAAGTCAGCTAAGAAAAGAGTAAAGGTTACAAAGGCAAAGGCAGCCAACAACAAGGCTCTCAAGTCAAACCTCAAGACAGTTCTCAAGAATGCAAACGATAAGGAAACTATCGCAGTTGCAATCAAGAAGGTTGACCAGGCTTGTGCAAAGGGACTTCTTCACAAGAACAACGCAGCAAGAAAGAAATCTCAGCTCGCTAACAAGCTCAACTCACTTTAATCACAACAAAAAAGCCGTACGGTTTAACCCAACCGTACGGCTTATTTTTTATCTAGTGATTTTTTATCCAGTCGAGGACGAACTTCGCACCCTCACGCAGATTGCTTTCGTTCCAGTGCTCAGGGCTTGTCCCCTGGTAGAAGCACGCCGAGGATTCGTTTCTGTGCGACATATTCCAGTTGATGTAGCCTATGTCGTACTTGTCGCAAAGCTCAAGCCACGCCCGTGTTTCCTGAAGGTTGTTTCCGCCGTTGCCCGTGTAGTCGCAGGTTCCGAACTCGGAAATCAGAATCGGCATACCCTTGTTGTAGTACTCGGACATTCTGTCCTTGAGGAACTGATGGCTTGCCGCATAGAAGTGCATTGCGTACACGACATTTTCCTGTGTGAGAGGGTTTTTCGCCGCCTCATGAATATCCTGGCTGTATGTCGGCGTTCCGACGATTACAATGCTGTCGGGGTCGTTCTTTCTTATTACGGGGATTACAGCGTCGGCGTAGCTCTTGACGTCGTTCCAGCTACAGCCGTTAGGCTCGTTGCAGATTTCGTACAGTACATTGGGGTAGTCCTTGTACTTTGCCGACATCTCGTCGAAGAATTCCATCGACTGCGACTTGTACTGGTGAGGGTTTCCGTCGCTGAGGATGTGCCAGTCGATGATGACGTACATTCCAAGCTCTGTGCAGTACTGAACGCCCTTGTCGACAAGCTCCTTATTCTGATATTCGTTGCCTATGTAGCTGTTGTTTTCGCCCTGAGTGTACATTGCAAGGCGTATGCAGTTGACTCCGTAATCACGGAACTTCGCAAAGCATTCCTTCGATATGTATTCGGGGTAGATTGCAACGCCGAGGGTTGACATTCCCTTGAGCTGAAAATTCTCGCCGTGCATATCGACGATATTTGCGCCCTTTACCGATAGCTGTCCGTGTTGCTGTACGGCAGTACCCATAGGTGCGTCGGTCTTTTCTGCGGTTGCGCCCGTGTGGTTGACGAGGTCTTCGTCGACGGGGGCTGTTGTTTCCTCCGCTACGCCTTCGGGCTTTGTGGTCTGTACGGCTGTTGTGGTTTCAGCGGGAGCCTGTGTGCTGATATTGCTGTCGCTGTTTTCAGCAGTGGGAGTTCCCTCTGCATTATCCGCACTTACTGTATATTCCGTGCTGTCGGTAACGGTCTGTATTCCGCTGTCGACAGTCTGTCCTGCGGGTACGACGATAAACGCCACGGCACTTATCAGTGCCAGCAGGAGCGCCGTCATTTTTGAGTTCATCTTTTCAACTTCCTTTCATCAGAGGTATCTTATCACCGTGATTACACGCCCGAGGATTTCGCAGTCGTTGACGATTATCGGCGCCATACTGTCGTTTTCGGGCTGAAGGCGGTAGTGTCCGTCCTCCTTATAGAAACGCTTGCAGGTTGCGTCCTCCCCGTCGACGAGGCATATTGCGATTTCGCCGTTGCGCACGGTGGAGGTCTTTTCGACGATTACGATATCGCCGTCGAGTATCCCTGCGTTTATCATACTTTCGCCCTCTATGTTGAGTGCGAAAAGCGGTCTTGTTGTGCGTCTGTCAATCTGCACATTGATGTAGTCGGTGATGTCTTCGATAGCGGTTATCGGCTGGCCTGCCGTAACCTTCCCGACAACGGGAATTCTTGTTGCAACGGGCCCTGCGAGTCTTATCGTGCGATTTTTGTTCCCCGCTTTTTCTATAAGACCTTCGTTTTCGAGCGCCTCTACATACCTCTGCGCAGTAGAGGTCGACTTTATGTCGAGTTCTTCGCAGATTTCCCTGACGGTCGGTGCAACGCCCTCATCGGCGCATTGCTTTATATAGTTATACACCGCCCTGTGCTTTTCGTTCATCATTATTTTTCTCCTTCCGACAAGAGCTTTCTGTATATGTCCTTTGCAACCTTGTATACATCTCCGCAACCGAGGGTTATTATGAGGTCGCCCTCCTCTGCGTTTTCGCAGAGATAGTCTGCGATTTCTTCGAAATTCCTGTCGTGGTATTCCTTTTCGCTCTCTCCCTGACGGAGATTGTCTATCCAGTATGCACCGTCGATTTTTTCGCCTAAATCACGGGCATAGATGTGGTACGTGTTCTTCTCACGGCTGCCCATTATCTCGGTGAGAACTACCTTGTCTGCGATGGAGAGCGCCGACGCAAACTCCGCCAGAAGAATGGCTGTGCGTGAGAATGTGAACGGCTGGAACACCGCCCATACTCTTTTGTATCCCAGAGTTTTTGCCGCTTTTAATGTAACTTCAATCTCTGCGGGGTGGTGAGCGTAGTCGTCAACTATCGTGACGCCGCCGACTTCCCCGATTTTTTCAAAGCGTCTGCCTGCCCCCCTGAAATTGAAAAGGGCGGACTTTATCTTCTCGAACGGCACACCGAGGTACTGCGCCGCCGCTATTGCCGCCGTTGCGTTGAGGACATTGTGCATTCCCGCAACGTTGAGAGTCACTCTGCCGAGAGGCTTTCCGTCGTGGTGAACATCAAACTCCGTCACCATTCCCGAAAGGGTTATGTTGTCGGCGTAAAAGTCATTCCCGCTGTCAAAGCCGAAGCGGATTATCTCCTTGCCCTCGATACCGTCTATTGCCTTCATGGAATTTTTATCGTCGCCGTTGACGATGATTGCCTTTTTCGTGTTCTGCGAAAATTCACGGAACGACTTTATTATATTTTCAAGCGTACCGAAATAGTCGAGGTGGTCTGCGTCGATATTCAGTATCACCGAAATGTCGGGGTAGAGCTTTAAAAATGTGTCCTTGAATTCGCAGGACTCACACACCATAATATCGGATTTTCCCGATATTCCACTGCCCTTTATCACGGGGAGCTTTCCGCCGATTACAGCGCTTATATCCACGCCGTTGTCAACGAAAATCTGCGTGAGCATTGAGGTCGCCGTGGTTTTTCCGTGTGTGCCCGAAACGCACACCGCATTATCGTACCACGAGGTAACAATGCCTAACAGCTCGCTTCTTTCAAGCACGGGGACGCCGCTGTTCTTTGCGGCGATAAGCTCGGGATTATCCTCCATAATAGCGGCGGTGTGGACAATGAGGTCTGCGCCCTCTATATTCTCCGCCCTCTGCCCGAGAGGACAGACTTCTATCCCCATATCACGCACCGCCTGCAAGGTTTCGGTCTCGTTATTGTCCGAGCCTGTCAGACAGTACCCTTTGGAGTGGAGTATCTGCGCCAACGGGTACATTCCCGAACCGCCGATACCTATAAAATGTATGTGCTTTTTTCCTTCAAGAACATTAAGGTCAGTCAATCGAAATACCTTCTTTTCTTTTTTATGTATATTTTTCCTCAACGGTGCAATACTATTCACTGAGAAACCGCAGGAAAAAATAATTTGCATTTTTACGGTTAATATGGTATAATTTGCAAAACAGCAAAGATACTGCAGATACGACAACGCCCGCTCTGAGCAATTCGTATCGTACAAATCAGGCAAGAGAAAGTTCACCGCACGGTAACTTTACTTACTTCTGTATCGCACTTACATTAAAGCGAGCCGCTTTGGGCAATCGTATCGTACGGATTATAATAGAGCGAATTTACCGCTCGGTAACTTTACTTACTTCTGTATCGCACTTACATTAAGGAGGAAAATTTTATGCAGATAACAGACATCAAAATAAGAAAGATTATCACCGAGGGGCGTCTGCGTGCGATAATATCAATCACCATAGACAATATGCTTGCAATCCACGATATAAAGGTCGTGCAGGGTGATGAGAGGCTGTTCGTCGCAATGCCCAGCCGCAAGGACGAGAACGGAATTTTCAGGGATGTCGTACATCCGATTTCGCTTGAGGCGAGAGCCGCTGTCGAGGGGGAAATCCTCGAGGCGTACAAAAACCATCTCTACAACCTTGAAATAGAAAACGGGGAAGCTGCTGTTTAGGATTTCCCCGAAAAACAATACGGATTTACTCCGCATACACGGCGTCAAGCCCCAGCATTTTTGCCTTCATCAGCGCAATCTGGGTCTTGGCGTCTTTTATTTCGCCCGAAAGCACCATCTGTACCGCCTCGTCAAAGGGGATTTTCAGCACCTCGAGGAATTCGTCGGGGTCTAATTTCTGCTCCGAAAAATGAAGACCCTTCGCAAGATACATATGTATTTTCTCCGACAGATATGCCGTTGTCGGATATGCCACGCCGAGATATACAAACTCGTCGCAGTCAGCGCCCGTTTCTTCCTTCAGCTCACGCAGACCGCATTCCCTGTGGTCTTCGCCCTTTTCGAGCTTTCCTGCGGGGATTTCGAGAACAAGCTCCTTTATCCCGTAGCGGAACTGGCGCACGAAGATGACGTCGCCCTCGTCGGTCAGCGGAATTACGCACACCCCACCGTTATGCTCTATCCTGTCACGGAGGGCAGTGTTCCCGTTGGGGAGCTCTACCGTGTCTTTATATAGTGTGAAAATCTTTCCCTCGTACACCGTTTCGGAAGAGAGTGTTTTTTCTGTGAGGTTCATAGTCGTCCCGCCTTTCGTTTTCAACAATTATACCACACCCTACGGCAAAAAGCAAACATTTGTTTCGGCGGCGGCGAGCCCCTGCGGGCAAGCGTATCGTACAAGTCAAATAGAGTGAGTTTTTTCGCTCGGTGACGATACAAATATGTGTCGGGAGAATGGTTCGGCGGCGAGCCGCCGCAGGCAAACGCACCGTTGCGGTGAGCCACCGCAGAGGATATACTTTCTGCTTGTGCAGAAAGTATCAAAGACACACTCCTGCGGAGAGCTTACGATTTTTTGTGATACCGTTCGCATACGCTCACTCTGACAAAAAATCGTTGTATACTTTTCCGCAAGAGGCAGTAAAAAAATATTTTATCGGGAGTTATCTCTCTTATGCGGTTAAATCAGTCGCATCGGTTTTTCTTGCTAGTCGGCAAGAAAAATTAGTGCGGGCTGAGAACACTCCGTGCGGGCGCATTGGCAGGGCTAGCTAAGGGTGCGGGACAATTCTTCTCCCGCACGGATATAGCGACAACATTTTCAACCGCCGCAACGTCGGCGGGGAAAATGTAGCCCTCTGCAAGAGTGTGCCTTTGCCTACTTTCCGCACACACGGAAAGTAGGTCGCGGGAGCAATACGCAGTATTGCGCGAGCGAAAAGCGCTCCGCAGAGCGCAATCCCCTTTGACAAAACTCACCGTGCTTTTTCTCACTTTTTTGCGAAACAAAAAGTAGGTCGCGGGAGGGGCAACGCCCCGCGAGCGAAAGCGGCGAGGCACCGCCGCCGAGCCATATTCCAAACATAAAAGGGTACTGAAATTTCTCCAGTACCCTTTTAATTATAGCTTATAACTTGTATCGTCACCGAGCAGATAAAGTCCTCTTACTTTATCGGAAACTGAACGAATTGCCAGCGGGGGTTCCCTGCTTTCTTGCGATGCATTCGTCTATGTCGATGGTGTAATCCTTGTAATCACGACCGCTGAAATATACATTCACGACATCACCGATGGCAAGGTCGTCGGGGTTTTCGAGAAGTACGGGGTGATTTGTCACATCGAGGCGCTGACCCGTCGGCGACATACACGACAGACTTATCTCGCAGTATCTCTTGCCGTTTATCACCTGATTGCGTACAACGAAGTTGTCTATCCTTGTGGGGATAACCAGCGAATTTTCCGATTTTATGTTCTTCTTCGGCTTGGACTTTGCCGTTGACACAGAAACGAATATTCCAGCACCTGCGAATATCGCACCGAAGAGAATGGGAGCTCCTCCGTTTATAAGACCGTCTGCGATTTCTCCGCCACCGTTGACAGCGTCGAAGATTTCGCTCACACCTACCGACGCTATGAAAAGTCCGATGACAACGAAAATCATCGCAAAGCCCACTCCCGACTTGTGATAATTCTCACCGAGCGAATACCCTGCGGAGTATTTCTTTTCCGCATACTGCGGGAGCCTCATCTGAAAGTGTGCGACTTCATCTTCGGCAGGCTTTGTGAACATATCGATGTAGAATTTATTCTCGTTGTTGGGGTTGATGTAAACCGTGCAGTATTTTCCCCTGTATGTTGTAACCTCGTGGAATTTTCCCTTCTGCTCAAGCACGATTTCCCTGCCGCTTTCGTCATAGCTGACAATACGGTATATGCAGGGCAGACGCTTGTTGCTGCGCACGCTGGAGGTAACTATGATGTCGTCGATGATACCGCAGCGTTCTTCCCCTGAAAGTATGGGGGCGCACTTTATTGCCATTGCTATTGTGCTGATGATTATCGACAGCATCATGACCGACAGAATAATTATCGGCAGGAAAGTAAGAATCTGCGTTGTTATCGGGTTGTCGGGGTGCCTGATTTCTATGTACGGGTAGTCACCCTCGACAGCAGGCTCGCTGTAATCCGTGATGAGAATTTCCGCCGTGTCGCCGACCTGATATCTTTCTGTCGGGCAGTTCGGGATGAGCATATTCTCGAATTTAAAGCCGTTGTATTCAAACTCGCATATGGTGTTGTACTCGTCCGTCTGCGTGATTGTACACTGCACCTTCACCGAATTTTCGTTGAGGCTATTGTTCCTCTCCGTGATTTCTTTCCCCTGCTTGTAGAATGTGACCGTAAATAAGGAGAGGATAACGATTGCAATAATCATCGGGATAATTCTTCCGAAATACTTTGTACTTCTCATTTTTGAAAAATCTCCTTTCGTGAAATCAGTAGGTAAGACCGTAGCCCTGTCCGTATCGGTTTCTGTCCGTTCCGATGTCGTTTATCGAGCTGTACCACGGCGCAGGGAGAGTTCCCCCGAACTCCGCCCCTCCGCAGAGGACATCAGCCACTCCCTGTCCTTCGGAGCCCGGGAGGTAGCACATAACTATACTGTCCCAGTCGTCGTCATATTCGTCTATGAGAACATTCCGCCCTGCAACAATGCAGGCAACGGTAGGTTTTCCGATTTTCTTCGCCTCGTCGATAGCCTCGGCGTTGCCTTTAAGCCCCATCTCTCCGCAAAGAGAGAGGTCGGGAGTGTCGCCGCACCACTCGGCATATGACTTCTCGCCGACGAAAAGAAGTACCATATCCGCCTCGTCGGGATTGTCCGTGATTGTTATTCCGTAGTCGTCCGCTTTCTCCCTGAAGCCGTCAAGGATTGTCGTCACCCCGGGCATATAGGAAGATGGACTGCCGTTCCAGTCGAGAGTCCAGCCGCCGCACTGTGCAGGGCCGTTATCTGCCGCAGGGCCTGTGATGTATACGGTAGTTCCGCTTTTTATCGGGAGGATACCGCCGTTGTTTTCAAGAAGAACCATACTCTCCTCGACGAGCTGTTCCGCTATTGCACGGTACTCGTCGGAGCCTGTCTTTTCCTGCACCGTCGTAAGATTTTCGCACAACGGGTCATCGAAAACGCCTGCGTTCTTCTTCACTCTGATTATTCGTGTTACTGCGTCGTTGACACGCTCTTCGGGAATATCTCCGCACTCAACCGCTGTGATGATGTGCTGTCTTGCGGTTTCGTATTCGGATACTTCCATAAGCATATCTATGCCCGAATTTACCGCCACAACAACCTGCTCGTAATAGGTTGAGGGCGAGATATTCTGCACGGAATTCCAGTCGCTGACGATAAAGCCTTCAAAGCCCATATCGTCCTTGAGAATGGACATATATTTTTCGTTCTCGTGCATTTTTATGCCGTTGAGCGACGAATGACTTATCATCACCGTCTGAACGCCTGCGTCGACCTGCGCCTTGTAGATTTCAAGGAGCGGTGCTATTTCCTCCTCGGTGAGAGAGGCATCTCCTCGGTCTATCAGCCTGTCAGCGTCGGAGTCTTCGCCCGTGCCGTAAACAACATTTCCGTCAGCAAGGAAGTGCTTTGCGCAGGCAATTACTCCCCCTTCTATAAGACCCTCGGTATACGCTGTGCCGAGAGTTTTTATCCTGTCCGTGTCCGAGCCGTAGCTTTCATAGGTTCTTCCCCAGCGTGGGTCGTCGGATTGTGCAAGGCAGGGCGAAAAATTCCACAGCATATGGCAGAGCCTTGCCTCGTCTGCCGTTGCAAGCCCCATTTTATACGCAAGGTCGGGATTATTCGCCGCCCCGACGTTTATGTTGTGCGGGAAAATAACCGCTCCCGAACAATAGTTCACCCCGTGGACATCGTCCTGCCCGTAGATGTAGGGTATTCCAGCCTCGGAATTGAGAGCCGCCTGCTGAAATCCGTCGACGATTTCCTGCCACTCGGTATACGACACGGAATCGTACTTTGAAAGTATACTGCCGTAACAGTTTTCCTCCATCTGCTGTTCCGTCACGCAGTAAACCGCAGGCTGAACCATCTGCGCCGCCTTCTGCTCAAGCGTGAGAGAGGCTGTGATTTCCTCGGGCGACATATCCCTGTACTTTATATATTTTCTTGTTTCTTCAGTCATAACGCCGCCTTCTTCTTTCAACGGTGCTGTTGTTTCTTCTGTGATTACGGTGCTTCCCCCTGCGCAGCCGCAAAGAAAAAGCAGTGCCGTAACAAACGGCAGTATTTTTTTCATAAGCCCCTCCACTTTTAATCTGTATACTGAAATTATAAAGCATAACCGTTTTTTTGTAAAGAAAAATCCGCAGGTGAAAAACACACCTGCGGATAAAATCATTTTACAGTCGGGAGAATTAAGGTTTACTTGATGACTCTTACTCTGATAATTCCGTCGATAGCTGCGAGCTTTGCAACGAGGTCGTCAGAAACGTCAGCAGCGTCAATCATTGTGTAAGCGTAGTCCTTCTTTGACTTGTTGAGCATATTGTCGATGTTCACGCCTGCGTCACCGAATACGCTTGTGAGTGATGAAATGATTGCGGGAATGTTCTTGTGCATTACGCATACCTTTGTTCCTGCAGCGTTCATTTCAGCGTCGGGGTAGTTTACGGAGTTCTTGATGTTTCCGTTTTCGATGTAGTCGATAAGCTCCTCAGCTGCCATAACAGCACAGTTGTCTTCGGATTCTTCTGTTGACGCTCCGAGATGGGGGATTGCGATAACGCCCGCCATATTTGCTGTCTTTGCGTTGGGGAAGTCTGTTACATACTTTCTTACCTTGCCTGTGCTGAGAGCCTGAGCCATATCATCGTCATTGATGAGAGCGTCTCTTGCAAAGTTGAGGATGATAACGCCGTCGTTCATTGAAGCGATAGCGTCTGCATTGATCATGCCCTTTGTGTCGTTGTTGCAGGGAACGTGTACTGAAATGATGTCGCTGTTAGCGTAGATTTCAGCAGTTGTCTTTGCATATCTTACAGCGGGGTCAAGGTTGAGAGCGCCGTTTACAGAAAGGAACGGGTCGTAACCGATAACCTTCATACCGAGCTTTACAGCAGCGTTAGCGATGAGCGCACCGATAGCTCCGAGTCCGATAACACCGAGTGTCTTGCCCTTGATTTCAGTTCCTGCGAACTTTGACTTTTCCTTTTCTACTGTCTTTGCGATGTCGGGGTCAGCCTTGTCTGTCTGTACCCAGTTGATACCGCCGACAATATCACGTGAAGCGAGGAGCATACCTGCGATTGCAAGCTCCTTAACAGCGTTAGCGTTAGCGCCGGGTGTGTTGAATACACAGATACCCATATCAGCGCACTTTTCAACGGGAATGTTGTTTACGCCTGCGCCTGCTCTTGCAATAGCGAGGAGTTCCTTGTTGAATTCCATTTCGTGCATTGACGCACTTCTTACCATGATTGCCTCTGCGTTGTCGCAGTTGTCAGTAACGTTGTACTTAGCGGCGTCGAACTTGTCTGTTCCGATTTTTGCGATTTTGTTGAGTGTCTTGATATTATACATTTCAGTTTTCCACCTTTCAGAAAATCAAATGGAAGTTATGCGTTTTCAGCTTCAAATTTCTTCATGAATTCAACGAGTGCTTCTACGCCTGCGATAGGCATAGCGTTGTAGATGGAAGCTCTCATACCGCCTACCGAACGGTGACCCTTGAGGTTTTCAAAGCCTGCAGCCTTTGCTTCCTTTACGAACTTGGCGTCGAGTTCTTCGTTGCCTGTAACGAAAGGAACATTCATAAGTGAACGGTCTTTCTTTTCAACTGTTCCCTTGAAGAGCTTTGAGCTGTCAAGGAAATCATAGAGGATAGCAGCCTTCTTTTCGTTGTGAGCCTTCATAGCCTCAAGACCGCCCATCTTCTTTATCCACTTGAATACCTTGCCACAGATGTAAATTCCGTAGCAGGGAGGTGTGTTGTAGAGTGAGTCGTTGTCAGCCTGTGTCTTCCACTTGAGCATTGTGGGTGTTCCTGCGAGAACATCATCTCTGATGAGGTCTTCACGGATGATTGCGATAACAACACCTGCAGGGCCTACGTTCTTCTGTACACCGCCGTAGATAACGCCGTACTTTGTAACGTCAACAGGCTCTGAAAGGAAGCATGATGAAACGTCTGCTACGAGGTCCTTGCCCTTTGTATTGGGAAGCTCCCAGAACTTTGTGCCGTAAATTGTATTGTTTTCGCAGATGTAAACGTAGTCTGCATCAGCGGGAATGTCAAGGTCTGAGCAATCGGGGATATATGAGAAGGTCTTGTCTGCAGAGGATGCAACAGCAACAGCTTCACCGTACATCTGAGCTTCCTGGTAAGCCTTCTTTGCCCACTGACCTGTTACGATGTAAGCAGCCTTCTTGTTCTTCATAAGGTTCATGGGAACTGCAGCGAACTGCTGTGAAGCACCGCCCTGAAGGAAAAGTACCTTGTAGTTGTCGGGGATGTTCATAAGCTCTCTGAGGTCAGCCTCAGCTTCCTTGATGATTGTATCGTATGCTTTTGAACGATGGGACATTTCCATTACGGACATTCCTGTTCCCTTGTAATCAAGCATTTCTTCTGCTGCTTCTCTGAGTACTTCCTCGGGAAGAACAGCGGGGCCTGCGCTGAAATTGTAAACTCTTGCCATTTTAAAAAACCTCCATAAGTTTATTTTGAAAAATATACAATAATATTATATTCTTATGTGCCGTCAAAGTCAATAGAATTTTATCGTATCGGGAAGAAAATAGTTAAAAAATTATCAATTAAGACATATTTTGATTTATTTTTTAAATTTATTTTCAAAAAGTATTGATTTTTCCGTAAGTTTATAATATAATGGTATCACTATATTATTTATGTATTGGAGGAAATCATCATGTCAGAAGAAATCAAAGTATTTGATCAGGCTGATGTTGAAGCTAACAAGACTCTCGCAATTCTTATGGTAATTTTCAATATCCTTTTCTTCCTTCCTCTCGTTATGGAAGACAAGAAGGATTCTGCTTACCTTAAGTTCTACGCTAACCAGGCTCTTTTCATGCTTCTTGTCAACCTCATCCCCGGACTTGGTCAGACAGTTGCACTTATCTGCCTCATCATTCTCCTTATCGGAATTTTCAACGGTTCACACATGGCTATTCCCGTTGTTGGCGACAAGATCAACATCATCAAGTAAGAAAAAAGCTACATATAACAAAGGGCGGATTTATTCCGCCCTTTTGTTTTGCGGCGAGCCGCCGCAGGCAAGCGTATCGTACAAGTCAAGTAGGGTGAGTTTTTTCGCTCGGTGACGGTACAAATGATAGACTAAAAGAAAAAGGGTACTGAAAATCTCAGTACCCTTTTATGTTTGGAATATGGCTCGGCGGCGGCGCCTCGCCGCTTTCGCTCGCGGGACTTCGTCCCTCCCGCGACCTACTTTCCGTATGTGCGGAAAGTAGGCAAAGGCACACTCTTGCAGAGGGCTTACGATTTTTTGTGATAGCGTTCGCATACGCTCACTTTAACAAAAAATCGTTGTATATTTTTCCGCAAGAGGCAGTAAAGAATAATTTCACTGGGAGTTATCCCTCTTATGCGATTTAATCAGTTACATCGGTTTTTCTTGCTGATACTAGTGCGGGCTGAGAAGATTTCGTGCGGGCGCATTGGCAGGGCTAGCTAAGGGCGCGGGACAATTGTTCTCCCGCACGGATATAGCGACAACATTTTCAACCGCCGCAACGTCGGCGGGGAAAATGTAGCCTCTGCGGCGAGCAGTCGCATTTTGCCTACTTTTTTGCGAAACAAAAAGTAGGTCGCGGGAGGGGCAACGCCCCGCGAGCGAAAGCGGCGAGGCGCCGCCGCCGAGCCATTCTTCCGACAAACATTTGTAAAGTCACCGAGCGAAAAAAGTAAATCTACTTTATCCGTGCGTCACGCTTGCCAGCGGTGGCTCACCGCCGCAGAGCGCAATCCCGAAAAGACAAAGACTTTTTCATTTCTTTATTCAGCATAAAAATTTCATCGCTGAAATTTTAATTATGCGAGCGAAAAACTCTCCGCAGGAGTGTGCCTTTGATACTTTCTGCACAAGCAGAAAGTATATATACCGCCATACATTTATACAAAAATAATCCTTTGCAGGAGATATTATTATTATAAATATAGTATTTCTGCCGTTTTTTGTTGACAAATCCGAAAATATGTGCTATATTATCGGTGTTGATAAAAAATCAACGGAAAATTATATAGGGGGTTATTATTATGCCAGGAAAGAATAAGGCTATCGTTGCTCTCGTACTCGGAATTCTCTCAATCGTAATGTGTTTCCCTGTACTCGGCATCATTGGTATCGTACTCGCAAACTCAGCTAAGAAGGAAGGCTTCACAGAAGGTCTTCAGAAGGCTGCATTCATCGTATCAATCGTTGGTACAGCTCTCGGCGCTCTTACATTTGTATGCGTAGCTATTCCTCTCATCGCAGGAATCGTTGCTGCAGGCGCTGAAATGTCTACATACCTTGCATTCCTCGCTTAATTGACGAAGAATAAAGAAAAAACGAAAAACTGTTTTGTCTTTACGGCAAAACAGTTTTTTATTAACCGGAGAAAATAATGTATCCATTCATAACTGTTTTCGGCAAGCTGATAACCACCTATTCGCTTGCAACCATTCTGGGCGGAATACTTGCCGTACTGCTCGCAAGATTTCTTGCAAAAAAGGTCGGCATAAACACCGCAGAGGATGTCACCGACACCCTCATCTTCGCAGGGATAGGCTGTCTTATCGGCGCAAAGCTGTTGTATGTCATCGTCAGCGTGGAAAACTACTGGTTCCCCGAAATGTCCTTCTGGGAGAACATAAAGTACTGGTACGCTCTGCTTTCGGGCGGAGGGCTGGTGTTCTACGGCGGACTGATAGGCGCATTCCTCGGGGCGATAATCTACACACGCCACTACAAGATGGCGACCGCCGACCTCATAGAAGGCATAATGCCGTCGATACCGCTGTTTCACGCTTTCGGGCGGATAGGCTGTCTTCTCGTCGGGTGCTGTCACGGGATAGAGTACGACGGGATTTTTTCCGTCACCTTCACAAACTCCCCCGTCGCCCCGAACGGAGTTCCGTTATTCCCCGTACAGCCTCTTGAGGCTTTGCTGAACTTCATCCTTGCGGGAATACTATCGGTGATGTACACAAAAAAACTCCGCAGGGGAACGGTCACAGCGACCTACATGATAAGCTATGCCATAATCCGCTTTGTGCTGGAATTCTTCCGTGGCGACGATATAAGGGGAGTTGCCATACTCTCCACATCGCAATGGATAAGCATTGCAATGCTGATTGTCGGCGTTGCGCTGGTAATTCTCTCCCGCAGAAAAAAAGCGGAAGTGTAAAGGAGAAAAGAAAAATGAAAAAGAAAATCGCAATCATTCTTGCCCTTTCGGGAGTGTTGCTTTCGGGTTGTGCGTCGGATGAAATCGGCGTAATCGGAGGGGCAGACGGCCCTACGGCTGTAATTGTCGCAACCCCCGAAACAACTTCGGAAACGACTTCGGAAGAAAACAAGGCAGAGAACGAAATCTCGGAGGATGTACTCTGCTCACTCTTCGAGGAAAACCTCAACTGCATGTACAACATATTCGTGCTGTCATCCCTCAATTTCGAGGAGGAGCAGGTAGCCGAACACATTCACAGAGTGACCGACGAAAAATTCGGTAGCTACGCTGAGTTCGAGAGCTATGTGCGTTCGGTCTACTGCAAGGAAACTGCGGATATGTTCCTCTACGACTACCCGTACGAGGGCAACCCGATGTACCGTGATGTCGACGGGGAGCTCTGCGTAGACTCCTACCTCATCGGCGGTAAGGGCTACTATGTCGACTGGACGGACTACACGCTGGAAATCGTAAGCTGTGAAGAAAACCGCTGTGAATTCACCGTGACGGGAAGCTTCACCGAGCCTTCCGACAACCCCGTTGAAGAACCGTACACCGTGACGGGCGTTGCCGTGAAAGAAGACGGCAAATGGGTGCTTGAGGCTATGATTCATTAATAAAAAGGGTACTGAGATTTTCAGTACCCTTTTATATTTGTCGCAGAGAGTTTCGCACTCTGCGGAGTGCGACCTACTTTTTGTTTCGCAAAAAAGTAGGCAAAATGCGACTGCTCGCCGCAGAGCTTTTTCTTTGGGCGTCGAACTCTTTTCTGCTGAATAAAAACCGACGGCGTCGCTACTATTTACAGGAGCATAACAATAAAATTTTCCCCGCCGACGTTGCGGCGGTTGAAAATGTTGTCGCTATATCCGTGCGGGAGAAGAATTGTCCCGCGCCCTTAGCTAGCCCTGCCAATGCGCCCGCACGGAGTGTTCTCTGCCCGCACTAATTTTTCTTGCCGACTAGCAAGAAAAACCGATGCAACTGATTAAACCGCATAAAAGAGATAACTCCCATTGAAATATTTTTTACTGCCTCTTGCGGAAAAATATACAACGATTTTTTGTCAGAGTGAGCGTATGCGAACGGTATCACAAAAAATCGTAAGCTCTCCGCAGGAGCGCCCCTTTGCTTTCTTTCCGTGCGCACGGAAAGAAAGTCGCACTCCGCAGAGTGCGAAACTCTCTGAACAATAACTAAAGGGTACTGAAAAAATCCAGTACCCTTTTAATTTTAATTTATTTCGGCATAACATTTGTAAAGTCACCGTGCCAAAAACTTTATCTTACTTTATCAGCAACGGTGCGAATCGGCTGGGGCGCCTCGCCCCTTGCCAGCAGGGGTTCCCTGCTTACTTCATCAGAAACGGCTTGTACAGAATCTCACGGATAATCCTCTCGGCGTCGCCGATAGCCTTTACCCTTTCCTCCTGCGGATAGCTTGTGGGGTTTTCGAGAGTCCACACGCACATATTGAGGATATTCCCGACGGTATCGTCCTTGGGGAAGCTGGCGTAATTCCTGCAGGAATTTCTGAAGGAACAGCACTCGTCATACGTCCCGTCGAAGTCTTTTCCGAGGGAGTTGAAGAAAACTTCCAGCGGTGCATCACGGAGGATACGGACATCCTTTTCTTCGCTGTTAAGTACAATAAGCCCCATGAAGTAAAACAGGTCGCCCGACTTGTCTGCGCCGACCCACACATCGCTGTCGGCACGCTGTTCTGTTTCCTTTTTCATCAGTGCGAAGATTTCTCCGACAGTCGAATTCCTGTCTGCCTCGGGGAACATCGAAAGCATCAGGTTCGTTTCCTTGGTGTTGTCTGAAATTTCTGCAACGGGGAGAGAGTAGATTTTCTGCATCAGCCCTTCAGCCGTGATGTTCTCGGGTCTTGCAAAGACGGAAACGATAAACCACATCACCGCATCCCTGCCGGTATTTCTGTGCATAAAGCTGACATCCCATTCGGAGTGGGCTTTTCTTATAAGCTCCCCGATAGTTTCGTAGTCCTCAGGGTTGAGCCAGTAGGGTTTTTCGTTGTAGATGTCAAACAGGTCTTTGGGTGAGAATTCAAGGTACTTTCCGAAAGCGCCCTCGTCAACCTCCCCTAAAAACGAAATGTGCCAGAGCAGGTTTTCTACGGGGTAGGAAATTCTCTCCTCGTTGCCCTCGTATTTTTCGAGAGCCTCGTTGGCGAATTCCGTCAAGAGCATATCGCCGTGCTGTGCGACGATTTTCTCCCACGCTTTGTTGAATTCCTCCTTACTGCTGTGTATGTCGGAAAGACGGATTTTCTCAATCTCCCCTATAACACTGATGAGGTCTTTTCTTTTGTCTTCGCTGTTCATGTTTTATGCCCCTTTCTCTGTAATGATTTTATTTGCCCCCGTATTCCTTATTCTCGAAAGTGCGGAATACGGCGGTATACGGTCGAAGATTTCTCCCCTCTTTCCGTCCTCAAGGCAGATTACCTTGTCCCTCGGGAGAGCCATTATTCTTTCGGGAGTGACGGCACATCTTGCAGCCACATAGTTGACGGTATCGAAGTCTGTTCCGCCGAGGAAAATCATCTCACCGCAGTTGTTGATGATTGTGAGCGCCTGCGGGTGCGTGTAGATGGTTTCAAGCTGGCTGAGCGACTGGATAAGAAGACTGACGGAAATCTGTCTTGAACGGACAGTTGAAATCAGCTTGTCGAAGTCTGAAATCACGGTGTTTGAGGCAAAGTCGTCAAGGAAGATATGCACGGGAACGGCAAGCTTTCCTTCGGGGCGGCCGTCTGCCTCCTCGACAAGTGTGCGGAAAAGCTGCGAATAGAAAAGCGAAACTATCCTGTCTGTACTGCGGTCTGTGTCGCTGAGGTTCAAAAACAGCACCGACTTCTTTCTTCCGAGCTGTTTGAAATCGAGCTTTTCATCATTCCCGAAGAGCTGCTTGTATTCCTTTGTCATGAACCTCGTCACATAGGCAGAGGCGAAATTCTTGACGCACGCCCAGGTATTTTCCGCCTTGATTACTGACGAGAACGACCTGTATCTTATTGCCGAATAGCTGTCGTAGTACCCTCTGTTATGCCTTTTCAGGAAATCCAGCGGGGAGTCGTCGTTCTTGTCTGCCCTTATGATTTTCGACAGCACCTCAAGGGCGGAATAGAAATCCTTGTCCCTTCCGTTGAAGGTTTCCATTACATATCCGATTGCGGCGCCTGTAATATCACGGGCGGAATTTACCCAGAACGAATCCCTCGGCTCGTCGAGAGGCACCAGAATATCCGACAGACTGTTTATGTCGAGATGGTTGATCTCTCCCTCGCTGTTGATATGTATCGTGTCGAGCGGGTTGTATCCGATAGTGGAGTTTTCGGGGCTGACGAAATCTATGAGGTTTACATCATAGCCCTTTTCCTCAAGGTCGGACGCTATCATTTTATAGAGCGACTTCTTTGTGTCGGCAATGACCATACTCTCGTTATTGTCAAGCATATCGGCAATGTCTGCGACAAGCTGTGAAGTCTTGCCCGAGCCACTCGGCCCCACAAGAAGTCGGTTGAGGTTGTTGTTTGCTGTTGCGTCTGTGTTTCTTCTATACAATTTCATAAGATTTTTCCTCCGTGATTTGTCGTTGTAATGGTTTGTGTCGGCTGGAATTTTTCACCCGCCCCACACCTCGTATGAGGTGCAGGCGTCGGATGTTTTCAGCGTTACTCTGCGCTGTCCTTTTCGGCGTAGGCGAGGATTTCCTGCACAAGCCCGAAGTCAAGCGCCTCCTGTGCGGAGTAGTAGCTGTCTTCCCTGGTAATCTCTTCGATTTCCCCGACTGTGTGACCCGTGCGTTCAGCTATGATAGAGCAGAGGGTTTTCTGCACTTCTATCAGGTCTTCAAGCTGTGAACGGAGCTGGTGCGGTTTCTTGCCACTGATGTTCCCGAAATACGCAGGGTCGTGAATCATAACCTTACTGTTGGGGAGGATTTTTCTCTCATCTCCTGCAAGAAGGATTATGGCACCCATTGATGCCGCAATTCCCGACGCTATCGTCACGACCTTCGACCTCATACTGCGGATGGTGTCGTAGAGCATAAGCCCCGCCGTCACATCCCCTCCGGGAGAGCCGACATAAAGGGTAATCGGCTCGCTGCTTTCGCTGTCAAGGAACATAAGCTCCTGTACGACGCCCTTTATCGTGTCTGTGTTCACCTGGTCGGTGAAGAAGAGAGTTCTCTGCTCGGAGTAGAGCAGGTCGTTCGCCCTCAATGGTTCGTATCCTCTTGCAGACTGTCTTATGTAGTTGTTACTCATATTATAGCACATCCTTTCTTTTTTATATAGTGTTATCGTGAATAAAATTCCCGTTGTATTTTCTGATTAAGTGATTTTTCATGTCAATACCCCCTCGGTTATTCGTGGTCGTTAGCGCCGCTCTGTTCATCTTCAGCCGTAAACAGTCGCTGTTGCCGTACTCTGTGCGGCGGCAACCCCGCAGGAAGTTTTCCCCCTTTCATAACGGTAGTCTGCGACAAGGGCTGAAAGGTTCGCTGTTCCGAAAAATTTTGCAACAAAAAAAGCGACCCGTTAAAATCAGATTAGTCCTTGTGCATAGGTAAAATTAACTAATGTAGATTTTAATGAGTCGCAATATTTCAGCGGTAGGTATTAAATTCTTGTGGAATTTTCTGCAAATAAAAAATGCGCATAAAATCCCCATTAGTTAATTTAATACTACCACTAATATAGATTTTAATACGCTTAACAGATCTTGCGGATCTTTATTGTATGAAATGAGGATTGTGTCCTCGTTGTAAGTACATTATATCGGGATGCCCTGCGTTTGTCAAGAGGTTTTTTTCAGAAACCCGAAAATTTGCGGTGTACTATTATAATATAAAAACTGCCGTCTGGTGAAAAAAAACCCCGTGAATATCACAGGAGTTATTGTTGTGGTGACGGAAACTTGAATATAGACGAACTATTTTTTATGAATAAGGTATTTGGATATGTAGTGAGGTGGAGATAAAAAGAACTCATCCAGACCAAATCTTTACTGAAAGCCTTACAAGAGAAGTTCGACAGGGTTATGGAATTTATCAAAAATCATAACTTGAAAGAAAAACTGGAGGAATTTCTGAAGCCTGTTGTTAAGCATAAATCAAGATAAATATTTTATGGCGTGTCCTTGCACTTCTTGACTTTACAACACGAAAGTGATATAATTTAAGGGATATATCGGGTATAAAAAAAGGGGGGCTTTTTATGGCATTTATGGGTATGATATGGGCATTTGTGTTCCTTATAATAATTGCAATAGTTGTGATTGCTACGATTATCCTTTCAGCAGGATTTTTCGGAACAGGTCTTGTAACTTTTATCGTAGAGAAGATAAAAGGTAAATCAGCGGATAAAAAAGGGACACCGCGTAAGAAAAAAATATATCCCGTTATTCTTATGATTATAGGTATTGCCATAATTACTCCTCTGGCAATATACAGTCTGGTTTCATCGGCTCAGTCGGCATATACCACAAAGGAAAATTACAAAGAACTTAGATTTTGTATCGATACAGAAAGTTATGAACAGGCAAAAATTCTTATCGATGAAGGAAAAGCCTCTGTTGATTGCACATATGATTCAAATGAAAAAGCAACAGAATACGAAGAGACACTTCTTATTCATTTTTGCAGGCTTGATAATGAAGATGATGAGAATATCGAAAAAATAAAATTCCTGATTGAAAATGGTGCCGATGTCAACCATCGTGTCTACCGTGAAGACGGTCATTACGAATCGGATGATATGTCTTATGGCTTTAATTATGGTTGCCCTTGCGGATACACAGCCCTTATGTATGCTGTAAACGGAGGACATGTTGAAACGGTAAAACTGCTTATCGAAAATGGCGCTGATGTGAATGTCAGAGATTGTTCCGACATGAATCTGCTTATGTATCTGTATGATTACAACTATGCAAACACACCATCACCAACAGACGAAGAAATCATCGCTATAGCAGAATTGCTTATTGAGAATGGTGTTGATGTAAATGCAACCGATAAATACGGACAGACAGTACTTAAATATGCAGTAAATCATAAAGCTAAAAATTACGAAGCCATAAGTTTTCTTATTGAGAATGGTGCTGATGTAAATGCAATTGATGAATCAGGTCAGACAGTGTTTGATTATGCAATGAAAGAGGAATATGACAATTACAGACTTATAAATCTCCTTTTCAGTAACGGAGCATTGACATCAGGACAACTTGAAAAACAGAAAGCAGAAAATACCGAAACAGAAGATTATACAGAATTTTCCGATGGCAGTTTCGGTGAATACGAAGAATAAAAAATAAACCTCCTGCAAGGAAAACAATTTCCGTTTCTGCGACATTCACAGTATGCGGCATTTTTATGCCTCGGCTCTGATCAATGAGGGTGTTGACGCTGCGGCGGTTTCGGGTGCGTTAGGTCACTCGGTTATAAGTACGACAACCTCAATTTACTGCCACGCATTTCAGCAGGCACAGGCAAGAGCCGGCGACGCAATCGCTTCCGTCCTCGACTTTTCCTCAAAAGGAAAACAAGGCGCATAAGTTACGCCAAAGGACAAGAATGCGGAATAAAGGACAGATAAAGGACAAAACCGAATTTCAGACAAAAAGAAAACTCTCAAACGGCTGTTTTAAGCCATTTGAGAGTAACTGTTGTGGTGACCCGTACGGGAGTCGAACCCATGATTCCACCGTGAAAGGGTGGCGTCTTAACCACTTGACCAACGGGCCGTTATGATACCGATTATTGCGGTATCATTGGTAGCGGCAGTGAGATTTGAACTTACGACCTACCGGGTATGAACCGGTTGCTCTAGCCACTGAGCTATACCGCCATAATTGCGCTTTAGCGACGGATTTTATTATACCCGATTTTCAATGGCTTGTCAATACCTTTTTTCTACATTTAAATAAAAAGTTTTATACAGATTGTATATCCACATCGCAGATATTCAATCTGTATATTATTTTGCCCTTTTACAGAAGATTTATACCCTCTTTTTTAAATTCCGCCTCGAAACATACTCTTTCCCCTACCATACCGCAGAGTATAATTCCGCACTCTGTATACTTTTTGTATATCGAAAGTACCTCACCGAGAACTGCCTCGTTGACATAATTCAGGCGGAATTCGGAGTAGTTTTCCTCAAATTCCTCCTTCGGAAGTGCGTTGGTGATGATGTCGCCGTAGGTTGCGTTGTAGAGGTGACCGTTCGTGTCGACGTCGTTGTTCTGTATGGTGTATTCGCTGACAAGTTCAACATCTTTACAGTCGATTTTCCCTATACTTACGGAGGTTTCCTTCTCCTCTGTCTGCTCTACGGGCCAGGGGAATGCCGACGGGCGTTCAATCTTTCGGGTGTCAAGGTTTACACATATCCAGCCTGCCTCACCCTCGATAGCGATACTTCCGTCCTCCGAAAACATCTCGTACCCACGCAGGTACATGGCACCCTTCTTGCCGTGTTCCCATGTGTCGACGCTCATAGTCTCGTTATTTCCGGGAAATCTGTTGAACTTCAACGCAAGGCGTGAAACGAGGAACGCACGGTTATTCTCCCGCAGGAATTCGTATGTCATTCCTCGGTCGATATAGTCGTCGCCTGCAATCTGCGCAAAAATTTTCAGAACTGCCGACAGCTTTATTCTTCCCAGATAGTCCGTGTCGTAAAACGGAATGTATTTTTTCATATTGAAAATTCGTTTTTTCTGATTGATTTCCATAGCTTTTCCTATACTTTCTGTATATTTGTATATGTTTTATACCGTATGTGCGTGAAATTCAGCGAAAAATTCAAATAATACTGCGGGCAGTAGGAAACCGCCCGCAGAAAAAATTACTTGATGATGTCTGTGCCCATGAACTTTCTGAGAGCCTCGGGAACGATAACGCTTCCGTCAGCCTGCTGATAGTTTTCGAGGATTGCCGCAACTGTTCTTCCGACTGCAACGCCTGAGCCGTTGAGTGTGTGAACGAACTGGGGCTTTTCACCGTTTGCCGCTCTGTACTTGATGTTTGCACGGCGTGCCTGGTAGTCAACGAAGTTTGAACAGCTTGAGATTTCAACATATCTGTTGTAGGACGGCATCCATACTTCGATGTCGTATGTCTTTGCCGAGCTGAATCCGATGTCGCCCGTTGAAAGTGCAACCACACGGTAAGGAAGTCCGAGTCCCTGGAGAACTCTCTCAGCGTCCTTTGTAAGACTTTCAAGCTCGTCCCATGAAGATTCGGGGGTTGTGAACTTTACAAGCTCAACCTTGTTGAACTGGTGCTGACGGATAAGTCCTCTCGAGTCACGGCCTGCCGAACCTGCCTCTGCTCTGAAGCAAGCGGAATATGCGCAGTACTTTATCGGGAGCTGGTCTGCACTGAGGATTTCCTCACGGTGAATGTTTGTAACGGGAACTTCCGCTGTCGGAATGAGGAAGTAGTCTGTGTCCTTGTTGTCCTCTGCATTCACGAGCTTGTATGCGTCTTCCTCAAACTTGGGGAGCTGACCTGTACCTGTCATCGACGCTCTGTTTACCATATAGGGCGGAAGAATTTCGGTGTAGCCGTTTTCTGTATGTGTGTCAAGGAAGTAGCTGATTACTGCTCTCTCGAGCTTTGCGCCGAGCTTCTTGTAGAAGTGGAATCTTGCGCCTGTAACCTTTGCAGCTGTTTCGGGGTCGAGGATGTCGAGGTCCTTACCGATGTCCCAGTGTGCCTTGGGCTCGAAGTCGAACTTGTTCGGCTCTCCCCACTTTCTGAGCTCAACATTCTCGCTGTCGTCCTTGCCGATAGGTGTTGTGTCGGAGGGGATGTTCGGGATTGAAAGAAGAAGGAACTTCTGTCTTTCCTCAAGCTCTGAAACCTTCACGCCGCTCTGCTTGATTTTCTCGGAAAGCTCCTTCATCTCTGCCATAACAGCGGTTGTATCCTCGCCGTTCTTCTTCATAACGGGAATCTGCTTTGAAACCTTGTTCTGCTCCGCCTTGAGATTGTCTGTTTCGGTCGAGAGCTTTCTTCTCTCAACGTCGATAGAAAGAATTTCATCTACAAAAGCGTCGTAGTCTGAATTTCTTGTTCTGAGCTTTGCCTTTACTTCATCTGGGTTTTCACGGATTACTCTGATGTCTAACATTTTAAATTACCTCTTTTATATTGAAATTTTAATTTTCCTTTGTCAGCAGCTTTGCTATCGCACCGAGGTCTTCCTCGTTGTAGAATTCAAGGGTGAGTTTTCCCTTTCCGTCGGAGTAGCTCACCTGCACCTTACGCTGAAGGCTGTCACGGAGGGCGATTTCCATCTCTTTATAATAAGTACCGACCTTTGCCTCGTTTTCTTTCTTCGGGGCTTTCGGCTTTGCGGCGCTTACTGCCTTTTCAAGCTGTCTTACAGTGAACGCTCCCGACTTGACCTGCTTTGCAAGTGTGATGAGAAGCTCTTCATCCTCCACTCCGAGAAGTACCTTTGCAGCACCGACGGAAACATCACCGTCACGCACCATGTCAAGCACTTCGTCGGGGAGTTTGAGAAGTCGGATTGCATTCGTTATCGACGCTCTAGACTTGCCGACAATTTCGGAAAGTCTTTCCTGCGTGATGTCGTACTGCTCGATAAGTTCGTTGTACGCCTGCGCCTCATCTATGGGGTTGAGGTTTTCACGGAGCATATTTTCGACAAGTGCAATCTGCGCTGTCTGGAAGTCGTCATGCTCCTGAATGATTACGGGAACTTCCCTGTCCGTCCAGCCGAGCATACGGCAGGCACGCCAGCGTCTTTCACCTGCGATTATCTGATACATTCCGTTGTCAAGCGGTCTTACGATGATGGGCTGTAAAAGCCCGAACTCGTTGATGGAGTCTGCAAGCTCACGGATTTTATCTTCGTTGAACTCCTTACGGGGCTGGGACTTGTTCGGCTCCATATCCAGTATGCGAAGCGTCTGCTTCGGCTGGATTGATACCGAGTTGTCGCCGAAAAGGTCGTCAAGACCTGACCCGAGGCTTAATTTTTTCGCCATTCACAGCATCTCCTTTGCTATAATAATTCTTTAGGTACAACGCACGGTATCGTCGCCGTGCGGATAAAGTTACTCTGTTTTATTGTGCGTCACGCCGCTTTCGTTTTGCAGAGAATTTCGCACTCTGCGGAGTGCGACCTACTTTTTGTTTCGCAAAAAAGTAGGCAAAATGCGCCTCCTGCGGAGAGCTACATTTTCCCCGCCGACGTTGCGGCGGTTGAAAATGTTGTCATTATATCCGTGCGGGAGAAGAATTGTCCCGCGCCCTTAGCTAGCCCTGCCAATGCGCCCGCACGGAGTGTTCTCTGCCCGCACTAATCTGTCTTGCCGACTAGCAAGAAAAACCGATACAACTGATTAAACCGCATAAAAGAGATAACTCCCGATAAAATAATTTTTTATTGCCTCTTGCGGAAAAGTATACAACGATTTTTTGTTAAAGTGAGCGTATGCGAACGGTATTCAAAAAATCGTAAGCTCTCCGCAGGAGCGCCCCTTTGCTTTCTTTCCGTGCGTACGGAAAGAAAGTCGCACTCCGCAGAGTGCGAAAGCTCTTCGGAACAACACTTGTAAAGTCACCGTGCCAAAAACTTTATCTTACTTCATCAGAAACGATGCGAATTGCCTGCGGCGCCTCGCCCCCTCACTGCTGGCGGGAGAGAAATTCCTTTGCAAGCTCCTCGTAGCTCTGCGCACCACGGGAGGATTTATCGTAATACATTACAGGCTTGCCGAACGACGGCGCCTCGGAAAGTCTTACATTTCTGGGGATTGCCGTCTTGTACACTTTCTTCGGGAAATGCTTTTTAACCTCCCCCACAACCTGATTTGTGAGGTTGAGTCTTCCGTCAAACATCGTGAAGAGAATTCCCTCGATGTCGATTGTCGGGTTGTAGCCCTGCTTTACAAGTCGGATTGTTTCGATAAGCTGTGAAAGTCCCTCGAGCGAATAGAACTCGCACTGGAGAGGGATGATTACCGTGTCCGCCGCACAAAGTCCGTTGAGGGTGAGCATTCCAAGTTCGGGCGGGCAGTCGATGAAGATGAAGTCGTAATCCTGCTTTACGGTGAGGAGCTGCATCTTCAGTCTGTTCATACGGTTGTCCATTTCGACAAGTCGGATTATCGCACCTGCAAGGTCTGCGGTTGCGGCTGTTATGTCCACGCCCTCGAAAGCGGTCTTGATTATCGCCTCGTTCATTCTGCAGTTGCCGATGAGTATGTCGTATGTAGTGTAGCTTACGGTTTTTTTCTTTATTCCGAAACCGCTTGTTGTATTTCCCTGTGCGTCCATATCTATGCAGAGGACTTTTTTACCCACACTGCCGAGGTACGCCGCAAGGTTTACAACGGAAGTGGATTTTCCCACTCCGCCTTTCTGGTTTGCAACAGCTATGATTTTTCCCATTGTTGTTACCTTTCCTTTTTACTCTCTTATTTCCATTTTATTACATTTATTTTCGTAATACAAATATCAATACTTATTATAACACAAAACTGAAAAAAATCAAGATGGCGCTTCGCCGCAGAGGGATATACTTTCTGCTTGTGCAGAAAGTATCAAAGACACACTCCTGCGGAGAGCTTACGATTTTTTGTGATACCGTTCGCATACGCTCACTTTAACAAAAAATCGTTGTATATTTTTCCGCAAGAGGCAATAAAAAATTATTTTATCGGGAGTTATCTCTCTTATGCGGTTTAATCAGTCGCATCGTTTTTCTTGCTAGTCGGCAAGAAAAATTAGTGCGGGCTGAAAATACTTCGTGCGGGCGCATTGGCAGGGCTAGCTAAGGGCGCGGGACAATTTTTCTCCCGCACGGATATAGCGACAACATTTTCAACCGCCGCAACGTCGGCGGGGAAAATGTAGCCTCTGCGGCGAGCAGTCGCATTTTGCCTACTTTTTTGCGAAACAAAAAGTAGGTCGCGGGAGCAATACGCAGTATTGCGCGAGCGAAAGCGCTCCGCAGAGCGCAATCCCAAAAAGACAAAGACTTTTTCATTTCTTTATTAAGCATAAAAAATTTCGACGCCCAAAGAAAAAAAGCCCTCTGTAACCCATCACCCCTACATCTTGTGGCAAAAAACAAAAACACCTCAAAATGTTCCACATGGAACATTCCGAGGTGCCTTGCCCTATCCCTTTCTGATAGGAATGACTATCCGATACTCAATGCAGTCATCGGATTTTATTTTTTCCGACACAGCGTCGATTCCCGCCGCCTGCATCGTTTCGATTGCCCTGTTTATCGAGTTGACGAAAAGCCGCACATCTCCGCCGAAGACAACGCTCCGCTTTTTCAGGCTTTCCTTTTCCCTTTCGGTGCCGAGTATCTGCTCTATCATCGCCTCGGTGCGCTCGACATTCATTCCGCCCTTGATTATCCGCTCGATTGCAAGCTCACGCTGTTCCTGGGTGCGAAGCTTCAGCAGTGCCCGTGCGTGTCTTTCCGTCAGACCGTTTTCGGTGATACGCTCCATCTCTGCGGGGGAGAGCTTCAGCAGTCGGAGTTTATTCGCAATAGTCGACTGCGCCTTGCCGAGTCTTATGGCGGCGTCCTCCTGCGTCATTCCGTAGAAGTCGATAAGCTTTTCGATTGCGAATGCCTCCTCGAAGCAGGATAAATCCTGCCGCTGAATATTCTCGACGAGGGCAAGCACGGCGGAGTTCCTCTCCGTCACATTCACGACAATGCAGGGAACTTCCGTCAGCCCCGCAAGCCTTGCCGCACGGAGTCTTCTTTCGCCCGAAATCAGCTCGTAGCTTCCGTTTACCCGTCGCACCGAAAGTGGCTGGAGTATTCCGTTCTGCCGTATGCTCTCGGCGAGGAAGGAAAGCTCCGTCTCGTCGAAGGTTCTCCTCGGCTGGTGCGGGTTCGGAAGGATTTCCTTTTCGGCGATGTGGATTACCTTGCCCGACACCTTGTCCTTTGTCCCGAAAATAGTTGCCATATTTTTTTACCTCCTCAACATATTGTATTTCCCGAGTTCATTCTAGCAAAAAATATACCACATTTCCACACAAAAATATCGGGAGATTTCTGCAAAAAAACAAGCGTTCCTTGTGGAACGCCTGTTTTTGTTTTCTTTATCCTACGATTTCAGCGGAGATTTTGTCGGAATTTCAAGTTATTTTTTCTTGCAGTGGCAGGGGCGCTGGGGGGCAAGCGTGACGCACGGTTAAAGCAGATTTACTTTGTTCGCTCGGTAACGGTACAAGCGTTATGTCGGAAGAATGGCTCGGCGGCGGCGCCTCGCCGCTTTCGCTTGCGCAATTAAAAGTTCAGCGATGAAATTTTTTATGCTGAATAAAGAAATGAAAAAGTCTTTGTCTTTTCGGGATTGCGCTCTGCGGAGCGCTTTTCGCTCGCGGGACTTCGTCCCTTCCGCGACCTACTTTCCGTGTGTGCGGAAAGTAGGCAAAGGCACACTCTTGCAGAGGGCTACATTTTCCCCGCCGACGTTGCGGCGGTTGAAAATGTTGTCGCTGTATCCGTGCGGGATAACAAATGTCCCGCGCCCTTAGCTAGCCTTGCCAATGCGCCCGCACGGAGTATTCTCTGCCCGCACTAATCTGTCTTGCCGACTAGCAAGAAAAAACGATGTAACTGATTAAATCGCATAAGAGAGATAACTCCCGATAAAATATTTTTTTACTGCCTCTTGCGGAAAAATATACAACGATTTTTTGTTAAAGTGAGCGTATGCGAACGGTATTTCAAAAAATCGTAAGCTCTCCGCAGGAGTGTGTCTTTGATACTTTCTGCACAAGCAGAAAGTATATCCTCTGCGGTGGCTCACCGCAAAAAAGGGTACTGAATTTCTCCAGTACCCTTTTAATTATAGCTTATAACTTGTACCGTTACCGAGCGGATAAAGTAAATCTGTTTTATCCGTGCGTCACGCTTGCCCGCAGGGGCTCCCTGCCGCCTCACCGCTTCGCCGTCTTTTTTATCTGCGCTGTCGTTCTGGGGTAATTCTTCGGGGTGGGGGCGGTTTTTCTCACGACAATCAGCTTTCTTCCGTCGCCGCAGGGGAGAGCATACTCCTCCGCCCTTTCGATTTTTCCGCCGAGAGCGGCTATTATCTTCTCCGCCGCCGCTGTGTCTTCCGACGGGCCCTTGAGTGCCAGGAACACTCCTCCGACTTTCACATATGGCAGACAATACTCCGCTAAAACGGGGAGAGCCGCCACTGCCCTTGCGGTTGCGACGTCGAACTTCTCACGCAGGTCGGGATTTCTTCCGCCGTCCTCTGCCCTTGCGTGAATACACTCCGCCGAAAGTCCGAGAGCGCCCGAAACCTCCGACAAAAAGTTTATCCTCTTATTGAGGCTGTCGAGGAGTGTTATTTTTATATCCTCACGAAAAATCCTCATCGGGATTGCAGGAAAGCCTGCGCCCGTGCCGACATCAATCACCGTTGCCCCCGAGGGAATTTCCGCAATGGTGAGGGGCAGAACGCTATCGAGGAAATGCTTTTCGCATATGCCCTCGTCGTCGGTTATCGCCGTGAGGTTTATCTTTTCGTTCCATTCGACGAGCATTTTCGCATATACCGAGAAATCCTCCGCCTGCTTGTCGGTGAGGGGTATTCCCTGCCCGTCGAAAAGGCTTATGAGTTTACTTTTCATTACGGTTACCTCCCGCAAGCCACACCAGAAGAACGGAAATATCCGCAGGTGTAACTCCGCTTATTCTTGACGCCTGACCTATGTTCAGCGGTCGGTGCTTTGACAGCTTTTCAACCGCCTCAAGACGAAGTCCCCGTATTTTATTGTAGTCTATATCTTCGGGGAGGAGCTTTACCTCAAGCCTGCGCATTTCGTCAATCTGCGCCTGCTGTTTTTCGATGTAGCCGTCGTATTTTATCTTCAGCTCGACCTGTTCGCACACCTCGTATGAAAGCGTCGGTCTGTCGGTATCGACGGGGGCGAAATCGGCGTAGGACATCTGCGGTCTGCGGATGAGGTCTGCGAGCTTCTGCCCCGTTGTGATTTCGGAAGTTCCACGTGAAACGAGTATCGCATTTACTTCCGCCGTCGGCTTTATGGTGAGCTTTTTCACACGGGCAAGCTCCTTTTCGATTTCTTCCTCTTTTTTCAGAAATTCCTCGTACCTTTCCTTTGATATAAGCCCGATTTTATATCCGATTGCCGTAAGTCTTTCGTCGGCGTTGTCCTGTCGGAGTATCAGCCTGTACTCGCTCCGTGAGGTCATCATTCTGTACGGGTCGGAGCAACCCTTCGTCACTAAATCGTCGATGAGCGTTCCGATATACGACGAGGCTCTGTCGAGTACGAGCATTTCCTTGCCCTGTATCTGATGTGCGGCGTTTATTCCCGCAATAAGACCCTGCGCCGCAGCCTCCTCATACCCCGATGTGCCGTTGAACTGCCCTGCCCCGAAAAGTCCCCTTACGGTCTTGACTTCGAGCGTTGCGTAGAGCGCCGTCGGGTCGATACAGTCATACTCGATAGCGTATGCGGGGCGCATAATCTCTACATTCTCAAGTCCCTTTATAGTACGCAGGAATTTAAGCTGTACATCCTCGGGGAGCGACGACGACATTCCCTGAAGATAGTATTCGTCGGTGTCAAGCCCCATAGGCTCGATAAAAAGCTGGTGCCGTGGCTTTTCGGAAAAGCGCACGATTTTATCCTCAATCGAGGGACAGTAGCGAGGGCCGACGCCTTCAATCTTCCCGCTGTAAAGAGGACTTCTGTGCAGGTTGTCGAGGATTACCCTGTGCGTTTCCTCGTTGGTGTAGGAAACATAGCACGACACTTGATTTTTCATCGTCGAGCGGTCTGTTTCAAACGAAAACGGCTGGATATTCTCGTCGCCGTCCTGCTTTTCAAGTCCGTCGAAGTTTATACTTCTCTTATGCACACGGGCGGGAGTTCCCGTTTTAAATCTTCTTATCGGCAGACCGAGAGCCTTGAGGCTGTCGGTGAGGAGCATCGGTGCAACGACATTGTCCGCACCGCTCTGATAGGAAGTTTCGCCGATGTGTATCAGTCCGCAGAGGTATGTTCCCGTGGCGATGATTACCGCCTTTGCCTTGTACACTGCGCCGAGCTTTGTCACAACGCCCGTCACCTGTCCGTCTTCGGTGAGGATTTCGGTGATTTCCGCTTGCTTCAGGTCGAGGAGCTTTTCCCTTTCGCAGACATTTTTCATATATGTGCGGTACTTTTCACGGTCTGCCTGCACACGAAGGCTATGCACGGCAGGGCCTTTTCCTGCGTTGAGCATACGGCTCTGTATGTAGCACTTGTCCGCCGCCTTTCCCATTTCTCCGCCGAGGGCGTCGATTTCACGGACAAGGTGACCCTTTGCCGTTCCGCCGATTGAGGGATTGCACGGCATATTCGCAACCGTGTCGAGCGATATGGTGAAAAGCGCCGTGCGGCAGCCGAGCCTTGCACCTGCAAGTGCCGCCTCTACTCCCGCATGGCCTGCACCGATGACAGCTATATCATAGCTTTCCATTTCATAATTCATAGCTTTTCCTTTCGTGTTCCACATGGAACATTTTGCGGTTTTTGTCGACCGCACCACAATATATAGTTACTTACCTACGCAGAATTTCGAGAATACCTCGTCCACTACGGCGTCGGTGACCTTTTCGCCCGTAAGCTCGAGGAGTGCCTGCTCGCCCTCGTCGATTAAAACCGTCACGGCGTCAAGCGTCATTCCGAGAGTGAGGACTTCCCTCGCCTCACGCAGAGAGGAGAGTGCCTTGTCCACGCAGAGTTTCTGTCGTTCGTTTGCGATAATCCCTGCCGAGAGGTCGAGATGTTCCATGTGGAACATTTCTTCTATCCGCTTACGGAGAATGTCTGTCCCCTCGCCGTTCTTTGCGGAAATGTAAACCCCCTTGCCGAGATTTTCTTCGATGTAGTTTATGTCAAGGCGGTTTTCCATATCCGTCTTGTTGATGATTGCTATTGCCCTTGTGCCACGCACCTCGTCGATGATTTCTCTGTCCTCGTCGGTGAGTTCGGAGGAGTTATCAAAAAGTACGAGTACCATATCCGCCTCGGAGATTTTTTTCTTCGAGCGTTCAACGCCTATCGCCTCGACGGTGTCGGTCGTCTTGCGTATACCTGCCGTGTCGGAAAGTTTAAGCACAATATCTCCGAGTCGCAGGCTGTCCTCGACGACATCTCTCGTCGTGCCTTCGATGTCGGTGACGATACTCCTCTCGTATCCGAGGAGTGCGTTCATCAGTGTTGACTTGCCGACATTTGCTTTTCCGACAAGTGCCGTGTCAATTCCGTCCCTTATAATTCTTCCGCTGTCGTAGGTCGAGAGAATTTCCTCAAGCTCACGGCAGCAGTCGTCGAGTATTGTAGTCAGACTGTCGCTGTCAACCTCGGCAATATCCTCGTCGGGATAGTCGACCCAGGCTGAAAGCTCACCCAGAGCGTGCATTATCTTTTCGGACACGGAAGAAATCCTGCGGTAGAGTGCGCCGTCCTTTACGGCGTTAGCCGCACGGAGCGCCTGCTCCCCGTTGGAAGAAATTATGTCCATTACAGCCTCAGCCTCGGTGAGAGAGAGCTTGCCGTTTAGGAACGCTCGCTTTGTAAATTCGCCGGCCTCGGCAGGAACAGCACCCGCAGAAAGAACTTCCCGCAGGATTTTTTTGGCAATAAATACCCCTCCGTGACAGGAAATTTCTGCTATATTTTCGCCCGTGTAGCTTTTTGGAGCACGAAAAACGGTCAGTACCCCGTCGTCGATTACGCTGTTGGCTGAAATGACCTTCCCGTAGGCGCAGGTGTAGCCGAACATCGTATTTACGGGCTTTTTTGACATCGGCTCAAACACCTTCGAGGCAATGTCGAGTGCATTTTCGCCACTTATCCTGATGACCGCAATCCCTCCCTCAGCGAGAGGCGTCGATATTGCCGCAATCGTTGACATAGGTATCCCCCTTTAAAAGTAATGCCGTGCAAAAAAGTTTTCCGCACGGCACGATAAAATATTAGAATACAATCTTTCCGTAAAGTTCGGAATCCATATTGTCCTCCGGCTTGGGCTTGGGAGTAGGCTTCTTGTAGTCCTTTTCAAATGATGTCTTGAGGTCGAGTGAACGGGGAGGGCCGCTTCTGCGCTTTCCGTTTCCGCCCTTCCTGAAATCACCCTTGCCACCGTTACCGTTTTTGCGATCTCTTCTCTGCGGACGGGGGTTGTCGGAGGAGATTACTACCTTTCTGTAAGGCTCTTCCCCGATTGACTTTGAGGATACACCTTCAATCTCGGAAATGATTGAGTGGATAATTCTTCTCTCGTAGGGGTTCATAGGCTCGAGAGCAGCTGTTCTTCCGTTCTTCTGAACAGACGCCGCAATCTTCTTTGCAAGCTCTTCGAGAGTTGCCTTTCTCTTCTCACGGTAGCCGCATGAGTCGATAGTGATGCGGTAGTATTCCTTGTCTGCCTTGTTGCATACCATTGACGCAAGGTACTGAAGTGCGTCGAGTGTTTCTCCCCTTCTGCCGATGATGGAGCCTGTGTCGTCGCCTTCGATATTGATAACTGCGCCGTCCTCGTTTTCTGTGAGGGTTACGTTTGTTGTTTCAATTCCCATACCCTTGAGAATGTCAACGATGTAGTTATATGCAATTTCAGCCTTTGTGAGTTCGATTTCAACCCTGATTTTTGCCTCGCTCTTGATTTTTCCGAAAAGGCCCTTCTTAGCCTCCTCGATAACCTCGTACTTGATTTCGTCTACTGATTTTCCGAGTTCCTTTGCGGCAAGCTCTGCTGCCTCTTCAACTGATTTTCCTGTAAAAAACTTTTCCATATCAATTTACCTCCTATCAAGAATTATTCTGTATCTTCAAGGACTTCGTCGTCCTTATATTTTTCTTCCATACGCTTTCTTGCGTCTGCGATAATCTTGCTTTCAAAGTCCTTCTGCTGTGTCTTTGACAGCTTGAGGTTTCCCTCTTCGTCACGTCTGATGGTCTTTGTCTGCGCACCTTCGAGCTGTTTCTGCTGCTCAAGAAGTTCAGCCTGCTTTTCCATCATACGCTCCATATACGACTTGCCGCCTTTTTTTCTCTTCTTTTCACGGTCTTTTTCGACAAGCTCCGCAACCTTTTCGGGAGTGTATACCTTATTAAGAATAATCTGCTGGAAGAATGCGAACACCGACTGGCATATCCAATAGAAACCTACTGCCATAGGGAACGACTTTGCAATGAAAATCGAAACAATCGGCATTACATAGAGCATTGCGTTCATAGCGCCCATCTGCATCTGCATTTCGGGGTGGGTCTTCTTCTGGTGCCACTGCATATACACCGTTGTGAGAAGCTGTGAAAGTCCCGCAATTACGGGGATAATGAGTGTGTAGTTTGTCCATTCGGGGTTTGCGCCGAGGTCGAAAATTCCGAAAAGGTTCATATCGAAGGACGACGCCCATTCGGAGAATGTCGGGTAGGAAGCAAACGCTCCCGGATTGTGATTATATGCCTGAATGATAAAAAGCTGTGACTGGTAGCTGTTTGCAAAGGTTTCGGCAGACTTTGCCGCTGTGATGCCGGAAGCCCACGCCTCTCCGCTTGCCTGTGCCGTAGAAATTACCTTGAAAGCTACTGATTCAAGGCTGTTTACTATTTCCTTCGAGCAGTGCATGATATGCGTCAGAGGACGATAAACAACGTCGATGACACCGAAAAGCACGGGGAACATAATAAGCATCGGAAGACAGCTGCTCATAGGGTTGATACCCTCTTTTGCGTAGAGTTTCATCTGCTCTTCCTGCAGCTTTTCCTGATTGTTTCCGTATTTTTTCTGGAGTGCCTGTAATTTTGGCTGGAATGCCGCCATCATAGCGGAATTCTTCTGCTGTTTTACCGAAAGCGGAAACAGAAGTGCCTTTGTAACGAATGTGAAAAGCACTATCGCCACACCGTAGTTCTTAATGAGGGAATAAATCGCCCACATTATATATCCTAAAGGATAACCGAATACTTCGTAGATAAAATTCATTTTTCTGATTTTCTCCTTTTGTCTTTATTATTTTTCTTCCTGATTTGTAACAGCCTCAATAAGCGATTCCCAACTTGTTCTGTCAGGGTTTTCAAGAAGAACTTTTTTTACTGTCTTTATATCGTGTTCACCTGTAAGAGTTATGATACTATCCTTTGTGGATAACACGATAACAGGCGTATTTTCCGCTTTGTCAAGCAGTTGCAGAAGATATTCGGGATTATTGTAATCTCCGCCCTGTATAAATCTGAGCTTGCCTGTTATGTTATAATCCCTTGACATACTTTCTGTGAGGTATCTGATACCTTCTTCTGTATATGCCCTGCCCTCACGGGTAAGAATATATATTTCTGTCATGCTAAAATAATCTCCCTTATATTATTTTTTCAAGCCTTTTTTCCTGACGGGTTTTTCGGGTACATGGTCCACTCCACCCAGACTCCAAGGATGACAGCGGAGTATCCGCCTGAAAGCAAGCCACCCGCCGTAGAATATCCCGAAACGTTCAATCGCCGTTAAAGCGTACTGCGAACAGGTCGGGTAATACTTACAGCATGGCGGTTTTAAAGGTGAAATAAACCGTCTGTAAAAAATAATCGGCAGTGAAAATATCTTCCGTATAAGTACAGTAATTTTATTTTCCATTATTATTTCTTCTCGTCGGATTGTTCATAAAAGGTATTGCGGTTTTTCTGAAAAACGACGCAACGTGATATGATTTCGCAGTCACAGCACCCTCACGTGCTACTATTATTATATCGTAGCCTTTCGGGAATTCGCTGCGGCAGGCGTCATACGCCGCACGGATAATTCTTCTTGCACGGTTGCGCTTTACTGCGTTTCCTATCTTCTTTGATGATGTAATCCCGATTTTGTTTTTGTCCGTTCCGTTCTTTTTAAAGTATATTACAACAGCCTTTCCCGCCTTGAAATATCCCCTTTTGTAGAGCGTCACAAACTTCTTGTTTTCCTTGATTATTTCTTCTTTTTTCATCTTACAAAAAAATAAGACCACACCAAAGCATCACACTCAACAGGACGCAGAAATCCCGTAATTTTGTGGCAAACGGCTCTCACCGTTTCGTAGAATGCCTTGGTAATGTGGTCGTCAGTTTCAATTCTTTCAGCTTATGCAGAAGATTTTAAAAAGCATCTGATTAGTAAGTGAGCTGCTTTCTTCCCTTTGCACGACGGCGAGCGAGAACCTTTCTTCCGTTCTTTGTTGCCATACGCTTTCTGAAACCGTGTTCCTTCTTTCTGTGGAGCTTCTTAGGCTGATATGTTCTTTTCATTGCGTTTTTCCCTCCCTTATGTGATGAAATGCATACGAAAAACCGTACATATTTCAACGGATAAACCGTTATTTTATTATTTTCGGATACCTTTTAGTCAAGGATACCCTTGCAAGATAAAATTATACTTCATAATACATACCAATGTCAAGCCATTTTTATGTTTTTTTGGCTTTTGATTAAACTTTACATATTTTCTGCCGTTCTTTTTGTTCAAATTGCAGATAACCCACAAATAAAGAAATTTCCGAACAAAAAAGACTTTTTTACCCCAAAAAAATGTTCCACATAGAACATTTTGCGGTTATCTTTATACAAAACCACAATATGTAGTCAGGGATACAGGTTTCGACAGAAAAATATTTCCCTTTAATATATAATATTAATATATACTATTATAAATGCTTGAAATTTCATAGAAAATATGATATAATATCTATGATTTTGAGTACGAATTTTTTTAAAGAGGAAGTGTTTAAAAAATGACTTCATTCAACGAAGTTTTTGAGAGCGTAAAAGACTACTGCAGAACAACAAAGGGAATAAGCGAGGTTGCAATAAACACATGGTTCAATGCAATGCAACCCGTTGACCTTGACGAATCAAAGGCAATATTTTCAATATCGACGGAATTCCAGAAAAACCTGATAATCAAGAATTACGAAGAAATACTTAAAGAGGCATTCCTCAACACAATCGGCTTTAATGTTGAAATCATAATCAAGGTCGAAAACGAGGATATGGAGCGTGAATTATACCAGGCGGAAGAAAAGAAGGCAGAGCTCAACACAATATTTGAAGGGGCAAAGTACGAATACACCTTCGACACCTTCATCGTAGGAAGCTCAAACGAATTTGCCTACGCTGCCTGCACAGCTGTTGCCAACAGCAATAACTCAGCGTCTACATACAATCCGCTTTTCATACACGGCCCGTCAGGACTCGGAAAAACACATTTGCTGACAGCTATCGCTCATCAGGCGAAAAAGAACAACCCGAACATCAGCATTGTCTATGTAAGCGGAGAGACCTTCACCAACGAAGTTATCGAGGCCATCTCAACAAAGACGACAATGCGCCTTCGTATGAAATACAGAAACGCAGACCTTCTTCTTATGGACGATGTGCAGTTCATTGCAGGAAAGACTTCCACGCAGGAAGAATTCTTCCACACCTTCAATGAGCTTCATCAGTTCGGAAAGCAGATAGTCCTCACCTCTGACCGTCCCCCGAAGGACATCAAGACTCTCGAAGACAGAATAAAGAGCAGATTTGAATGGGGTCTTATGGCGGACATTTCAATCCCCGAATTTGAAACGAGAGTTGCAATCATCAAAAGAAAGGCAGAGCTTCTCGACCTTCAGATTCCCGATGATGTGGTTGAGCATATCGCAACAAAGCTGAAATCAAACATAAGACAGCTTGAGGGTGCGGTCAAAAAGCTCAAGGCTGCAAAACACCTTCTCGGAACGACGATGACCGTCGCTATGGCGCAGAGTATCATAAAGGATATACTGACAGACTCACAGCCTGCACCGATAACGGTAGAGAATATCATCACCGAAGTAGCGTCGATATACAACGTCACAGGCGACGATATACGCTCAGGCAAGAGAACGGGACAGATTTCAACCGCACGAAAGGTTGCTATCTATGTAGTGCGTGAAATCACAGGTCTTTCGCAGGACGCAATCGGAAAAGAGTTCGGCGGGCGTGACCATTCAACAGTCGTATATGCACTCAACTCGATTGAGAGCGCAATCAAAAAAGACCAGCATTTAAAGGAAATCATCGACGACATAGTAAAGAACATACGCAACAAATAAACAATATGTTTAAAAAGTTTAAATCCCGTGTGTTGAATTCCACAATTTTTTCAACTTTTTTTCTTAATTCACTCCACAGCTTTTAAACATATCAACATATCGGATTTTGTCTGTTGAAACGGTTTAAAAAAAGTTGATTGTATGGTTATGGACAAACCCTTATTCAAGGGCGTTGAATACAGTTTTCAAAGATTTCAACAGACACTACTATTACTACTGATAACTAATATATCATTTTATTTATTCTATAAAAAAAATCACGGATTTTTTTCTTTGGAAGGAGAGCTGACATTCAAATGGTAAAATTCACTTGCAATAAATCGGAACTTCACGGTGCAATCTCAAACGTATCGAGAGCAGTTGCAATCAAATCGACAATAGTGGCACTTGAGGGTATCAAAATCAAAGCCGAAGATAACAAGCTCGGTCTTACGGGATACGACCTCGAACTCGGAATAAAAACAGAAATCCCCGCAGACGTTTCAGGGAGCGGAGAGTTTGTTGTATCCTCAAGACTCTTCTCCGAAATCATAAGAAGTATGCCCGACGAAAGAATTACAGTTGAAGTTGACGGCTCGATGGGAACAAAAATCTCCTGCGGAATGACAGAGTACAATATCATTGCACTCTCCGCTGAGGAATATCCCGACATCCCCTCTTTCAATCAGGAAAGAAAATTCACGGTTGACCAGTCTGTTCTCAAGAATATGATTAACCAGACAATCTTTGCGGTATCAACCAACGAGAACAAGCCTGTCCTTACGGGAGAGTTATTTGACATCGAAAACGGAATTTTCAATCTTGTTGCAATCGACGGCTTCAGACTTGCAATCAGAAAAGAAAATGTAAACACCCAGGAATACTATCACTTTGTTGTACCTGCAAAGGCACTCAAGGAGATTTCAAATCTTTTAAAGGATGACGATGATAAAAAATGCGTCATCTATACGGGAAGAAAGCACATCATCTTTGAAATTGACGGCTACTGTGTAATTTCACGACTTTTAGAGGGTGAATTCCACAACTACAAGAACTCCGTTCCGCAGAGCTCGTCAACAGAGGTTATCATCAGCACAAGAAAGCTGATAAACAGCCTTGAAAGATGCTCGCTTCTTCTTACGGACAGAGTAAAGGCTCCCGTTCGTTTTATCTTCGATAACGGAAAAGTAAAGGTATCCTGCAACACGACAATCGGAAAGGTCAACGACGAAATCGACGCTGACATCACAGGGCCTATGGTCGAAATCGGCTTCAACTGCCGTTATCTGATAGACGCTATCAAGGCAACGGAAAGCGACGAGGTAAAGCTGATGATAAACGGCGGAATTTCACCGATGAAGATTGTTCCTCTCAAGGACGACAGCTATACTTTCCTTGTACTTCCGTTAAGACTTAAAGGTGAATAATATGGCAAGAGAAATAATCGACATTGAAATCACAACGGAATATATCAAGCTCGACAGCCTTATGAAATTTGCAAACCTCACCGAAACGGGCGGTATTGCAAAGGAAATCATCGCCGAGGGCAGAGTGTATGTAAACGGCGAAGTCTGCCTCATGCGTGGAAAGAAAATCCGTGAGGGCGATATAGTCACCGTTGAAGACTACGAAGTTCATGTAAAGAACATATAAAGAGGAAAAAAATCAAGTGATAATTAACGGCGTAAAGATAAACGGATATAAAAATCTTAAAAATATAGATTTGTTCTTCAATCCGAAAATGAATATTCTTTGCGGAGAGAATGCGCAGGGCAAAACCAACCTGATTGAATCCATGTGGCTCTGCACGGGATGTAAAAGCTTCCGTGGAACGAGAGATAAGGATTTCATCGGCTTTGATAAAGAAATTGCCGAAATCGGACTTGAATTTTCGACAAGGGAAAGAAATCAACAGAAGATAGACTTCTGTGTTGAAAAAAGAAACCCGAAGGAGAAAAAAGTACTGCTCAACGGCGTTAAGCTCCCGTTTTTATCAAGACTGTTCGGGAATTTGAAGTGCATAATCTTCACCCCCGACGACCTTGAACTGACAAAGGGCTCTCCCGAAAACAGAAGAATTTTCACCGACCTTGCAATATCACAGATTAAACCGACATATGTTCAGGTACTCAACAAGTACGACAATATCCTTACGCAGAGAAATTCTCTGTTAAAGGAATTATCCTTCGGGCGTGGGGATGAAACCCTCCTCGATATATACGACGAGCAGATTGCCGAGGCGGGAGATTATATATCAATCCTCCGTGACGCATACACAAGAAAGCTCAACAGCTATGCGGGAGAGTTATATTACGACCTCACAAAAGGGCGGGAAACTCTCGAAATAAAATACAATTCAACAATATTCTCTCACCTTGATGAAAAAATGGACTACAAGGGCGAAATGAAAAACGAATATATCTCAAAGCTCAGGAGTACAAGAGAAAGCGATATAAAATCGGGCTTTACGCAGGTGGGAGTGCACCGTGACGATTTAATCACCAACATTAACGGAATACCCTCACGGGAATACGGCTCGCAGGGGCAGTCACGCTCCGTCGCACTTGTGATGAAGCTCGCACAGGCACAGATTTTGTTCGACGAACTCGGAGAAGAGCCTGTAATTCTGCTCGACGATGTTTTGTCGGAGCTTGATTTGTCACGGCAGGATTTCATCCTTAACCGCATAGACAATATGCAACTTTTCGTCACCTGCTGTGACGCTACTGCGGTACTCCGTCACAAGATGGGAACGATATTCTTCATGCGTAACGGAGAGGTCTATGACATCATAAACCCGTACAAGATAAAAATGCCCGACAGGGAAGTTAAAGAGGATTATTAGTATGTATCTTCATTTAGGCAACGACATTGTCGTTCACAGGAGTGAAATTGTCGGTATCTTCGACATAGAAAACACTTCGATAAAGAAAAATACGAAAGAATTTCTGAAATACGCCGAACAGAGCGGAGAGGTCATAAATGTTTCCTTCGAAATGCCGAAATCATTTGTGGTCTGCGTCAAGGACGGTGTACAAAAGGTATACATCTCGCAGATTTCCTGCCAGACTCTCCGCAAGCGTGCAGAGGGTAACGAGGATACGAGAGTTGAATTCTTCGATTGCAAAAACGGAAAAGAAATAAGTTTATACTAACAGATAAGGCGGTTACAATTATGTCAAATGTACAGAACAACACATACGACGAAAGTCAGATTCAGGTTCTTGAGGGGCTTGAGGCTGTAAGAAAGCGTCCCGGAATGTATATCGGTTCTTCGGGGCCGAAGGGACTTCATCACCTTGTGTATGAAATTGTCGACAACTCCATCGACGAGGCACTTGCAGGCTACTGCTCGGAGATAAAGGTTGAAATTCTCCCGGGGAATGTAATTCAGGTAACCGACAACGGCCGAGGAATACCGACAGGTATTCACCCGACAGAGGGTATCTCTGCGGCGACTGTTGTATATACAATCCTCCACGCAGGCGGAAAGTTCGGCGGTGGCGGATACAAGGTTGCGGGCGGACTTCACGGTGTAGGTGCGTCTGTCGTAAACGCCCTGTCTGAATGGCTTGAGCTTACCGTCAAGGACGGAGAGCATATTCACTTCCAGCGCTTTGAAAGAGGAAATTATAGCGAGCAGCTCAAGGTTATCGGTGACACAACCGAAACGGGAACTTCCGTAAAATTCATGGCGGACAGCGAAATTTTTGAAACTACCGAATACGACTACGAAACCCTGCTGAAAAGACTTCGTGAGCAGGCATTCCTCAACGCAGGGGTGAAGATAAATTTCTCGGACAAGCGTGACCCCGAGAATATTCAGGGAGAAATCCTCCACTATGAAGGCGGTATCCGTGAATTTGTAACGCACATCCACAATACAAGAGGGCTTGATGTCATCGGCGAGGAGGTAATCTACCTCTCGGGTACGCAGGGAACATCAGCCGCTGAAATTGCATTCCAGTACAACGACAGCTACAACGAGCTTGTTCTGTCGTTTGCGAACAACATCCACACCGTTGACGGCGGTATGCACGAAACGGGATTTAAAAACGCACTCACAAAGGTTTTCAACGAGTACGGAAAGAAATTCGGTCTTTTAAAGGACGGCGACAAGCTGGCGGGCGAAGATGTGCGTGAAGGTATCACGGCAATCATCTCGGTAAAGCTCGAAAACTGCGAATTTGAAGGACAGACCAAGGGCAAGCTCGGAAACCCCGAAGTAAAGCCGTTTATCGAGGCTCTCGTTGCGGACAAGCTGATGTGCTTCCTTGAGGAAAACCCCGTTGTCGCAAGAGATATCTTTGAAAAGACGCTCAACGCAAAGAAGGCAAGAGAGGCCGCAAAGAAAGCAAGAGAGCTTACAAGAAGAAAAACCGCAATGGAATCCGCCTCTCTCCCCGGAAAGCTGGCTGACTGCTCCGAAAGGGACAGAGAGCTTACCGAAATCTACATCGTCGAGGGAGATTCGGCGGGCGGTTCCGCAAAGGAAGGAAGAGACAGGCGCTATCAGGCTATTCTTCCTCTCTGGGGAAAGATGCTCAACGTAGAAAAGGCAAGAATAGACAAGGTATACGGAAACGAAAAGCTGATGCCCGTTGTAACGGCTCTCGGAACTTCAATCGGTGAGGATTTCGACATATCAAAGCTCCGCTACGGAAAAATCATCATCATGGCCGATGCCGATGTCGACGGCTCGCACATCAGGGTACTTCTGCTGACATTCTTCTTCAGATTTATGAAGCCGCTTATCGCCAACGGAAATGTATACCTCGCACAGCCGCCGCTTTTCAAGGTTTACAGAGGAAAGCAGTTCCGCTATGCATTCTCCGACGAGGAGAGAGATATGTACATCCGTGAGCTTGAGGGCGAAGACGGAAAGTACAAGGGCAAGGTCGAAGTACAGCGCTACAAGGGTCTCGGTGAAATGGACCCCGAGCAGCTCTGGGAAACGACAATGGACCCTGCAACAAGAACAATGCTCCGTGTCGATATGGAGGACGCCGCAAAGGCAGACGAAACCTTCACAATCCTTATGGGCGACAAGGTTGAGCCCCGCCGTGATTTTATAGAGAAGAACGCTAAATATGTATCCAATCTCGACATATAACACATAAAAAATCCTACACACAAAGGAAAAAACTATGGAAAATGAAAAGACTCCCATCACGAAGCTTGAGTATTCTATATCCGTTGACGAATACGACAAGGCTTTTGTGACGATACAGAAAAAATACAATCACCCGAAGTACTGGGTATACACCGTTGTTGTACTTCTTGTAATGGCGTACAACATATATGCGGTATTTGCAGGAAAGGCTGTCAACACCAACACCTCGTGGATGGTAATTGCGCTGTCGCTGGCTTTCATATTTGCGATATGGTCAAATCAGCACAGGGTAAGGAAGAATTTAAGGCAGGCGCTCGAAGAAATCAAGGACGACAATTTCGTCACCGAATTCTACGACGACAGTGTGAAAATCGCAACGGTGCCGACGCCCGAAATCATCGAGCAGTACGGAGAGATTGCCCCCAAGGTAATCTTCTACGAAACCGACCGGCCCGACGCAATAGAGCTTTCCGATATGTTCATCATCTACATCAGAAAGCAGATGTACTACACAATCCCGAAAAGATTTCTGTCGGAAGAACAGATTTTATCCGCAAGAAAAGAGCTTTCGGAAAAGTCAAGAAAATTTATCTCTGAAATGAAATAACAATCTCCGCTGAGAAAGGAAAAAAGTAAAATGAGTGATGAAAAAAAGCTGACTCAGGAAGAAAGCAAGGCACTTGCCGAAGAATCCTTCAGAAATCAGAAGGTTGTTCCTGTTGAAATCGTAAAAGAGGTACGGCAGTCGTTCCTCGACTATTCAATGTCGGTAATCGTATCCCGTGCCCTTCCCGATGTCCGTGACGGACTCAAGCCCGTACACAGACGAATTATCTATACAATGTATGAGGCAGGGCTTACCCCCGAAAAGAAATACCTCAAGTGTGCCGCAACCGTCGGAGATGTACTCGGTAAATACCACCCCCACGGTGACGCATCGGTTTATGACGCATTGGTAAGACTTGCGCAGAGCTTTTCTCTGCGTTACCCGCTTGTTGACGGTCACGGAAACTTCGGTTCAATCGACGGCGACCCCCCTGCCGCTTACCGATACACAGAGGCGAAGATGGCGAAAATCGCTGTCGAGATGATAACGGACATCAACAAGAATACAATTCCGTATACAACGAACTACGACGACAGACTCAAGGAACCCGTTGTACTTCCGTCGAGGTTCCCGAACCTTCTCGTCAACGGCTCTATCGGAATTGCCGTAGGTATGGCGACGAATATTCCCCCGCATAATCTCGGCGAGGTAATAGACGCTATAAACCTCCTTATCGAAAATCCCGACGCTACTCTTGAAGAGCTTATGACCTGTATCAAGGGCCCCGACTTCCCGACAGGCGGTATAATCATGGGCCGTGCGGGAATACGTGCGGCGTACGCAACGGGACGGGGAAAAATCACCCTCCGTGCAGACACAACAATCGAAGAAGTCAAGGGACGCAACTGCATTATCGTCAACGAAATTCCTTACATGGTCAACAAGGCAAAGCTGATAAAGAACATTGCAGACTTGTCAAAGGAAAAGAGAATTGAGGGTATCCTCGATGTAAACGACGAATCGGGCAGAGACGGAATGAGAATCTGCATCACCCTCAAGCGTGACGCAAATCCGCAGATTGTACTCAACAAGCTGTTCTCATACACGCAGTTGCAGGATACTGTCGGCGTTATAATGCTTGCCCTCGTGAACGGCGAGCCGAAAATCCTCACCCTGAGACAAATTCTTGACGAGTATATAAAGTTCCAGGTTGATGTAATCAAGAGGAGAACGGAATTCGACCTCAAAAAACTGCGTGAGCGTGAGCATATCCTCAAGGGACTTGCCATTGCAGTTGACAACATCGACGAGGTAGTAAAAATCTGCCGTACATCAAAAAATCAGCAGGAAATCAAGGAACGGTTGATGGAGCGTTTCGGTCTGTCCGAAATCCAGGCGGACGCTATTGCGCAGATGCGACTTTTCCAGCTCTCGAATATGGAGCGCCAGAAAATCCTCGACGAGCTTGCTGATATCGAAATTAAAATTGCCGACCTCGAGGATATTCTCGCAAACGAAAGCAGAGTGCTTGCAATCATCAGCGAGGAGCTCGGAGAAATCAGAAAGAAATTCGGCGACGAGAGAAGAACAAAAATCGAAAATGTCAGCGGAGAGGTTGACATCGAAGACCTCATCCCCGAGGAAGAAAGCGTTATCACCTACACCAACCGGGGATATGTCAAGCGCCAGCCACTTTCAATCTACAACACGCAGAACCGTGGCGGCCGTGGTGTCACAGGCGTCAAGCAGCGTGAGGAAGACTTCGTCGAGGAAATGTTCATCACCTCAACTCACGATTATGTTCTGTTCATATCCAACAAGGGTATAATGTACAAGATGAAGGGCTATGAAATTCCCGAGGGTTCAAAGCAGGCTCTCGGCGTGAATGTAATCAACCTCCTGCCTCTTTCTGAGGGCGAGAAGATTGCGGCGATGATAAAGACCGACAACTTCGACGAGGGAAGATACATCGTCATGGTCACAAAGCGTGGCAAGATAAAGAAAACTCCCCTTGCGGCGTACAAGAATGTCCGCAAGAACGGACTTATCGCAATAGGTCTTGACGAGGGCGACGAAATCGCAGGCGTTCGTATGACAAACGGCGATAATCAGCTTATCGTTGCTACTCATTTCGGAAGAGCTATCCGTGTCGAAGAAAACCAGATGCGTGCAATGTCGAGAACTGCGCACGGCGTCCGTGTGATAAAGCTCCGTGAGGATGACTATGTCGTTTCCATGGCGAGAGTGAGAGAGGGCGCAACAGTCCTCACCGTAACCGACAAGGGTCTCGGAAGAAGAAGTGAAATCGACAGCTATCGTATCCAGCGCAGAGGCGGATACGGAATGCTTAACTATAAGGCGTCGGATACAAAGGGTTATGTCTGCGGAATAAAGGTTGTTGACGAAAATGACGACATCATCATGATTTCCAACGAGGGCGTAATCATCAGAATCCGTGCGTGTGATGTACGTGTAATGGGAAGATACGCTACGGGCGTAAGACTTATGCGTCTTTCAAACGAGGGCGCAAAGGTCGTATCATTCACCCGTGCAGAACACGACGAAAACGCCGAGGTTGAGGAAATCGAGCAGCCGTCAGAGGAAGAGCTCCGTGCCGAAGAAGAAGCCGCAAAGGCTGAAGAGGCAAACGAAGTAATCCCCGCAGACGAGCCTGTTGACGATGACGAAATTGTCGATTAATAAAAATCAAGGAGAGAGAAAAATGAAAATCAAGGGAATTATCATGGTATCCGTGCTTGCACTTTCACTCTGTGCATGCGCTCCCGATGTGAATGTCCCCGCAGAAGAAACAACAACGGCAACATCGGTGCAGGAAACAACCGCAGAAACAACCGACGCTCTGGCAAAGGTGGTATCTCCCCTTCCGTCAGATGTTGATGTCAATGCGACTGACTGCACACTCCGTGTATCGTTCGAAGAAGGCGGAATTTATATGGACGACAGCGGAAAGTACTTCCTCGACGCAAAGATTTACGACTACGAAAAGTTCGATATGGTCGACATTTCACAGCTCGCAGTGGGGGATATAATTGTTCTCCGTGGCGAAGAAGTACAGGTTGAGTCCATCAAGAACGAAAACGGCAGACTTGCAATCAACGGCTACATCGACGAGGGCGGATACGAGCTTAAAACCGACGACAGCGGCGTATGGTACGAGTCGCTCTATTCAGACCTCAGGCAGTACTACGAGGTGGGCGAGGTAACACTCCCCATAGCTGACGGATTTATGCTTGTCGACGAGGCTATCCCCGACGAAAGAACAGAGTATTCCGTTGAAATCGTTGCTGCACCCGATGAAACCTTCCTTTTCCACTTTGTTCCCAACAACACCGAAATCGTTGTCGAGGGCGGCGTGGTAACAGGAATGCACAGGTACTACAACCCCTAGCAGCAAGCGGCAGGGAGCCCCTGCGGGCAAGCGTATCGTACAAGTCAAGTAGGGTGAGTTTTTCGCTCGGTGACGGTACAAGCGTTATGCCAAAATAAATTAAAAGGGTACTGGAGAAATTCGGTACCCTTTTATATTTGTCGCAGAGAGTTTCGCACTCTGCGGAGTGCGACCTACTTTTTGTTTCGCAAAAAAGCAAGAAAAAGCACGGCGAGTTTTGTCAAGGGGATTGCGCTCTGCGGAGCGCTTTTCGCTCGCGCAATACTGCGTATTGCTCCCGCGACCTACTTTCCGTATGTGCGGAAAGTAGGCAAAGGCACACTCTTGCAGAGGGCTACATTTTCCCCGCCGACGTTGCGGCGGTTGAAAATGTTGTCGCTATATCCGTGCGGGAGAAGAAATGTCCCGCGCCCTTAGCTAGCCCTGCCAATGCGCCCGCACGGAGTGTTCTCTGCCCGCACTAATTTTTCTTGCCGACTAGCAAGAAAAACCGATGCGACTGATTAAACCGCATAAGAGAGATAACTCCCGATAAAATATTTTTTTACTGCCTCTTGCGGAAAAGTATACAACGATTTTTTGTTAAAGTGAGCGTATGCGAACGCTATCACAAAAAATCGTAAGCTCTCCGCAGGAGTGTGTCTTTGATACTTTCTGCACAAGCAGAAAGTATATATCTCTCTGCGGTGGCTCACCGCAAAAAAAGGGTACTGAAAATCTCAGTACCCTTTTTCTTTAGTCTATCATTTGTGTCGTTTCCTCGGGAACAACACTCTCCCCCGTTGTCACCTCGTTGCCGTTTTCGTCAAGCACGGGCGGAACATAATCGGGTGCGTAAATTCCATAGCCGTAGTAAGCGTCGATTATCTGCCTCAGCATATATTTTGAGTATTCGCCTTCCTCAAGGAAGCACGAAATTGCAAGTTCGGGGTCGTCGGCGGGATAGTAGCATATCGCCGCAGAGCTTGTTATCTCCTTCGTCTTCTGGGGAGTACCCGTTTTTATCGCCGCATCTTCCGGCAGAGTCATCAGAAGATAATCGTCGTAGTAGTAGTTGAACACGCCCATACCATACTCCGCCGCCTGAATCATTCCGCTTTCGACTTCCTCGAATACATAGTCGTAATTCGTGTCGATGGTCGAAACAATCTGCGGTTCGGTTTTTTCTATAAGCGTTGTGCAGTTGTAGTCGTATACGCTGTCGATAATGTACGGCTTGTAGCGTACCCCGTCGTTTGCGAGAGTCATCGCCTGCACCGCAAGCTGTAAGGGAGTGACCGCTGTTTCCGACTGACCGATTGCAGTCTGCAGTACAAGTCCGGGAGTCCAGTCCTGGCCGAAGCCCTCTACCACATCGGGAGAGGAAACCCAGCCTTTACTTCCGCCCGTTTCGAAGCCTAAATCCTCGCCAAGCCCGAACTTTGCGGCGTAGCTGTCGATAGCGTCGATGCCGAGGCGTCTTCCCACATCGTAGAAGAAGATGTTGCAGGAAACCTTCAGCGCATAGTCAACGGGGATAGCACCGTGCACTCCCGTACATCCGGGGGCGATGTCGCTGTAAAATCTGTATACGCCTCCGCAGGTGACGGTGTCATTCGGGGTGATTATGCCCTCGTTGAGTGCGGCTGTTGCCGTAATCGTCTTGAATGTCGACCCCGGGCGGTAAAGTCCGTCGGTCGCACGGTTTATCAGCGGGGAGTTTTCCCGTGACGCAACCTCTGAATAGTCGTTTATATAGTCGTATATGTCGTAGGTCGGGTAGCTTGTCATTGCACGCACGGCGCCCGTCTTTGCGTCAAGCACGACAATTGCACCTGCGTAGCAGTTCTTTCCCCTGTCCTCTGTCGAATATTCGTTGAGCCACGCAATGTGGTCGGCAAGTATCTGCTGTACATCACGCTGGAATTCGCTGTCGACGGTAAGCATTACGGTATTTCCCGGGACAGCCTCAACCGTGTCGGTAACGGAAGTAACAACTCCCCCGCTTATGTTGGTTGTACGCACGCCGTCCTGCCCACGCAGATAGCTTTCCATGTACTTTTCTATTCCGCTCTTGCCAAGTTCGTCGTTGAGGGAGTAGCCCTTGTTCTTCAGCTCGGCATACTCCTCGGCGTAGATAGGCCCTACCGTTCCGATTGAGTGGGAGAGTATGTCGCTCTGTGCGTATTCCCGTATAGCCTCCTCGGCGATGTCAACACCGTCGAGCATATACGAAAGCTCCTTTATATCGGAAACAGTAGAAATCGGTATGTCCTTTGCGAAGGTGTAGCGGTTACTTACCGAAAATGCACGCAGTAACATCTCGTAGCGTATTCCTGCGATGATGCGCTTTTCTCTTTCGGTGTAGCTGTCGGAAATCTCGTACTTTTCTATCAGTGCGTTTATGCAGTCGTCAGCCGTTGCGTAGGAGTTTAGTCGCAGATGCTCCTCGTCGAGCATTATCTTTATCGCACGCTCGCTCCCCTCGTGGTAGGTGTAGGGTGCAGTCGTCGAGATGGGTATGCTTTCCTCCCACGAAAGACCGTCAGCCTCGAGGATTTTCACAAGTCGCAGGATTATTTCGTTGCCTGCCTGCAAATCCGACGGGAAGAACGCTTTTTCGATTATGACATTGAAGCCGACCTTGTTCTTCACGATTTCAATGCCGTTTATGTCGACGATTTCTCCCCTTGCGGCGTCTATCGTCTGCTTTCCGTAGGTGCCCGTCTTGGAGAGGGCAAGGTATTCTTCGCCCTGTACTATCTGAAGTCGCATGAGCCGTATTCCGCACAGCGCCATTGCAACGAGTATGAGGACAACGAGAATTATCGCGCGTATTCTGTCGTCGATTTTGTGCATTACAACTCACCTCCGTGATAGAATTTTTGCGGTGGATATATACTTTCTGCTTGTGCGGAAAGTATCAAAGACACACTCTTGCGGCGGTGAGCCACCGCTGGCAAGCGTGACGCACGGATAAAGCAGATTTACTTTGTCCGCTCGGTAACTTTACAATCGTTTGTCGGAAGAATAGCTCGGCGGCGGCGCCTCGCCGCTTTCGCTCGCGGGACTAAAAGTTCAGCGATGAAATTTTTTATGCTGAATAAAGAAATGAAAAAGTCTTTGTCTTTTTGGGATTTCGCTTCGCGACCTACTTTTTGTTTCGCAAAAAAGTAGGCAAAATGCGCCTCCTGCGGAGAGCTACATTTTCCCCGCCGACGTTGCGGCGGTTGAAAATGTTGTCATTATATCCGTGCGGGAGAAGAATTGTCCCGCGCCCTTAGCTAGCCCTGCCAATGCGCCCGCACGGAGTATTTTCAACCCGCACTAATTTTTCTTGCCGACCAGCAAGAAAAACGATACAACTGATTTAACCGCATAAGAGAGATAACTCCCGATAAAATAATTTTTTATTGCCTCTTGCGGAAAAGTATACAACGATTTTTTGTTAAAGTGAGCGTATGCGAACGGTATCACAAAAAATCGTAAGCCCTCTGCAAGAGTGTGCCTTTGCCTACTTTCCGCACATACGGAAAGTAGGTCGCACTCCGCAGAGTGCGAAAGCTCTTCGGCACAACGCTTGTGCCGTTACCGTGCCAAAAACTTTATCTTACTCCGTCAGCAACGGTGCGAATCGGCTGGGGCGCCTCGCCCCTACTCTCTTACAATATTTTCGTTTTGTTCAGCTAAAAAGTGTTCGTCCTGCTCGCCGAACTTCTTGTTGACGAGGTAAACGATAAGATACACAACAGGGCAGGAGATAATCGTCAGCACCATAGACGGAAGCGTGTAGTGCAGGAAGATAAAGCCCGAGTCGTCGTAGCTCCATATAGCGTAGAAGAAAAGGTAGTCCAGCAACGAGTGGATAACCGTTGTAGCGGCGCATATCCAGAGGATATTAACAAATGTGCGCCGTAAAAGATAGAGGAAAAACAGCGCCGTCAGAAGAGATAGCGCCGTTAAAAGAAATGCGTTGAATCCGAAAAGTCTGTCGCAGGCGGAGTCGAGTATCAGCCCGCACACGCCGCCCGTAACTGCGGCAACGATTTCCTGCTTTTCGTACATTGAAATGCATAGCGCAAGCGGTATCAGCGTCAGCGGCCTTACAAGACCGTCGGTGTTTGCCGTACAGATGATGTACGCCAGACACGCAAGGAAGAAAAACAGCGCCCACTTTATTATAAGGTTGCGGCGTTTTTCGTTTCGGGTGAGCTTTTGATTTTTCTGCTTACTCTTCATAGCCTTCACCCTGCCCGTTGAACGATGTGATTACAAAAACGCTGTGAACTTCGGGGATGTCGACTATCGGCTCGATTGTCGCCGTGAATGAAAGCCCACTGCTTTCGACTTCGATTTCCTTTACGGTGCCGACAACTCTCCCCGAGGGGAAAAGTCCGCTGTTGCCCGATGTTACTATGATGTCGCCTACCTGAATGTCGCTGTCGATGTCGATGTACTTCATACGGCAAAGACCGTCTGCGGCGAATGCGGCGTCACCTTCGATAACCCCCGAAGAGCCACTGCGTATGCAGTACACTCCGACAGGGACTTCGGGCGAGAGGATAGTCGTCACCCTTGAGTATGTCGAGGATACCTTCGTGACAACGCCGACAAGACCTGCGTCGGTGATGACGGGGTCGTAGGCGCTTATTCCGTCAGATGAGCCCTTGTCTATGATGAACGAGCCGAACGGGTCGTTCGCTGTTTTTGAGATTACCGCACAGGGAGGAGAAAATTCATAGTCGGGATAATCTTCCTTCAGACCGATTACATTGCGGAGCTGTTCGTTCTCCTTCTTTATCTCCTCGTAGTCGACCATTGTGTTGTACATTTCGTCGAGCTTCTGCCTGAGCTGTATGTTGTCCTCGTAATACCTGCGGGCGTTGGTGAGCATATCCAGCTTTTCACGCACCGCCGAGCTGATACTTGCCGAGGCTGACTGTACGGGAGAAAAAAGCGTCTGGAAAATCTCAGCGCCGATGTCCTTTCCGCTCTGCGTTGCGGTGTAGAGCATTATCCCGATGAACAGCGCAAAAAGACAGAGTATTATCTTGAACGTCTTACTGAAGAAAAAATCCTTCACTTTATTTTCCTCCTTTCCTTGTCATTCGGTGTAAGAAAACAGCGGGCGGAATTTCTCCCGTCCGCCGTGTGAATTTTAATATCTTGTGTCGTCGTTGAGAACATCCTGGAGAGTTTCGATGTTTTCGAGAACTCTGCCCGTACCCTCCGCTACGCAGTCGAGAGGACTCTCTGCGATGTAGACGGGCATACCTGTTTCCTTGTTGATGAGGCTGTCGAGTCCCTTGAGGAGCGCACCGCCTCCCGCAAGTGTGATACCCTGGTCGATGATGTCCGCCGCAAGCTCGGGAGGAGTCTTTTCGAGGGTAACCTTGATAGCTTCGATTACGTGGGAGAGGGGCTCTGAAAGTGCCTCTCTGATTTCAGCAGATGTGATGATTATGTTTTCGGGAAGTCCATTGAGGAGGTTTCTTCCCTTGATTTCCATTGTTGTGTCATACTCCGACGGGAAAGCGGAGCCTATTCCGATTTTGATGTTTTCGGCTGTTCTTTCACCGATGAGCAGGTTGTATTTCTTCTTGATGTAGTTGATGATTGAAAGGTCGAATTCGTCACCCGCAACTCTTACCGAACGGGATGTTACAATACCGCCGAGAGAGATAACGGCAACCTCGGAAGTACCTCCCCCGATGTCGACAATCATAGAACCGCAGGGCTCTGCAACGGGAAGTCCCGCACCGATAGCGGCAGCCATAGGCTCTTCAATTATTGAAACCTTCTTTGCGCCTGCGTTTTCGGCAGCTTCCTTAACGGCACGGCGTTCAACCTCTGTAACGCCCGAGGGAATACAGATTACAACCCTTGTCTTTGCGAAGAATGTTCCGACAAGTGCCTTTTTGATGAAAGCCTCAAGCATTGATGTTGTGATGTCGAAGTCTGCAATTACTCCGTCCTTGAGGGGACGCACCGCAACGATAGAACCGGGTGTTCTTCCGATTACGTCCTTAGCCTCAGTACCGACGCAACGTACCTGGTCTGTACGGGTGTCAACTGCGACAACCGAAGGCTCACGGATGATAATTCCCTTTCCTCTCATATAAACGAGAGTGTTTGCTGTACCAAGGTCAATTCCTATGTCTTTTGTAAACATTTTAGTTTTCCTCTTTTCTCCTGACTGATTTATTCACAGATTAACTGTAATTTTCAACGATACAGATATTATACCATAAAATAAATAACACAACAACATTTTTTAAGAGATTTTTATATTTTTTTGAATTTGTCAATCACGGGGATATTTTTTTGCACTTTTTTGTGCAGGGTATATGTCGGGGGAGTCTTTTCCTGTCGTGATAATGACAGTTTTTCGCTTATTTTTATTGCAAAGCCAATCGGTTTATGCTATAATATGTTTTATTGAGGTATTAAAGTATGAAAAAAATCAATATAATTACAGGACACTACGGTAGCGGAAAGACAAACTTTTCCGCAAACCTTGCCATTGAACTTGCAAAAACGGGGAAGAAAGTCACGGTTGTCGACCTTGACATAGTAAACCCCTATTTCCGTACAGCAGATTTTACCGAGCTTTTTGAAGGCAACAACATAGAGCTTATAAAATCAATGTACGCAAATACAAACCTTGACATTCCCGCAATCTCTTTCGATCTGGAGAGAATTGCAACCGACGACGGATTTCTCGTCATTGATGTCGGCGGTGATGACGACGGTGCTCTCGCCCTCGGGCGTTATGCCTCCGCTTTTGAGGCTTTCGCCGATGACATTGACTTCTTCTATGTTGTCAACAAGTTCCGCTATCTTTCCGATGATGTGAAGGAATGTGCATCGCTTTTACCCGAAATCGAGAATGCGTCAAGAATGAAGGCAACTGCGGTTGTCAACTGCTCCAACCTCGGAAGAGAAACAACGGCAGAAAATATAAAGGACGGCATAATCTTTGCCCGGAAGGTTGCGGAGGAGCTTTCTCTCCCCGTGGCGTACAACATCTGTCCCGACTTTGTTGACTATGAGGGAGATGTGACATACCATCACCTCTATGTAAAACCGATATGGGACGAAAACGAGTGATTACAGCCGCAAGGCTCTAATAAAGGCTATTTTTAAGGAGATGAAACAGAATGGAAAAAATGTCGGTAATCTTTGACCGCTGTAAAGGCTGCGGACTCTGTGTTTCCGCCTGCCCGAAGAAGATTGTTGAAATCAACAAGGAAAAGCGTAACGCAAAGGGATATTTCCCTGCACACTGCACCGACCAGGAGGCTTGCATTTCCTGCGCTATGTGTGCGACAATGTGCCCCGACTGTGCGATAGTAATCAGCAAGTAAAACCAAACCTAAAAAGGAGTTGAATAACTTTGGAAAGAAAACTTATGAAAGGTAACGAGGCTCTCGCAGAGGCTGCAATAAGAGCAGGCTGTAAGTGCTTTTTCGGTTACCCCATCACTCCCCAGACGGAGATTTCAGCTTACCTTGCAAAGAATTTTGCGAAGGCAGGAGGGCTTTTCCTCCAGGCAGAGTCTGAAATAGCTGCAATCAACATGGTACTCGGTGCCTCATCGACAGGTACAAGAGTAATGACATCGTCATCCTCACCGGGAATTTCACTCAAGTCCGAGGGTATTTCATACATCGCAGGCTCAGACCTTCCCTGCGTTATCATCAATGTTCAGCGTGGCGGCCCCGGTCTTGGCGGTATCCAGCCTTCACAGGCAGACTACTGGCAGGCAACAAAGGCACTCGGTCACGGTGACTTCCAGCTCCTCGTGTATGCACCCGCATCAGTTCAGGAAATGGTAGATATGATAGGCAACGCATTCGACAAGGCTGACGAGTACAGAATGCCCGCAATGATTCTTGCCGACGGGTTCCTCGGTCAGATGATGGAGCCTGTTGAGTTCCCCGAGGCAAAGCAGACAGCAGTCGAAAAGCCCTGGGCTGCAAACGGACACAAGAATGCCCGTAAGCACAACATCATCAACTCACTCTACCTCAAGCCCGATGAGCTCGAAAACAACGTAATCGAAAGATACAAGAGATACGACATCATCAAGGAAAAGGAAGCAGACGCTGAAATGTATCGCACAGAGGACGCAGAAATCACTCTCGTTGCATACGGCGCTACTGCAAGAGTTGCAAAGTCGGCTGTAAATATGGCAAGAGATATGGGAATAAAGGCAGGTCTTGTAAGACCCAAGACACTCTGGCCGTTCCCTGTAAAGCAGATTAACGAGGCTGCAAAGACAGCAGAAAAGTTCCTCGTTGTTGAAATGTCAATGGGACAGATGATTGACGACGTAAAGCTCGCAATCAACTGCTCAAAGCCCGTTGAATTCATGGGAAGAACAGGCGGTATGATTATGAAGCCCGCTGACATCCTCGAAGAAATCAAGAAGTTGGGAGGTAATAAGTAATGGCTGTTGTATTTGAAAGACCAAAGGCACTTGTTGATGTATCAACACATTACTGCCCCGGCTGTACACACGGAATTATCCACAGAATTCTCTGTGAAGTTATCGACGAAATGGGAATTGAAGGCGACACAATCGGCGTATGCCCCGTTGGCTGCTCGGTTATGGCGTATGACTATTTCGGCTGCGATATGATTGAGGCTCCCCACGGAAGAGCGCCCGCAGTTGCAACAGGCGTCAAGCGTGCAGACCCCTCAAAGTTCGTATTCACCTATCAGGGAGATGGAGACCTTGCTGCTATCGGTACTGCCGAAACGGTACACTCCGCAACAAGAGGAGAGAACATTGTCGTTATCTTCGTAAACAACGGAACATACGGAATGACGGGCGGACAGATGGCGCCTACAACTCTCCCCGGACAGATTACACAGACAACACCTTACGGCCGTGACCCCAAGGTTCAGGGTTACCCTGTAAGAGTATGCGAAATGCTTTCAACCCTCGACGGAACAGCCCTCGCACAGAGAGTTGCCGTTGACAGCGTTCAGCATGTAAGAGAGGCAAAGAAGGCTATCCGCAAGGCATTCGAAAACCAGAAGGCAGGCAGAGGTTTCTCAATCGTTGAAGTTCTTTCAACCTGTCCTACAAACTGGGGACTTTCACCCGTTGAGGCAATCGAAAGACTCCGCAACGAAGTAATCCCCTACTACCCTCTCGGAGTATACAAGGACAAGGAGGGCGAAAACAATGACTAATGAAATCATCCTCGCAGGCTTCGGCGGACAGGGTATCCTCTTCGCAGGAAAGGCTCTCGCTTACGGCGGACTTATCGACAACAAGGAAGTTTCATGGCTTCCCTCATACGGCCCCGAAATGCGTGGCGGTACCTGCAACTGCTCAATCTGTATCTCAGATGAGCCCGTAGGCTCTCCCCTCGTAAACGAGCCTGACATTCTCGTTGTAATGAACACACCGTCGTTTGAAAAGTTCATCGGAACTGTAAAGGCAGGCGGAAAGGTTTTCGTTGACAGCACAATGGTTGATGTCACGACAGACCGCAAGGATGTTGATGTGTACTACCTCCCCGCAACACAGATGGCAACGGATAACGACCTCGGCGGAATGGCAAACATCATCCTCCTCGGAAAGCTCATCAAGGAAACGGGAATTTTCGACCTTGATACAACAGAAAAGGCTATGGGCAAGTGTATTCCTCCGAAGAAGGCAAACCTCCTCGGTGCGAATATGACTGCTGTAAAGCTCGGTATGGAGTATAACGGTTAAGATTAATGATAAAGGGTACTGGAATTTTTCAGTACCCTTTAATATTTGTCGCAGAGAGTTTCGCACTCTGCGGAGTGCGACCTACTTTTTGTTTCGCAAAAAAGTAGGCAAAATGCGACTGCTCGCCGCAGAGCTTTTTCTTTGGGCGTCGAAATCTTTTCTGCTGAATAAAAATTGTAGTCGTCGCTACTGTTTTGAGGAGCATAACAATAAAATTTTCCCCGCCGACGTTGCGGCGGTTGAAAATGTTGTCATTATATCCGTGCGGGAGAAGAAATGTCCCGCGCCCTTAGCTAGCCCTGCCAATGCGCCCGCACGAAATCTTCTCAGCCCGCACTAGTACCAGCAAGAAAAACCGATGCGACTGATTAAACCGCATAAGAGAGATAACTCCCGATAAAATAATTTTTTACTGCCTCTTGCGGAAAAAGATACAACGATTTTTTGTTAAAGTGAGCGTATGCGAACGGTATCACAAAAAATCGTAAGCTCTCTGCAAGAGTGTGCCTTTGCCTACTTTCCGCACATACGGAAAGTAGGTCGCACTCCGCAGAGTGCGAAACTCTCTGAACAATAACTAAAGGGTACCGAAAAATCTTCAGTACCCTTTTAATTTTATTTATTTCGGCACAACATTCGTACCGTCACCGTGCCAAAAACTTTATCTTACTTCATCAGCAACGATGCGAATCGGCTGGGGCGCCTCGCCCCTTGCCCGCAGGGGCTCCCTGCCCCCTGCCACCATTTTCAGCCTTTTGAACAATTCCAAAGTCGGAAAATATCGGGGCATTGATTTTTTGACTAAAAAACTTGCAGATATTCCCATAAATGATTAACAAACTTTGAATAAACCCCCGAAACCGTTTACATTTCGACATAAATTTTACCGATAATTACCAAAAATCTCGCCGTTTGGTCTAAATGCATAAATATTTTTGCCACAAAATTACAATAGAGCCGATAAAGTGCAGTTTTTCGGGGTTGAGTTCATTTTTGTTTCATTTTTCTGGCTTGCTTTTTTGTATAAATTAAACAAAACACAGACTTTATTTTAGTTTGACAATAACAATCAAATCCTTTATAATTACGGAAACACAGGCGAAATCCGCCTGCGCTACCCGTTTATGTGTGTAATTCCTCATAAAAAAAGAGAGAGTTGAGGATAACAGAATAAAGGAGTTTTACGAATGACAATCAGAAAGAGACTTGCTGAATTAAAGCAGGTTATCGTGGAACAGTACCTCGGGCTTGTTGTGTTCGCCGTACTCGTTGCAGTAATCTCAACCTTAATGACAGGTCTTATGTTCTTTAATTCGCAGATAGTAATCCGTGATGACGACAGAACAATCAGGGTGCTGACGGAAGCTTCAGACCCCTACGAAATCCTCGCAGAGAATGAAATCGCTGTGGGCGAAAACGACATCGTCATTGCAGACCTTGCCGAAGACGGCGAGGGCGAAATCATCATCTACCGTGCGTTTGAGGTGACAATCACCGCAGACGGCAGGACATTCCCCGTGTACGCTACCGAAATCGAAAGCGTTGAGGTTATCCTCGACAAAGCAGGCGTAACACTCGGTGAAGACGACATCATCAGCGTACCCGTAACCGAAATGTCGGCAGAGGGCATGGAAATCGTCATCAACCGTGTGAAGAGAGTTGTTGAAACAAAGGTGACAGCAATTCCTTTTGAGACGGAGCATATAACATCATCGTTCTACAAAAGAGGCACGACAAACATCGTGACAGAGGGCGTTGACGGAGAACTGACAACAACAGCGGAAACCACCTACATCGACGGTAAGGTAACCGCATTCAATATAATAAAATCCGAAGTCACACTTGAGCCTGTTACAGAAGTCATTGCAACGGGAACAGCAGTACAGAAGCCTATTTCAACGGCGAAGGAAGTTGAGCTTGACGCAAACGGCGTGCCTGTATCATACTCAAAGGTGCTTACGGGTAAGGCAACCGCATATCAGTCAAAGTACACCTATGTAAAGGGCGCAAGCGGAAAGCCCCTCTATGTCGGAACATTTGCGGTTGACCCCAACATCATCCCCTACGGAACAGAGGCTTACATCGTCTCAACCGACGGCTCGGTAGTTTACGGTTACGCAGTCGCTGCGGATACGGGAACTGCCCTCATGGACGGAATAATCCTTGCGGATTTGTTCATGGCAAGCTACTCGGACAGCTGTAAGTGGGGTGCTCACCAAGTCAACATCTACATTTTGGATTAGGGTAAAATAGTTAGCTAAGTCAAAAACACCTGCGGAGTTGAGAGACCGCAGGTGTTTTTGCGTTATTACACATTATATGCCTGTATTACTATCCAGCGCCGACAGTATTTTTTCTGCGTCGGCAAGGGGAATTCCGATAACGAAGTGCGGGCTTATCAGCCTGCTTGCAGAAAAGAAGGTCATATTGCAGTAGCCGTACCGCCGTGCAAAAATACTCTGCGTGAGTGAGATTTTTGCGATATTCCCCTTCGGTATGATAACCGTGCGGAAGTTTATTCCCATACTGTACCGTATGCATACGGTATCTCCGCCGACGGAAATCCCCGTCGAGAAGTACGCAACGATTTTCGCTGTGAGGAAGATAACCGACAGTACCTCCGCCGTGACGGAGAGGAGAACTGCGACATCCTTCCACAAGGGGAAGAAATGAATTATCGGGAACATAACCGCTACCACCGACGGAATGATGAACACGGGCAGGAAAATATATCTGAAAAACGACTTCGGTAACGGCTTTATCGTCGGGGGCGAAACCTCAGACGACGGGAGGAGTATTCTCATTGTGGAGAGTACATCCTCCCTTTTGTTTATCGGGATGAAAACGGGTATCCTGCTTTTTCGTCGGGAGTAGCCCGCACAGCTCACCTGCACGGAGATTATTCCGCACAGCTTCATCAGTAAATTCTGTCGCATATCGGCAAAGAAGATTTTCGAGGCGTCGATGAAACAGTGGCTCTGCGTGAAAAATCCCGAGCGCACTGAAACAAACCGCCCTACCCTTTCAATGCGGAATTTCGTGTACCGCAGAAGATTTATAACGAGCGAACACACCCACCCGATGAGGAGTATCAGCACCACGGCAACGACGATTTTCGGAATGCCGTCTATAACTGCGTCAAGGTGAGTGGAAACCTCGTCAACGGTTGTGAGGAAGTACCCCTCCAGCATATCGACGAGGATTTTCCCCGACTCGATAAAAAAGGTCGATATGAACAGTACCCCCGACAGCGCAGAGGAAAATATCGTCGAAAAGAGTATGAGGTATAGTTTCTTCGGGCGGTAGGACGCTTTTATCCCCGAGCGTTTTTTCTTCGCAAGCTCGCTGAACAACCGTGCGTAGTCACGGTATCTCATCGTAAGGGTGAGGACGTCATTCGCCTTGCCCGAATCACTGCTGATATGCACAACCACCGCACCGAAAGGGCGCAGGAGAAACTTCTTCTCCCCCTCTGCGACGGAAATGCTCTCTGTCGGGATAAAGCCGTAGTGCCGTATGAACACTCCCCGCCTGAAAGATATTCCATCTTTACATATGTCAAAGCTCACGCAACGCCAGCGGACTATCGCCGTGCCGACAATGAACGCCACTACAAGCAGGTCGAGCCAGACGCCTGCAAGCCATACCGTGAACGCCTGCGGACTGTCGAGAGAGGCTATTCCTCGCACAAGGGGGATTATCAACAGCCACACCCCCGAATACATCAGCGAGAGAATTTTTATCGGGTGCTGTCTTGTCATAGCTCCCTCCCCGTGTGCTGTCTTATGTCTGCGACTATCTCCTCGGCGTTGCAAAGTGACAGAAACGGAAGTACTATCCCTCCGCCGAGAGCGCTTACCGACACGAAGTTAAGCCCCGTGAATTTCGAAAACGGCGTTTTTATCAGGGTGATGTGCCGTACCGCAGAAATTTTCATAACGGTGCGGTTTCTGAAGAACACTCCGCTTGCAAAGAGAATGTCACAGTCGGAAACCTCGCACCGCACAGACCTCAGCCATAGCGGGAGCCATATCCCTCCCCCGAAAAGACAGAGGGCAGAGAATACCGCAAGCAGAATTGTCATAACAATAGGAAAAGGGCGCAGGTATGTCGTGGCGACAATTATCCCCGCAAGCAGAAGAAGTGCCACCGCACGAAGAATATTCACGCAGGTTTTGTCCGCAGTATAGGTTTTCATATCGTCACGCCCTTTCTTTTTATAGTATAGCTTATTTATACGGAATATAAAAGTATATTCTGTCATAATGGGGGAATTTTTATGTCCTTTCTCTCGGATATTCTCTGGGGAACGCCCATGCTCGTTCTACTGCTCGGCACGGGGCTGTACCTCACGGTGCGGTCACGGTTCTTTCAGTTCCGGGAGTGCCGTCGGATTTTCCGCTCCACCATAGGCGAGGTAATCGGGAAGAACCGCTCCGCACGGCAGGTGCGTTCGGTCTGCACCGCCCTCGGAGTGACTATGGGCACGGGGAACATCGTCGGGGTCGCAACGGCAATCCACCTCGGCGGAGCAGGTTCGGTCTTCTGGATGTGGGTTTCCGCCCTGCTCGGAATGATGATTGTCTTTACTGAAAACCGACTTGCCGTACGCTACGCCGACAGGGGCGCAGGGCCTATGGGTTACCTCCCACGACGGCTCGCCGTTGTCTATGCCGTAGCGTGCGTGCTTGCCTCCTTCGGTATGGGGAACATGGCGCAGTCGGCGTCGCTCACGGCGGGGGTAACCTCGGTGCTGGACATTCCGCCCGTTATCGTCGGGGGAGTGACAGCCTTTCTCGTCGGGGCGGTTATCATCGGCGGTGCGGAAAACATAGGGCGTGTGGCGGAAAAAGTCCTCCCTTTTGTTTCCGCTTTGTATATTTTAGTATCAATATTACTTATAGTATGCAATATTGAGGCTCTCGCAGAGGCTTTCTCCTCGATTTTCATGTACGCATTCACCCCGTCGTCCGTCGGCGGAGGTGCCGTCGGCTACACCGTATCCCGTGCGGTTTCGGCAGGGCTACGGCGTGGCGTGTTCTCGAACGAGGCAGGGCTCGGCAGTGCCTCGGTACTGCACTCCGACTGCGAGGGCGAGGAAAAGCAGGGTATGTGGGGCATTGTCGAGGTGTTTATCGACACGATTGTCTGCTGTACTCTGACGGCGCTGGTCATTCTGGTTGTCTTTCCGCAGAGTGAGAACTGTAAAGGCTATCAGCTTGACGGAACGGAGCTTGTATCGGCGGCGTTTTCTTCCCTGCTCGGAAAATACAGCGGCGTTTTCGTTGCGTTCTGTCTGGTGCTGTTCGCCTTCGCAACCCTTATAGGCTGGAGCGCCATCGGGGAAAAAGCCTGGGTTTTTCTCACGAAAGGGCGGTTTTCTATATACTATAAGTATATTTATGTTATATTTATACTTATAGGCGCAGTAATTTCCGCCGACGAGGTATGGTTTTTGTCCGACATCTTCAATGCGGCGATGGCGATACCGAACCTTGCAGGGATTTTAGCGGTGAGCCAGCAGGGAACCCCTGCAGGCAGGCGGTGAGCCACCGCTGGCAAGCGCACCGTTGCGGTGAGCTACCGCAGAGGATATACTTTCTGCTTGTGCAGAAAGTATCAAAGACACACTCCTGCGGAGGGCTTACGATTTTTTGTGATACCGTTCGCATACGCTCACTCTAACAAAAAATCGTTGTATACTTTTCCGCAAGAGGCAGTAAAAATTATTTTATCGGGAGTTATCTCTCTTATGCGGTTTAATCAGTCGCATCGGTTTTTCTTGCTAGTCGGCAAAACAGATTAGTGCGGGCAGAGAATACTCCGTGCGGGCGCATTGGCAGGGCTAGCTAAGGGCGCGGGACAATTCTTCTCCCGCACGGATATAACGACAACATTTTCAACCGCTGACTTGTTCAGCGGGGAAAATGTAGCCTCTGCGGCGAGCAGTCGCATTTTGCCTACTTTTTTGCGAAACAAAAAGTAGGTCGCGGAAGCAATACGCAGTATTGCGCGAGCGAAAGCGCTCCGCAGAGCGCAATCCCCTTGACAAAACTTGCCGTGCTTTTTCTCGCTTTTTTGCGAAACAAAAAGTAGGTCGCGGGAGGGGCAACGCCCCGCGAGCGAAAGCGGTGAGCCACCGCAGGCAAACGTGACGCACAAATAAAGCAGATTTACTTTATCCGCTCGGTGACTTTACAAATATAAAAGGGTACTGAAAATCTCAGTACCCTTTATCTTTAGTCTATAACTTGTACCGTCACCGTGCCAAAAACTTTATCTTACTCCGTCAGCAACGGTGCGAATCGGCTGGGGCGCCTCGCCCCTGGCGGCTCGCCGCCTCCCTGCTAGCCAAGACCGCATTCGTCGTAGTCCTTCCACTTCTGGTCGTAATAAAACTCCGACACTTCACGGCATATAATGAAAGCAATAGCCGCAACTGCAAGGAAAATCCCCGCAACTATCGGGATAGCCTTTACTATCGACTGCTTTTTGATTTCTTCTATCTGTCTTTTATCGTTCATCTTGAAAATATGCCTCCCTTATCTGTTTTTTATAGTATACACGATTTTCGGAATTTATGCAATACCTTACAGACTCTTGCAGATTTTACAGTAGGCAACGATTGCCCCGATTATCGAGAAGACGTGCGCCACGCTGACCTCAAGCTCGAATCCTGCGGTAATGCGTATTACCTGGAGGTTTATAGTTCCGCTGGGTATTCCGAAGTCAAGGGTGTAGGCAAGCCACGAGAGGAAGCTGATGTTCCGTGTGAAGTAAGCTATTGCCGAACCGATGAGTATTCCTGCCAAGAGAAAAAACAGGAACGCCAGGGTTTTTTTCATATCCTTGTCCATTTTGCAGTTCTCCTTTTTCAGTTTATTCCCGTTGAGCCGAATCCGCCGCCGCCTCTTTCGGTGTCGTCGAGGCTGTCGCAGACTTCAATATCGGGGGTAAGCACGGGGGTGATTACGAGCTGTGCAATTCTCATTCCGTCGGTGATTTCGAAGTCCTCTGCGCCGTTGTTGACGAGGGCGACGATGACTTCCCCACGGTAATCAGAATCTACCACTCCCACCCCGTTGGCGAGGGAAATCCCGTTTTTCGTCGCAAGGCCGCTTCGGGCGTATATCATTGCGGCGGTGTTTTTCGGGGCGGCGATTGCTATGCCCGTCGGGATTTTCTTTATCTCACCGACCTTTATGACTATCGGTGAGGAAAGGCACGCACATAGGTCGTACCCTGCGCTGTATTCCGTCGCTCTTTCTGGGATGCGTGCGTTTTCGGAAAGAAGTTTTATCTTCATTATATTATTCCTCGGTAGTAAAGCCCTCGGGTTATTCCCGTCGGTGCAGTTTCGTTGTTTTCGTATCGGGTGAGTATGTCACGCACCTCGTCGGCGGTTTCGTCGGTGAAGAAGAACACCGAGAAGTCCGTGTTTTTCATATCCGACTGCTTGTCGGCAAGATAGAGCCTGTCGCAGTTGAAAATCTCCGCAAAGTCTTTCCTGTCGGAGCACATCACGGGGAATTCCCTTCCCGTTCTGTCGGTTATTACGCCGCCGCAGTTCTTACAGCCCGTCTGTGCGGCTATCGGGCAGTTCCTTGTAAGCATGAGCGGAAGTCTGCCGTACACGATAATTCCGCAGGGAATGTCACGCTTTATCGCAGAAATCTGCGTAAGTTTAAGTTCAAACGAAAGCTCGCAGGAGGAAAGCCCCATCCGAGCAAGCTCCCCGACAGAAGACGAGTTCGTGATGTTAAGACCGTAGCCGCCTGCCATTTCCATTCCGACTTCACGGGCAAGCCCTATGTGCGAAAGGTTGTTGCAGTAAACTCTGCCAAAGCCGTTTTTCTTTGCAGAGAGGAGCATTTCCTTCACGCTTTTTTCGTCGGTGATGTATCTTGGCGGCGCAAGGAGGAAATTCTCCTTACAGTCAGTGATTTTATCATACTCCGACAGCGGAATTACAATGTCCTTGTCGGTTATGTCAACCTTTGAAAGCTGTCGGTATTTTCTCACAAAAAGCCGTGTTTTTCTTGTCGGGAAGATTTTTTCTGCCTCGGGGAATTCCGTCACAGTGGCGCTGTTCACGGAAGACCTGCTTTTTATCAGCTCTTCCGAAAGTCCCGAAACGGCGTTGCGGCGGAGCTCATTTATCTCCGACGCAGGAAGAAAAAGTCCGTCGTCGATGTCGCAGTCAATTCCGCCGAGAGAGAAAACCGTATCTCCCAGCTTTGAAAGCTGACGGCTGACATACTCGCTGTCGATTGCCTTTTTCTCTGCCGACTGAGGAATACTTCCCGAAACGGAAAATTCCGCCCCGTCGGCGCTTGCGGAAAGTAACACGGGGGAGTTTTTCTTTATCCTTGCAGAAAAATAAATCTCCCTCGATTTTATTTCGTTTTTATACAGTTCACGCAGTTCGGGGAGTACCTTTTCAGCCGCCACGACATCTTCCTTCTGCCGTGTGCCGAACATTTCCCGACCTGTTCTGTTGCAGTAATATCCGTCTGTAAATCCACTGCGTGAAAATACAGCCTTTAATGTATCGGTGTCGGGCGTCTGCCCGTCGAGAGCCTTTCTGCAGGCGGTGACAGCACCCGCAACATATTCGGGGCGCTTCATTCTCCCCTCGATTTTGAGGGAGGCAACGCCTATGCGCTCAAGCTCACGGATATGCTCGATGTAGGACAAGTCCTTCAGCGAGAGAGCATTGTAGTCCACGCCCTTCTTTGCCGAAAACGGAAGTCGGCAGCTCTGTGCGCACAATCCTCGGTTCGCCGAGCGTGAGCCTATCATCGCAGACATATAGCACTGCCCCGAAACCGACATACAGAGTGCGCCGTGCACAAAGCATTCGATTTCAATTCCCAGAGTGCAGAGATGCTCGATTTCCTTGAAGGAAAGCTCCCTCGAAACAACGACCCGTGAAAAGCCGAGGTCTTTTGCCAACAACACTCCCTCTTCGGAGTGTATGCTCATCTGCGTTGATGCGTGCAGGGGGATGTTCCCTACCGCTTTGCGTATCTCTGCCGCAACGCCGAGATCCTGTATGATGAATGCGTCAACGCCGATTTCGGCTGACCTTTTCGCAGTCTTCACAACCTCGGAAAGCTGTCCGTCGGTTGCAAGCGTGTTTATCGCTTGATGAACGGCAACCCCGTTGAGATGACAGTAGCGTACAGCCTCACAAAGCTCCTCATCGGTGAAGTTTGTGGCGTTGGCACGGGCGGAAAATTCCTTACCGCCGAGATAGATTGCGTCCGCACCGCAGCGTACAGCCGCACGGACGCTCTCCATACTGCCCGAGGGGGCAAGTATCTCTATACTCATGTTGTCATGTCCTTGAGTTTCTTGAGCTTTGCGTCATTTTCAAGGCAGGCAATCTTGGTCTTCAGAAGCTCCATTTCCTTGACAGCCTCATCACGCTCCGCTCTTGCCTTTGCCGCCTCGTCCACATAGCCTGTAATCTGTGTGCGGATGTTGTCGAGGTTTTCGTTTGCCTTGTATGCCTCGTCCATTGCGCCGAGCGCTGTAAGTACAGCCGCCGCCGTAACAGATATATTATCCGACGACGCCATGATGGAATTTATCTGTGTGTCGAGCTTTTTTGCGAGGTTTATCGTGTAGCTCGGAACCTCGTCGGTCTGGAGTGCGTATTCCTTTCCGCAGATGGTAACTCTGACTTTGTTGAGCATAATCTGTATTCTCCGTTTCTGCCTTTCGGCGATATTTCAATATTACACCTTATATTATACTATATTCCGACAAAATAATAAAGGGTTTTTTTGCAATGAGATAAAATTATCGTAACAAGTGTTGCGCCGGAGAGTTTCGCACTCTGCGGAGTGCGACCTACTTTCCGTACGCACGGAAAGAAAGCAAAGGGGCGCTCTTGCAGAGGGCTTACGATTTTTTGTGATAGCGTTCGCATACGCTCACTTTAACAAAAAATCGTTGTATATTTTTCCGCAAGAGGCAGTAAAAAATTATTTTATCGGGAGTTATCTCTCTTATGCGGTTTAATCAGTTACATCGGTTTTTCTTGCTGGTCGGCAAGAAAAATTAGTGCGGGCTGGGAAGATTTCGTGCGGGCGCATTGGTAGGGCTAGCTAAGGGCGCGGGACAATTCTTCTCCCGCACGGATATAGCGACAACATTTTCAACCGCCGCAACGTCGGCGGGGAAAATGTAGCCTCTGCGGCGAGCAGTCGCATTTTGCCTACTTTTTTGCGAAACAAAAAGTAGGTCGCGGAAGGGACGAAGTCCCGCGAGCGAAAGCGCTCCGCAGAGCGCAATCCCCTTGACAAAACTCACCGTGCTTTTTCTCGCTTTTTTGCGAAACAAAAAGTAGGTCGCGGAAGGGACGAAGTCCCGCGAGCGAAACTAAACACAAAAACTAAAGGGCACCGAAAAATTTTCAGTACCCTTTTTCTTTAGTTTATAACTTCTATCGTCGCCAAACCGAAACCCTGCCCTGCTATTCTTCCGTATTTTCTTCGGGAGCGTCAGCTTTTTCGTTTTCGTCAACATCAACCTCTCCGTCAACGGTGACGTCGAGCTTTCTTTCGGACTTCTTGCGGTTTTCTTCTATCATAGCGTCGATGTCCGCGTCGGTAATTCCGCCCGTCATCAGCTTTTCGAACTCATCGTCGTCAATCTTTTCAAATTCAACGAGGTACTTCGTCACGAGGTCGAGCTTTTCACGGTTTTCCGTGAGGAGCTTTGTACACTCAGCGTAAGCATTGTCGATGATTGACTTCACTTCTTCGTCGATTTCAGCGGCAACCTTGTCGCTGAAGTTCTTGGTATGACCGTAATCACGACCGAGGAATACCTCGTCGTTGTCACCGCCGTAAACGACAGTACCGATTTTCTTCGAGAAGCCGTATTTTGTGACCATATCCCTTGCGGTCTTTGTTGCACGCTCGATGTCGTTGGAGGCACCCGTGCAGATGTCGTCAAGCACGATTTCCTCTGCAACACGACCACCGAGGAGCATTATAATCTTTTCGAGCATATATGTGCGGCTTACATGCTGGTCGTCGTTCTCTGGGCGTGTGACTGTAAGTCCCGCAGCCATTCCACGCTGGATAACTGTAACCTGATGTACCTTTTCCTGCGTTTCGAGGTTGTATGCCGCAACTGCGTGCCCCGCCTCGTGAACGGCGGTGATTCTTCTGTCACGCTCTGTAATGATGTGCGATTTCTTTTCGGGGCCTGCGATTACCTTGAGGGTAGCCTCTTCGATGTCAGCCTCGATGATTGCGTTACGGTTGTTACGTGCAGCAAGCAGAGCCGCTTCGTTGAGGAGGTTTTCGAGGTCTGCACCCGTAAAGCCCTGTGTGGTCTTTGCGATTACGTTGAGGTCTACGTCGGGGCCGAGGGGCTTGTTTCTCGTGTGAACCTTGAGGATTTCCTCTCTTCCCTTTATGTCGGGGTATCCGACAACAACCTGACGGTCAAAACGGCCCGGTCGGAGAAGTGCGGGGTCGAGAATATCACGGCGGTTTGTTGCCGCAATTACGATAACTGTGTCGTTGATTTCAAAGCCGTCCATTTCAACGAGGAGCTGATTGAGGGTCTGCTCACGCTCGTCGTGTCCTCCTCCGAGGCCTGCGCCTCTGTGACGGCCGACAGCGTCGATTTCGTCGATGAAGACAATCGACGGAGCCTGCTTTTTGGCAGTTTCGAAAAGGTCACGCACTCTCGATGCGCCGACGCCGACATACATTTCAACAAAGTCCGAACCTGAGATTGAGAAGAACGGAACGCCCGCCTCTCCCGCTACGGCTTTGGCAAGAAGAGTCTTACCTGTACCCGGAGGGCCTAAAAGAAGCACTCCCTTAGGAATTCTTGCGCCGATTTTGCTGTATTTCTTCGGGTTCTTGAGGAAGTCGACGATTTCTTCCATTTCGGCTTTTTCTTCGTCTGCGCCCGCAACATCTATAAAGGTTGTCTTTTTGCCCGATGATGACTGCGCCTTGATGTTTGCCTTGCCGAAGTTGGCGATTTTACCGCCACCGCCTGCCTGACGCATCATCATGACGAAGATGAGCACCATTCCGACAACGAGTACAATCACGGGGAATACCGTCCAGAACATCGTCGTGTCCTTTATCGGTATGAAGTCCTGAGAAAGCGGTTTGTCGGGGTTGAGTGCGTTGTATTCCTTACGGTATTCGTTTATGTCGATGTCGTTGATGAACACCGATACATTCGGTACCTTGTACTTTATTGTTTCTGTCTCTGCGCCGTCTGCTACCTTCATCTCAAGCTCGCCTGTGCCGAGGTCGAGGGTGTATTCCGTTACCTGATAGTTGTCGAAATACGCAACTATGTCGGAATATTTCTTCTCGGACACCGTAGAGTTCGAGGAAATGAGAAGATACCCGATAATCCCGAAAATTGCGATTGCGATGAGAAGGTATATTAACGCTCCGCTCTTTTTGTTGTTCAATTAATTCACTCCTTTGTGTATGTTAAGGCGATGAAGATTATTCTTCTTCGTAAACGCCGATATATTTTAAGTTTCTGTATTTTTCCGCACAGTCAAGTCCGTAGCCGATTACGAACTCATCGGGGATGGTGAACAGCGCATAGTCGGGGGAAATATCCGCCACACGTCTGTCGGGCTTGTCGAGGAAGGTCACAATCTTCACCGATTTTGCGCCACGCTGTAAAAACAACTTCTTGACTGCAAAAAGCGTGTTTCCCGTGTCTATTATATCCTCTGCGATGATGACATCACGGCCGTTGAGGTCGGTGTTGAGGTCCATCTTGATTTTCACATTGCCCGTCGATACCGTGCCGTTGTAGTAGCTCGACGCTGACATGAAATCAATCTCGCAGGGAATCTGCGTTGCACGGACAATATCCGCCATGAATATGAAGGAGCCCTTCAATATTCCGACAAAAAGCGGATTTCTGTCCCTGTATTCTTCGGCAAGGATTTTGCCGTATTCTTCGATTTTTGCCTTTATTTCTTCCTCGGTTATGAGGACTTTCTTCACTCCGTACTCAGTCATTGTCGTTAACCTCAATCCGTAAAGTAAGTATTCTTGTCGTGTCGTCAGAGAGCTTTACCCTTTCGTCTGCACCGAAGTTCTCGACGAATATCACTCCCCCCTCGTCGCAGAGGACGGCGATACGGTCTTTTTCGTATGCGGGCGTTTTCTCGAGGAGCTTTTTGAGCCTGCTCTCAAACCCTCTTCCCACGAGAGAAATCCTGTCCCCCGCACGCTTGTTACGCAGTAACAGCGTTCCTTTTATTTTATCATAATCTATATAACAATTTGTAAATTTTCTGTGAACAAAGGCGTCTTTCACCGATTTTTCATCTTCGATGATTTCGGCTGTGACGGTTTTCCCGAGGAATTTATTTTCTCCGACAGAAAGCGGTGCGCAGTATTCGGGGAAAAACCTTTCGCCCGTAATATAAATTCTGCCCTGCGAAAGCGTGATATAAACATCCTCGCCGACATTTATGCGTGAGGATTTTTTTTCATTGCAAAGCGAAAGAATTTCGTCAATCAGCCTTGCGCATACGGGAATTCCGTGCCCGTCGAGAAAGCGTTTTACCGCCCGTGATGACACGGCGTAGTGACTTCCCGCAAGAATTTCTGCGTTCAGGGATTTTCCGTCGCAGGCCTCATTGTAAAGAATATCCGCCTGCGAGGAGATATAGTCCTCGTCAATCCGTAAACGCTCGGAAAGTGCAAAGATGTGCCCTTCGGCGTCGGAGTTTATTTTTTTAAGCTCGGGCATAACCGCAAGCCTTATTCTGTTGCGTGAGTAGTCGGTCGTGAGGTTTGTTTCGTCGGTGACGAAGTCCTGACCGCATTCGGCAAGGTACCCTTCGATTTCCGCCCTTGTGCAACGGTGCAACGGTCTTATGATGTTGCCACGCTGTACGGGTATTCCGCACATTCCACGAAGACCTGCCCCACGGATAAGATTGAAGATTACCGTTTCGGCGGTGTCGCCACGGTTGTGGGCGGTAGCGATAAGCCCGTCGGCGTACTTGTCAAACGCACGGTAGCGGAGTATCCGCCCAGCCTCTTCTTCAGAAAGGGAGTTTTCTTTCGCAAAGCCCTTTACATCAAGTCTTTCGACATACAGCGGAACGCCGAGCTTTTCGCACAGACGGACACAAAAAGCCTCGTCGGAGTCTGCCGTCCCACGAAGCTGATGGTTACAGTGTATTGCCGAAACGGAGAGATTATTCCCTGCCTTTGAATACTCAAGCAAATTAAAAAGCAGGCATACGCTGTCCGCCCCGCCGGAAAGTCCGACGAGCACGGATTTTTCTTTGCCGATAATTCCGGCGTCGAAATTTTTAAGCATAGCGTATCACCTGCCGTAATTCTATTCTTCGGGTACTCCCCCCGGATGTTCGGAGTTGTCGGCGTTTGAAAACCTCGTGAACATACCGTCCCATATGAGATTTATCGTTCTTGTTTCGCCGTGACGGTTCTTCGCAACGATACATTCCGACAGCGACTGGTTGGGGCTTTCCTTGTTGTAGTATCCCTCACGGTAGAGGAAGAGTACAATGTCTGCGTCCTGCTCGATTGAGCCCGATTCACGCAGGTCGGAAAGCATGGGGCGCTTGTCTGTACGGCTTTCGGGGCCACGGGCAAGCTGTGAAAGCGTGATGACGGGAACATTAAGCTCCTTCGCCATGAGCTTTAACTGTCGGGTGATTTCGGAAACCTCCTGCGTACGATTGTCAATGCGTTTTCCCGATGACATAAGCTGGAGGTAGTCGATGATGACAAGGCTCAGCTCGTCCTTCATACGACGGAGCTTTGCCTTTATCTGCGGTACCGATATACCTGGGGTATCGTCGAAATAAATCCTCTTCCTTGAAAGCATAGCCGAGCCTGTCGCAAGGTTTGACCATTCTTCCGTCGAGAGCCGTCCTGTGCGTAAGTGCTGGCTTGATACCCTCGACTCTGCCGACATCATTCGTGTTGCAAGCTGTTCGTTCGACATTTCGAGAGAGAAGATTGCAACCGTCTTTGAGCTGTCGTTGCAGACATTCGACGCTATGTTGAGGGCGAACGCCGTCTTACCCATACCCGGACGTGCCGCAAGTATGATAAGGTCGGATTTGTTGAGGCCCGTAAGAATTGTATCGAGGTCTGCAAAGCCCGATTTCGCACCGATGTATTTCTCTCTGTCGGGGCCCGAAAGGCTTGCGATGTGGTCGTACGCCGCCGTGATAACCTCGTCAATCTTCACGAGGCCACGGGTTTCCTTTCCACGACGGATGTCGAAGATTTTCTGCTCTGCGGCGTCGATGAGGGTCTGCGCATTCTCCTGTCCGTCGGAGGAAATCGAGATTATCTCCTCCGCCGCCGAAATGAGAGAACGGATATAGTATTTTTCTTCGATTATCTTGCAGTAGTCAACTATGCTCTTCGTACTCGGCACGGAGTTCATTATGTCGAGAAGATATGCCTTTCCCGTTGACTCGCTGTCGAAAATCCCACGCTGTACCGACGCATTGAGTACGGTCAGCAGGTCGGTTGTTGCCGCCGTGGTGAAATTCTCGATTATAATATCGAACAGCTTGCGGTGATTTTCGTGGTAGAAATAATCACGCTTTATGTATTCGAGAGTGTCCGACACAAGCGTCGGGTCGATAAGCACCGAGCCGAGTACCGCCTGCTCAGCCTCAAGGCTGTATGTGGTCGGGGTTTTGATGGAAATGTCATTGTAAGCCATAATTATTCCTCTGTTACGTCAATAGTGAGCTTTGCGGAAATTCCCGTGTAGAGCTTTACCTCAGCCTCGTATGTGCCGAAGTTCTTGATTTCGGCAACGCTGATTTTCTTCTTGTCAACTTTTCTGCCGAGCTGCTTTTCGATTTCGTCTGCAATGCCTGCCACGGTGATTGAGCCGAACAGCTTTCCGCCCTGACCTGCCTTTGCCTTTATTGTTACCTTCTTGCCTCTGATAGCGTCTGCGATTTCGTTTGCCTCCTGCTTTGCAACGTCAATCTTGTGCTGCTCGGAGGATTTCTTTCCTGCAAGGTCGGACATATTCTTTGCGTTTGCCTCAACTGCAATTCCCTTCGCAAGAAGGAAGTTTCTAGCGTAGCCGTCAGCTACTTCCTTTACGTCGCCTGCCTTAGCAGTGCCTTTTACATCTTTAAGAAAAATTACCTTCATTTTTTCGTCTTCCTTTCATTTACTGTCTTTTGTCGGTTATTGTGTATTTGTTGTCGTCTATGGCGATTTTCTCGGCATAGAATGTCGACGGCTCTATCGAATATTCATACACTGCGATAACAGTCCCGTCGTTTTCGAGGTTTTCGATTTTTGTCAGGGCGTCGCCGTTGTAGTGAAAACGCCATAGCGTTCCTTCGCTGGAGTAGGTTTCGTACGCCGTCTTGTCGGAGTCGTTCACAACCCTGTCAACGAATGTGCCGCCGTCAAGCGCTGCGGAAAATACAGCCTCAAGGAAATACCCCTGTGCGTTGAAGATGTCGTCGTTCACGGCTGTCTGCACGGTGCATTGATTTGATATTTCGTCGATGATGTAGGCGTCACTTCCGCTTGCGATAACTCTCACATCGGAGGCTGTGTCTGTCATACGGCAGTATTTAGTGCTGTTGTGTATCATCGTTTCGGTAACGGTAGTCGAACCCTCATAGGTTGCCGTTTCGCTGATGTAGTAGTTCCCGCCGAGCATTTCCGAAATGACTGCCCGTGCGTTTTCGGTGTAGTGTATCTCCTCCGTGCCTGTGCAGGCTGTTGCCATAGCAACAATGAGCGCAATCACGGGGAACAGTATTAATTTTTTCATTGTACTAACTTCTTTCTCTCAGATGTTCGTCGATAGCCGCCTTGAGTCTTTCACGGGCCTCCTTGAAGGATACGCCTTCAAGCTGTGCGCCTGCCATAGTCTGATGACCGCCGCCGCCCAGCTTTTCCATGACAATCTGCACATTCAGCGCACCCATTGAGCGTGCGGAGTAGCACATCATTCCTTCGCTTTCGTAGATTACGAATGCGGCGTCAACGCCTGCTATTCCGAGGAGCTCGTCTGCCGCCTGCGGTGCAATCGTGCGGATATCTTCGGTCTTTATGTCGCTTGTTGCAATAGCGCAGTTTTCATACACAATCGCCGAGGCAACGAGCTTTGTCTTCTTCTGATAGCTTTCTATCGAGCTTGCAAACAGCGAGCGCACAAGAACGGTATCGGCGCCGAGCTTTCTCAAAAATGCGGCAGCCTCAAAGGTACGCACGCCCGTACGCATGATGAAATTCTTGGTGTCAAGCATAATTCCCGCAAGGAGAGCCTCCGCATAGCAGGAGGAAAGTCGTCCTGCGTCGCCGAAGTACTGAACAAGCTCCGCCACCATTTCGGAGGCCGACGATGCGTACGGCTCGTGGTGGAAGATTACCGCATTTTCGATGTAGTCGACGAGCTTTCTGTGGTGGTCGATGATTACTATCTGCTTTGCTTTTTCGTAAAGCTCCCTGCTTTCGATGATTTCCTTGCTGTGTGTGTCTACTATTATAAGGAGAGATGCGTCGGTGATTGAGCCGACAGCCTCCTCGGGAGTGATGAAGTAGTCGTAATCCTCTACGATTTCGTTTATGCGGTCGATGAGCGGGGCTGCGAGGTTCTTTTCGGGGTCTGCGACAACACGGACTTCCTTGTCCATATTATGTATAGCGCCCGCAAGTCCCACAGCGGAGCCTATACTGTCGAGGTCGCCGAAGCTGTGCCCCATGATGTAGACTTTTTCGCTCTCCTCGATAAGACCGAGAAGACCCTGCGCAATCATACGGGTTTTTGCCTTTGTCTGCTTTTCAACACCCTGCGATACACCGCCGAAGAACTGGTATCCCGTGTCGGTCTTTACGGCAGCCTGGTCACCGCCTCTGCCGAGAGCCATATCGAGAGCCTGCTTTGCGAAAACTTCACTTTCTTCGAGGTTTACAGCGCCACGCCCTACCCCGACTGACAGGGTAACGGTGGTCTTGTCCTCAATGATGATTTCACGGGCAAGGTCGAGGATTTTGAACTTGTTTTCTATAATTTCCTCAAGCTGATATTCTTCCATTACCGCAATGAACTTGTCGTTGTCGGTCTTTCTGATGATACCCTTGGTGTTTTCCATAAAGGTTTCGAGGAGCTTCTGTATCTCCCCCGCAACTCGTGCGCTTTCACTTCCCTTTATGTTCTGGATTGAGTCTTCGTAGTTGTCCACGACAATCAGGAGTACCGTCGGTCTTGACATATTGTACGCCTGTTCGAGTTCAACATACTCGGTGACATCTTCGAAATAGAGCATTGAAAGCGTCGACTCTCCCTTCTTGTTGAGGGTTGCCGTCACACGATAATTGCGCTCGTTGTATTCGATGATTGTGCCACGCTTTGAGTAGGTCTTTTCTATGTCTATCGTGAGGATTGAACTCAGCTCCACTCCGAACGGGTCTTCGTCGTAGATGTATTCGGTGAAGCGTCGGTTGAACCACACTATCTTCCCCATTTCGTCGATGATAATTGTCGGCGCAGGGAAGTTGTATATGGTTTCACGCTCGGTATTGTTTATTTCGTCGTCCATTTCCGCAATGTAGCGATGGACATTCTGCTGTGCGATAATGAACTGCATGATGAACAGAAAGCTCACAAGAGCAGTCACGAACAGCATTATCCACGACATCCACTCACTCTTGTTGATGAGCATTCCTGCCGAGCAGAACGCCGCAAATATAAGCGCTATTGCAGAAACAATGAGAGCGACCCATTTCCTGCCTTTCAATCAGATCACCGCCTGTCGTTAAATTTCCTGTATGATGGGAGAAATCATAGGACTTCTCTTTGTCTTTTCGAATATATAGTCCGAAAGTGTGTCCTTGAGCGCCGTGCGTATCATATTCCTGTCACGGTGACGCTTGTCAAGACATTCTTCGAGCGTTTCGGTCATGAGGCGCTTTGCACCTGCCATGAGCTCTTCCGATTCACGCACATACACAAACCCTCTGGAATACACATCGGGCCCTGCGAGGATAATTCCGTCGTCGAAGTCGATTGTCGCCACGACTGTAATCTGTCCGTCCTCTGCAAGACGCTTTCTGTCACGCAGAACGATTGAACCTACATCGCCGACTCCGCTTCCGTCAACGAGGATACGCCCTGCCGTGACTTTTCCCGCAACGGCGATTTTCGAGGAAGTGACTTCTATCACATCACCGTTGTTGCCGATGATGATGTTTTCCTCGGGAATACCCATTGCGATTGCGGTTTCTGCGTGCTTGCGGAGATGCTTATACTCCCCGTGCACGGGTATGAAGTATGTCGGGCGTGTCAACGCCATGATGAGCTTCTGCTCGTCCTGGCAGGCGTGTCCCGATACGTGAACGTCGTACATTGATTCGTAAATCACGGTTGCGCCAAGACGCATAAGGTCGTTGACAACCTTTGTGACATATTTTTCGTTGCCGGGAATGGGGTTTGCCGAAATGATGATATAGTCAAGCGGAGTTATGCTTACCTTTCTGTGCTCGCCCGTTGACATTCTTGTAAGGGCAGACATAGCCTCGCCCTGACTTCCCGTTGTGACGATTACGATTTTTTCGGGCGGGTACTTGTTGATAAGGTCGATGTCGATGATTATTCCGTCGGGCACGGAGAGATAGCCAAGCTCTATTGCCTTGGAAATAACATTTATCATACTTCTTCCCGAAACGGCAACCTTGCGGTCAAATCTTACCGCACAGTCGACTACCTGCTGGATACGGTGTATGTTCGACGAGAAGGTCGCAATGATTATGCGCTTGCCTATCGCCTCGTCGAAGAGTCGCCCGAAGGTCTTTCCGACGGTCTTTTCGGACGCTGTATATCCGCTTCTTTCGGAGTTTGTCGAATCCGCCATAAGTGCGATTACGCCCTTGCTTCCGAGTTCGCCGAAGCGTGCAAGGTCGATGATTCCGCCTTCGATGGGGGTGTAGTCAACCTTGAAATCTCCCGTATGGACAACAATGCCCGCAGGTGTGTGTATCGCAAATGCGCAGGCGTCGGGGATTGAGTGGTTCACCCTTATGAACTCAACCGCCATACAGCCCATCTTCACGGTCTGACGGGGCTTTACCACATTCAGCTCAATCTCGCCGAGGAGCTGGTGCTCCTTCAGCTTGCCCTCGATAAGTCCGATAGTCAGCTTTGTCGCATACACGGGCGTCTTTATCTTCTTGAGGAGGTACGCAAGACCGCCGATGTGGTCTTCGTGGCCGTGTGTGATTACAATTCCACGGAGCTTGTCCGCATTCTGCTCGATATATGTGAAATCGGGGATTACAATGTCAACGCCGTAAAGGTCGGTGTCGGGGAATGCAAGTCCGCAGTCAACGATGAACATATCGTTTTCATATTCGAACACCGTGAGGTTCTTTCCGATTTCGTTAAGACCGCCGAGGGGTATGATTTTAAGCGGATTTCCGCTTTTCTTGTTCACCGAACGGATAATCTCCCTCGAGGCGATAGCCTCGTTCTTTGAAAGTCCGCCGTCGTTCTTCGGTGCGGGGGCGTTCTGCTTTCTGCTGTTTGATGTCAGCTTTGCAGGCGTATTGTTCTTCTTCGGTGCTTTTTTGGTGTTCTGCTTTTTCTCCGCCTTCTGTTCAGCCTGCTTTTTCGTGTTCTTTTTCGGCTGTTCCTTCTTCTTTGTCTTTGCGGGCTGTATGTTTTCGGTGTAGTCGCTGTCGTCATAGCTTACAGCAGGGGCGTTGTTCCTCTGCATAGCCTCGTATTCCGCAAAGTTTGCCGCTTTTTTCTGCGGCGGCTTTCTGAAAAGACTTGCTGTCAGTATGTCCGATTTTTCGCCGTCGGAGTTATTCTTCTTGTTCTTGGGAGCAATCTTTTCTGTGAAATCCCCGAAGGGAAATCCGTTCTTTTTCTCCAAACAAATTACCTCTCTTTATTAAAATGTTTTATGTAATCTTCCGCAGAGTACAAGCGGAAGAAATAAGGGCTTTTTTATCCGCCCCGAAGTAAAATCGGGACATAAATATACATATTAATTATAGCAGATTTATCCGTCGGTGTCAATCACGCCGAGAGGCGTGTTTATCGCCACGAAAGGCTAATCCTCGCATTTTTTCAGTTCGTTCTCGTAAAAGTCGCAGATTTCCGACGCACTTTCGTTTTTAAAGCTCTCGACGAACAGCATAGCGCCCCTGCCCGACTTTATCGGGTGGAGAAGTACCCTCGCACCCTCACGGCCGATGAGTATTCCCTCGTCGGTGCCGACGCATTCCTCACAGACCGAGCGCAGTCGTGTGCGGGAGATGTTCTTCATCGGAACAAACCGTGTGACCGAGTTGAAATCGGGCAGTTCGGCAACGGCCTCGGCAAGCGTCTGCTTACGCTCCGCAAGGCCACGCACAACCGTCGCCACAAGGGAAAAAGCGTCGAGGGGCGCTGTCCATTCCCGTGCGAGAGTGCGAGCCTCGTCGTCGCCATTATCCGACGGACAACTGCAATACCTCAGAACCCTTGTGCCGTACTTTGCCGCAAGCAAGTCCGCCGCCGACGGAGCGGAGTACGGCAACGCCACATTCTTACCGTGACGGAATTCCTCACGGCAGGCGAGGAGCAGCAGTTTTTCGTAGAACACATATCCGCTTTTGTCGGAGTATGCCGACGCCCTGCGCCCGTCCGACGAAATGTTGAAAATCAGCCGTTCGTTTCCGCTGTGGGAGGAGAAAATCCGTCTGCCGAGGGCAGAAACCGCCCTGTCGGACGACGATATTTCCACGGAAATATCCTCAGCACCGCCGAGCTTTTTCTGTAAGGTGAGGGCGTAAAGCTCTGTCACCGGGGAAATGTCGGTGAATTTCCCGAACCGTGCAAACGACGCCCTCGGATAGTCGCCGCAGTGCAGACCCTCCTCGATATTTCTTTCGTCGGCACGGGAAATCGGCAGTCCGCCCGAGGAGAATATGCGGAGCTTTGCCGTCGCTCCGCCCTCGACATAACATTCTGCGGGGATATTTCCCGAAGCGGCGGCGAAGTCGGTTTCGGGCAGGGTACATTCCCCCGTGAAGAATACATCCGCACCTGCCGCCATCGCCCCCGACGCTGTCGCAAGGGCAAGGGCTTTTCCCGACGGCGTGGCGTTACAGCCGATACAAAGCCTGTCGGAAATCCGTGCGAGCGCCGCCCCGACGGTCACCGCAACCGACGGAGTGAGCGTCACTCCCGTATCGCCGCATATTCCGTCGTCGCTTATGCGGATACGCTCCCCCGTGCCGTATTTTATGTCGTAGGAAACATCAGCGGCGGGAGAGATTTCCTTCTTCGCCCATATGCGAACGCCCGACTCAACGACAGCGTCCCTGCCGACGATACTTCCTGCGCCGACAACGGCGTTTTCGTACACCGCCGCCCCGTCGGAAACCCGTGCGCCCTGACAGATTACCGCCTCGTTGCAGGTTGCCCTTTCGCCGACATACGCACCCTCGCAGATGACAGCCCCGTGAATTTTAGCCCCCCGGCAGATTGTCGTGTTGTCGCAAAGAACGCTGTATGCGTCGATGACAGCGCCCTCGCCTATGTGGACATTATTGCCGATGTACGCAGGCGGAGTAATCCTTGCGCCGCTGTAACATTCCCTTCCCGAGCAGGTTATTCCGCCGAGGGTACGGTGTCCGTCGGGAATGAGGTTTATCCCGTTGCCGAGAACATCGTGCTGACAGCGAAGATAGCTTTCGATGTCGTCGATGTCGCAGTGATAGCCGCTGTCCTCTACGGCGGCGATTTTCATTCCCGACGAGAGCATCTTCGGGAAGAACTCACGGCAGAGGTCGCATTGTCCGCCCTTTTCTATCCGTGCGACAGCGCTTGCCGAGAGAATGTACACTCCCCCGTCGGAGAGGAAATCCCGACAGGACTCACGGGGAGGTCTGTGTGTCACTTCGGTGACAAAGCCCTCGTCGTCGGCGGAAAATACCGTGCGTGAGGAATAATCCCCGTCACGCCGCACGATGACTGCGGCGTCTGCGTTCTTCTCCGAAAATACCGAGATTGCCCGTGTTATGTCGAAGTCGCAGAGGACATCACCGCAGAGAACGAGGACATCTTCGCCGTCTGCGGAGGAGGCAACCGCCCCCGCCGTGCCGAGAGGGGAATCCTCATACGCAAAGGAAATTTCGGTGCCGTCGGTTCTTCCGTCGAGCATATCCTCAAGCACGTCGCCCTTGTAGCCGAGCGACAGCGTGACCGAGGTTATTCCGTGGCGGCGTAAAAGCTCCAGCGTGTAGAGGATAACGGGCTTTCCGCACACGGAAAGAGCAGGCTTCGGAAGGTTGCAGGTCAGCGGTCGGAGGTGTGTGCCCTCTCCCCCGCAAAGAATGATTGCTTTCATAAAAATAAAACAACTCCCATACTTTTTTGATTAGTATGGGAGTTATATGAGTATTTTATTCCACTGAAACTATATAGTAGTACACGGGCTGACCGCCGTTGATAAGCGTGATTTCAACCTTGTCGCCGAATTTCTGCTGCATGAATTCGAGGGTTTCCTGCGCTCTTGTGTCTGTAACGTCCGCACCGTAGATGAGTGTTACAAAGCTGCTGTCGGATTTCACGAGCTTCTTTGTCAGCTTGTAGGTTGCCTTCTGCACGTCCTTTTCGGAGAATGCGAGCTTTCCGTTTTCGAGAGCGAGGATTTCGCCCTGCTTTATCTTCTTGCCGTCGATTTCGGAGTCACGGGCAGCAAAGGTTACCTGACCTGTCTGTACATGCTCGATAGCCTTTGTCATAGCCATTCTGTTTTCGCTGAAGTCTGCGTTGTCGTCGAATACGAGCATAGCTGACATTCCCTGCGGGATTGAGCGTGACTGGAGTACGCAGACTTTTCTGTCGGCGAGCTTTATTGCCTGCTCTGCCGCCATTATGATATTCTTGTTGTTCGGAAGAACGAATACTGTCTCTGCGGGTGTTGCGTGGATAGCCTGAAGAATATCGTCTGTCGAGGGGTTCATTGTCTGACCGCCACGAACGATACAGTCAACGCCGAGGTCTCTGAACATATCCTCAACGCCCTGACCTGCGGCAACGGCAACAAAGCCGTACTTTCTGTCGGGGTCGACTTCCTTGTATTCAAAGCCTGAGAGCTTCTTTGCTTCACGCACCTTGCCCTCGTGCTGAATTCTCATATTTTCAATCTTCGGCTTGGGGTTGTTGATGAACTGACCGAATTCAAGCGCCTTCTGGAGTGCCTTTCCGGGATTGTCGGTATGCACGTGAACCTTGATGATTTCGTCGTCGTCAACCACAACAACGCAGTCGCCGATTGTTTCGAGGTATGCACGGAGCTTGAGCGGGTCGGGACAGTCGGATGATTTTTCTACAATAAACTCTGTGCAGTAGGTGAAGTTGATTTCCTCGTCGTCGTCATTGAATGCCGATACGCCGAATGTCGCAACCTCACGCTCGCCCGATTTTTCTTCGGGCTTTGCAACCTTTCCGCCCTTGAAGATGTCAAGCATTGCGTTCCATATAACGAGAAGTCCCATACCGCCTGCGTCAACAACGCCTGCTTTCTTGAGTACGGGGAGCTGCTCGGGAGTCTTGTCGAGAGCAATTTTAGCCTCCTTGCAGACTTCTTCCCACAGTACAGAGGAGTCGTCTGTCTTGTCGCAGAAATCCTTTGCCTTTTCGGCAGCCTTTCTTGCAACCGTGAGGATTGTACCCTCGGTAGGGTTCATTACAGCCTTGTAGGCTGCGTCAACGCCAAGCTCAAGCGCAAGCGCAAGGTCTGCGGGAGTAGCCTCTGCCTTGCCCGAAAGTCCCTTTGAAAATCCTCTGAAAAGGAGGGAGAGGATAACGCCCGAGTTACCTCTCGCACCACGGAGGAGCGATGACGCCGCAGCGTCGGCAACAGCGGTAACGGTAACCTTGTCGTCCATTCTCTGAAGCTCGGCAACGGTATTGCCTATTGTCATTGACATATTTGTTCCCGTATCTCCGTCGGGGACGGGGTATACGTTCAACTCGTCAACATCTCTCTTTTTTTCTGAAATGACTACCGCAGCGGATATAAATGCGTCACGGAGCATCTTTCCCTTGATTACCATAATAAAATACTCAAACCTTTCTGATAGTGTGATTTATCCCGTACGGTAGGTATCAGCTTTCCATTCCGTCGATGAAAACATTTACCTTGTTTACCTTCAGCGAGGTGTCGTTTTCTATCGCATACTGTACCTTGTGCTTTATGCTGTCGGAAATTGCGTTTATGTTAGTACCGTATCTCACGGTAATGTGAAGGTCTATGCTGAGGGAATTGTCCTTGCCGTAGCGGATTAAAACGCCACGGTCAATCTCGTCCGCCTTTTTTATCTTGAGTAAGGAAAGCAAATTCTGTTTTGCACCGCTTGTATTCATCTTGACAACGCCGAAGCAGTTTGTCACCGTGCGTCCGATGAGCTTTATGAGGTATTCATGCGAAATACCGATACTTCCGATGTGGTTTTCTATTTTAAGCATTGTGCAGTCATTCCTTTCATTTATATATAGTCTTTTTTACAGCCAAAGGTCATTATAGCATATTTTTTTGCGTTCTGCAAGTGCGGTTATCTGTATTTCCTGTCGAGTTCCTCTAACGTCGGAAAATGATACGCTCTCGGTTCGGGGCGCTCACTCTCACGCTTTCTTACGGGCGGAGGCATTTTTTCTACATTGTCTGAACGGATAACCCTTGCCGCAGGCTTGGATTTCACTTCCTTGCACATCTTCTCGGAATATTCGAGGAATGCCTCGAGGTCTTCCTCGGTAGCGGCGTCGGTCTTTACATTTTCACGCATATTTTCGAGGTACTGTGACCACTCCTTGAACTCCTGCTCCTTGAAGTCGTCGCCGACCTTGTTGGAAAGTGCGGCGTAGAGTATCTGGCAGCGTGTTTCAAGGTCGTTTGAAAGCGGTGGCTGTTCCTCTTCGATGTATTTTTCGTGCTCATACTGCTCACGGCAGGTCTTGCCCGTTGCGTTGACACGGTTGCAGAATTTCCCCTTGTAGTTTATGTCCACGAAGAAATATTTTTCGCACTTCGGGCATTTCTGCAGGAAAATCCCTGCGTCTATCATCTTGTCGAATTCAAGGTCGATTATCGCCTTGAAGCAGTCGGGCAGGTAATATTCCGTGCCTAAATTGCCGAAAGTTTCACGGGAAGCCTCAAGCTCCATTCCGTCGGGGCGTTTGAGTCCACGCAGGAAGGTGAAGGCGTCAAGGCTCATCTGGTCACGCATACAGTCACGGTTGACATTCCTGCTGTACGAGAGGTCTTCGACTTCGTCGATAATCGGGTTTATTTTCTTTAATATCAGCTTGCTCACACGGCTCACCATGAATGCGGAGTTCGGCATGAGCGACGCATTGTAGCACTTGACCGAGGGAAGCTCCGACGAGGGAAAACCAAGCTCCTTCGCCATTACCGAAAACGCAAGGTCGAAATATCCCTTGCGGACATTGTACATTTCCTTTGTGGTAACATCACCGTCGAAGATGTACGACAGCTTTGCACGGGCATATTCCTGTATACGCATAAGGTTTGCCCACTGGTTTATCGCACGGTTTGTCTTGTATTCGGAAATTCTTGTGAAAAGCGCTTTCTCGTATGCATTCTTCGGGGAGATACAGCGTGTCCATAATTCCTCAAGCCCGATACCCTCGCTGTGACAGATGTACTCTATCAGACAGTCGAGCGCAATATGCTCAAAATCGGAGTTTATCTGTGCCTCGTAATACGGGTGGCACTTTGTGATGAGGCTCTTCACCGCACGGAACGAGGTTGAGGAATAGCTCCCCAGCTTGCGTGAGGTACGGCCTAAATCCAGACACTGCTCCCAGAAATAAGTGAAGTCGTATTCGATAAAATGCAGGAGGGTTTTCGCTATTTCGAGCTTATAGAAATTGTTGTTGCTTTTGGTTACAAAAACTATGCTGTCCATATTTGCCTCCTTTATTATAATAGTACAGGGCTATTTTTTAACAGCCTCTTTGAGAATGACATTGTGTATTTCTTCCTCAAGGCAGGAGTAGAACATAGCGAAAAGTATCTCCGTAAAGCCTAAAAGGAATATATTTTTGTTGCTCACCGCCGAGAGCGACGGCACGCTTGTGTAGATGTAGGTCTTGAACCAGTCCGATGAATACGGCGGGACAGGCTTGTTCTTCTTGACAAGCTGTTTCATCGTCGCATAGCTTTCGGATACGCTGTTGCCGACATTTTCGGCGCCCTTTTCGACAACCGCCTCGTACACGGCAAGGAGCTGTTCGTCGGTCATTGCGTCGTCGCCGTTCTTCACCAGCTTGAGAGTAGGTATTCTCACGGCGAAGCTGTAAACTATCAGCGACAGAACCTTGTTGTATTCCTCGTTCATCATTTCGGCACAACGCTCGTGATTTATGCGAAGTCCCATTTCGCCGAGGCAGTCTGCGTCGGTGATGTTATTGAGGACAACCTTCAGTATGTCCTTGATGTTTACATTGTAGAAATCCTCCTCCGCTATGGAGTAGGTGTATTTTATTGCGTTGTACAGGGCAACCCCGCCTTTTACTATCGTTTCGGATATGCGGGAAATCGCCGTGCGTTCGCTGTTGAATTCCACTTATGAAAACCTCCTACATTTTTTCGGGGCAGTCAACCTTGAGAATTTCAGTGCAGTTCTTTATTGCGGTCTTTACAGCCTTGCAGAGTGCAAGTCTTGCACGCATTATGTCCTCAGCCTCGCCCTTTACACGACAAGCGCTGTAGAATTTGTGGAACATTGTCGCAAGGTCAACGCTGTACTTTGTGATTCTTGCGGGGTCGTAGTGCTTTGCCGCCTCGTCGATTTCATTCGGGAAGGATGCAAGAAGTCTGATGAGGTCTGTTTCCTCTGCTGTTGAGAGGATAGTGAAGTCTGTTCCCTCTTCAGCGGGAGTAACGCCTTCTTCTTCGAGTGTGCGGAGTATCGAGCATATTCTTGCGTGTGCGTACTGAACATAGTACACGGGGTTCTGCGATGACTGCTCAACCGCAAGACCGAGGTCGAAGTCAAAGTGCGAATTAGCCTCACGCAGATTGAAGAAGAATCTTGCCGCATCTATCGGGATTTCTTCGAGAAGGTCTGCAAGGGTGATTGATTTTCCCGTACGCTTTGAAACCTTTACGAGTTCGCCGTTACGCATAAGGCGTACCATCTGCATAAGAACGACATCGAGCTTGTCGGGGTTGATGTCAAGGTCGGACATTGCGCCCTTGAGTCTTGCGACATGACCGTGATGGTCTGCGCCCCATACGTCGATTACCTTGTCGAACCCTCTGTCCTCAAACTTGTTGTAGTGGTATGCAATATCCGCTGCAAAGTATGTAGGGATACCGTTTGTTCTTACGAGTACATCGTCGACGATTTCCTCGTCGTTTCTTGCCTGCTTGTTGGATTTGTAGAGCACGGCGCCGTCCTTTTCGTAGGCAAGACCCTTTGCCTTGAGCTTGTCCACAACCTCAAGCACCTTGCCCGAATTGTGAAGTCCGCTTTCAAGGAACCATACATCGTATTTTATTCTGTACTTGAGCAGGTCGCTTTCGAGCTTTGCGATGTTCAGCGGAAGTGCGTAGTCAACGAGAGCCTTTCTTCTGTCTGCACTGTCAGCCTCAACATACTTGTCGCCGTTTATCTCTGCGAAGTTCTTTGCGTGGTCGATAATGTCCGAGCCCTGATATGCGTCTGCGGGAAGCTCAACGCCGTCCTTGTAAAGCTGAAGATAACGGACTTCCAGCGAGGTTGCGAATTTTTCTATCTGATTTCCTGCGTCGTTTACATAGAATTCACGGGTAACATCATAGCCTGCCCAGTCGAGAACCGACGCCAGACAGTCGCCGATAGCTCCTCCTCTTGCGTTTCCGATGTGCATGGGGCCTGTCGGGTTTGCCGAAACGAATTCGACCATTACCTTTTTGCCGTCGCCCGTGTGAGTTCTTCCGTAACGGTCACCCTCGGAAAGAACATTGTCGATAACGAGAGAATACCACTTCTTTGAAAGGAAGAAGTTGATAAATCCAGGGCCTGCAACCTCAACCTTTTCGAAAAGCGAATTTTCGAGGTATACATTTTCGCATACAGCCTCCGCAATCTTGCGGGGAGGCATTCTGAATACCTTTGTGCAGACCATTGCAACATTTGTCGCAAAGTCGCCGTGCGTCTTGTCTGCGGGAATTTCTATCGTGAACGACGGAATAGCTTCTGCGGGGAGAAGTCCCTTGGCAACACATTCCCCCAGAGAGTTGAGAATAATCTGACGGAGCTCGTCCGACGCCTGCTTAACCAAATTCATTTTGTCTTCCTCCTATATTGTGAGATATATCTCGTTGTCCGAAATATAGCTTGAATTTATGTCTACCGTGTATTTGAGATAGAGCCTTCCGCCCGTTGCGTCGAGCGTGTTTTCTATCGTGTGTGCGTAGATTCCTACGGTGAAATCTCCGAACGGTGTGCCGTAGTGGCAGTGATGCTTCTTGCCCGTTTCGACAATCAGGTTTGAGTTACTGCTACCGCTGCGCTGTATCGAAACCCAGTCGTTTCCCCTGCAGATGAGGGTCGTCGATGAGCCCTGGAAGCCCGTCGCCTCACTCTCGTCATAGGACACGATAACGCCGTCGGCAGTCTTTTCAAGGGTGCCCGAGGTTATAAGCTCGGTACTGTTCTTGTCGGAGTCGACGGACTGTATACTGGTCATTGTTATCATTACATTCTTTTTCATTTTTCCTTGAGAATTTCCTTTCCCGTTAGTTTTCTAGGGCAAGCTCAATCAGCTTGTCGAGGAGTTCCGCATACGGAATGCCGAGATTCTCCATCAGCTTCGGGTACATGCTTATCGAGGTAAAGCCGGGGAGGGTGTTTATTTCGTTGAGGACAACCTCGCCGTCTTCCCTGAGGAAGAAGTCAACCCTTGAGAGTCCCTCGCAACCGATAGCGGAGAATGCCGTCGTCGCAGTTTCACGGATTTCCTTTTCCGCACCTGTGGGGATTTCTGCGGGGATTGTCAGCTTTGTCGAGCCGAGGACATACTTCGCCTCGTAGTCGTAGAAGTCCTTTTCGGGTATAAGCTCTCCGAGAGGGGAGGCAATCGGCTTTGAGTTGTGGCCGAATACCGCACATTCGATTTCACGACCCTTGATGTATTCTTCTATGATTACCTTGCTGTCGTGGGCAAAGGCAAATTTTACGGAGTCTATAAGCCCCTCTTTGTCGTACGCCTTGTTGACGCCGATTGACGAGCCTGCGTTTGCGGGCTTTACGAACATCGGGAAGCCGAGCTGATTTTCAAGCTCGTCGCAGATTTCTTCAAGCCTCGGAAGGTCTGCGTGCTTTACCGCATACCAACGTGCCATATTTATTCCGTTAGCCTCGAGGATTGTGTGGGTGAGCTCCTTGTCCATACAGTTTGAGGACGCACCTACGCCACAGCCGACGTATGGAATCTGCGAAAGCTCAAACAACCCCTGTATTGTTCCGTCCTCGCCGTTCTTCCCGTGAAGTGCGGGGAAGATTACATCGACTTTCTTTATCGTTGCGTCGTCGCCCATAAGGATAAACCCACGGTGAATGGGGTCGGGGCTTAAAACTGCGGGTACACAGTCGGGATTACTCTCCCACTCGCCTGTGGAGAGGAGCTTTACATCACCCGGATAGTAGAACCATCTTCCCTTTTTGGTGATGCCGACGGGAATAACCTCGTATTTGTCCGCAGGGATGTTCTGTATGATATTTGTTGCGGTGATGAGGGAAACGCTGTGCTCACTCGACACACCGCCGAAAATAACTGCCACTTTGATTTTTGCCATAATGTCAATACCTCTTTTTATTGGAATGCAGGAGGATTTCCCCCTGACCATACAACTAATCACATTATTATACCATATTATAAAGCGGATTGCAAGTGGCATAATATAGTGTGAAAAAGCCGTCAGAACGGCGAATTGTATTGTTTTGGTAATAGTATATGCGCCAAAACCACGCAAATTGCACAAAAACTGAAAAAATCCCGAAAAATCGCTTGACACCTTGCTTTGTATGTGGTATAGTGATTATACCTCGTTTTAGGGGTTTATTTTTTTGCGCCCTTTTTTCAGAAGGGACAAACCCCTGAGAAATCATCGAGGGAGGCTTCAAATATTATAGGAGGTGCCGAAAATGAGAGTAAAAATCACACTCGCTTGTACAGAATGTAAGGAGCGTAACTATTGCTCAAAGAAGAACAAGAAGAACGACCCTGACAGAATCGAAATGAACAAGTTCTGTAAGAAGTGCCGTAAGCACACACTTCACAGAGAAACAAAGTAGTTTGGGGGATTGAGTAATGGCTGAAAAATCTTCAAAAACTGCAAAGAAGGCCCCTGAAAAGAAAAAGGGCGGAATCAGAAAATGGTTCAAGGAGCTCAGGGCTGAACTCAAGAAGGTCGTATGGCCTTCAAAGAAGACTGTCATCAACAACACAGGGATAGTAATTTCAGCAATGCTTTTCTGCGGAGCTCTTATCTGGGTTATGGATTTCGGTCTTGCAACACTTCTCACATTTATTCTCGGAAAAGCATAATAACGAACCGGAAGGGATGAAAAATCAAAATGTCCGAAACAGCAAAGTGGTATATCATCCACACATATTCAGGATACGAAAACAAGGTTGCGCAGACAATCGAAAAGGTTGTTGAAAACCGTAAAATTCAAGATTTAATTCCCGAAGTCTGTGTTCCTACCGAGAAGGCTTATGAAAAAAAGGAAGACAAAATCAAGGAATACGACAGAAAGATTTTCCCTGCGTATGTCTTTGTAAAGATGGTACTCAACGATGACACATGGTACATCGTCAGAAATATAAGAGGAGTTACCGGATTTGTCGGCCCCGCTTCAAAGCCTGTTCCCGTTTCCGACAGGGAAATGGCGGAGATATTTGCAAAAATAGGGAAGAAAGACACAGCAAGCATCGAAGTCGATTTTGCAATTGGCGACAACGTCAGGGTTTCCGACAACGGTCTTGTGGGTGTTGTCAAGAGCATCAATCCTGATGACCAGACAGTAGAAGTCGTACTTTCTATGTTCGGAAAAGAAACTTCCGCAACAGTTGAAATCATGAAGGTTCAGAAAGTTGACGACTAAAACAACATTATCAGACGAAGTTAAAGGGTTTACCCTTTGATGAGTATGCGAAAGCATACACGTGGGAGAACTGAAAATCTTTAATCGGTTCGCCTTACCACAATTTATGGAGGTGCGAAAGCAATGGCACAGAAAGTAGTAGGCTTTATCAAGCTACAAATCGCAGCAGGAAAAGCAACACCTGCACCGCCGGTTGGACCTGCACTCGGTCAGCACGGCGTAAACATCATGGCTTTTACAAAGGAGTTCAACGAAAGAACAAAGAATGACATCGGACTCATCATCCCTGTAGTAATTACAGTATACGCAGACCGTTCATTCACATTCATCACAAAGACTCCTCCCGCAGCCGTACTTATCAAGAAGGCTTGTAAGATCGAAAAAGCATCGGGAGTTCCTAATAAGACAAAGGTTGCAAAGATTACAAAGGCACAGATCCAGCAGATTGCTGAAACAAAGATGCCTGACCTTAACGCAGCAAACCTCGAAAATGCTATGAGCATGATCGAAGGAACAGCTCGTTCAATGGGCGTAGAAGTTGTTGACTAATAACTAATAACCGCAAAAATTAACCGAAACGCAAAAATGCGTATTCGTGGGAGGGTGTTCTGCCCGTTATTACCACAAAGGAGGATAAATTAATGAAGCATGGTAAGAAGTATGTCGACAGCGCAAAAGCAATCGACAGAAGCAAATTATACGAAGTAGCTGAAGCTCTTGACCTTTCATGCAAGAACGCTAAGGCTAAGTTCGACGAAACAATCGAAGTACACGTTCGTCTCGGCGTAGACGGAAAGCACGCTGACCAGCAGGTTCGTGGCGCAGTTGTACTCCCCAACGGAACAGGTAAGACTGTTCGTACATGCGTATTCTGTAAGGAAGACAAGTACGATGCAGCTAAGGAAGCAGGCGCTGACTATGTCGGCGGTGCAGACCTCGTTGACAAGATCATGAAGGAAAACTGGATGGATTTCGACGTAGTTATCGCAAGCCCTGACATGATGGGTCTTGTTGGTAAGCTCGGTAAGGTTCTCGGTCCCCGTGGACTTATGCCTAACCCCAAGGCAGGTACAGTATCTCCTGACGTAGCTAAGGCAGTTACTGAAGCTAAGGCTGGTAAGATTGAATACCGTCTTGACAAGACAAACATCATCCACTGCCCTATCGGTAAGGCATCATTCGGTGCAGAGAAGCTCGCTGAGAACTTCGAAACACTCATGGAAGCTATCGTTAAGGCTAAGCCCGCTGCTGCAAAGGGAACATATCTCAAGTCCTGCACAGTATCATCAACAATGGGCGTTGGTATTGCTATTGCAACAACAAAGTACGGTGTATAATAACCGCTGAAAAAAGCCGAGGATTTTTCCTCGGCTTTTTTATTTTGCGGCGGCAGGGAACCCCTGCGGGCAAACGCACCGTTTCTGACGGAGTAAGATAAGTTTTTGGCACGGTGACGGTACAAGTGTTTGTCGGAAGAATAGCTCGGCGGCGGCGCCTCGCCGCTTTCGCTCGCGGGGCGTTGCCCCTCCCGCGACTTTCTTTCCGTACGCACGGAAAGAAAGCAAAGGGGCGCTCCTGCGGAGAGCTTACGATTTTTTGTGATACCGTTCGCATACGCTCACTTTAACAAAAAATCGTTGTATCTTTTTCCGCAAGAGGCAGTAAAAATTATTTTATCGGGAGTTATCTCTCTTATGCGGTTTAATCAGTTGTATCGGTTTTTCTTGCTGATACTAGTGCGGGTTGAGAAGATTTCGTGCGGGCGCATTGGCAGGGCTAGCTAATGGCGCGGGACATTTCTTATCCCGCACGGATATAATGACAACATTTTCAACCGCCGCAACGTCGGCGGGGAAAATGTAGCTCTCTGCAAGAGTGTGCCTTTGCCTACTTTCCGCACATACGGAAAGTAGGTCGCACTCCGCAGAGTGCGAAACTCTCTGCGACAAATATAAAAGGGTACTGAGATTTTCAGTACCCTTTATCTTTAGTCTATAACTTGTATCGTCACCGAGCGAAAAACTCACTCTATTTGACTTGTACGATACGCTTGCCAGCGGTGGCTCACCGCCTTAGCGCCGTTTTATCCACTTGATAGAACAATGGTCGCCGTCGTGGAGCTCGTCCATATAGCTGACAGCCTTTCCGTTGCGGAGCATCTCTATGTCGTCGCCCTGCGGATTTTCGGTGTCTATGTCGGCAAACGCCAGAAGCTCAAGGAAGATGTTGATGTTGCTGTCAACAGGCTTTCCGAGGGTGATAGGCTTTCCGTTGAGGGTAACGGTAATGCCCTTGTACTCATCGACGGGAGGCTCCTCCGCCTTTTCGGGAAGCACCTCGGCAGGCTTTTCCTCAGCGGCAGGCTTTTCTTCTTTTGCAGGCTCGGGAATGTACTCCTCATACTCTTCCTCGGGGAATTCCTCTGCGATAACCTCGGGGATTTCCTCGGGTTCTTCAACGGCAGGGGTGAGGATTTCGACTTCCTCAACGGTGTATTCGTCGCCGTTTTCGAGGATGTAATCGGGTGTCAGCTTGCGCTTGCCCTTGTAGAGAATGAGATTTCCGCCCGTTGCCTCCAGCTTTTCGAGGAGGTCTGCGAGGGTGACAATTCTCGTTGTCCTGATGTCGTCAAAGTTTGCTATGCGGTAGTCCTTTTCGGCAACCGTGCCGTTGACCGTCGCAAAAACTCCCGCACTGTAATCCATACCCGAGAGCTTTACGGTTATCGGGTTGTAGTCGCTTATGATGTCCGAGAGGAGCATAGTGGCGTCTGTGCCGTTTTCTGCGGGAACGATGTTCACGCTGTCGCCCTTCTGTATCTCGGTGTTGATGTTTGCGGGAAGTCCGTTGACCGTAATGACAGCGGGTGTCGACGGTTCGCCCTTCCTGAATTTCTGCTCGCCGTCAAGCGTGAAGGAGAGGTTTCTTCCCGACCTTCCGATAAGGTTGACGGAGCGGTAGCCTGCCATCGAAAGCAGGTCGAGCATTGATATGCGGTTCTTGTTGAACACACGGATTTTCTTCCCGTTGAGGAGAATTGTCGAGAAGTCGTAGCCCTGCGACATTGTCGCCGTCACGCCGATACCTACGGGGGTGATGAATTCGGGGCCGTTTATCGAGTCGGGGTCGTCGGCAACAACACGGCGGAGTATCTTCGACGAGCCGACAGCAACTCTCTCGGCAGGAATACCGAGGCGCTTTGCGATGTTTTCGGGGAGGCCTTCGACAAGGCTTCCTCCGCCTATGAGGAATACCGCAGAGGGTGCCTCTCCCCCGTTGGCTTCAATTATGTTATCGGATATTGTAGAGGCAAGAAGGTCGACTGCGGGGAGAATTTTCTTGAAGAAATCCGCCGACGAAACCTTATGCTCAATCCCGAGAATGTCGCTGTATGTGATGTCCTTTCCGCCTGCCTCGAATTTCATTCTTTCGGCAGTTTCGAAATCGACAAGGTATGATTTGATTATTTCCTCGGAAATTTCGTCGCCTGCGGTTGTCGCCATTGCGTATGCGATGATACTTCCACCCTTTGCAACGGCAATATCCGATGTTCCCGCGCCTATGTCGACAAGTGCGATGTTGATAAGACGCACTTCGGGAGGGATGAGAACATTCATAGCGGCAATAGGCTCAAGAGTAAGACTCTGAACCTCAAGTCCGAGCTTGTCCGTTACGGAATAGAGGCTTTCGACAACTATTGACGGCAGGAATGCCGCAAGCATATCAACGGTTGCGGTTTTTCCCTTATGACCGACAAACGACTTTATCGGATAATCGTCGAGGTAGTAGTTTACCACGCTGTTTCCCACGCAGTAAAAGCTGATACGGTCGTCGTCATTTGCGGCGTCGAGCTGTGCCTGTGCCTGCTGGACAGCCTCAATCTCGAACGAGCGCACCATATCCTCGGTGATGGTATCTCTTCCGTCGATGTCGATGTCAACCCTTACGTGCTGTGTGCGGAGGGCACGGCCTGCCGCCGCAATCGACACCTTGCTGAGTTTTACGCCGAGGTCTTTTTCGAGCTTTGCCTTTACCTTTGCGGCAATTCTCGCAACCTCGTCGATGTCCTCAATCTGACCGTCAATCATTGCACGGCGTGAGTGCGGAATGGATACGCATTCGAGAACACGGAAATCCTCCTCACGCTTTTCGCCGACAACGCCGACAACGGTGCGTGTTCCTATGTCAAGGGCGAAATAAAGCTCGCCCTGTCTGTCGAATTTCTTTACATATTTCGATTTTTCTGCACCTGCGTCCTTTCTGGGACGCCCTCTTTTTTTAGGCGAGGTCTGTACAGCCTCTTCCCCTATGGGATTTTTTCTTGGTCTGCCTCTTGGCATAGCTATCTCCTTTCGGGACGATTGTATCGTGTCACCTTTGTAACTATCGTGTTCACTATTGTGTCAATGTTATCGTCTCCGTTGATTACATAGTTGGCGTGTCTGGAGTATATCTCGTCACGCTCCGCATAAATCTGCTCAAGCTCGTTGTAGGAGTACTTCGAGAACAGCGGCCTTGACTCGCCCATATCCTCTGCCATTACCCTGTCGTAGCAGATGTGGAACGGCGTCTGCAGGTAGACTATCTTTCCGCAGAGCTTTGCAATTTTTGCATTTTCGGGGGTCAAAAGAGTTCCGCCACCGAGAGCCACAACTCCCCCCATATTAGAAATTTCAAGCATTGCCTTCTTTTCGAGGGTACGGAAATACCCCTCTCCGTCAATGGCGAAGATGTCCTTTATCGGACGTCTTTCCTTTGCGACGATGTATTCGTCAAGGTCGATGAAGGAAAAGCCCGTGCGCTGATTGAAGCCGAGTCTGTCGGCAAGCGCTTTTCCGACGGTGGATTTTCCGCAGCCCATAAAGCCGCAGAGAAGGATGGTAACCATAATAATCACTCCGTTATTTTTTCATAAGGTCGTTCATTTCGTCTATGATTGATGATATTTCTTCGTTGGTATAATCGGCGTTGTCCCAGATTTTATGGGCAACGGCCGCCTGCCATACAAGCATTGCCATTCCGCCGACGGCTTTTTTTTCCGCAGAGGAAAACTGCCGCATCAGCATTGTTTCGGCAGGGTTGTATATTGCGTCGAACACCGCACCGCACTTGTCTGCGACAGCGTCGCTTATCGGTGAGGCGTCAACATCAGGGAACATTCCCACGGGGGTGGAGTTAAGACAAATATCAAACTCCCCCTCAATCTTGTCGAAAGTCGTGATGGTGATTTCGCCGCCTGCGGACTTTATGATTTCGTCTGCCGCCGCTTTCCCCTTGTTTATATCACGTACAGCGATGGTGAGAGTGCCGCCGTGCAGGAGGGTTTCGGTCGCCATCATTCTTCCTGCGCCGCCGCAGCCGAGGAGGAGAACCTTTCCGCCGAGGGATAACCCCTCGCCCTCAAGCGAACGGAGAAAGCCCGTGCAGTCGGTGTTGTAGCCGACCGCCCCGTCGGGAGAATTCTTCACGCAGTTTACCGCCCCGTAACGCTTTGCGGAGTCGTCAAGCCTGTCGAGAAAGCCGATAATTTCCGTCTTGTAGGGAATAGTTACGTTATATCCGTCAAGACTTTCAAGGAGGGACCTGTTCCCGTCAAGTGCGGGAAGGTCGGTCACACCGTACTCTCCGCTTTTAGCGGAAAGCTCAAACAGTCTTTTGTGTATCGGCGGTGACATCGTGTGCCCCAGAGGGTGTCCTATAAGTGTGAATTTTCTGCCCATATTTCAATTAGTCGGGAAGTCCGAATTTTTCGAGAGCCTTTCTGAGAGTGCCCATATTTTCGATATTTACTGCGGTAGCCTCGGGGAGAGTCTTCTTTACAAACGATGTGAGAGTCTTTCCCGGGCCACATTCAACGAACGAGTCGTAGCCCTGCTCAGCCATAACCTCAAGCTCTGTCGTGAACCTTACGGGAGATACCATGTGCTGTGCAAGATATTCGGGCATATTGTCGAAGTCTGTAAGCTCGCCGCCGTAGAGGTTCGAGAAGAACTGGCAGTTCGGCGGGTTGAACTTCACGTGGCGGATGGATTCGAGGAAACGCTCCGCTCCTGTCTGCATGAGCTTTGTGTGGAATGCGCCCGCAACATTAAGGCGGACAATCTTTATTCCCGCCTCGGAGAACTTCTGCATTGCCTTGTCGATAGCGGTGTCTGTTCCTGCGATGACTGTCTGTGTGGGGCAGTTGTAGTTTACGGGAATGACGAACTCGTCAATTTCTGCGCAGAGCTTTTCTACTTCCTCGGGAGTTTTTCCGATAACGGCAGCCATAGAGCCGGGCTTTATGCGTGTGCAGTATTCCATAGCCTCTGCCCTTGCCTTGATTACCTTGAAGCCGTCCTCAAACGAGAGCATTCCCGAGCAGACCATAGCCGCATATTCACCGAGAGAATGTCCCGCAACGGCTGTACCTGCTATTCCCCTTGACTTTGCAACCTCGTATGCGATAATCGAGGTCATGAGGATTGCGGGCTGTGATACGGAGGTCTTTGCAAGCTCAACCTCGTCGCCACAGTAGCATGCAAGGCGGAGGTCAAAGCCTAAAATCTGACTTGCACGGTAAAAATAGTCGAGGTACTTGGGGTAGGTTTCGGTAAGCTCTCTCGCCATACCGATGTAGTGGGAACCCTGTCCCGAGAAAAGAAATGCGGTTTTCATAGTTCATTTACACTCCAGACTGATAAAATTTTGTATGCCATTGATGATAAATTGGTGAAAAACATTGACATAAAGAGCTATTTTAGTGTATCATATTAAGTGTGTGAATATCTTTTCGTATCAAAAAATGGAAAAACAGGAAAGAATAAACAAAACACTATATTAATTATAACATATATAAGCAAAAAATTCAATGCTTTTTGGGAGGAAAATATCTTGAACGGTGTCAGAATAGTCGGAACAGGCTCATACAAGCCGAAGAATGTTGTTAAAAATGACGATTTCAAAAAGATAATAGAAACATCTGATGAATGGATAAGGACAAGAACGGGAATAACCGAGCGTCATATGTCATCGGGTGAGGCGACATTCTTCATGGGGGCTGAGGCTGCAAAGGACGCAATCGCCGAGGCAGGAATAGCTCCTTCCGAAATCGGACTGATTATCTTTTCAACGGTTACCCCCGATTACCTCACTCCGTCAATGGCGTGTATGGTACAGCGTGAAATCGGCGCAGACGGCGCTATGGCACTCGATGTAAACTGCGGATGCACAGGCTTTGCATACAGCTTTGACATGGCAAGAAGATACCTCGCAACAGACGACGATATAAAATACGCACTCATCATCGGTGCGGAAAACCTTTCGAAGATACTCGACTTCGAGGACAGAGCGACCTGCATCCTCTTCGGTGACGGAGCGGGGGCGGCAATCGTCAGCAGGGCGGACACAATGTACGCAGGCTTCTACGGCGCTGACGGAAAGGGCGGCTCGGTACTCTGCGCAGAGAACTTCAGGCCGAACAATCCCTTCATGGACAAGGACGCAGTATTCGACTACGGAATACACGGCGGAAGAAAAGAAGGACTTCTCTATCAGGACGGCAAGGAAGTATACAAGTTCGCCGTGAAGATAATGCCTTTCGTTATAGAAAAGGCGTGCGCAAAGGCGGGAATTGCACCGACAGACCTCGACCTTATAATACCTCACCAGGCAAACACGAGAATTATTCAGACAGCAGCAGAAACACTCGGTCTGCCGATGGAGAAATTCCACATAGTACTCGACAGATTCGGAAACACATCAAGCGCAAGTATCCCTCTTGCATTTGACGACGCCGTAAAGTGCGGCAGAGTAAAGAGGGGCGACAAGGTCTGCTTTGCGGGATTCGGCGCAGGGCTTACCTACGGCGCAAGCGTATTTGAATATTAACGGAGGACAGAAAAATGAAAACAAAAATCACAGAACTTCTCGGAATTGAATACCCCATACTCCAGGGCGGTATGGCGTGGGTTGCGGAAAGCACTCTCGCAGCGGCTGTATCAAACGCAGGCGGCGCAGGAATTATCGCAGGCGGTGCCGCACCGATTGACTACCTCCGTGACCAGATAAGAAGAGCGAAATCCCTCACAGACAAGCCCTTCGGCGTGAATGTAATGCTCCTCAGCCCCAACGCAGAGGAACTCGCACAGCTCGTAATCGACGAAAAGGTTGCATTCGTCACAACAGGCGCAGGCAACCCCGGAAAATACATCGAGGCGTGGAAGAACGCAGGCGTAAAGGTAATCCCCGTTGTGCCTTCCGTTGCCCTTGCAAAGAGAATGGAAAGAGCAGGCGCAGACGCTGTCATCGCCGAAGGAACGGAAAGTGGCGGACACATCGGCGAAAACACAACAATGTGCCTTGTACCGCAGGTTGTTGACGCAGTTGAAATCCCCGTGCTTGCGGCAGGCGGTATCGCTGACGGCAGAGGAATTGCGGCGGCATTCATGCTCGGTGCAGAGGGTGTTCAGGTCGGAACACGCTTCCTTGCGGCAGAGGAATGCCAGATTCACGAAAATTACAAGAACCTCGTTGTCGGCGCAAAGGACACAGACAGCATCGTAACGGGAAGATTTACAGGTCACCCCTGCAGAAGTGTAAAGACAAAGTTCGCAAAGAAGCTCGTAGGCTTCGACAAGGGCGACGGAACAATAGAGGAGTTTGAGCAGATTTCATCAGGCTCACTCCGCAAGGCCGTAGTTGACGGTAACCTCGACGAAGGTTCGTTCATGTGCGGCGCTATCGCAGGTATGATAAACGACATCAGGCCCTGCAAGGACATCGTTTCTGAAATGTTTTCACAGGCTGAAAAGCTGCTCGGAAGATAAATTTTACTTTAGGAGGAACGGAAAATGGCAAAATCGGTAATCGTCACAGGGGCGTCACAGGGTATAGGCGCTTGTATCGCAAAGAAACTTGCAGAGGACGGCTATAATGTTGCAGTCAACTGCTATCCTTCGGAAAATGACAGGGCAAACGCAGAAAAGGTAGCAGAGGAATGTCGTGCTTTCGGCGTTGAGGCTGAAGTATTCGAGGCTGACGTATCAAAATACGACCAGTGCGAGAATATGGTAAAGGCAGTGAAGGAAAAATTCGGCACAATCGACGCACTCGTGAACAACGCAGGCATTACAAAGGACGGACTTCTCGCAAGAATGTCGGAAGAACAGTACGATACTGTAATTGCCGTTAACCAGAAATCCGTGTTCAATATGACAAAGCACGTATGCGCAGTAATGATGAAGCAGAAGTATGGCGCTATCGTTAATATGGCGTCTGTTGCGGGACTTTACGGCAACCCAGGACAGATGAACTACTCCGCATCAAAGGCGGCAATTATCGGAATGACAATGACAGCCGCAAAGGAATACGGCTCAAGAAATATCCGTGTGAACGCTGTTGCACCCGGACTTATAAAGACTCCGATGACAGATGTTCTCACAGACGAACAGAAGAACAAGATTTTCGGACAGATTGCACTCAAGAGATTCGGCGAGGTATCCGAAATCGCATCGACGGTTTCATTCCTTCTCTCTGACGGTGCGGCATACATCACAGGACAGACAATTGAAATCTCAGGCGGACTTTCGATGTAACGCCACAAAATAAAAATATAAGGAGTATCAGATGAAAAGAAGAGTAGTAGTCACAGGAATAGGCACAGTAAACCCTCTCGGTCACAACGCAGAGGAATTCTGGAACAACCTCGTTGCAAACAAGGTAGGACTTTCTTTCGTTGACCAGTTCGACACAACGGATTTTGATGTAAAGATTGTCGGCGCAGTCAAGGACTTCGACCCGACAAAGTACATAGACAAAAAAGACGCAAAGAGAATGGAAAGATTCACGCAGTTCTCGGTGTATTCGGCACTTGACGCACTCAACGACTGCGGTTCCGACCTCAAGGATCTCGACCCCTACCGTGTGGGAGTAATCCTCGGCGTAGGTATCGGCGGCCTCGAAGAATCACAGACCGAAATCACAAAGTTCAACGAAAAGGGTCCCGACCGTATATCAGTATTCTACATCCCGACAATGATTGCGAATATGGCTGCGGGTATGGTATCCATCAAGACAGGATTCAAGGGCGATAACTTCGTTACCGTGACTGCCTGCTCATCATCGACACACGCTGTCGGAGAGGCATTCAGAAAGGTAAGGGACGGCTATCTCGACGCCTGCGTTGCGGGTGGTGCGGAAAGCTGTATCACAAAGTTCGCACTCGGCGGCTTCAATGTAATGAAGGCTCTTTCGAGAGCTACCGAAATAGAAAACGCATCAACTCCCTTCGACCTCAACAGACAGGGCTTTGTCCTCGGTGAAGGCGGCGGCGTGCTTATCCTCGAAGAGCTTGAACACGCAAAGGCAAGAGGTGCAAAAATCTACGCAGAGGTTGTCGGCTACGGCGCAACAGGCGACGCATACCACATGACAGCACCCTCGGCTGACGGAGAGGCTGACGCAAGATGTATCCGCAACGCTATGGAAGACGGCGGAGTGAAGCCCGAAGAAATCACATACATCAACGCACACGGAACATCAACTCACCTCAACGACGCAGGCGAAACAAAGGCTATCAAGCTCGCTCTCGGAGAGGAACAGGCGAAGAAGGTATACATCAACTCGACAAAGTCAATGACAGGACACCTTCTCGGAGGTACGGGCGCTATGGAGGCTATTGTTCTTGCGCTCACACTCAAGAACGACCTTGTACACAGAACTATGGGCTACAAGACTCCCGACCCTGAATGCGACCTCAACTACTGCACGGAAAAGAACGTCGAGGCACCGATGATTGCAGGTATTTCAAACAACCTCGGTTTCGGCGGACACAATGCGGCAATCTGTATGAAGAAATATGTTGACTAAAGGAGAAAACGATGGCTAAGATTGAAAACACATTCGAGTGCATTGACGCACTTATGGATAAAATGACCGAAAAGGGTTTTGACGAGCTTGAATATTCCTGCGAGGATTTCGAGATAAAGCTCGTCAAGAACAGACCTGCGGCAGTATCGGTTGCGGCACCCGCAGCAGCGGTAGCGACAGCACCGACAGCAGCTCCCGCAGCGGCAGCAGTCACAAAGCCCGGAAACATCGTGAAGTCACCCATCGTGGGAACTTTCTATGCGGCACCCGCACCCGACAAGGCTCCCTTTGTCACAGTAGGCAAGCAGGTTAAAAAGGGCGATGTTATTATGATTATCGAGTCAATGAAGCTCATGAACGAGGTTCAGAGCGAATTTGACGGCACAGTTGAAGAAATCATGGTCGCAAACGGCGAGGCTGTTGAATTCGACCAGCCGATAATGAGAATTGTATAGGAGAAAAACTATGGCTGTACTTATGACACAGGAACAGATAAAAGAGGTTATCCCTCACCGTGACCCGTTCCTTCTCATTGACGAAATCAACGAGATGGAAGTGGGAAAGCGTGTTGTTGCCACAAAGTATATGAAGGAAGACGAATTCTGGTTCAAGGGACATTTCCCCGACTACCCCGTGGTTCCCGGCGTGCTTATGCTTGAAATGTGTGCGCAGGCAGGGGCGGTCGCAATGCTCTCTATGCCCGAAAACAAGGGCAAAATCGGATTTTTCGGCGGCGTAAAGGAAGCAAAGTTCAGACGCCAGGTGCTCCCGGGCGATACACTTAAAATCGAAGTGGAAATCATCAAGGTCAAGGGTCCCGTGGGAGTGGGAAAGGCTATCGCTACCGTTGACGGCGAAAAGGCTGTTGCGGCGGAAATTTCCTTCGCAATCAAGTAACACGAGAGGAAAATTAAGATGTTCAATAAAGTTCTTATTGCCAACAGAGGCGAAATCGCCGTGAGAATAATCCGTGCCTGCCGTGAACTCGGAATAAAGACGGTTGCGGTATTTTCAACGGCGGACAAAAACGCCCTCCACGCAAAAATTGCCGACGAAGCGGTATGCATAGGGCCTGCGGCGACAAAGGACAGCTATCTCAATGTCAAGGCGATTATTGCGGCGTGCGAGATAACAGGGGCGGAGGCTATTCACCCAGGGTTCGGCTTTCTTTCCGAAAATGCGGATTTTGTAAGAATGTGCAAAAAATGCGGAATTGAATTCATCGGCCCCGACGCTGAGTCGATAGATATGCTCGGCGACAAGGCAAGCGCAAAGGCGACGATGAAGGCGGCGGGCGTGCCTGTAATCCCGGGTACAGACGGCGCTGTAAAGTCTATGGACGAGGCCAAAAAGGCGGCGGAAGAAATCGGCTATCCCCTTATGGTAAAGGCGTCGGCAGGCGGCGGCGGAAGAGGAATACGCCTTGTAAACTCCGCAGACGAGCTTGAGCAGCAGGTTACTGCGGCACAGCAGGAGGCTCTCAACTTCTTCGGAAACGATGAGGTTTATATGGAGAAATTCATCATAAACCCCAAGCATATAGAAGTACAGATTATCGCAGACAAAAAGGGAAATGTCATCCACCTCGGCGAGCGTGACTGTTCAATGCAGAGGCGCAACCAGAAGGTGCTTGAGGAGTCCCCTTCACCGATAATGACACCCGAACTGCGTGAAAAGATGGGAACTGCGGCTGTTGCGGCGGCAAAGGCGTGCGGATACCACAACGCAGGTACGATAGAATTCCTTGTTGACGACGACAGGAACTTCTACTTCATGGAGATGAACACAAGAATACAGGTAGAGCATCCGATTACCGAATACGTAACGGGCTTTGACCTTGTAAAAGAACAGATAAAAATTGCGTCGGGAGAGGAATTATCCGAAAAGCAGGAAAATATCAAGTTGACAGGACACTCAATCGAGTGTAGAATTAATGCTGAAAATCCCGACTTCAATTTCAGACCCTCACCGGGAAAAATCCAGGCGCTTCACATCCCCGGAGGGCCGGGAATACGCATAGACAGCGCAGTGTATCAGGGATACACAATCACGCCGTACTATGACAGTATGATAGCAAAGCTCATCGTTCACGCAAAGACACGTGACGAGGCTATAAAGAAGATGAAATGGGCACTCTCGGAATTTATTGTGGAGGGTGTTGACACCAACATCGACTTCCAGCTCGGACTTATCAAGGACGAGGTATTTGAAAGCGGAAAGTACGATATAGGCTATCTCGGAAGAAAAATGAAACTCTGATAAAAAGGAGAGTGAACTGTTATGTATAAAGAGGATAACTCAAGATGTCCGTTGTGCGACAAGCTCCTCATCGGCGGAAGATGCAACGACTGCGGTTACTATGTCGACAATCACATTATGGCAAACCAGCACACAGGCTTTTACACCAACGATACGGGCAATGTCGATGTTCATCAGGCGTACTCGGGCGGTCATCACGGTTCACTGAATATCCGCAGTGCCGACGGCACCACAACGAGAATTTCCGCACACGACCCGAACTGCCGTGCCGACGGAGGAATGCAGAATCAGGCGTCCTATACGGCACTTCGTGTAATTGCGATTTTCCTGACGCTGTGTTTTCAGTTATGGGGATTTATTATCGGACTGATTATGCTCAAAAAAGCAGGAGACACAAAGGGCGTGAAGATAGTCAGCGCCATTTTCGCAATAGGCGTGGCGTTGTTTGTGGTATTGTTTGTAGGACTCGAAATAGCAGATTATCTGTAACACATTAAATTTTAAGGAGGGGTTGTCTTGTTAGAGGATTTGTTTTCGGTAGTAAAGAAGAGATTCAATGACGACGAGCCCAGAGAGGCAAACTCCGTAAAAAAAGTTACTGTTCCCGAGGAGCTTATGTTCAAGTGTCCCCGTTGCAGAACTGTATATTTTATGGAGGAATTCGAAAAATCGGGAAAGGTATGCCCGAACTGTAACTACCACTCAAGAATTTCAGCGTCGGAAAGAATTGCGATAACTGTCGACAAGAACAGCTTCAAGGAATTTGACGGGGAGATGATAAGCAAGAACCCGATAAACTTCCCTTCCTACGAAGAAAAGCAGGAGGAGCTCCGTGAAAAGACAGGGCTCAGGGACGCAATTATCACAGGCGAGGCGACAATAAGGGGAATCCCCTGCATTATCGCCGTAATGGACACAAGATACATGATGGCATCAATGGGAAGCGTTGTCGGTGAAAAGCTCACAAGAGCGTTCGAAACCGCAACCGAAAGAAAGCTCCCCATAATCGTATTCACCGCCTCGGGCGGAGCAAGAATGCAGGAGGGTGCGGTGTCGCTCATGCAGATGGCAAAAACATCGGGAGCGGTGGCAAGACACTCCGACGCAGGACTTCTGTACATTACGGTAATGACCGACCCCACAACAGGAGGGGTTACGGCGTCGTTTGCCTCACTCGGCGACATCATCATCGCAGAACCGAAGGTGCTTGTCGGCTTTGCAGGCAGACGGGTAATCGAAGGCACGATAAAGCAAAGACTCCCCGACGATTTCCAGTCGGCAGAGTTTCTTCTTCAGCACGGCTTTGTCGATATGATTGTCGAAAGACCGAGACTCAGAAGAACGCTTGCGCATCTTATAAAATTACACGGGGGAGGTGCGGTTAAGTGAGCAATCTTACAGCGTGGGAAAAACTCAACATAATAAGACACAAGAACCGCCCGACCGTCAGGGACTACATCCCCATGATTTTCGACGAATTCTTTGAATGTCACGGCGACAGACTCTATGCAGATGACAGGGCTATTATAGGGGGAGTGGCGTCACTCGGCGGTACGCCCGTAACAGTCATAGCTCAGGTCAAGGGAAGAAACCTCGACGAAAACAAGGAAAGCAACTTCGCAATGCCACACCCCGAAGGGTACAGAAAGGCTCTGCGTCTTGCAAAGCAGGCGGAGAAGTTCCACAGACCCGTAATCTGTTTCATCGACACTCCGGGAGCGTTCTGTGGAATCGAAGCCGAGGAGCGTGGACAGGGTGAGGCTATCGCCCGCAATCTGATGGAGTTTATGACTCTCAGGACACCGATAATATCCGTAGTTCTCGGCGAAGCAGGAAGCGGAGGGGCGCTTGCAATAGGCGTCTGCGACGAGCTTGCAATGCTCGAAAATGCATTGTATTCGGTAATTTCGCCCCGTGGGTTTGCGTCAATTCTCTGGAAGGACGCAACAAAGGAAAAAGAAGCCTGCGAGATTATGAAAATCACCGCCGAAGACCTTATGGAGCTTGGAATATGCGAGCATATCATCGAAGAACCGCTTGGCGGAGCGCACGGTGATGCTGGTCAAACTGCCGAAAATATCGAGGAATATTTGGTGAAAGTGATAGAAGAAAAAAGCAAATTAGATATTGACGAATTGCTTAATCAAAGATATACTAAATTTAGAAAAATCGGCGAGTTTGAAGAATAACAAACGGTATTGAGGCAAAAGCGAACCGCTCTTTCGGGGCAATCCGCCGCCTGAATATAAATAACAATGGAGGTACTTAAAGATGGTATTTGACAAGGTAAAATCAATTATTATTGAACAGCTCGATGTTGATGATGACAAGGTAACAGCAGCAGCAAGCATCCAGGAAGATCTCGGTGCAGACTCTCTCGACCTGGTTGACCTCGTTATGTCTTTCGAAGAGGAATTCGACATGGAAATTCCCGACGAGGCTGTTGAAAACATCAAGACAGTAGGAGATATCGTAAAGTATATTGAAGACAATCAGTAACTTTCCGTAAATCCAAAAAGAAATCTGCCGGATTACCGCAGGGGATAACCCCGTCGGAAATCCGGTTTATTTTTTTGCGGCGGCAGGGAGCCCCTGCGGGCAAGGGGCGAGGCGCCCCAGCCAAGCGTATCGTACAAGTCAAGTAGGGTGAATTTTTCGCTCGGTGACGGTACAAGTGTTATGCCAGAGAGTTTCGCACTCTGCGGAGTGCGACCTACTTTTTGTTTCGCAAAAAAGTAGGCAAAATGCGCCTCCTGCGGAGAGCTACATTTTCCCCGCCGACGTTGCGGCGGTTGAAAATGTTGTCATTATATCCGTGCGGGAGAAGAATTGTCCCGCGCCCTTAGCTAGCCCTGCCAATGCGCCCGCACGGAGTGTTCTCTGCCCGCACTAATCTATTTTGCCGACCAGCAAGAAAAATCGATGCGACTGATTTAATCGCATAAGAGAGATAACTCCCGATAAAATAATTCTTTACTGCCTCTTGCGAAAAAATATACAACGATTTTTTGTTAAAGTGAGCGTATGCGAACGGTATCACAAAAAATCGTAAGCCCTCTGCAAGAGTGTGCCTTTGCCTACTTTCCGCACATACGGAAAGTAGGTCGCACTCCGCAGAGTGCGAAAGCGGTGAGCCACCGCAGGCAAACGTGACGCACAAATAAAGCAGATTTACTTTATCCGCTCGGTGACTTTACAAATATTAAAGGGTACTGAAAAAATCAGTACCCTTTTAATTTTATTTATTTCGGCACAACAATTCGTACCGTCACCGTGCATTTTCTCCACTTCCGCTTGAAAAATAAATCCCGATGTGTTATTATATCTATGTATCTATGAAAGGAGGGTGAGCTATGAATGTTGAATCGGTAGAGATTATGACAAAGTTTGCGGTTCTCGCACTCGGATTTCTTCTGCTTATTTTCTTGATAGCGGTACTTACGCCAAAGGCTGCCGCCGTTATTGACAAGCTTATGAAAAAAGCCCCCAGTCCCGAAAGGGTGGAGGATAATAATAACAACAACGAACAACCGCAGGTAAGGGGAATTTACGACGCACAGCTCCCCGACGAAAACAAAGATAATAACGGAGATGAAGAAAATGGCTGATAATAAGAAAATGGTAAACGCAATTACCTCCATGGACGAGGATTTTGCACAGTGGTATACAGATATAGTCAAAAAAGCAGAACTCATTGAATACACAAGCGTAAAGGGCTGTATGGTAATCCGCCCGTATGCATACGCTATCTGGGAAAACATACAGAGAATACTTGACGGAATGTTCAAGGCAACAGGACACGAAAATGTATGTATGCCGATGTTTATTCCCGAAAGCCTTCTCCAGAAGGAAAAAGACCACGTTGAAGGCTTTGCTCCCGAAGTTGCATGGGTAACTCACGGCGGAAGCGAAAAGCTCGAGGACAGACTCTGCGTAAGACCGACTTCCGAAACGCTTTTCTGCGAGCATTACGCTAACATCGTGCATTCGTACAGAGACCTCCCGAAGCTCTACAACCAGTGGGTTTCGGTTGTAAGATGGGAAAAGACCACAAGACCGTTCCTCCGTTCGAGAGAATTTCTCTGGCAGGAAGGACACACAATCCACGCAACAGCGGAGGAGGCAATCGAAGAAACAGAAAAGATGCTGGGCGTCTATGCTGAATTCTGCGAAAAGTACCTCGCTATGCCTGTTGTAAAGGGAAGAAAGACAGACAGCGACAAGTTTGCGGGCGCAGAGGCGACATACGCAATCGAGGCGCTTATGCACGACGGAAAGGCTCTTCAGGCGGGAACATCGCACTATTTCGGCGACGGTTTTGCGAGAGCATTCGACATTCAGTACACAAACAAGGAAAACAAGCTGACATATCCGCACCAGACTTCATGGGGAGTGACGACACGTCTTATCGGTGCAATCATCATGACTCACGGCGACAACGACGGACTCGTTCTTCCGCCTGCCGTTGCACCTATCCAGGTTGTAATCCTCCCGATAGCACAGCACAAGGAGGGCGTTCTCGAAAAGTGCGCAGAGCTTAAGGCCCGTCTTGAAAAGGACTTCCGTGTGAAGCTCGACGACAGCGACAACTCTGCAGGCTGGAAGTTCAGCGAATACGAAATGAAGGGCGTTCCCGTAAGAGTAGAACTCGGCCCGAAGGACATCGAGGCAGGTCAGTGCGTAATCGTTACCCGTCACAACCGTGAAAAGACAGTTGTTTCTCTCGATGAGCTTGAAACAATGGTAGCAAAGAAGCTCGAAGAAGTGAACGAGGGTCTGTTCAACAAGGCGCTCGAAAACAGAGAGAAGAAGACATACTCCTGCATTACGACAGACGAAATCATCAAGGCGCTCGAAGAAAACGGCGACGGTTTCATCAAGGCTATGTGGTGTGGCGACGAGGAGTGCGAGGACAAGGTCAAGGAGCTTACGGGCGTAGGCTCACGCTGTATCCCGTTTGAGCAGGATAACATCTCGGACAAGTGCGTATGCTGCGGAAAACCCGCAAAATGTATGGTTTACTGGGGCAAGGCATATTAATTCGGAGGAGCTATGAACGAAAAGGCAAGGCAGAAGTTCAACACGATATACACGGCGCTGCTCACCTGCACATACGATAAAAACGCAGGCGAGGGGCTTCTCGAAATGGCAAGGCTGATTGACGCCGAAACCGACAAAATGTCGATAAAGCTGCTTTTGCAGGTGCTTGAGAGAAATATGCAGAAGGCGTCCGACCTTGCAAAGCTCGATATTGCGGAGGAGCTTATCGGCAAGCAGGGCGAAATAGCGTCGGGGATAGCCTTCATCAGCTTCGTCAAGGGCGAGGTGCAGACGGCTCGCAGATTATGCGACATTGCGGCACAGCTCTGCTCGGAGGCGTACACGGCAAGCGAGAAAAATCACTCCCGTGCGGAAGAAATCGTGAAGCTGTGCGACGAATTCAGGTCAAGCGAAAAGAAGATGCTCAAGATGAAGATAACAAGCAATATTATGGAGAAAATGGGGCTTTTTTAGGGCAAAAAGGCTGTCCGACAGCAAGTTGCACAAAAAGTTGCCAGAAAGTTTTATAAATTTCTATATCCGTCGTTTTCAAAAGTGCGAAAAAGCCCTTGAAAACGGCGGTTTTTTATGTTAAAATACTTCTTGCATGACTGCAACAGATATGCGATGAAGCGAGAGGTTGCCGGCGGTTTGCCGGGTAATTTTCGTGGAGTATGTCCGATTTTAAACCGGGCGACTGTAATAACGAACACTGTGTGTGCTATTTTGTCATCTTGCGAGGTGCGGGGTGGGTTGTAATGCCCTGCGCTATTGATAAAACAGCATCGGTGCGTATTTGGTCGGACTCGGAAAACCCACAACGGTTTTTCGGGTTTTATTTATAGAACGACCACGATACACACGGTAGCGTGTTATAATTTCAGCGTCGTCCCCATCAAAATATTTTTAGGAGGCGATTATAGTGGCAGTCAACGAAAAAATCAGAATCAAGATCAAGGGCTATGAACATGCAATCGTGGACGCTGCAGCAGCTAAGATTGTTGAAGCAGCTACACGCTCAGGCGCAAAGGTAAGCGGACCTATCCCTCTTCCGACAGACAAGGAGATTATCACAATCCTCCGTGCTGTTCATAAGTACAAGGATAGCCGTGAGCAGTTCGAACTCAGAACACACAAGAGACTCATTGATGTTCTCCGTCCGACAGCAAAGACAACTGAGGCACTTCAGGGTCTTGAACTTCCTGCAGGCGTAGATATCGTAATGGAGATTAAGTAACCCAATCTCAATAAGACATCAGTCGCAGGTCAAGTTGGGGCAGACAGCCTCAACCAATAACCAAAGGAGGATAAAATAATGCAAAAGGGAATCATCGGTAAGAAAATCGGTATGACACAGATTTTCGACGAAGCAGGAAAGTTTATTCCTGTAACAGTTGTTGAAGCCGGTCCTTGCGTAGTTGTTCAGAAGAAGACCGTTGAAAACGACGGATATGCTGCTGTACAGCTCGGATTTGGCGACATCAGCGAAAAGCACACAAACAAGGCTATGAAGGGACACTTTGCAAAGGCAGACGTTGCTGCAAAGAGAACCCTCAAGGAATTCAGACTTGACGATACAGAGTCAATCAACGTTGGCGACATCCTCAAGGCAGACACCTTTGCAGCAGGCGACATCATCGATGTAAGCGGCACATCAAAGGGTAAGGGATTCACAGGCCCCATCAAGCGTAACAACCAGCACAGACTCAAGGAAACTCACGGTTCAGGCCCTGTTCACAGACAGGCAGGTTCAATGGGCGCTTGCTCATCACCTTCAAGAATCTACAAGGGTAAAGTCCTCGCAGGTCACATGGGTGCTGAAAAGGTTACAGTACAGAACCTTGAAATTGTCAAGGTTGACGCAGAAAACAATCTTATCGCAATCAAGGGCGCAGTTCCCGGTCCTAAGGGTTCAATCGTCGTAATCACAGATTGCGTTAAGAAGGCTTAAGGAAGGAGGAAGCAATAATGCCTAGTATTAAAGTTTTGGATATGACAGGTAAAGAAGTTTCCACCACTGAGCTGTCAGATACAATTTTCGGAATCAAGCCGAACGAGTCGGCAATGCACGCAATGGTGCTCAACTACCTCGCTAATCAGCGTCAGGGAACACAGTCAACACTTACTCGTACAGAAGTAAGCGGCGGCGGAAGAAAGCCCTGGAGACAGAAGGGTACAGGCCACGCTCGTCAGGGTTCTATCAGAGCTCCTCAGTGGACACACGGTGGTATCGCACTCGGCCCCAAGCCCCGTGATTACAGCTACTCGCTCAACAAGAAGCTCAGAAGACTCGCAATGAAGTCTGCGCTTTCTACAAAGGTAATCGACAACAACCTCATCGTTGTTGACAAGATTGCTTTCGATGATTACAAGACAAAGGACATGGTTAAGATGCTCAAGGCTCTTAACGCAGACGGAAAGGCACTCATCGTAATGCCCGAGCTTGACAGCAAGGTTATCAAGAGTGCAAGCAACATTCCCGGTGTAAAGACTGCTCTTGTAAACACGCTCAATGTATACGACATTCTCAACTATGACAAGTTCATCGTTGCAGCAGATGCCGTTGCAAAGATTGAGGAGGTGTACGCATAATGAAAGCTGCACAGGATATCATTATCAAGCCCATCGTTACAGAAAGAAGTATGGACGCTCTCCAGGAGAGAAAGTACACATTCAAGGTAGCGAAGGACGCTAACAAGATTGAAATAAAGGCTGCTCTCAAGGAGCTTTTCGACGTTGATGTACAGGACGTTCGCACAATGAATGTCAAGGGTCACGAAAAGAGAATGGGCAGATATGTCGGATACAGATCCGACTGGAAGAAAGCTATCGTTACTCTCACAGAGGGTTCAAAGACAATCGAATTCTTCGATGGCATGATGTAAGCTATACTATTTATAATATATAAGCGACATCACAGATAGCTGAAGTATGGGACAGAAAAAACAGTCCCGCAAAACCATATAAGGAGTGAATTCAAAATGGCTATAAAGACATATAAGCCCACGACACCGTCAATGCGTCATACAACATGCACTGATTACTCGGGCTTGTCAAAGGTTGCTCCCGAAAAAAGCCTTCTCGAACCCGTAAAGAAGACTGCCGGCAGAAACAGCTACGGTAGAATTACAGTTCGTCACAGAGGCGGCGGAGCAAGAAGAAAATATCGTATCATCGACTTCAAGAGAAACAAGGGCGGAAACGCAACAGTTCTCACACTCGAATACGACCCCAACCGTTCAGCATTCATCGCACTCGTACAGTACGAGGACGGCGAAAAGAGATACATCATCGCACCTAACGGTCTTGCAGTAGGCGATGTTGTTCGTTCGGGCGCAGACGCTGACATCAAGCCCGGCAACGCACTTCCCATCAGTGCAATCCCTGTGGGTACAATCATCCACAACATTGAGCTTTATCCCGGCAAGGGCGGACAGCTCGTTCGTTCAGCAGGAAACATGGCTCAGCTCATGGGTAAAGAAGAAACTTACGCACTCGTAAGACTTCCTTCCGGCGAAATGAGAAAGATTCCGATAAACTGTATGGCAACTGTTGGTCAGGTTTCAAACATCGACCACGAAAACGTACACCTCGGTAAGGCAGGACGCACACGTCACCTCGGTATCAGACCTACAGTCCGTGGTTCTGTAATGAACCCCTGCGACCACCCGCACGGTGGTGGTGAAGGTAAGTCACCCGTTGGTCGTCCCGGACCTGTTACACCTTGGGGCAAGCCTGCACTCGGATACAAGACTCGTAAGACGCATCACCGCTCTGACAAGTTTATCGTAAAGCGCAGAAACGGTAAGTAATGGAAGGAGGCAGATGAATAATGAGTAGAAGTGTTAAAAAAGGCCCATACGTTCAGGAAGCTCTCCTCAAGAGAGTAGTTGCAATGAACGAGGCCGGCGAAAAGAAGGCTCTCAAGACATGGAGCAGAGCATCAACAATATTCCCTGACTTCGTAGGTCATACATTTGCTGTTCACGATGGAAGAAAGCATGTTCCCGTATATGTTACAGAAGATATGGTAGGACACAAGCTCGGTGAGTTTGCACCTACAAGAACATACAAGGGCCACGCTGGTTCAAAGACATCAAATAACGGAAAGAAATAGCGGAAGGAGGAGTTCATAAGTGGAAGCAAGAGCATATTTAAGAAATGTACGAATTGCACCCAGAAAGGTTCAGATAGTTCTCGACCTTATCAGAAATAAGTCAACTGAAGTTGCACTCGCAACTCTCCAGTCGACACCGAAGGCTGCTTGTGAGTGCCTTGAGAAGCTTCTGAAGTCCGCTATCGCAAACGCAGAAAACAATCACGGCATGGACAAGGATAACCTCTATGTTGCTGAATGTTTCGTTTGCCCCGGACCCACACTCAAGCGCATCATGCCCAGAGCACAGGGTAGAGCATTTCGTATCTTGAAGAGAACATCACACATCACAATCGTTCTCAAAGAAAAAGAATAGTCGGGAGGTAAACTATGGGACAGAAAGTAAATCCGCACGGTCTTCGTGTAGGCGTAATTAAAGACTGGGATTCCCGTTGGTTCGCTAACAAGGCTACTTTCGGCGATACTTTGGTTGAGGACTACAATGTTCGTAACTATATCAAGAAGAGCCTCTATTCAGCAGGAGTACCCAAGATTGAAATCGAAAGATTTGCAGACAAGGTAAGAATTCACATCTATTGTGCAAAGCCCGGTATCGTAATCGGCCGTGGCGGTGCAGAGATTGAAAAGCTCCGCCTTGAAGTAGAAAAGATGATCAATAAGAGCGTTGCTCTCAACATCGTCGAAGTTAAGCAGCCTGACCTCAACGCTCAGCTCGTTGCTGAAAACGTTGCAGCTCAGCTCGAAAACCGTATATCATTCCGTCGTGCAATGAAGAAGGCAATCGGAAACGCAATGCGTCTTCAGGCAAGAGGAATCAAGATCAGATGCTCGGGCCGTCTCGGCGGTGCTGAAATCGCTCGTGCAGAAAGCTATCATGAAGGAACAATTCCCCTTCAGACAATCAGAGCTGACATCGACTACGGTACTGCAGAAGCAGCTACAACATACGGTCGTATCGGCGTAAAGGTTTGGATCTACAAGGGCGAAGTTCTCAAGGGCGAAAAGAGAACAAGCACAGACACAGAAAAGTCTGAAAAGCCTTCAAGACCCAGAAGAAAACGCACAGAAGGAGGTAACGCAAATGCTTCTTCCAAAGAGAGTTAAGTACAGAAGAGTACAGCGCGGCAGAATGAAGGGTAAGGCAACAAGAGGAAACTTCGTTTCTAACGGAGATTTCGGTCTTATGGCACTTGAACCCGCTTGGATCAGATCAAATCAGATCGAAGCTGCCCGTATCGCAATGACACGTTACATCAAGCGTGGCGGTAACGTATATATCAAGATTTTCCCTGACAAGCCCGTTACACAGAAGCCTGCAGGCGTTCGAATGGGTTCAGGAAAGGGTTCACCTGAGTACTGGGTAGCAGTAGTAAAGCCCGGTCGTGTAATGTTTGAAATCGGCGGCGTTTCGGAAGAAACAGCAAGAGAAGCTATGCGTCTTGCTATGCATAAGCTCCCGATCAAATGTAAATTCGTAACTAAGGAACAGGGAGGCGAGCAGTAATGAAAAACTCAGAAATCAGAGATATGACTAATGATGAGCTTTCAGCAAAGCTCGTTGACCTCAAGAAAGAGCTGTTCGCACTTCGCTTCCAGCTCGCAGCAAATCAGCTTGAAAATCCTTCTCGCATCAAGGCTGTCAAGAAAGACATTGCTCGTGTAAAGACAGTTATCCGTGAGAATGAAATCAAGAACGCATAAGGAAGGAGGATAAATACCATGGCTGAAGAAAGAAACCTCAGAAAATCAAGAGTAGGCAAGGTAGTGTCAAACAAGATGGATAAGACCATCGTTGTAGCTATCGTTGACAACATCAGACATCCTCTTTACAAGAAGATTATCAAGAGAACGGTTAAGCTCAAGGCACACGACGAAAACAACGAGTGCAACATCGGCGACCGTGTTGAAGTTATGGAAACCCGTCCTCTTTCTAAGGATAAGAGATGGCGTCTTGTAAAGGTAATCGAAAAGGCTAAGTAAAAAAATCAAAAACATCAACATAAGGAAAGAGAGGGAACGAAAAAGTCCCCCTCTGACCTGTGAATTTGAAAGGAGGAACGTACTGTGGTACAGATGCAGACATACCTCAAGGTTGCTGACAACACCGGTGCAAAGGAGCTTATGTGTATCAGAGTACTCGGCGGTACTCGCAGAAAGTATGCGAATATCGGCGACGTAGTTGTTGCTTCGGTTAAAAAAGCAACACCAGGCGGCGTTGTTAAGAAGGGCGACGTTGTTAAGGCAGTTATCGTTCGTTCAGCAAAGGGTCTCAGAAGAGAAGACGGAACATACATCCGTTTCGATGAGAACGCTGCTGTAATAATCAAGGAAGACAAGAACCCCAGAGGAACCCGTATTTTTGGGCCTGTGGCAAGAGAGCTCCGTGAAAAGGATTACACAAAGATTCTTTCACTCGCTCCCGAAGTATTGTAATCAGGAGGTGTCGTAAAGATGAATACATTGCATGTTAAAAAAGGCGACACTGTTGTTCTTCTTACAGGAAAGTACGGCGACAAGTACACAGACGACAAGAAGACAAGAAAGACAGGTAAGGTTCTCGAAGTTTCCCCCAAGGAAGGCAAAGTAATCGTTGAGGGAATCAACTTCGTTACAAAGCATGTTAAGCCCCGTCAGATGGGTCAGGCAGGCAGCATCGTAAAGACAGAGGCTCCTGTATATGCTTGTAAGGTAATGGCTGTTTGCCCCAAGTGTGGCAAGCCTACAAAGCCCTCATACAAGATTGAGGACGGCAAGAAGACAAGATGCTGCAAGAAGTGCGGCGCTGAATATTAATAAGGAGGAGATATCAAATGGCTAGATTGAAAGAATACTATGTTAGCACGGTAGCTCCTGCTATGATGAAGAAGTTCGGATATAAGAGCGTTATGCAGATCCCCAAGCTCGACAAGGTTGTAATCAATGTCGGCGCAGGTGAAGCAAAGGAAAACTCAAAGGTTATCGACGCTATCATGACTGACATTGCAGCAATCACAGGTCAGAAGCCTGTAATCTGCCGTGCAAAGAAGTCAGTTGCTAACTTCAAACTCCGTGAAGGAATGCCTATCGGTGTTAAGGTAACACTCAGAAGCGACAAGATGTATGAGTTTGTTGACAGACTCTTCAACGTTGCATTCCCCCGTGTTCGTGACTTCAGAGGAATCAACGGCAACTCATTTGACGGCCGTGGAAACTACTCCACAGGTATCAAGGAGCAGCTTATCTTCCCCGAAATCGAATACGATAAGATTGACAAGGTTCGTGGAATGGACATCAACTTCATCACAACCGCTAACACAGACGAAGAGGCTAAGGAACTTCTCAAGCTCCTCGGCGCTCCGTTCGCTAACTAAGGGAGGAAGAAAACATGGCTAAGACTTCTATGAAGGTAAAGCAGCAGGCTAAACCAAAGTACTCCACCCGTGCATACAACAGATGCAAAATCTGCGGAAGACCTCACGCATATCTCAGAAAGTTCGGCATTTGCCGTATCTGCTTCAGAGAGCTTGCACACGACGGTCAGATTCCGGGTGTTAAGAAGGCAAGCTGGTAATCAAATTACCGGTTCATTAAATCGAAATAGTTTAGAAGGAGGTTGGCTAGAATGCAAATCACCGATACAATTGCAGATATGCTTACAAGAATCCGCAATGCGAATTCACAGAAGCACGCAACAGTTGACGTTCCCGCTTCCAATGTTAAGAAGGCAATAGCTCAGATCCTCGTTGACGAAGGATACATCAAGAGCTTCCAGGTAACAGATGACGGAAAGCAGGGTATAATCAGAATCACTTTGAAGTACGGCGAAAACAAGTCTCAGGTTATTACCGGACTTCGCAGAGTATCAAAGCCCGGTCTCAGAATTTATAAGAGCTGTGAGGATATGCCTAAGGTTATGAAGGGTCTCGGAACTGCTATTGTTTCCACATCAAAGGGAATCATGACAGACAAGAAGGCTCGTGAGCTTAACGTAGGCGGAGAAATCCTCGCATTCGTATGGTAAGGAGGACACTAATATGTCAAGAATAGGAAATGCACCTGTTAGTGTACCTGCTGGAGTGGACATAAAGATTGACGGTTCAACAGTAACAGTCAAGGGTCCCAAGGGAACACTCACAAAAACATTCAACCCCAAGCTCGGTCTCTCAATGGAAGACGGCGTTCTTAAGGTAACACGCCCCGACGAGCAGAAGGAAACAAGATCACTCCACGGTCTTACAAGAACACTCATCAATAACATGGTAATCGGAGTAACAGAAGGTTTCTCCAAGAAGCTTGGTATTGAAGGTGTAGGTTACCGTGCTGCAAAGCAGGGTAAGGACCTTGTAATGAACCTCGGATATTCACATCAGGTTATCATGCCTGAAATCGATGGTATCACAGTTGAGGTTCCTAACCCCAACAGCATCATCGTAAGCGGAATTGACAAGGAAAAGGTTGGTCAGTTCGCTGCTGAAATCCGTGAAAAGCGTCCCCCGGAGCCTTATAAGGGTAAGGGTATTCGTTACGAAGGCGAATACATCATCCGTAAAGAAGGTAAAGCCGGTAAGGGTAAGAAGTAAGAAAGGGAGTGAATTCAATTGGTTAAAAAGTTTGATTCTAATAAATCAAGAGCAAAGAGACACAAGAGAGTTCGCGGAAAGATTTTCGGAACACCCGAATGTCCTCGCCTTAACGTATTTCGCTCCGCAAAGCACATCTATGCACAGATTATTGATGATGTAAACGGCGTGACACTCGCTGCTGCATCAAGCATGGCAAAGGGCTTTGACGCAGACGGCGGCAACTGTGAAGGTGCTCGCAAGGTCGGACAGCTTATCGGAGAAGCTGCAAAGGCAAAGGGAATCGAAGAAGTTGTATTCGACAGAGGCGGTTACCTTTATCACGGCAGAGTTAAGGAACTCGCTGACGGAGCTCGTGAAAGCGGACTCAAATTCTAATAAGGAGGTAATGACTTTTGGCTAATATAGATACTACAAATGAACTTACCGAAAAGGTAGTATGCATTAACCGTGTATCAAAGACGGTTAAGGGCGGTCGTATCTTCAAGTTTGCTGCTCTTGTCGTTGTAGGCGACGGAAACGGAACAGTAGGCTTCGGTATCGGAAAGTCGGGAGAAGTTCCCGATGCTATCCGTAAGGGAATCGAAGATGCGAAGAAGAACCTCGTTAAGGTATCTCTCAAGGGCACAACAATTCCTCACGAAGTAATCGGCGCATACGGCGCAGGCAGAGTTCTTATGAAACCCGCTGCTCCCGGTACCGGTGTTATCGCAGGTGGCCCTGTCCGTGCTGTAATCGAAATGGTCGGCATCAAGGACATCAGAACAAAATCACTTCGCTCAAACAATGCTTGCAATGTTGTTAGAGCTACAATCCAGGGACTCGCTTCATGCACATCCGCTAAGGAAGTTGCAGAGAAGAGAGGCAAGTCTGTAAAAGAAATTTTAGGATAAGGAGGGCTTCGCAAGATGAAAATCAAGCTCGTAAAAAGCCTTAACGGCAGAATTGAAAAGCAGATTGCCACAGCTCATTCCTTAGGTCTTAAAAAGGTTGGTCAGGTTGTTGAACAGCCCGACAATGAGCAGACAAAGGGCAAGATCGCAAAAATTTCACATCTCGTTGAAGTAGTAGAATAAAGCTGGGAGGTGCAACGCAGATGAAATTACACGAATTATCTCCGGCACAGGGTGCTACAAAGGACGCATTCCGTAAGGGCCGTGGTCACGGTTCAGGTAACGGAAAGACAGCCGGTAAGGGCCACAAGGGTCAGAAGGCTCGTTCAGGCTGCTCACTCAGAGCAGGCTTTGAAGGTGGTCAGATGCCTATGGCAAGAAGAATCCCCAAGAGAGGATTCAACAACATCTTCAAGACAACATATGCCGGCGTAAATGTAGCTTCACTTGAAATCTTCAAGGAAGGCACAGTAGTAGACACAGAGCTTCTTGTTGCTTCAGGCATCGTTAAGGATGTTCAGGACGGAGTTAAGATCCTCGGCAACGGAAATCTCACAAAGAACCTTACCGTAAAGGCTGCAGCATTCTCAGAGTCCGCAAAGGAAAAGATTGAAAAAGCAGGCGGGAAGGTTGAGGTGATCTAGCGTGTTTGAAACTTTCAGAAACGCTTGGAAAATAACCGAGCTCAGAAAGAAAATACTGTTTACACTCTTTATCATCTTTATATACAGAATCGGTTCAGTACTGATTCCTGTACCGTTCCTCAACGCAGAAGTGCTTTCAGCTATTCTTGAAAGCAACCAGGGAACATTCCTCAGCTATATGAACACCCTTTCGGGTGGTGCGCTTTCAAGTGCAACGGTGTTCGCGCTGTCAATCCAGCCGTACATCAATGCATCAATCATCATGCAGCTTCTCACCTACGCTCTTCCCCCGCTGGAGAGACTCCAGAAGGAAGGCGAAACAGGAAGAAAGCGTCTCCAGAAAATTTCCGATATACTCACAATCGTTCTTGCGGTTGTACAGGGCTACGGTTATTATCTGATGATGAGAAACTGGGGCGCTGTAACCTACACACAGGGCGCTGAAGGCGTATTTGCAGCAATCGTAATCGTCGTTTCATTCGTTGTCGGTGCGTCAATCATTGTATGGCTCGGCAACAGAATCAACGAAAAGGGAATCGGAAACGGTATCTCAATGATACTCTTCGCAGGTATCATCGCAAGAGGTCCCGACGCTGTCGAAAAGCTCTACAAGCTCGTAAGCACAGATATGTCGATGATTTTCCTTGCACTTGCTGTTGTTCTCATCTTCGTTCTTATGATAGGCTTTATCGTATTCATGAACGAATCAGAGAGAAGAATTCCCATTCAGTACGCAAAGCGTGTTGTTGGCAGAAAGCAGTACGGCGGACAGAACGCACACATTCCGATAAAGGTTGCTATGTCGGGAGTTATGCCGATTATCTTCGCAAGCTCATTCATGGCAATCCCCAGTATGCTTGAAATGTTCTGGCAGCCTAATCTCAACCCCGAAACACAGACGGGCTGGGATAAATTCTACGCAGGATTCCTTGACTTCTTCAGCTACGACAATATGTGGTACGGAGCAGTCTATTTCGCACTCATCATAGGATTCAACTATTTCTATGTTGCTATGCAGTACAATCCTGTTGAAATCGCAAACAACCTCAGACAGAACAACGGCGGTATCCCCGGAATCCGTCCTGGAAAGCCGACATCTGATTACATTCAGAAGATTCTGTCGAAGATTACTCTTGTGGGAGCATTCTTCCTCGGCGTAATCGCAATATTCCCGATAATTTTCGAGAATGTTCTTTCAATGATGAAAATCTCAGGTCTCTCGCTCTCAATGGGTGGTACCTCAATCCTCATTATTGTAAGCGTTGCTCTTGAAACAGTTCGTATTTTGGAATCACAGATGGTGATGCGTCATCACAAGGGATTCCTCGAATAAGGAGGATATAAGATGAATCTTATCTTACTCGGGGCGCCGGGCGCCGGAAAAGGAACACAGGCAGAGGTTATCTGCGACAATCTTAAAATACCTGCAATCTCAACGGGAAATATGCTCCGTGAGGCTGTAAAGAACGGCACAAAGTGCGGTCTTGAAGCCAAGTCCTACATGGACAGCGGTGCTCTCGTTCCCGACGAGGTTGTTATAGGAATACTCAAGGACAGAATTTCCGAGGAAGACTGCAAGGATGGTTACATTCTTGACGGTTTCCCGAGAACAGTTCCTCAGGCAGAGGCACTCGACAGCATGGGCGTCAAGATTGACAAGGTGCTCGAAATTGCAGTTGCCGACGAAACAATCACACAGCGTCTTTCAGGCCGCCGTGTATGTGAGGACTGCGGAAATTCATACCACATCGACTTCAAACCCACAAAGGTTGAAGGCGTATGCGACAAGTGCGGCGGAAAGGCTGTACAGAGAAAGGACGACGCTCCCGAAACTGTACTTTCACGCCTTAAAACCTACCACGAGCTTACAGCTCCTCTCAAGGACTTCTACGCTGCAAAGGGAATCCTTGTAACAGTTGAAGGACAGGACACGGTAGAGGACACATCAAAACTCGTACTTGAGGCATTAAAGTAATTATGATAAACATTAAATCTGCATCTGAAATTGCAAAAATGAAAACTGCCGGAAGGATAACGGGCGAGGCGCTCAAGCTCGCGGGCGAGAGCATCCGTCCCGGAATGTCCACCAAAGAGTTGGACACCATAATCCACGATTACATCGTGAGCTGTGGTGCCACTCCGAGTTTTCTCGGCTACGGCGGATTCACGGGAAGTGCCTGCATCTCTATCAATGAAGAGGTAATCCACGGAATTCCCGGAAAGAGAAAAATTCTCGACGGCGATATAGTCAGCGTTGACGTGGGAGCGTATATAGACGGATTCCACGGTGACAGCGCAAGAACCTTCGTAGTCGGAAAAATTCCAAGTGAGGTCGAGGAACTGCTCAAAGTCACGGAAGAGGCTCTGTTCAGGGGCATCGAAAAGGCTGTCGCAGGGAATCGTATCGGCGATATTTCACACGCAATAGAAGAGCATGTCCGCAAATACAACTTCGGCATAGTGAAGGAGTATATCGGGCACGGTGTGGGCAGGGACCTCCACGAAGAACCCGAAGTTCCGAATTACGGAAAATCGGGGCACGGCCCGAGGCTTTATCCCGGAATGGTAATTGCCATTGAACCGATGATAAACCTCAAAGGTGACGGAGTGAGAACCCTCAAGGACGGCTGGACTGTCGTTACCAAGTCGGGAACGGCGTCGGCACACTTCGAACACACCATAGCAATAACGAACGATAAGCCTATTATCTTGACGAAAGTAGACTAGGAGGGCGTTATGATGCTCACCAGAGGACAGCTTGTGCAGGCAACTGCAGGTGGCGAAAAGGGTGAGTGGTTCGCAGTCCTTTACGAAAAGGACGGATATGCATATCTCATCAACGGGAAAAGGCACCGTGCCGATAACCCGAAGAAAAAGAACATAAAGCATATCAGCGCCACAAAGACCATTCTCGGCGAAAGCGAGCTGACAGACAATAAGCTAAGAAAGGCTCTCAACAGAATAAAGAACGAGCCTGCCGTAACCAATTAAATTTGGGAGGTAAATATGTCTAAAGAAGACGTAATCGAAATTGAAGGAACCGTTCTCGAAGCACTCCCGAACGCAATGTTCCAGGTGGAGCTTTCGAACGGTCACAAGATACTTGCCCATGTTTCAGGCAAGCTCCGTATGAACTATATCCGTATAGTTCCCGGGGATAAGGTAACAGTTGAAATGTCACCTTATGACTTGTCAAAGGGCAGGATTACTTGGAGAGCGAAGTAAGCCAAGCTGATTATGGCGGACGAAAGTCATGCCGCGGCTGGTCAGTGCGGAAGAAAAACATTCTTCAATGTACCCACAAGCAAACCAAACGATAACATTCCCGTGATGACGGGACGGGGTTTTTCCCCGCATAAGATGAGGAGGTATTTTCAATGAAAGTAAGACCTTCAGTTAAGCCTATCTGCGAAAAGTGTAAGGTTATCAAGCGTAAGGGTAAGGTAATGGTTATCTGCGCAAACCCCAAGCACAAGCAGCGTCAGGGCTAATTAAGACCTAATTTATGGAGGTGTAGCTAAAAATGGCAAGAATTGCTGGTATAGACATGCCCAAGGATAAGAGAGTTGAAATCGGACTCACTTACATCTACGGCATCGGTCGTAAGTCTGCAGAGAACATTCTCGCAGCAACAGGTATCAACCCCGATACAAGAGTAAAGGACCTTACAGAAGACGATTTTGCAAAGCTCCGTGAAGAGATCGACAAGAACTACACAGTTGAAGGTGACCTTCGCCGTGAAGTTGCTCTCAACATCAAGAGACTTGTAGAAATCCAGTGCTACAGAGGCGTTCGTCACCGCAAGGGTCTCCCCGTAAGAGGACAGAGAACAAAGACAAACGCAAGAACCCGTAAGGGCCCCGTTAAGACAATCGCTAACAAGAAGAAGTAAGGAGGGAAATGAACAATGGCACAGGCAAAGGGAAAAAAGACTGTTGTTAGACGCCGCCGTGAAAAGAAGAACATCGAAAACGGTGCTGTTCATATCCAGTCTACTTTCAACAACACAATCGTTACAATTACAGATACACAGGGTAATGCAATCTCATGGGCATCTGCAGGCGGACTCGGCTTCAGAGGCTCAAGAAAGTCTACTCCTTTCGCAGCTCAGACAGCAACAGAAGTTGCAGCAAAGGCAGCTATGGAGCATGGTCTCAAGAACGTAGAAGTATACGTTAAGGGACCCGGAGCAGGAAGAGAAGCAGCAATCAGAGCATTGCAGACAGTAGGTCTTGAAGTTCGTCTCATCAAGGACGTTACTCCGATTCCTCACAACGGATGTCGTCCTCCCAAGAGAAGACGTGTCTAATACTAGGAGGTGTAATAAGAAATGGCTAGATATACCGGTGCAGTATGCAGACAGTGCAGAAGAGAAGAAAAGAAGCTCTTCCTCAAGGGAGAGAGATGCTACTCTGACAAGTGCGCTATCGCAGAAAACAACAAGGAAAAAAGACAGGGAACTCCCGGCCAGCACGGCCAGAGCAGAAAGAAGCAGTCCGAATACGGACTTCAGCTTCGTGCTAAGCAGAGAACAAGAAGATACTACGGTGTTCTCGAAGGACAGTTCTACCACTACTTCGAGCTCGCTGAAAAGATGCAGGGTAAGGCCGGTGAAAACCTCCTTCAGATTCTTGAATCACGCCTTGACAATGTAGTATACAGACTTGGTCTCGCAAGCTCAAGAGCACAGGCAAGACAGCTCGTTGTTCACGGTCATTACACAGTAAACGGCAAGAGAGTAAACATCCCTTCATACCGTGTAAAGCCCGGCGACACTGTTGCACTCTGCGACAAGAGCAAGGCACTTGACAGCATGAAGGCTCTCGTTGAAGCTAACAGCGCAAGACCTATCCCTATGTGGCTCGAATACAACAAGGACGCTCTCACAGCAAAGGTTACACGCCTTGCTAACAGAGATGAAATCGACCTTGATGTTGAAGAACAGCTCATCGTCGAATTGTATTCTAAGTAATACGGATAAAAATATCGGGAAAGCGTGGGTCATACTGCGTTTTCCGATATGCATGAGAATAAAAATTGCGAATACAGGAGGGTTTTGTGAATGCTTGAAAAAATCGAGAAGCCAGATATAGAAACAGCCGAACTCAAGGCAGACGGAACTTACGGTAAATTTGTCGTTTCCCCGCTTGAGCGCGGTTACGGTATCACCCTGGGCAACAGCCTCAGACGTGTACTGCTCTCCTCGCTTCCTGGTGTAGCTGTAACATCTGTAAAGATTGAAGGCGTACATCACGAATTATCAACAATCCCCAATGTCAAGGAAGATGTTACTGAAATCATCCTTAATATAAAGGGACTTACTGCAAAGCTTTACAGCGAAGGCCCCAAGACAATCTTTATCGAGGCTGAAGGCGAAGGCGAAGTCACAGCAGGTGACATCAAGGCAGATTCAGAGGTTGACATCCTCAACCCCGGAATGCACATCGCAACACTCGGTAAGGACGCTAAGCTCTTCATGGAAATCGTTGTTGACAGAGGCCGTGGATACGTTTCTGCAGAGAAGAACAAGAAGAACTTCCCCAGCAACGTTGACATCGACACTATTGCGGTTGACTCAATCTACACACCTGTACTCAAGGTGAACTACAAGGTTGACAACACCCGTGTAGGTCAGATAACCGATTTCGACAAGCTTACACTTGAGGTATGGACAGACGGAACAATTTCCGCAAAGGAAGCTATATCGCTTGCAGCTAAATTCCTCAAGGACCACCTTGAATCGTTCATCGCACTCTCAGAGGAAGCATCCAATGTAGAGATTATGGTCGAAAAGGACGACAAGGGCAAGGAAGAAGTCCTCGAAAAGACAATCGAAGAACTCGACCTCTCGGTTCGTTCATTCAACTGTCTTAAGCGTGCAGGAATCAACACTGTTGAGGACCTCGTAAACAAGTCCGAAGAAGAAATGATGAAGGTTAGAAACCTTGGTAAGAAGTCCTTCGATGAGGTTAAGGAAAAGCTCCGTGAACTCGGATTCAACCTTAGCTCAGAAGAAGAAGAATAAACGAAAAGTCTTAATGTAAGGAGTGAGTTAAAGTGCCAGGCACAAGAAAGCTCGGAAGACCGACTGACCATAGAAAAGCAATGCTCAGAGCTATGGTGACATATCTTCTCGAAAACGGCCAGATTGAAACAACAGTTACAAGAGCAAAGGAAGTTCGCTCAATGGCTGAGAAGATGATTACAATCGCAAAGACAAACGATTTGCAGGCAAAGCGCCAGGTAATGTCATATGTTACTAAGGAAGATGTTGCAAAGAAGCTCTTTGACGAAATTTCACCCAAGTACGCAGAGCGTAACGGCGGATACACAAGAATCATCAAGATTGGTCCCCGTCGTGGAGACGCTGCTGAAATGGCTATCATTCAGCTCGTATAAGGTTGGCAAAAAGGCGTGACCGCACAGGCGGTACGCCGTTGAGAAATCCCTCACTTTAAGACGAACACAAAACATTCCCGATTATGTCGGGAAGCTCGTCTTACGGTGAGGGATTTTCAGTGTATAAATATTATTGAGATAGATTAGCGTTTTTTTGAACAAATGATGAAATTGCGTGAATTTGCATAAAATCCGCAACTTTTTTCTTGCTGTATGTTAATTGACGACATATATAGTGTATGTTATAATAATAACAGAGTTAAGGATATGAGACCCCTCTTATATTACTTAGCTAACTATTTTTCATTGTTACCCTATACTCTCTCAATAATTTTCATGCACTGAAAGCCTTGCCAATCTGCGCAAGGCTTTTGTGTTTCTTTTTTTGGAGGTACAGAATGGATTTCGTTGAAATATTCACCGACGGTGCCTGCTCGGGCAACCCCGGGCCGGGAGGGTACGGTGTTATACTCCGCTTTGGCGAGCACGAAAAGGAACTCTCCGGCGGGGAGGAGCATACGACCAACAACCGTATGGAGCTTATGGCGGTTATCACCGCACTTGAGGCTCTCAAAAGACCGTGCAGGGTATGCATCACCACCGACAGCAAATATGTCGTTGACGGAATAGAAAAGGGCTGGGCGAAAAGCTGGCGTGCAAAGGGCTGGATAAAGTCCGACAAGAAACCCGCAATCAACCCTGACCTGTGGGGAAGGCTCCTCGACCTTATCGACAGGCACGAGGTGGAATTCAGATGGGTAAAGGGCCACGCAGGACATCCCGAAAACGAACGCTGCGACGAGCTTGCGGTGTCGTTTTATCAAAAATTTTTATAAATACTATTGATAAACAGACTAATATGGTATATAATAGGCTTGTATATGGGGAATGCCGATTTAACGGCGTTTTACCGCGGCAATAAAGATTAAGAAGGAACTTTTGATGGAAAGACGAATTTATGCGGATAACGCAGCTACGACAAAAGTATCGCAGCCCGTACTCGATGCGATGATGCCGTTTTTTACGGAGAATTTCGGAAATGCGTCAAGCATCTACACGGAAGGACGCAACGCAAGGCGTGCACTCGATGGCGCAAGAGAAACAATAGCGAAGGCTCTCGGCGCAGAGGCAAGTGAGATATACTTCACAAGCGGCGGGTCGGAGGCTGACAACTGGGCAATCCGTGGAACAGCGGAAAAGCTCTCGGCGAAGGGCAAAAAGCACATAATCACTTCGGTGTTTGAGCATCATGCGGTGCTCCACACCTGCGAATATCTTGAGAAAAACGGTTTTGAAGTGACATACATTCCCGTTGACGACAAGGGACTTATCAATCCCGACGATGTGAAGAACGCAATCCGTGAGGATACTGCGCTCGTAACGATAATGTATGCAAACAACGAAATAGGAACAATCCAGCCGATTGAAGAAATTGCGGCAATCTGCCACGAAAAAGGCGTGCTTTTCCACACGGACGCCGTGCAGGCTGTCGGCAATGTCGAAATCGATGTAAAAAAACAGGGCATAGATATGCTCTCGCTTTCGGGACATAAAATCCATGCACAGAAGGGTATCGGCATACTTTATATGAAGAAGGGAATTTCCCTGCCGAACCTCATTCACGGTGGCGCTCAGGAGCGTGGGAAGCGTGCGGGCACCGAAAACCTCCCTGCGATTATAGGTCTTGCGAAGGCTGTCGAAATCGCAACAGAGAATATTCCCGAAAAGGCACAGAAGGTAACGGCAATGAGAAACCGTCTTATCGACGGACTTCTTGAAATACCGATGGCAAGGCTCAACGGCGACAGGGACAAGCGTCTTTGCGGAAACTGCAACGTTTCAATCGTCGGGGTAGAAGGAGAGTTCCTGCTCCTCTCGCTTGACGCAAAGGGCATATCCGCATCGTCGGGCTCGGCCTGTACATCAGGCTCTCTCGACCCGTCGCACGTTCTCCTCTCGATAGGACTCAAGCACGAGGTTGCACACGGCTCGCTCAGACTTTCTATTTCCGAGGAAACAACCGACGAGGAAATCGACTACATCATTTCCGCAGTCAAGGAAGTTGCCGAGAGAGGACGAATGATGTCTCCCCTCTGGGAACGCATCGTAAAGGGCGAGGAAATACTCTAGCATTCAATAAAAAGGAGATACAGTAATATGCTTTACAGCGAAAAGGTAATGGACCACTTCACAAACCCCAGAAATGTGGGAGAAATCGAAGACGCCGACGGAATAGGCGAAGTAGGAAATGCGAAGTGCGGAGATATAATGAAAATGTACATCAAGGTCAATGACGGCGTCATCACAGACGTAAAGTTCAAGACCTTCGGCTGCGGAGCCGCAGTCGCAACATCGTCAATCGCAACGGAGATGATAAAGGGCGCAACTCTCGACGAGGCTCTCAAGCTCACAAACAAGGCGGTTGTTGAGGCTCTCGACGGACTTCCCGCAGTCAAGCTGCACTGCTCGGTACTTGCAGAGCAGGCTATCAAGTCGGCACTTTCGGATTATTACAGCCGTCAGGGAATAGACCCCCTCCCGATTGTCGGAGAAATCGGCGAATGTGAGGCGTGTCACTAACAGCGAGCCAGCGGCGGCGAGCCGCCGCTGGCAAGCGTATCGTACAAATCAAATAGGGTGAGTTTTTTCGCTCGGTGACGGTACGAATGATAGACTAAAATTAAAAGGGTACTGGAGAAATTCAGTACCCTTTAGTTATTGTCGCAGAGAGTTTCGCACTCTGCGGAGTGCGACCTACTTTCCGTGTGTGCGGAAAGTAGGCAAAGGCACACTCTTGCAGAGGGCTACATTTTCCCCGCTGAACAAGTCAGCGGTTGAAAATGTTGTCGCTATATCCGTGCGGGAGAAGAAATGTCCCGCGCCCTTAGCTAGCCCTGCCAATGCGCCCGCACGGAGTGTTCCCAACCCGCACTAGTACCAGCAAGAAAAAATCGTAAGCTCTCCGCAGGAGTGTGTCTTTGATACTTTCTGCACAAGCAGAAAGTATATATCTCTCTGCGGTGGCTCACCGCAAAAAAGGGTACTGAAAAAATTTCAGTACCCTTTAAATCATATCTTAAAACAAGAAATACCCCGAATATTCCGACATAGCGGCGCCCATTCCGAGAGCGAGCGGAATAACAATGCAAAGTACGGAAATTATCACGCTGATAAGCATAAGGATAAGTATCGCCCTTGCGTAGTTCTTTCTGTTCTGATTTTCGCCTGCGCTGAACGCCCACACGAAAAGAAGAATTATGTTCACAACGGGGATGCAGAGAAGGAAGTACATTCCTATGTACGCACCGACAGAAAGCGGCGGCGGATTGCCGTTGCCCTGCGGCATCGGGTTATATGGTGCGGCATACGGCTGCTGCACGGGTGCAGGAGCTATGTTATTTCCGCAGTGATGACAGAAAACTGAATTTTCGGGGAGCTGTGCCCCGCAGTTAGGACATACCATTATAAAAATCCTCCAATCATAATCAAGTCATAGGACTATAAAAAAATTATACGGTATATGTTGTATTTTGTCAAGAAAACAAAAGCCCCGCAGTAAATAACCTGCGGAGCTTCTGGCACCCCCAGCGGGAATCGAACCCACAACTAATCCTTAGGAGGGATTTATTATATCCATTTAACTATAGGGGCATATAAGCCTCCGTCTTTTGTGACGGAGGCGTTGTTTTTTAAAGAGTGATTCTTGCCTCGATGTAAGCACGGACTTCCGAAATCGGAATACGCTCCTGCTGCATTGTGTCACGGTCACGGACTGTAACGCAGTTGTCGTTTTCGCTTTCGAAGTCGTATGTGATACAGAACGGTGTACCGATTTCGTCTTCACGGCGGTATCTCTTTCCGATAGCGCCTGCGTCATCGTAGTCAACCATGAAGTAAGCCGAGAGTTCGTCTGCGAGCTTGCCTGCGGGTTCTGCGAGCTTCTTTGAAAGAGGAAGAACAGCCACCTTGAACGGTGCAAGGAACGGATGGAAGTGCATTACATTTCTTGTTGTGCCGTCCTCGAGAGCTTCCTCGTCGTAAGCCTCTGTCACGATTGAGAGGAAAAGACGCTCTACGCCGAGAGAGGGTTCAACAACATAGGGGATGTACTTCTCGTTTGTTTCGGGGTCGAAATATTCGAGGCTCTTTCCGCTTGTCTTGATGTGCTGTGTGAGGTCGTAGTCTGTTCTGTCGGCAACGCCCCAGAGTTCTCCCCATCCGAATGGGAAAAGATATTCAAAGTCTGTTGTTGCCTTTGAGTAGAAGCAAAGTTCTTCGGGGTCGTGGTCACGGAGACGGAGATTTTCTTCCTTGAGGCCGATTGCAAGAAGGAAGTCCTTGCAGTACTGACGCCAGTAAGCAAACCACTCAAGGTCTGTGCCGGGCTTGCAGAAGAATTCGAGTTCCATCTGCTCAAACTCACGCACACGGAAGATGAAGTTTCCGGGAGTGATTTCGTTACGGAATGACTTTCCTATCTGTGCAACACCGAAGGGAACCTTCTTTCTTGTTGTACGCTGGATGTTTGCAAAGTTTACGAAGATACCCTGCGCAGTTTCGGGACGAAGATAAAGCTCCGACTTGGAGTCTTCTGTTACGCCCTGGAATGTCTTGAACATAAGGTTGAACTGACGGATGTCTGTGAAGTTGTGCTTTCCACAGTTGGGGCAGGGAATGTTCTTTTCGTTGATGTATGCTGTCATCTGCTCATTCGACCAGCCTGCAGGGTTTGTGCCGTCGAAATCTTCGATGAGGTTGTCTGCACGGTGACGCGTCTTACAGTCCTTACAGTCCATAAGAGGGTCGGAGAAACCGCCGATGTGTCCCGACGCTACCCATGTCTGCGGGTTCATGAGGATTGCACTGTCGAGGCCGACATTGTACTTATTCTCCTGAACGAACTTCTTGAGCCATGCCTTCTTGATGTTGCTTTTAAGCTCTGCGCCGAGGGGACCGTAGTCCCATGTGTTTGCAAGACCGCCGTAGATTTCACTTCCGGGGTAAACAAACCCTCTGCCCTTACAGAGAGCAACGATTTTTTCCATTGTCTTTTCTGTATTCTTCATAGCAATATACGGATTTACCGCCGATATAAGCGGAAAAATCCTCTCCTTTTATATTAATATTGTATATCTATACTATTGTATTAAAAAAAACAGGGAATGTCAATCTTTTTGACCGAATTTTCTTTGCTTGAAAAACATACAATATTAAAGTATAATTATTTTGCGGGAGGATTTCTATGCTGCTTGTGACATTCAACGCATCGAAGATAAAATCCGTGGTGCTTATTGTACTTATGGGCACCGTTCTGGGAGGGAGCATGCTTGCGTTTTCTCTCCTCGCCGAAAAGGACAGAATATACCTTGAGGATTACGCCGCAAGGGTGAGCTTCATAGAAAGCTGCGGCTACACAACCGACGGAGAAGAAACGGAAGTTCCCACGATAATCCCGTCGGAGTGGAATGAGCTTTACGAAAGCTACAACGGGATACAGAAGTCACAGGGGTTCGACCTCGACGGTCATCGGGGAGAGAGCGTGACAAGATACATATATAATATAACAAATCATCGGCACGGCGAAAACATCACGGCAACGCTGATAACAGACAGCGACGGCAGGCTCATCGCCTGCGACATATCCGAAAACATCGTCGGAGGGGAAATCACAGTGCTGATTGACGGGAAGTGAAACTATGGAAAGACTGGACAAGTTCATATCGGGGCAGAAGGGAATGTCACGGAGTGACGCCAAGCTGTTGATAAAAAAGGGCGTTGTTGCCGTCAACGGAAAGACCGCAAAATCGGGCGACGCAAAAATCAATCCCGAAACGGATACGGTAACGATTGACGGGAAAAATACAGTATACCGAAAGCACATATATCTTATGCTCAACAAACCGCAGGGCTATGTCTGCGCTACGGAGGACAATGTGTCAAAAACGGTGATGGAGCTTGTGCCCGAAGAATTCAGGCGTGACGGACTTTTCCCTGCGGGACGGCTCGACAAGGACACCGAAGGCTTTGTGCTCATCACCGATGACGGAGAGTTTGCGCACCGTATACTTTCGCCCAGAAACCACGTGCCGAAGGTCTATTACTGCGAGCTGGAGCATGACTGCGCCGACGACTATGCGGAAAAGCTCGCAAACGGCGTAGTTCTCGCATCGGGGGAGAAATGTCTGCCCGCAGAAATAAAAATCAACGAGAAAAAGAATACAGCATATTTAACAATATCCGAGGGAAAATTTCATCAGGTTAAACGAATGTTTGAGGCACTCGGAAACCGTATAATTTACCTGAAAAGAGTAAAAATAGGAGGGCTTTCCCTCGACGAAAAGCTGGTTTTGGGAGCTTGTAGGGAAATAATGCACAAAGAGATTGCCGAAATTGAGGGCGTTTTTTAACTTTAGGTACAAAACCCGATTTTTGCCCTGTTTTTTTTCGTCAAAATAAATAAAGGGCGTTTTATAACTTTGGGTATTAAGTGACTTGAAATTTATGCGATAAATTTGGTATCATATTATCAAGGCGTAAAAGGGGCGCAGAATATTTGTACAGCGCTCGCATATTAACGCAATTAAAATTCTAAAATAATTTGGGAGGTTATCAAATGGCAAATCTTTCTCTTCGTTCAATTTACAAAAAGTATCCCGGCGGAGTAGTTGCTGTTTCGGACTTCAACCTTGAAATCCGTGACAGAGAGTTCATTATCTTCGTTGGTCCTTCAGGATGCGGTAAGTCTACAACTCTTCGTATGATCGCTGGTCTTGAAGAAATCTCAGAAGGTGAACTCTACATCGGTGACCGTCTTGTAAACGACGTTGCTCCCCGTGACAGAGATATTGCGATGGTTTTCCAGAACTACGCTCTTTATCCTCATATGACAGTATTCGAGAACATGGCATTCGGACTTAAGCTCCGTAAGGTTCCCAAGGAAGAAATCAGCCGTAAGGTTGAAGAAGCTGCAAGAATCCTCGACATCTCACACCTTCTCGACAGAAAGCCCAAGGCTCTTTCGGGTGGTCAGAGACAGCGTGTTGCTCTCGGTCGTGCTATCGTTCGTGAGCCTCAGGTATTCCTTCTTGACGAGCCCCTTTCAAACCTCGACGCTAAGCTCCGTGCTCAGATGAGAACTGAAATTTCAAAGCTCCACAAGAAGCTCGGTACAACATTTATCTACGTAACTCATGACCAGACAGAAGCTATGACAATGGGTGACAGAATCGTAGTTATGAAGGACGGTTTCGTACAGCAGGTTGACTCACCTCAGAACCTCTACGAATCACCTGTTAACCAGTTCGTTGCTGGATTCATGGGCTCACCTCAGATGAACTTCGTTGACGCTTACCTCAGAAAGATTGACGGCAAGTACAACGTAGAATTCGGCTGGAACGAAAGAAAGCAGTCAGGCAAGAAGTACTATGTAGAACTTCCTGAATCAAAGGTTGACGAAGCTGTACTTTCAGACTATGTTGACAAGGAAATCGTAATGGGTATCCGTCCTGAAAACATCCACGATGAAGAAATGTTCATCTCTGCTGCTAAGACAGGTATCTGCGACGCTGACGTTGAAATCACAGAAATGATGGGTGCTGAGACATATCTCTACCTCCTCGTTGAAGGCATTTCACTCACAGCAAGAGTTTCACCTCGCTCAACAGCTCGTCCTCAGGACAACATCAAGATTGCTCTCGATCCTAACAAGATTCACATCTTCGATAAGGAAACAGAAAGAACAATCGTTAACTAATAACATCAAAGCCCTGTCGCTTAAAGCGGCAGGGCTTTTTATTTTTCCGTCACACGAGGAACTTCCCGATTATGAGGAGTATCACCCCCGGAATGCCGAGGATGAGCGCCGCCGCAATGTTGAAGATGTTAAGCGGCAGGCAGATAGAAAAATACTCCCCCGCAAAGTGAACGACAGCGAGGGCCACCGCCCCCGTGAACATTCCCTTGAGTGCACTCCGTACAGGTGCGTCGGATTTTCCGTAGTATATGAGCATTGCCACTCCGCACAGGGCGAGGGCAACCCACAGGATTATTTCTGAAATCAAAGCTGTCTTTTTGCCTCCTTGAGTATCTGACGGAACCGTGCCTTCAGCGAAAGCTCCTCGTATATCAGTGCGTCGAGGAGGTCTTCGTCTTCCGTCAGGTCGATTTTTCTGTTTACATTTTCAATCTGCTGTGTTATCTTTGCAAGCTCTTCGGAGAGGGCACGGCGTTTTTTCTTTTCAATCGGCATAGCACACCCCCTTCGTCACATAAGAAGATAGCCAAGCGCCAGCAGGAGTTTCATATCCGCACCGTTGCGTGCGAGGATTATCAGCAGGAGAATTATCAGCGTTTTCTCCTCGTCGATTTTCATTTCGGGGAGTATATCCCCGAGGAACGAGGACGCACTTTTTTCCTGCTTCGGCGGAGGAGGGCTTTCGGGAGGCGGCGGAATGTTATGTATCGGTGGTGGCGGAGGAGGGTCGTTGTTCTGCTGCTGCACAAAACTGCGGGAGCGTCTTTGCATATCACGGACACGGCGCATAGCGTCCTGCTGCATCTGGTTTATCTGCGCACGGGTGTATTCCGCCATAATGTCCTCCTAAAAAAGTTCGAGTTTGTCCAGCAGTCCGCTACTGCGAACGGCAGTAAAAAGCGTGAACGCCCGCATCAGTTTAAGGCTTTTGTCCAGCCTGACGCACCTTTCGGGTGACAGATGAGGGCGCAGTGCAAGCAACAGGTCGGAATTCTTATCCGACGCTGACACAGACTGCATAAGGCATTGCAGTTGAATGAATGTGTCCATGTCAAACGGCATATCCGACGGTGGCGGTGGAGGCTGAGCCTCCGCACCGCCCGACTGACCGTCAAGCCCCAACATTCCTGCAAGCTGACGTATCTGCTCCATACTCTCCTTGTCGGAAAGTACCTCGTTGATTTTTGCCATCATGTCGTCCATAGGTTATTTTTCCCCCGTCAGCTTACGGTAGAGTGCCTGCGCCTGAGGTGCAGACATCATCTTTTCGATAATCTTCGGATTTGCCAGCGCCTGTTGGAATTTCTGCGAGTCCGACGGCGACATATTCTTTATGGCATTGTCGAACTTCCCCTCCTGCAGTTCCTTTTTCAGCGTTTCGGGCGACATTCCGAGTTTCTTTCCCACCGTGGAAAGAAGTGCCTTCATTTCTGGACTGTCGTTGTTCATAATAACCTCCCGTATTGTTTATTACAGCATTATATGCTATAATAACATAATATAGAAGTCGGAGGATTTTGTGATGAAAATAGTTGTAATGTCAGACAGCCACGGAAATTACAGCGCTGTCGAAAAGATAATGAAAAAAGCACCCGACGGGGATTTATACATACACCTCGGCGACGGAGAAAGGGAATTCAGTCGCCTTGTCGAAAGCTACCCCGACAAGAAATTCCGCTATGTAAGGGGGAACTGCGATTACTCCTACGAGTATGAAAAAACGGCGGTCTTTACGATGAACGGGATAAAGACGATTGCAACTCACGGGCACGAGTTTTCCGTCAAGTACAGCTTTGACAGGCTGAGATACCTCGCCCTCGAAAACGATGCGAAGATAGTACTTTTCGGGCACACGCACTGTCGTTTTGAGTGCTACGAGGACGGGATATATTTTCTCAACCCGGGAAGCTGTGCTCTCCCCCGTGATATGAAGCCCGCATCCTTCGGTGTGATTGATATTTCTCCTGCGGGGATTGTGACGAATATTGTTGAGGTATAGGCAGGCGGCGAGCCGCCCCAGCCAGCAGGGAGCCCCTGCGGGCAAGCGTGACGCACGGATAAAGCAGATTTACTTTGTCCGCTCGGTAACGGTACGAGTTATAAGCTATAATTAAAAGGGTACTGGAGAAATTTCAGTACCCTTTTATGTTTGGAATATAGCTCGGCGGCGCCTCGCCGCTTTCGCTCGCGGGACTTCGTCCCTCCCGCGACCTACTTTCCGTGTGTGCGGAAAGTAGGCAAAGGCACACTCTTGCAGAGGGCTACATTTTCCCCGCCGACGTTGCGGCGGTTGAAAATGTTGTCATTATATCCGTGCGGGATAACAAATGTCCCGCGCCCTTAGCTAGCCCTGCCAATGCGCCCGCACGAAGTATTTTCAACCCGCACTAATCTATTTTGCCGACTAGCAAGAAAAACCGATGCGACTGATTAAATCGCATAAGAGAGATAACTCCCGATAAAATATTTTTTTATTGCCTCTTGCGGAAAAGTATACAACGATTTTTTGTTAAAGTGAGCGTATGCGAACGGTATTTCAAAAAATCGTAAGCTCTCCGCAGGAGCGCCCCTTTGCTTTCTTTCCGTGCGCACGGAAAGAAAGTCGTCGGGAGCGGAGGAACTCCGCGCAAGACGAAATAAATATTAAAGGGTACTGAGATTTTCAGTACCCTTTTAATTTTAATTTATTTCGGCATAACACTTGTAAAGTCACCGAGCGAAAAACTCACTCTACTTGACTTGTACAATACGCCTGCCGGCACTTCATTATTTCTTCCGCTTGTGATAACTGTTGAAATCAAAGCGTATCTGCTCGCAGATAAACTCCAGCATTTCCTCGGTAGCGCCCATAAGCGCAAGCTCGGTTTCGTCGTCAACCTCCAGCGGAATGTCGGCGGGGTAACGGCTTTCAATGTAGTATCTGTTGAGAGTGGAACTTTTTTCGAGCCACTGCTCAAAAGTCCTGTCGGCAAGTATCGCCTGCTTGCAGAGCCATGTCAGGTTGTGCCCGTCGAAAAGTCTGCGGTTCTTGAAAAGAAGATACCCCTTTAGCGCCTTTTCGATGCACTGCTGACAGTGGAACGCCGTCAGCGAGTTGCAGTATTTGTCCTTGACAATCATCTTCGCTACCATATAGTCCAGCCTAGCGTGATAAAGCCAGTCGAAGTAGCGCTTGCTGTCGGAGTTGTGATGTCCTCTACCCATAGAGCTTATCTCCGCTTTCGTAGACTTTGTGCGCAAAAGTTCCGTAATCGTCAATAAGGTTTTCCCACACGCTATTGTTGTAGACGATTACATCATACGGAATTTCGCAGTCGACCGACATATATATGTCGGATTCGATTTTCGTGACATTCTTGACATCGTTCACTACCACGAGGAGCTTGAATGCCGTAAGCTCTCCCCTCGTGTTCTGTTTTCTTGTGGCAAGGTATATGCATACAGGCGAACAGCATTTTGTTATCGCCTCTGCAACACCGCATATAATCGGGTTTTCTCTCATCGTGGTCAATCCTTTCGGGTTATTCGGGAATTTTTCGTCTTTCGAGCTTTCTTTCACGCAATGCTCTTTCAAGCGGGCTTTCCTTTTCGGGAATTGCAAGGTTGCTGAGGTATCCCAGCACGAACATCATAGCGGAAGAAAGATATATCGACGGCTCGTTTGTAGCGTAGGAGTGTGCCTTGTCTATATGGCATTTCGCAGGCGGAGTACCGTACGGCAACAGCCAGCGTGAGTACTCGTCGTTGCGTCCCTTGTCGGGGCCGCACACCAGAAGCCCAGGGAGTGTTTCCTCATTTATGAGGGAAAGCGTCGGGCGGTAATGGGGGAAGCGTATGCATTTCTCGCCGTGCCCTGTTATGTAGCTCTGCCCGAGCGGGTTGTTTCCGAGAAGATAATTCAGCTGGTGCTGTACATTTCCCGAGAAATACCCGTTCTTCTTCGCCATATCCGCAACAATGAGGGTTGTTGCATTCGACAGTACCGTGAGGTTGCTCGGCAGTGCGTAGTCGTCACGGGCAAGCGAAACATTGTAGCCGCTGTGCTTTGTGACCGAGCAGACCTTCTCGGCGTTGAAGATTACTATATCCCGCAGAGCCGCCGCTGTTTCTTCGTGTATCTTCTTCGGTGCGAAAAGACACGCCAGCGTTCCGAACCCTGCGTGGCTGTAAACGGTGAATTTGCTTGTGTCGATTTCGTCGCAGAGGATATCTATGTCGTCGAGGAATTTTTCCTCCCCCGTGAGCTGATAAAGCTCCGCCATCGCCCAGAACCTGTCGTCACGCAGGTCGGGGTCGCTGTATTCGGGTGCGGATACGCTCTTCGGGTTTTTGAAGGGCTTGTCGTCCATATTGTTCAGTACCCACGCCCATGCCGCCGTTGCTGCGGGGCGGAGGTTCTTTATTATCCGCAAGCCTAAAGGTTCAAGTATCCTTGTGGCGAGAGCCGTTACCGCCGCAAAGTTTATCGTTGCGGATGCGGTCTTGCGGAAGACGAAAAGCTGTTTCTTGTCCTCCGAGGGCAGAACACCGTCGGCAAACAGTCGTGAGGATACACGGTGATATACTCCCCCGTCCTTGTCCTGCATTTTCAGGAGCCATTCAAGTCCGTACAGACATTCTTCGATAATCTGCGGACAGGCACGGCCTGTATCCGTGACGCCCTTTGCGTCCTTGAATACATTCGGGAAAAGACTGTATGAATACAGCATATACGCAAGCGAAAGGCAGGTCTGCACAACACTTCTTGAGTAGTCGCCCGCACCGTGCCATCCGCCCGTTACATCGAGCAGCACCGAAGTGTCATCGAAAAGAGGTACGGGTTCTGCGTGGCATATCTTACGGCGGAATTTGCCTGCCCGTATCGTGTGCAGGGCAGTTCCGCACCGTGCGAAATACATCGTCTTTTTTACATCGTCTAAAAGCTCTGCGTAGGGTATGTCCGAAATCTCAAACGACGGGGAAAGGGCGTTCCCGACTTTTATGCGGTAACGGCCTATGTCGGAAAATTCCGAAAAATCAGCAAGCGATACCTTGTCGCCCGAGCCTTTGTCGTGTATCGGCTTTGTCAGGTCATTGGTGAAAACGACCTCGTCGGTTCTTGTGTCTATCAGGGAAAACTGCTTTGCTTTTCCGCAGACCGACGCTATTTTAGGCAGGGCAGACATATATCCGACCTGATTGACAAATATCCTTGCGGGCATAGCATTTTCCCTCCCTTACAGATTTCTATATTAATTATACTATAAGAAAAGAAAAAATAAAAGTCCCAAACGAAAAAATCATACAAGTGCCAGCCGTGGAAAAATCACCCCACGGTAGAAACGGCAGATATAAAGCGCAGGCACGGTAATGAGCATCCATATCACCGAAAAGGGAAAGCATATCTGCCCCATAAGATTGAGGGGCAGGTGCGAGTAGTCCCAGATGTTCCAGCCGAGTGCGGTGTTGACGATAAGCCCGACGGAAAGCTCCACGGCGGTGATAATCAGCGAGCCGAAAAGGCATTTGAGCGCCAGGGAGGAGTTTTTCGTAACGGAGTCCATAAGGTATATGAGGGTAAGGCATAACCCTCCCGCAACTGCCATTGTCCAGTGCGTGTATCCACGGAAAAGTATCTCTATGACGGAATATATGACTCCCCCCGTAAGAAACAGGAGGAGGGTTTTGAGCAGGTTGTTCATAAATGACGCTCCTTTTAACGCTTTTGTCATTATTATCTGCGGCGGCAAGTGGAAATATACGGCGGAATTTCCGCAAAAACGGCATATCACTTTCGACAAAAGGCGACGATAAATGTTTTATTTTGTTGTAATAAATTTTTATTGATTTTATTTTCCCGTTGTGGTATAATCAATCAATACAATTTAACCGGATATTTATTGAGATATTGAAAGGGGCGGTTACAATGGCATTTTTCTACGAAGGCGAGTCACATACATTTAACGAGTATCTTCTCATACCGGGTTATTCATCGGCAGAATGTATACCCACAAATGTAAGCCTTAAAACTCCCATAACAAAGTTCAGGAAGGGCGAAGAGCCTGCAATCGTTATGAACATCCCGATGACATCTGCTATCATGCAGTCGGTATCTGACGACAAAATGGCAGTTGCACTTGCAAAGGAAGGCGGAATTTCCTTTATCTTCGGTTCTCAGTCAATCGAGGCTGAGGCTGCGATGGTTGCAAGAGCAAAGGCATACAAGGCAGGATTTGTTCCCTCCGATTCAAATATTACGGCTGACGCAACACTTCAGGACATTCTCGACCTCAAGGAAAAGACAGGTCACTCAACAGTTGCGGTAACAACAGACGGCACAGCAAACGGAAAGCTCGTCGGAATTGTAACAAGCAGAGATTACAGAGTGAGCAGAATGACTCCCGACACAAAGGTTTCCGAATTCATGACGCCTATCGACAAGATTATCTCCGCACCGAAGGAGACTACTCTTTCACAGGCAAACGATATAATCTGGGATAACAAGCTCAACTCACTCCCCATCATTGACGATGACGGAAAGCTCCTTTACTGGGTATTCAGAAAGGACTACGCAGAGCATAAGGCAAACCCGAACGAGCTTCTCGACGCACAGAAGAGATATGTAGTAGGCGCAGGTATCAACACACGTGACTACGAGGAAAGAATCCCCGCACTCGTTGAAGCAGGCGTTGACATCCTCTGTATCGACTCCTCGGAAGGCTACACAGAATGGCAGAAGAGAGTTATCGAATGGACAAGAAGCAAGTACGGCGACACAGTTAAAATCGGTGCAGGTAACGTCGTTGACAGCGAAGGCTTCAGATTCCTTGCAGACTGCGGCGCAGACTTCGTAAAAATCGGTATCGGCGGCGGTTCAATCTGTATCACACGTGAAACAAAGGGTATCGGTCGTGGACAGGCTACCGCAACTATCGAGGTTGCAAAGGCACGTGACGAATACTACAAGGAAACAGGCGTGTATATTCCTATCTGCTCTGACGGAGGAATTGTATACGACCACCACATCACACTTGCACTTGCAATGGGCGCAGACTTCGTAATGCTCGGAAGATACTTCTCACGCTTTGACGAATCACCCACAAACAAGGTAAATGTAAACGGCACATACATGAAGGAATACTGGGGCGAAGGCTCGAACAGAGCAAGAAACTGGCAGAGATACGATATGGGCGGCGCAAAGAAGCTCTCATTCGAAGAAGGCGTTGACTCTTATGTACCTTACGCAGGAAGCCTCAAGGACAACGTAGGACTCACACTCAGCAAGGTGAAGTCAACAATGTGCAACTGCGGCGCACTTACAATCCCCGAGCTTCAGCAGAAGGCAAAGCTCACGCTCATTTCTTCCACAAGTATCGTGGAGGGCGGCGCACACGACGTTGTTCTCAAGGATCAGAACGTTCAGGCAATCAAGTAATTATTCGGAAATCGGGACTCTCAAAGTCCCGATTTTTTTATTTTCGTGGCAAATATAACAAAATTATGTATAAAATTTCGACAGGCTATGTATAGACATTTAATTTCATATATAGTATAATAAAGTGTATGCTTGTTTGTATTACGAATATTTCTGCAAAAGCGAGGTGAACACCCGATGGGTCTGAAAAGATTTTTCCGACATAGAGAGCATAGTATGATGCAGCGTATCATGGTGCCTATCATGCTTATTGTTATGCTGCAGGTCGTTATTTTCTGTGCGGTTATGGTATCGGGCGGTTCGCTTTCATATATTTATCAGAACTCATATCAGGTACTTTCGGAAAAGCTCCACAGCCGTTCGAGCAGTATGGACCTTGAATTCTCGTCCGTCGGGTCGGAACTTAAGAGTTCCGTAAACATCGTAAACTCCACCGTAAGCGGAACACTGCTGTCGCAGGCGAGAAGCGCAGGCGAAATCACAAGCGACGCTGAATTCGGCTCAGATATAATCAAGAATCTTACTCCCGAACTTGCAGACCTCGTAAGCAAGGGAAAATCCACGGGGGCGTTCATTATCCTCAACAACCCCGACGGAAACGGCGGATATTCGGGCATATACATACAGGAAAACAACGGCAGACCCGAAATGATAGTGGGAGAGACCCCGTATGTTTCGGGAACGGGCGTGCAGATTTCAGGCAGTGCGGAAAAATATTTCGTGCTGACCGAAGACGAAGGCAACGACTTCTTCTTTGAGCCTCTCAACAGGGCGCTCAACGCAGAGGGAGAGGAAACCTCCATCGGTTACTGGAGTATGATGCACAAATCCGTTGTGACGGGCAAGGAAGTAATCAGCTATACCGAGCCTCTCATAAGCGGTGACGGAACGGTATACGGCGTAATCGGAGCTGAGGTTTCCGAGGAGCGTCTTGCGGAAATCCTCACCGACAGCGGACTTTCCGACAGCGGTGACATCACATATATGCTTGCGGAGCAGACCGACGAGGGCGGATACAATATTATAATAAAGAATGACGCAAGCCACTATTTCGACAAAAATGAAGTAGAGCTTTCGGGCGAAGAGATATACAACGACATCTTCAAGCTCAATTCTTCCGCAAACCCCGGGGAAACCCTCTACGGCGGACAGAACGAAATCACCGTGACGGTAAACGGCAATCTTTCGCAGGGCCGAAGCTGGCTGGTGTTTGCGTTCGTTGACGAAAATTCGCTTTTCAAGATTTCAAGTATCCTTTTCAACAACGCTATGACGGCGCTTCTCATTTCGACGCTTTTCGGTATACTTGCCGTTCTTATAGTAGGACGAGTGGCAACACAGCCGATTACCTCCGTCGTGAAGGAGCTTGACAAGCTCGACCCGTCAAAAGTCGTATGGTTCGACCAGACGAACATCCGTGAGATTGATATGCTCACCGATTCGATAAAGGCGCTCAGCAGTAAGATTACGGCGCAGGCGCACAAGCTGTCCGACATCCTCAGCGTACTTGACATTTCAATCGGTGCGTTTGAGTATGAAGACAACAGCAGTACCGCATTCTGTACCGAGGGATTCTTCGAAATCCTCGACTGGACGGAATTCACCTACACCGACGGTTACGTAGACAAGGACTTCATCGAGCGTAAGTTCACCGAGCTTATGATGATTGACGGCGACGAAAAGAACGCTCTCTACCGCATAACCCTCAAGAAGAATGCGGACATAAGATATGTAAAGATGACACGACACCACGAAAACGGAAGAACCCTCGGTGTCGTAGAAGACGTAACGCAGGAAACAATCCAGAAAAAACAGCTTGAGTATGAGCGTGACTACGACCTTCTCACAGGTATCCTCAACCGCCGTGCGTTCAAGCGTGAGATTTCGGGACTGTTTGAGTCGGATACCGTTGACCTCAGGATTTCGGCGATGATGATGCTCGACCTCGACAACCTCAAGTACATCAACGATACCTACGGCCACGATTACGGCGACGAATACATAAGAAAATCTGCTGAAACCCTCAGAAAGTACGAGCGCTACAACGGAATTGTCGCAAGAATGTCGGGCGACGAATTCTACGTATTCCTCGGCGGGTATGACAGCAAGGACGAAATCCGTGAGATTATCAGCGAGGTAAGAAATATCTTCAACCTTACCGAGATACAGATGGCTGACGGCACAAAGATGAAGCTCAGGGCGTCAATCGGAATATCGTGGTATCCCGACGACGCAACGGATTTTGAAGAGCTCCTCAGATACGCAGACTTTGCGATGTACACCGTAAAGCACAGCGTAAAGGGAGATATAAGCGAGTTCGACCGTGAAAAGTACAATAAGGACTCAATCCTTCTCAGCGGTAAGGAAGAACTCAACACCCTCATCGAAAAAGAGCAGGTACGCTACGCTCTCCAGACGATTGTCGACGCAAGAACGGGAGAGGTATTTGCCTACGAGGCACTTATGCGTCCGCAGAGCGAAACCCTGCGTACACCTTTCGATGTTATCCGTGTGGCTCGTCAGCAGGCAAAGGTCTACCAGATAGAAAAACTTACCTGGCACAAGAGTATGCAGGCGTTTATCGAGCAGGAAAAGGCGGGAAATATCGCCCCGAATGCGAGATTGTTCCTCAACTCATTCTCAAGCCAGATACTTTCGGACGACGACTTCAACGATTATGCAGAGAAGTACAAGGACTACCTGCATCGTATCGTTATGGAAGTGCTTGAGTCTGATGAGCTTGACGAAGGCTTCGCAAGAAGGAAGAGCGAATATGTCAAGAACTGGGGCGGAATTATCGCACTTGACGACTTCGGAACGGGATACAACGGCGACTATGCGCTGGTACTCCTCAACCCCGACCTTGTCAAGATAGATATGAATATGGTCCGTGGCGTTGACGAAAACGAAAACAAGCAGGAGCTTATCGTGAACCTCATCGCATACGCAAAGCGCCAGAACATCAAGATACTGGCGGAAGGCGTACAGACGGTGGAAGAGCTCCGCAAGTTGCAGGAGTTCGGCGTGGACTACATCCAGGGAAATCTTATCGCCAAGCCTGCGTTTGAGCCTGTGCCTATTTCCAAGGAAATAAAGGAAATGATACTCGGTACGGGTAAAAAATAAGGGTAAAAAAACGGCATAAACGGCATATCGACTTCATTTTTAGTAATTGCTTATTAATATTTGTGAAATATTTGTGACTATTGCCCTATTGAACAATATGCCAAAAAATGATACAATAATTAAAAGTGTATTAATAGAAGTGCGCCAATTTGTACTTCTGTGCAGATACATATTTTTGGAGGTGCAGTACATCAGATGAAAACGTATAACTACACGGCGAAGGATTTGCAGGGAAACCAGGTAAAGGGTAGTACCAACTGTGAAGATTACAACGCGTTCGTCGAAAGAATGCAGGAAAGAAACTTGTTTGTAATAAACTACAAGGAAGTTGAATCTACACAGGCAAAGTCGCTCAAGAAGTTCAAGACTGCGGAACTTGCTTTCGACTGTCGTCAGCTCAGTGCGATGATGTCGGCGGGTCTTTCACTCGTAAAGGCGCTCGACATTCTCTATCACGAGCAGGCAAAGGATGACGCAAAGCAGGTATGGTTGGAAGTTTACGAAGAAGTACAGAAAGGTCAGTCCTTCTCCGAAGCTCTTAAAATGCAGCGAGGAGCATTCCCGCCATTCCTTATCAGTATGGTCAACGCAGGTGAATCATCAGGTTCGCTCGACACGGTTATGCAGCGAATGGCAGACCATTACGCAAAGGAAAACAAGATGAACAACAAGATCAAGGGTTCACTCACATACCCGATTATCCTTTTCTCATTGACAATCGTAATCGGTCTTGTACTTTGTCTGTTCGTTCTTCCTATGTTCGTTGAAATGTTCGGTGACGCTGAACTTCCCGCAACAACACAGGCACTTATCAACATTGTTGATTTCGCAAAGAAATACTGGTACATAGTAATCCTTGTCGTGCTTGGTATCGTGGCATTTGTAAAGTACCTCTTCACAATGCCCAACGTATGTGAAGCATGGGATAAATTCATAATCAAGGTTCCTGCGGCAGGTCCTCTGGTAGTAAAGATCTACACAGGCCGTTTCGCAAGAACACTTTCATCACTCTACTCGAGTGGTATTCCGATGGTAGAATGCCTTGAGCGTTCATCGGACATTCTCAATAACACATACATTTCAAAGCTTTTTGAAACAGTTATTGCAGAAGTAAAACAGGGTGAGCCTCTCTCCCTCGCAATTCAGAGAACAGGAATATTCGAGTCGATGTTCTGCTCAATCATCCTCGTCGGTGAGGAATCAGGTGCGCTCGATGATATCCTTCTTAAATGTGCCGAGTTCTATGAGGACGAAGCAGATACTGCTCTTGCAAAGCTCGTAACTTTCATCGAACCTGTAATCATCATCTTCATGGGTGTTATGGTAGGTTTCGTTCTTGCAGCTATCCTTCCCGCAATGTACTCGTCATACGAAAATATCGCATAATCAAAAAGAAAATCTTAATAAATTCAGAGGTGGTAAAAAGTGCTTTCATTTGATATTACAGACAGAAATATCAGGGTAATCAAAGGTACAGAATCCGGCGGAGGAAAAATCAGAATTCACTCCTCAACCGACATCAAAATCGACGAAGGTCTTATCGTAAACGGCTATGTTAAGGATATTGCACAGCTTGCTACGGTTATCAACACAGGTCTCAAGCAGAAGGGCATCAAGGACAAGGAAGCTGTTGTCAGCATTTCTTCAAACCTTATCGTGTTCAGAGAACTTCGTATCCCCAAGGCAAAGGCATCACAGTTCAAGACAGCCGTTCAGATGGAAATGTCCAAGAACATTGCCGTTAACGACGAACAGGCTATCGCATACACAGTAGTAGGCGACGTTGAAGAAGACGGAAAGACAATGTCAAAGGTACTTGCAAACGCAGTACCGAAGAACGTTGTTGAATGCTTCAGAAGAGTATTCTCAATGCTCAACATCTCACTCAAGTCTGTATCCGTAAGCTGTAACTGCATTTCACGTGTAGTTCTTTCGGATCCCCAGATTGTTTCGAGAATGCCCCTTCTCCTCGTTCAGATTGACCCGAACTTCATCAACATCAACGTATTTGAAAACGGCCAGCTTTCATTCTCACGTTTTGCATCTATCTCACCCGACGACTACGATGACAAGAGCGACTATGTATTCCAGGCTGTAAACGAAAACCTCTTCAGAATGTTCCAGTTCACACGTTCAAGAAGTGGTGAAAACGTACAGAACGTTGTATTCTACGGTGATACTTCTGAATTTATCAGACTCACAAACTCACTTGAGCAGATGGACGTTAAGGCATCACTCCTTAAGGTTCCTCCTCACCTGAGCGGATATGAAAACCTCGAATTCTCACTTTACGCTAACGCAATCGGTGCTATGTACAAGCGTCCTAAGGAGGAGGAAACATCCAACCTTCTTACAGTTGACACAAGCTCACCGACAGCTACAAACGAAAAGGTGGATATGACACCTGCACAGATTGCAGGACAGATGCTCGTTTCCGCCCTTCTCGGAGCGCTCGTTGTCGGCGGCGTATGGGGTGCATTCAAGGGACTTGAGGCTATCAACAACAATCAGATCAAGGACATTGACGCATATATCGCTTCAAAGCAGCCCGAAATCGACGAAATCGACAGAAAGCAGGGAATCGTTGACAAGCTTTCACTCTTCAACGCAAGAGTAGGCGGCGCACAGACAGCCGTTGCTTCATGGCCGAAGATTGACAATGAATTCTTCGAAATTATTGTCGACGTTGTTGAAAAGCTTCCCGTTTCAAACGTGAAGATGGGCTATAAGGAAGGCGAAATCGAAATCACAGGTACTACAAAGGACATCAATGCACCTGCCGCATTCGCTCAGGAGCTTGTTGCACTCGACAAGTTCGACAACATTACATACGAAGGTTGGGGCGACGGTGAAACTGACGGCGAAGACCCCGTTCCGGGCGGCACAGGCGAATATACGGTAATCGACCCCGAAACAGGTGAAGAAGTGGTAATCGAAGGAGTACAGGCAGAAAAACCAGCATCCTTCACAATCACATTCAACCTCAGAGGAAACTTACAGAACGAAGCAATTAAGGGAGGAGCACAGTAATGAAAGTATCACATAGAGAAAAGGTCATTCTTATGGTGCTTATATTCCTTATTATTGTAGGTATCGGCGGAATGACTCTCATCAAGTCAGAATTCCAGACATGGCGTACAACATGTACAGACCTCGAAAAGAAGCAGGCTGAAAAGGACGCTGTTGACGCAAAAATCGCAACAGACGCAGACCTCGAAGCACAGATTAAGGAACAGTACAAGACAGCTGAAAAGGCTCAGGATTTCTTCTACGACGAAATGATGACATACGCTGTTGAACAGGAACTCACTCCGATTTTCGTTGAAAACGATATCATTGTTACAGGCGTACAGATTGAAGAGCAGGAAGCAGCAGAGGCTGAATACTACCTCTACGACCTCTTCAGCGTTGATTATGAGCTCGGCACAGCCGCAGACCTCAACGAATCAAGACTCCACGCAAAGAAGGGCCTTGCTGAATATGTTGTTGTTGTAACAGAAGAACCTCAGGAGCTTGTTCTTACAGAAATTGCTTATACAGTAGGCGGAGAAGAAGGAATCGTATGGCAGGAACTCATCGGTGCCCTCGATCAGATTTCTCACCTCGACAGATCAATCTACATTTCTGAAATTGACGATACTTCCGTAACAATGAGAGTATTCTCACTTGCTGAAATGCAGGAGCCTAAGCTCAAGCCATAGTAATCATATCAATCCCGCCCGCCAGAATTGACGGGTGGGCTTTGATGCCAAAAGATACAATATTAACGAAAGGAGTTGTGCAAAGTGAAGACGAAAGCGAAAACCACCAGAACCAAGGGCTCGGCGCTGTTTATGGTCATCTGTATGATGTCTATAATGCTCGTTGTCGTTATGACAGCCATGGCTATGGTATCGGTGGCACATACAAAGTCTCTTCAGAACTACTCATCAAGCCAGAGTTATGTTTCAGCAAAGAACGTAATGGACACATTCGTTAACGCAATGGGACCGACTTCGTCACTTTCAGACACAGAAAAGGAAGACCTTTTCGGTCAGCTTTATAATTGGTATATAGCAGACCCTACAACCCTCCATCTCGGTAAGGATGATATGTCCACGGCAGAGCATCTCCAGTTTACAGTATCGGATATTCCCGAAGGTCTTACATCGGGAGGAGACGCTTCAGAAAGATCAGCATTTGTTGATATGTACCTCTGGGATGTCAAGACAACAGGTACCTCAACAGGTAACCCCGAAGTACAGATTAAGCTCAAGACAACCGTAACAAGCGGTGCGGGCGATACAGAGCAGACAAGAACTCTCGTAAAGACATTCTACTACGAGTTCAAGATTATGCCCACATCACTTCCCTTTGACTGTGCCGTTAAGACAAACGGTACCTTCTCTCCGGGAGGGACACAGCTTAACATCATCGGCCCTGCAACAATCCGTCAGGGTAGCCTTACTGTAAAGGACAACAACGGTAAGGGCGGTCTCCAGGGTATGACATATATCAATGGCGACCTTACTTTCGCAAACTCATCGACAACATCGGTGGCTACTGTACCTTCACTTACAGTAGCGGGAACACTCGACGTACAGAACTTCCTGAACATCGAGCCCAGTTCGACAAACGCATTCATCTACTGCGAGGAGCTTGAATGGCAGAACGCACCTGTAAACAGCGGATTTTCTATCATTTCCGTAGGTGACGCTACATTCAACAACCAGACAACACTTCCCGCAGATTCACCCCTTTATGTAGGTGGAGACCTCAATTTCTCAACATCTACACACACACTCAGCGCACCCGTTTACTGTTGGGGAGATATAAACCTCGGTAACGGCGTAACTGACAACTGCACAGTATACATGACAGCAGGCTCGACGCTTTCAGCACTCGGAAGTTCCATTACAGTAAGCGAAGCAAACAAGTCACTCACTGTAAACGGCAAGACCATAACCGTTGAAATCATCGACGAAACAACATATCCTGTTTCATGTCTTACAACAGACCTCACAAAGTACGACGGAACAAACGACAACTACACACTCGACATTCAGATTCCTCATGCTGCAACATCAAAGCAGTTTGCAATTGAAACAGAAGTAAGCAAGTACGTTTCAATCACAAGCGGCGGCGTGTCCGAAGATCCTTCATCACCTATCGGTTGTGAAATCGACATCAGCGACGCTATGAACGCAAAGGAATTTGCAAGCTCTGAGCTTGGTGTGTCATGGCCCGGTAAGGATCCCCTTACAGGCGAAGTTGACCCGATGGATGTTGACGTTGTAATCGACCCGTCAACTCTTGCACCGGGTACAACAGTAACACTCTCACCGGGAGATAAGGTATACCTCAAGGGCGGCTCATACGACGGAATTGATATTGAAGTCGTAGGTTCAGGCGACAAGGTTGTTATCTTCCAGGATGAAGACGTTGACCTCAGTAACTGTAACGTAACCTCAGAGGCTTACAGAGATATGGCTGCAACGGGAACAATCGACGCAACAGCGCTCGGTGTTGACCCGAACTACACACCTATCTACTGGCTCGTAAGCGGCTCATCAACAACACTTGAATACAGCGCAGGCGGCTCAAGCCCGAACTCACTTTCAACACTCAACGCTTACATCTATTCGGTAGGCGCAGGTGAAGTAAACGTAGGTCTCGGCGACACAACCTGTAACGGCACAGAGTATACTGTACTCTACACACAGCCCGACGGCTCTGTAACTACCAACACAACGAAGGTTGCAGTAGCAGGCGGTATCACAGGTGAAAACGTAACCTGCGGTATCGACGGCGCAATTGTATTCATCGGCGCTAACGGAGCACCTCCGCTTCCGCCTCCGACATACGACCCGACTGACTATAACTTCAGCGGCGGCGTATATAGCTACAAGCTGTAAGGAGGGGTATGTATGATGACAAAGAAAAAAATGAAGGCAAAAGGATTCACACTCGTTGAACTTATCGTTGCAATTGCCGTATTTATGATTATGGCAATTGTCCTTGCATCAGCAATTACATTCACCTCTAACCTCGTATATTCAAGCCAGAATATCACGAAGAAGGTAAACAACCAGAGCTCATACGGAATTGACACGGCAGTGGCACCCCCCGACCCGACAACAACTTCCGATACTGTAAAGATTTCAATTTCAGGTAAGGATGTAGAAATCGACGTAGACCTCATCGAAGTTGAAGGTGCGTCAGCAGGCTCGGGCGAAGCGGATTACGATTCCGCACCTAACCGCAAGTATATGGTGGTTAAGTAAACAGTGATTAATGAGAGCGCTCCGCAAAGCGCAACGCCGAGCGGAGCGAATATCACGAAAGGAGGGCATACTTCTTCGCAAGAAAAGTATGATATAACAATGAAGAAAAAGTTAAACGGCTTTACTCTTGTTGAGCTTATCGTATCGATGGCGCTTCTGGCAATTCTTATGATCATGATAGGACTCATGTTCAGACCTATCGGAAGACTTCTTGCAGATACGACAAATTACACCGAGGACAGATATGTCATCGACGAGATGAACGAAATCATCGACAGTCATCTCAAGTTTGCAACAGGCGTAGAAATCTATTACGATGTTGCGGGATACAACGCAATGGACTCAACCGCTGCAGGTACTGCACTCGGCGTTGCGTATCCGAGATGGCTTGAAATAAGAAATGTTTCAGCAAATACATATACCACAACGGCACTCGGTTATGACCCGAACGAATACGATATAAACGGAACGACAACCTACACCGCAGGACGAATTGTCAAGAAGGACAACGAACACGGTCTTGCATGGATGGCAGGCTCAAAGGCGTTCTACGGCAGCGGAAACTACTTCGTAAACCTTGAGACATCAAGCGGAAGCCCGATGGTAGCGTCAAACAGACTCCAGTTCACAACATACGCAATCAACGAAGAGTGGGCATTTGCAGATGATATTCCGACAACACAGGAGTACATGCTGGAAACTACATTCAGAGACCAAGAACCTGATTCCTGTCTTGGATGGGAAACCGCAGGCCATCAGGTTGTTTCAAACTATTCAACACATGAAGTTGTTTTCGTAAACAGCCCTACTGTTAATCTTCACGACGGCGGCGCAGGTGGCGGCGGCGTAAACATTATGATTTACTACAAGCTCCCCGGAGATGTATAATCAATCAAAACAAAAATTAAAGGCAGTCCGAACAAGCTGCTCAGACTGCCTTTAATAATTTTTGTTCTAAACCCTTAAAAGTGAAGCATACATATCGAAAAGCTGATTACCGAAAAGTGTACCGAAGAAAATCCCGATACACAGCCACGGGCCGAATGCGAACTTCGACTGTTTCTTCACCTTCTTGATAATCATACCGACTACTGCGGCAATGATTATCCCGAAGAAAGCCGCAACGACAATTCCCTTGTATCCGAGATACGCTCCCGCACACGCCATAAGGATAACGTCACCCATTCCGATTCCCTTCGTGATGAGGGCGATTATCAGGAACGGTATGCTGACAATTACCGCACCGATGAGGCGTTCTTTAAGGGTTGCAATATCGGTAAGGAAATACGCAGGCACCGAAAGTACCCCGCCGATAAGAAGTATCGGAACATCCATTTCCTGAGTGTCCCAGTCCATAAAAGCGGTAGCGATGATAACCGAGAAGAAAACAGCGGTTATTATGAACGCCCACGAAAGACTGAACTTAAACAGCGTTGCAACAAAGACAAGTCCCGTAAGGGATTCGACAAGGGGATAGCGGCGTGAGATTTTTTCACCGCAGCCACGGCATTTTCCCCTGAGGGCAAGCCAACTGAAAATCGGGAAAAGGTCGTACCACTTAATCGGCTCACCGCAGGTCATACAGTGCGAGTTGCTCTTGACGAGAGATTCACCTTTCGGTATTCTGAAAATCACAACATTCAGAAAACTTCCTATGCAGGCGCCGAAACAGAAAACTATGACGGCAATTCCGACGGTGATAATCGGGTAGTCAAAAAGATATTCGGGTCGAAGAAACATTTTTATTCCCCCTAAAAATTAATACATACATTTTAACACACATTTACAATGATTTCAAGGTATCTTGCAAAAGTCTGTATGTCAGACGGATTTTTGGAGGGTATCCTCAAGAGAAATACAAAAAAACGGAGGCCTATTTTATGAAAAACATTCCTGTTGGACAGTATTTGGTGCAAAAAGGACTTATTTCAGACGAACAGTTGCAGCAGGTCCTTGCAGCACAGAAAGAAAACCGTGTACCCGGTAAATTTTTCGGTGACTATGTAATTGAAATGGGATTTATCTCAGACGTTGACTTCTCAAAGGTTCTTGCAGAACGTATGGGTGTTGAGTATGTTGACCTCTCTGAATACAAGATAAACGAACAGGCAGTAAAGAAAATCCCTGAGGCTCTCGCAAAGAAGCACACAATCATTGCTATCAATATCACAGGTAAGCGTCTTACGGTTGCTACAAACGACCCCGTAAACTTCTACATCTTTGAAGACGTAAAGGTTATTTCGGGAATGGACGTTATCCCCGTTCTTGCAACAAAGGACCAGATTACAAAGGCAATCGGCAGAAGCTATTCAATGCAGAATGTTGACTCCGTTATCGACAGTGTTACAAACCAGTTCATCTCAGAAGATGACATCGCAGCAGTTGAAGAAGCTGAATCCTCAGAAAGAATCGACAACGCACCTATCGTAAAGCTCGCTACAACAATCGTAGAGAACTCATTCCGTCTCGGTGCGTCGGATATTCATATCGAGCCTTTCAAGAGCTACACAAGAATCCGTGTCAGAGTTGACGGCGAACTTGTTGAACTCATGCAGGTTTCGAACGTAGTACATAACTCACTTTCTACTCGTATCAAGATCATAAGCGGTATGAACATCGCTGAAAAGCGTGTACCTCAGGACGGTCGTTTCACACAGGAAGTTGACGGCGTAACACTCGACGTCCGTGTATCTTCACTTCCTATGGTATGCGGCGAAAAGATCGTTATCCGAATTCTTTCAACAGGTGACGTATCTGTAAGAAAGATTACAGACCTCGGTATGACAGACTACAACTACACAATGTTCGAAAAGATGATCCGTTGCCCGCACGGCGTTGTGCTCGTAACAGGACCTACCGGATCGGGTAAGTCAACTACACTTTACGCTGCTCTCGGTGAGCTTGCAAAGCCTAACGTAAACGTAGTAACAGTAGAAGACCCTGTCGAAAAGAACATCGAAGGCGTTAACCAGTGTCAGGTTAACACAAAGGCAGGTATGACATTCGCAGCTGCTCTTCGTTCAATCCTCCGTCAGGACCCCGACATCGTAATGATCGGAGAAATGCGTGATACCGAAACAGCAGAAATCGGTATCAGAGCCGCTATCACAGGACACCTTGTTCTTTCAACACTCCATACAAACGACGCTGCATCAACAATCACCCGTCTTTGCGACATGGGTATCGCACCCTACATGGTTGCTACATCACTTATCGGTGTTATCGCACAGCGACTTGTTAAGTTACTCTGCCCCGAATGCCGCAAGATGAAGATGTCAGACGAAAACGACAACGAACTCCTCGGAGTGGACACATCAGTTCCGATATACGAGCCCTGCGGATGTTCAAAGTGTAACAACACAGGTTACTCAGGCCGTTCGGCTATCCACGAAATCATCCTCTGTAACAGTGAGCTTTCAACGCTTATCGCTAACGGCGGCGGCACAGAAGAAATCGCTGCTATGGCTAAGCAGAACGGAACAAGACTCCTCCGTGACAACGTTGCTGAGCTTGTTATGCAGGGTAAAACAAGTATGGACGAACTCATCAAGACAACATTCTCTATCTAGTCTATACTATTATATAATATTGCCGAAAGGATGTAGAATACAGTATGCAGACAATTAATATCGACGCACTGCTTGAAGAAACACGACTCCTCGGATGTTCGGACTTGCATTTTACAACGAATATTCCCCCGGTTGTTCGTCTGCACGGTTCACTCAGAAAGCTGAGTGCATATCCCGAAATGACAAACGATATGATTATGGCGGTAGCTGCACAGATGACAAACACCCGTCAGCTCGAAAGTATCAAGGCTTTCATCGATACCGACTTCTCGTTCGTATCAAAGACAGGATACCGTCACCGTGTCAACGTCTACCATCAGAGAGGTCAGGTCGGCATCGCTATCCGACTCCTCAGAAACGACATCCCGACACTTAAAGACCTTCAGCTTCCCCCCGTTGTATCAGAATTTGTAATGCGTCCCCGTGGACTTATCCTCGTAACGGGACCTACAGGTTCGGGTAAGTCAACATCGCTTGCCGCTATGATTGACTACATCAACGAGCACAGAAGCGCACACGTAATCACAATCGAAGACCCTATCGAATATGTACACGAGCATAAGCGTTGTATGATCAACCAGCGTGAAGTCGGCGCCGACGTAGACTCCTTTGCGGGAGCGCTCCGTGCCGCACTCCGTGAAGACCCCGACGTTATCCTCGTAGGAGAAATGCGTGACTACGAAACAATCACTGCTGCGGTAACAGCCGCTGAAACAGGACACCTCGTTATGTCAACACTCCATACCACATCAGCAGCCGACACGGTTAACCGTATCATCGACGTATTCCCTGCTCACCAGCAGGCACAGATCAGAACACAGCTTGCCGCTACCCTCGTTGGTATCATGACGCAGACCCTCGTTCCCACATCGGACGGCGAAGGTCGAATTGCGGCAACAGAAATCCTCTACGCATCAGACGCTATCGCAGCTATGATTCGTGACGGTAAGACACATATGATTCCTTCTGCTATCCAGACAGGTAAGTCACAGGGTATGATGTGTCTCGACCAGTCACTCGCAAAGCTGGTTAACGACGGTATTATCACAATCGACAGCGCTATTGAGCGTTGTGCAAGTAAGGTTGACCTTCAGAGATTTATGGGCAACCGTTACGACCTCTAATATTAATAAAATTTGTCCACAGGTGTTTGTTTATGAACACCTGTGGGTGAATTTATGAACAAACCTTGTACAAAATGTCAAAAACGCACAACAAATACAGCACATTAAAGATAAAATGTACAAAGTTCGATTTTTTTGGTTTATTTTTTAAAAAAAGTATTGACATATTATGAATGGCTAGGTATAATAAGAATACAACAAGAGATAAACCAAATTGTTCAAATTTTAAATTAAACAATTTGAAAGTTTGGGAGGGGCACACCAATGAAGCTTACAAGAAAAACGAAAGGTTTTACTTTCGTTGAACTTATAGTTGTAATGGCTATCATAGGGGTACTTACCGCAACACTCGTAATCGGCGTAAGCGCAATGCTTCGTGACAGAAAATACGATGACGCAAACGCAAAAGCGGAAACCTTATTCAGATCATTACAGGTAAAGCTCAACTACTACGACGTAAGTGGCCACACAACAATGGTCAGCGGCGCAGAGGTTGAGGGAATAGCAGGGGTTGCAAGACCCACATCCACAAGCGAATATCTCTACATAAGCAATGGCGCAGACCAGACAAACCTCGGAAGAGGTTCATGGTGCTACGGTTCAGGCACACCGTTCAACGGAAGTACCGTAACAAATTACGATACAACAGCAGCGGTTGACGACTTCAGCATGGAAGTTGACATGCACAGCATCGCAAGTGCCGAAAGAATTGAAGCAGGCGTTATGCCGTCCTGGCTCGCTAAAATTGATATGAGAACATATACAGTAATGTATGTCCTCTATACTGAAGATGAATTCGACTTGACAAACGGTTCAAACGGCTTCCTTGACAGTTCTTCATCTGACGATGACGGTTATTATACGGACAGAGCAGAACAGGAAGAAGACCGTTCAAACAGAGACGAATGCATTATCGGATGTTATCCGTTCAAAAATCAGTTCTAATCCACGGAAAAGCGTTCTTACTGACACGATGTAAGAGCTTTTTATAAAAAAATATTTTACAGGAGGGGTTTCTAATGAGAAATCTTAAAGCAAAGGGCTTTACACTCGTAGAGCTTATCGTAGTTATCGCTATCATCGGCGTACTCGCAGCAGTATTGGTTCCTTCAATGCTCGGCTACATGAGAGACTCAAAGATCTCACAGGCTAACTCAAACGCACACACAATCTACACATCAGCTCAGGCTGCAGTAACAAAGTATGCTACAGCTAACGGTACAGCTCAGACAAAGAGCGGTGCATTCACATCTGGTAACCTTGCAAAGGGTGACGCTACACCTTCAGGTTCTACTTACGATGTAACACTCGATAAGGGTGCTGTTCTTAAGGACTTCGGTTCTTACCTCGGCGACCAGTTCGTTGGTGCTTTCTCATTCAAGGTAGGCGCTTCAGGCGACACAATCGAATATGCACTTTACTCAGATGATACAGCTAACCTCGGCACAATTCCTGCTAGCGAAGCTGATCAGATCGACGGCTACAAGGCTGGTACACTCGTAGGTGTTCATCCTCAGTATCCTACAGTAGCAGCAGGTACGTAATAGGTACTTAGCTCACGGTATTAAACACATTAACAGTTTAATAATGTAAAAACAGCCACGGTAGAAATACCGTGGCTTTTTTATTTACGGCGGTGAGGTTTTTCGCTTTGCGACCTACTTTCCGTATGAGGTAAGTTTTGTCAAGGGGATTGCGCTCTGCGGCGGTGAGCCACCGCTGGCGAGCGTGACGCACAAGTTAAATAGAGTAAGTTTATCCGCTCGGTGACTTTACAAATGTTTGTCGGAAGAATGGCTCGGCGGCGGCGCCTCGCCGCTTTCGCTCGCGCAATACTGCGTATTGCTCCCGCGACCTACTTTTTGTTTCGCAAAAAAGTAGGCAAAATGCGACTGCTCGCCGCAGAGCTTTTTCTTTGGGCGTCGGAATTTTTTCTGCTGAATAAAAATTGTAGTCGTCGCTACTGTTTTGAGGAGCATAACAATAAAATTTTCCCCGCCGACGTTGCGGCGGTTGAAAATGTTGTCGCTATATTCGTGCGAGAGAACAATTGTCCCGCGCCCTTAGCTAGCCCTGCCAATGCGCCCGCACGAAATCTTCCCAACCCGCACTAATTTATCTTGCCGACTAGCAAGAAAAACGATGTAACTGATTTAACCGCATAAGAGAGATAACTCCCGATAAAATATTTTTTACTGCCTCTTGCGGAAAAATATACAACGATTTTTTGTTAAAGTGAGCGTATGCGAACGGTATCACAAAAAATCGTAAGCCCTCTGCAAGAGTGTGTCTTTGATACTTTCTGCACAAGCAGAAAGTATATCCTCTGCGGTGGCTCACCGCAAAAAAGGGTACTGAATTTTTCAGTACCCTTAAACTTTTATTCTTCTGCTTCAACCGCAGTGCCGCCAAGCTTTGCCTCGTAATCCGCAAAAAGCTCGTCGATGCGGTCTCTCGTCTTGTAGGAAACATCTGCGAGTTTTCCCTCGCCGCCGAAGATTTCCTCACACTCGGCAAACGCCTTGGAGATGGAATCCTTCATCTTTCCGAGAAGACCCTCATCAGTTCCCGCAAATGCAACCGCCATATCGAAGATACGCTGTGCAGTCTGCTCTGCGCCCCAGTAGCCGTCCTCGTCAAACTCGTCAAGACCGACTTCCTTGAGAGCCTCTTCCGAAAAGACGATGTTGCCGTCCTTGTCAACGGAGAGATTGTAGTTAGCGTCACTCTCGTCGGGGAGCTGACCGATTTCAGCCTTGTCGCCCTGCTTGTTGAGGAGCATCTTCAGAAGATTCTTGAACTGCGAAACCTTGTCCTGCGACTCAGCAAGGAGTCTTGTTACAGTTTCAACATCGTAGGAATAGAGCTTTTCTTCTGTGCTTTCGTTTTCCTCTGTTGCTTTTTCAGCCTTCTTTTCAGCCTCAACCGTCGGAGCTGTCTTGTCCGTCACCAGAGTTGTCGGGCTGTAAGTACCTGCGTCAAGCGTCGCTGTCGGCTCTGAAACGAAACCGTCTGTGGTTGTGGTCGTTTTCTTTTCGGTGGTGTCTGCCGTCGTGGTCTTCGCCGCCGTATAGCCGTTCACTGCGTTGGTATAGCCTGTGATACCGTTTATAGCCATATACATAACCTCCTTTTTATGCTTTTTATGGTATAATATATATCGGCACAAGTATGGATTTCTTTATCCCTTTTTGCACAGAATTTTTATCATTGAGATTTTTTCTCCGTCACGCTCTGCGTCTTCAAAGCAGGGGACGAATACCAATGTCCCGCCAAGACGCTCGTTTGCGATGGCGCAGGCCTTCAGCGCCTGATTTACCGCCCCCGCACCTATGCAGGAGAGCGTAGCCGTATCACCGTCGGAAATCGCCATGTGGATTGCCCCTGCGAGCGACGACGGCACGGATTTTGATGACACACGGAATTCCTTCATTCTATCACCTCAGTATAATTCTTTCGATACTGCGTGCTTTTCCGCATTTCTCGTCGAAGTCAACGACCACGCCGTTTAAAAAACATGGGTTTTTCGACTCCGCAAACATTACGGGGTAGCGGAAACGCAGTTTTTCCACGGCGATTTCTGTTTCTACGCCCAGCACGGAAAGCTCAGGCCCCGTCATGCCGACATCGGTGATGTACGCCGTGTGTGAGCCTAGGATAATTTCGTCGGCGGTCTGCACGTGGGTGTGCGTTCCGAGGACAGCGGTGACCTTCCCCGTGAGGTAGTGGCCCATTGCCTTTTTCTCGGCGCTTGCCTCTGCGTGAAAGTCGACGATTATATTCGGCGTGTCGATTTCTTCTAGTATAGCGTCAATGCAGGTGAACGGGTTGTCGAGGGAGTCCATATACGTCACGCCCTGAAGATTTATCACCGCCAGAGAAAACCGCCCGAAATCGAGGGTGCATACCCCCTTGCCGATTACCCCGTCGGGATAGTTCGCAGGCCGCAGGATTATGTCGTTTTCGTATATCCCTACCGCCTCACGCCGCTTGAACGAGTGGTTGCCCGTCGTGATTGCGTCAACCCCGTTGCTCAGCAGAAAATCAGCGCTCTGGCGGGTAATGCCGTTGCCCTCTGCGGAGTTTTCCCCGTTGACGATAGTTATGTCAATGCCGTAGTCCTTTTTTATGCCGTAGAGCTTCGAGGCGAAGAAGTCACAGCCCGAAGCACCGACAATATCTCCGACAAAAAGAAGTTTCATAAAAACACCTCATTCCTATAATCAGTATACACAAACGGCGGATTTTTTGCAATAATATAAAGGAGATTTCGCAAATGCAGAAGAAAACTCTTGCAATTATCGGAAAATTATGCTAGAATATTTCTAGCAAAAACCCAAAATAAAAAAGACCCGGCAATAATCGAGCCAAAAAAGGGAGTAGCGGCACACATGACGACGATGTGTGTTTACGATGGCGACATTACCGATAGAAATATCCGTATCGTAATTAAACTGCAAGACTTTTACTGTCATCTTCTTGATAGTGGGAGGCTTGCTTTTTTTAAGGGTCGGAAAGAAGGTACACTCTATGGAACTTTTTCTCAACATCCTGCTGTTGATTGCAGGATTTGCGCTTCTTATCAAGGGCGCAGATTTCTTCGTTGACGGTGCATCGGGGATTGCCGACAAATTCGGTATTCCGCAGATTATCATCGGACTGACGATAGTAGCATTAGGAACAAGCGCTCCCGAGGCTGCTGTAAGTATCACGGCGGCATTCAACCAGAACACAGGCGTGGCAATAGGAAATGTCATCGGAAGCAACATACTGAATATTTTCATAATACTCGGCGTCACTTCCTGCATAACCCCCCTTACCGTGCAGAAGAATACCCTCAGGTATGAAATCCCGTTTGTAATCTTCATCACAGCTCTTCTTGTTGTTATGGGCGGACTTCTCGGAGAGCTCGGACTTATAGCAGGAATTATCCTCCTTGCTGTTTTTGCAGTATTTTTCGTTTATCTTATCCGTACATCCAAAAACGGTGGTGGCGAAGAAGAAAGCGAAGAACCCAAGAAGAAAAAGCCCGTATGGCTCCTTATTCTTATGACGCTCCTCGGTCTTGCGGGGATTATCCTCGGAAGTGACTTCACAGTTGACGGTGCAACGGTAATCGCAAAGACCTTTGGTATGAGCGACAGACTTATAGGCCTTACAATCGTTGCCCTCGGAACATCTCTCCCCGAGCTTGTGACGTCAATCGTTGCAGGGAAAAAAGGCAACTCCGACATTGCAGTGGGTAACATCGTCGGAAGTAACATCTTCAACATCCTTTTTGTACTCGGTCTTACAGCAGTAATCTGCCCGATACCTTACGAGCCGAAATTCGTTATCGACGGAATTATCGCAATTGCGGCGGCAATTCTCCTCCTCCTCTGCATAATCTTCGATAAGGAAAAGAAGATAAGACGCTGGGGCGGTATAACAATGCTCGTGTGCTACGCAGGATACTTCGTGTATCTTATTATGGGCTGATAAACCCGTACAGAAGTTTATGTATATTGAGGAAAACCCTTTTGAAAAAGTTTTTTCCTCAAACTCCTTTCCTAAAACTTTAAATTCAAAAATACTCCCACAGGTTATATACCCTGTGGGAGTATTTTTAGCTTAAAAGTCTTTGAAGGGGAGTACGAGGGGAACCTTTCTTCAGAAAGATTCCCCTCGAAATACATATAAGCCTTCTGTACGGGCTTTACTCAGAAAAGTGAAAGCCAGAGGTAGCAGAGTCCCAGTGACGAGGATATTCCGAAAACAAGTCCCAGAACGCAGGTCATAACGGCGTATCTGTCGAAAACCCTTTTAAGCCGTTTGTGCAGGAATACCGTCCTCGCCTCGCCCTTGCGGTAGAATTTATCCTCGCTCAGTCCTTCCGACGGGAAGATGCAGGGGTATCTTTCGCCCCCAATAAGATAGAACGCAACCTTCATTTTTCTGCCCTCGGGAGTATCGGTTCCGTCGCATTCTGCTTTCTTCCGTGACGATGTTACAAGGAGCGTGCATGCCACAAGAAAGAACAGCGCCAGCAGGAGCGAAACCACACAGAGAACAGCGAGCGCTATCAGGATAACAACGGTGCGGTCGACCTGAAAAATTATTCCCAGTAGCAACAGAATAGCTATAATGATTATTACTTCCATCTGCAACCTCCGAATATCAGAAAAGCCGCTTCGCTCAGGAAACGGCTTTTTATAATTTTATTCCATTTCAGCCGCTACCGAGAAGAGCTTCATCATAAGAATGAGTCCCATTTCGTCGGAAGTAACTTCCTTGTAGCCCTGAGGAAGTTCAAATGCTGTTGCGTCGGGTTCGTCGCAGAATTCAACCTCAAACACAGCGAGGGTTTCCTTGCCGGTTTCGTCTGTCTGCTTTACATACTTGATGTTAGCGTGAGCGTCGAAATAGTATCTGAGTGTTGTTTTGAGAGTTGTTCCGTCTTCGTTTTCAACAGGCTCGCCCTCGTATTCTTCGTAGATGTACTTTTCGCCGTTGATTTCCTCTATGCCCGAGTCAAGCATTTCGGGGAATTCTGTTCCGTCTTCTCCGCCTGCGGAAATGAATTCGTCAATTCCGCCATCGTCAACGAATGAGTCGTCAGCGTCTTCCGAAAGCTCCTTGCTGTACGATGCTGTTGCGTCGTCAATCATGTATGTATATCCGTCACACACGATTGTAACGATGTCAACCTTACCTGCAATGTTCATCTTGAGGTAAGCGTTCTGACCGAACTTTTCCATTTCAATTTCTGTTGATACGCCGTCTTCTTCCATTTCAGCGTATATCTTTATGTTTCCTTCTTCCCATTCGCTCATCTTTGCTGAAAAAGCGTGTGCCCAGGGGCCGTCAGCTATTGAATCGTACACTTCTTCGATGGTAGGCTCTTTTGTTTCTGCCGCCGTTGTTGTTGTTTCTGCTGTGGTTGTTTCTTCGGCAACAGTTGTTGTTTCTGCTGTGGTTGTTTCCGTTTCAGCAACGGGAGCGTTCTTTTCTGTACAGCCTGTCATAGCCATTGTGAGCATCGACAAAGCCGCAACAAGTGCAAAAATCTTCTTCATTGTTTTCTCTCCATAATAAAATTCCGCCGTTTGTTCCCCGTTGGTGTATGGCGGCGGTGCCGTTACACCGACTTTAAACACATTATACTTTACATTTCGGATAAATTCAAGCAAAGTGGCTTTTATTCGGAGTTTCCGCCAATCGTATTCCCCCTGTTGCCGTAAATTTATAGCAATTACACAAACAAAACGCCTTATTTCGCACTCTGCGGCAGGCGAACCGCCTGGGGCAAGCGTGACGCACGGATAAAACAGATTTACTTTATCCGCTCGGTGACGATACAAGCGTTATGCCAGAGAGCTTTCGCACTCTGCGGAGTGCGACCTACTTTTTGTTTCGCAAAAAAGTAGGCAAAATGCGACTGCTCGCCGCAGAGGCTACATTTTCCCCGCCGACGCTGCGGCGGTTGAAAATGTTGTCATTATATCCGTGCGGGATAACAAATGTCCCGCGCCATTAGCTAGCCCTGCCAATGCGCCCGCACGGAGTATTTTCAACCCGCACTAGTACCAGCAAGAAAAACCGATGCGACTGATTAAACCGCATAAGAGAGATAACTCCCGATAAAATATTTTTTACTGCCTCTTGCGGAAAAGTATACAACGATTTTTTGTTAGAGTGAGCGTATGCGAACGGTATCACAAAAAATCGTAAGCTCTCCGCAGGAGCGCCCCTTTGCTTTCTTTCCGTGCGTACGGAAAGAAAGTCGTCGGGAGCGGAGGAACTCCGCGCGAGACGAAACAAACATAAAAGGGTACTGAAAATCTCAGTACCCTTTTCTTTTAATCTATCATTTGTATAGTTACCGTGCGGACAAAGTAAATTTACTTTGCCTGTGTGTTACGCCCCTTCTCCTCAACAGCGGCAACAAGACTGCGCAGTCTTATCTTTGCGGCGCCGAGGTTGTTTATCTCGTCAATCTTGAGCTGTGTATAGAGCTTTCCGCCTGCCTCAAGGATTTCACGCACCTGGTCGGTTGTGATAGCGTCGATACCGCATCCGAACGATACGAGCTGTACAAGCTGCATATCGGGCTGTGTGGTTACGTACTGCGCCGCCTTGTAAAGACGGGAGTGATATGTCCACTGGTTGAGTACCGAGAGCTTCTCGACATGGCCGAGGTGTGATATGCTGTCCTCGGTGATAACCGCAATTCCGAGCGATGTGACGAGCTTGTGAATACCGTGGTTGATTTCGGGGTCGAGGTGGTACGGTCTTCCCGCAAGAACGATAATCTGCTGACCGTTTTCTCTTGCGTGCTTTACGATTTCCTCTCCCTTAGCGATGATGTCACTGCGGTAGCTGTCAAGCGCCGCCCACGCCTTCTTGTACGCCTCGCTGATGTCCTTTTTCTTCACGCCGTACTTGTGGAGAGCCTTTTCCATAGCCTCTGCAAAGTGCTTGGGAAGATTTATGTCGATATACGGATAGAGGAATTTATCCTCTGTAAGTGCAGGAACATTCGCCTTGAGAAGTTCGGGGTAGTACGCAACAACGGGGCAGTTGTAGTGGTTGTCGCCGTCACCCTCATCGACATTGTAGCTCTCGCAGGGGAAGAAGATGAAATCCACGCCCTTCTGCAGAAGGCTTTCAATGTGTCCGTGTGCAATTTTTGCAGGGTAGCATACCGTATCCGACGGGATTGTATCCTGACCCTTGTAGTAGGTGTCACGGGTGCTTTCTTCGGAGATTACGACTTCAAAGCCAAGCTCCGTAAACGCTCTGTGCCAGAAGGGGAGCTGTTCGTAGAAACCAAGACAAAGAGGTATTCCGACCTTTGCCTTCGGCTCGCCTATCGGCTTACCCTCGACAACAGAGAGAAGTCTTTCGTACTTGTACTGATAAAGGCAGGGAACTTCCGTCTCTCTCTTTATGCCTGCGCCCTTTTCACAGCGGTTGCCCGAGATGAATTTTCTTCCGTCGGAGAAGCCTATCGCCGTGAGGTTGCAGTGTGCGGTACAGCCCTGACATACAACGCCCTTTGAAGTGTAGGAGAAGTCGGCAAGCTCCGCTTTGGTGAGGAGCTTTCTTTCTGCACTTTCCTCATGCTCCTTTGCGTAGAGAGCCGCACCGAGAGCACCCATAAGTCCTGCAACTGCGGGACGGGTAACATTTCTGCCAAGCTCCATTTCAAATGAGCGGAGAACTGCGTCGTTGAGGAATGTCCCTCCCTGAACGACGATGTGCTGACCAAGTTCGTCGGCAGAGTTCGCTCTGATAACCTTATAGATTGCGTTTTTGATGATAGACGCCGAAAGTCCTGCGGAGATGTCTTCAACCGACGCTCCGTCCTTCTGCGCCTGCTTTACGTTTGAGTTCATGAACACCGTACAGCGTGAGCCGAGGTCAACGGGCTTTTCAGCGAAAAGTCCGAGCCTTGAAAATTCTGCGATGTCGTAACCCATAGCGTATGCAAATGTCTGTATGAACGAGCCACAGCCCGATGAGCACGCCTCGTTGAGCATAATGCTGTCGATAGCGTTGTTCTTGATTTTGAAGCACTTGATGTCCTGTCCGCCGATGTCGATGATGAAGTCAACATCAGGGCAGAAGAATGCAGCCGCCTTGAAGTGTGCGACGGTTTCAACAATTCCGAAGTCGCAGCGGAGTCCTGCACGGATGAGGTCTTCACCGTAGCCTGTAACAGCACTTCCCTTGATTACGAGCTTGTCGGTTGCAAGACTGTAAATCTCCTCAAGCTGTTTTGAGATGATTTCCAGAGGCTGTCCCTTTGACGCACAGTAGTGGTTGTAGAGGAGCTTTCCGTCGGGAGTAATAAGCACGAGCTTTGTCGTCGTCGAGCCTGCGTCGATACCGAGGTAAGCGTCACCCTCGTACTTTGAAATATCCTCGTACTGAAGGTCGCACTTGCTGTGACGGGTAACGAAGTCGGCATATTCTTCCTTCGTGGTGAAAAGTCTGTCGCCCGTGATGATAGTGTCTGTCACGGGTGCATTTCTGATTTTTGCAAGAGCCTCTTCGAGTATCATAGGCTCGGAATGTTCTTTAGCGTAGAGGGCACTTCCGTAAGCCATAAATATAGGTGCTGTTTCGGGGAATACCGCATTGTCACCCTCAAGACCGAGAGTTCTCACAAATGCGTTGCGGAGTTCCTTCTGGAATGAAAGCGGCCCGCCGAGGAAAAGAACCTTACCCTCGATTTTTCTTCCCTGTGCAAGACCCGATACGGTCTGGTCAACAACCGCCTGGAAGATTGACGCCGCAATATCCTCACGCTTTGCGCCCTGGTTGAGAAGGGGCTGTATGTCGGATTTTGCAAACACTCCGCATCTTGAGGCGATGGGGTAGAGCTTCTGTGACTTTGCGGCAAGTGCGTCCATTTCGTCGGTTGTAATTCCGAGAAGGGATGACATCTGGTCGATAAACGCACCTGTACCGCCTGCGCAGGAGCCGTTCATACGCTGTTCTATTCCGCCCGAGAGGAAGATGATTTTTGCGTCCTCTCCTCCGAGTTCGATAACAGCGTCAGTGTCGGGATAGGTGTTCTTTACCGCAACAAACGCCGCATAAACCTCCTGAACGAAAGGAAGCTCAGCCTTTGTGGCAAGTCCGAGTCCTGCGGAGCCTGTAATCGAAAGTCTGAACTGTGCGTCGGGATACTCACGCATGATTATTTCAATCTGTTCTTCGACAGTTTCCTTTACTTTGGAAAAATGTCGCTGATATTTTGAGTAGAGAATTTTATTGTCGTCATCGGCAATAACCGTCTTGACGGTTGTAGAGCCGACATCAATTCCGAGTGAATAAATTTCTGCCATAGCGACCTCCTGAAAAAATATACATAAATATTATAGCACGGATTATCATAAAAGTCAAAATCAATCACCGCCAAATCGTAAACTTTTTTGCAATTTTCTGCGTTTTTGTGTTATAATATCCTTAACGTAAAACAAAATCGGAAGGAATGATAATATGACGGAGTATAAATGGGATTTCAAGCGCTCGGCGTTTGTCGGAGGAACGCTGTCAATGGCGGCGCTGTTTATGATAGAAAACTATTCTCTCGAAAGTGAAAAGCAGGTTATTTCCTCGGAAAAAATCACCCCCGATTTCGACGGGTTCAGGATAGTTCATCTTTCCGACCTGCACTGCCGTTCGTTCGGGCACAAGAACCGCCGACTGATACGGAAGATAAAGAAAATAAAGCCCGACCTCGTTGTAATGACGGGGGATATGGTCAGCCGTCAGGACAGAAATTTCGAGCCGTTTTTAAATCTTGCAAGGGGAATAGCGAGGGAGTTTCCGACCTACTACACCATCGGAAATCACGAGCTTGACCTCACCGACCGCCAGCTCTCGATACTCTTTTCGGAGCTTCGTGGCGCAGGTGTGCAGGTGCTCAACAACGACCGTGTCATCATCACCCGTGGAAGAAGTGCCATCGACCTGTACGGAATGTGGTATGCGCTGAATTTCTACAAGAAAAACGGGAGCTACCGTCGCCACGACCCGTTCACTGTCGGGGATATGCGCAGGCTTATCGGCGACGCACCTTCACGCAGGAGGTTTTCCATTGTAATGGCACACAATCCGCTTGACTTTGCGGTTTATTCCGAGTGGGGCGCAGACCTTGTACTTTCGGGCCATGTTCACGGCGGAGGGGTACGCCTCGGCAAGCTGGGAGGGGTATTCTCCCCGGGAAGAAAGTTCTTCCCCGAGTATTATCAGGGCAGGTATTCCCTCGGAAATACGGATATGGTTGTCAGTCGTGGACTGGGAGGGTTACGCCTTTTCAACCGCCCGCAGATTGTTGAAATCGAACTCAGGCGGTGAGCCACCGCAGGTATTTTGCATAAGATAAAATTTATTTTCAATAAAAACAACGCCGAACACTCATTCGTGATTCGGCGTCATTTTTTTCAGTCTCAGGTTTTTCTTCAGGTTTTCCGCAACGGCAAGCATCAGGTAAACCTCGTCGGAAGTACAGCCCTCGAAAACCTCCGCAATATCGGAATTGATTTCGGTTGCGGTCTCTGCTGTCAGCACATCGCAGAGTATTTTGTCCGTTGTGACATCAAGCGAATTGCAGATGTTGACAAGCACCTGCAGGGACAGCTTGGTCTTTGCGCTTTCAATCTGTGACAAATGCTGAGGAGAAATCCCTGCCATTTCAGAAAGTCTGTCCTGTGTAATCTTTCGGGATTTGCGTATTTTTTTAATTCTTGCACCTATCAGCGCATAATTCAACTCCATATTAAGTTCTCCTATACAATTTGTGTTAAAACTATTGTAATTTATTTATTTCCGTGTTATAATCAACTGTATGTTAAGTATTCGCATATACGGTAGTTTTATAAAAATATTACCGCCTGCGGAATAACATCAGAAATAGGAAAAAGGAGCAGATAATATGAAGAAAAGAATTTTGAGCGCAGTTCTGGCATCGTTTCTTGTTATCGGAATGACAGCCTGCGGTGCAGACGCTTCGCCCGAAGCGGCAACGGAAGTAACGACCGTCGCAGAGGAAACAACCACAGCGGCAGAAACAACCGCCCCCGAAACGACGACGGAGGAAACGACTACAACTCCCGAAACGACCACGGCGGAAACGACAACAACTCCCGAAACAACTACGGAGGAAACGACAACTGTTGAAACGACGACAGCGACAACAACTGCGGCGGCGACCACAACCGCAGCCACAACGACAGCAACGACTACAAAAGCAACAACAGCCGCAGCAAAACCGAATACACAGATAGATCAGAGCGAATCTCCGCAGTACTACTTTTTGTATCTTCCCGAAGGCGGAATGACAATGATGGTTTTCCCGTATTACGAATGCGAACCCGTAGCAAAGCTCAGAAACGCATACGGCGGAACACAATACCCCGGACTTTTGCTTGAACAATGCACACTTGATTCGGGCAACACTTACTGGAGCTGGCTTTATATGAGCAACAAATCAGTGGGAACGGTTATTGATTTCGGATGCGGAGCAACATCACGACTCCTGACCGATGAAGAAAAAGCACTTATGGCAACTGTAACAGATACCCCCGATGATTATCTGAAGTCAAAAGGCTTTCAGGCTATTGATATTGACGGGAACGGAAAGATTTCCCCCGATGAAAGAATGCTCTGTGCATTGTATGTTGCAGGCGGAGAGAAGTTCACAGTAAAAGGCAATACATGGGTGCCTGTTATTGCTGTTTAAAAAGGAGCAGATGATATGAAGAAAAGAATTTTGAGCGCAGTTCTGGCATCGTTTCTTGTTATCGGAATGACAGCCTGCGGTGCAGGCGCTTCGCCCGAAGCGGCAACGAAAGTAACGATCGCCGCAGAGGAAACAACCACAGCGGCAGAAACAACCGCCCCCGAAACGACGACGGAGGAAACGACTACAACTCCTCCCCCTCCCGAGCCTGAAAGAGAGGTTGAGTTCGACACTCTCGGAGTGCCGACTATAAGAGAATTCGACGGCGTAAGAAACGACAGGTACATATATTTCAACGGTGGTGGCAGGTATACAGGCTATATGGCAAGAACTCTCAATGATGACGGCAATGACCTGAGAGGAGAAATATACAACGCCGACGGAACGTTGAGCTATTCCTATGAGGCCGAATATGAAGGAGAGAATCCCCAAAAAGTCGTTTTTAAAAATCCCGACGGGTCGGTTATGAAATACGCCGAATACGGATATGACGACAAAGGTGACTGGACAAAGTATACCCGCTACAATCCCGACGGAACCATCAACTATTATTACACAAACGAATATGACGAAAAAGGCAATAAAGTAAAGAGTATAAATTACAAAGCCGATGGCTCTGTCGATAACTATTATACTCAGGAATTTGACGAAAACGGCAATGTTATCAAGTATGTCGGTTATAATGCGAATGGCTCTATGAGTTGGTATTATACAGACGAATTCGACAAGGAAAACCGACTCGTGAAGCACTCTGAATATGATGGCTACGGCTTGCTCGGATACTATACATATCAGTATGATGATAACGGCAATATGGTAAAGTATGAGAGTTATAACTATATGAGTCAGATTGACTACTACAACACATTCGAATACAACGAAAACGGACAGCTTGTGAAGATGAATCTTTATACATACGCAGGTTGGCTTACTGACTATGTGGTATACGAATACAACGAAAACGACGAGTTCGTGAAGTGTCAGGCATACGACAATCAGGGCAACCCGATGTAGAAAATATGAATATAAAAAAGGGTATCGGAGAAATCCGATACCCTTGCTTTGTTTTATTCTTACTGACCCATAAGTCTTGCGAGTTCAGCCTCAATCTTCTGGTTCTTTTCGAGGTCTTCAAAAGGGTCTGTGCTTGATGCTGTCGAAACACCTGAAATATCGCTGAATGCCTGAGCCTCAGCTTCCTTGCGGCTGATTTTTTCTTCCATCTTGTCCATCTTTGCGAATGCGTTTGATGAGCCTATCCCGCCGAGTGACTCAGCGAGGTCTTTCTGTGTGTCAGCCATCTGTGAGCGTGCAATGAGCATAGCCTGTCTGCTCTTTGCGTCCTCGAGCTTTGACTTGAGCTCTTCAACCTGTGTCTTTATAGCAGCAGTCTGTGCGGCAACTGTGTCGTACATCTGCTGGAACTTAGCAACATTTTCGTCGGCCTTTACCTTTTCGGCAACAGCCTTTCTTGCGAGTTCCTGGTCGCCTGCGGCGAGAGCAGCCTTAGCCTTTGATTCCCAGTCAGCTGACTTTGCCTTTGCGTCGTTGAGCTGCTTTTCAATCTGGCGTTCGGAAGCCATTGCCTTTCCGAGTGCCTGGGTTGACTTTACAAGCTCCTTATCCATATCGATGATAATCTGCTTTACCATCTTTTCGGGATCTTCAGCCTTGTCGATGAGGTCGTTGATGTTTGATTTGAGCAAATCTCCGAGTCTTGTGAAAATTGACATTTTTGAGTTCCTCCCTTAAATTAAGTATTATCTCTTTTTCTGAACAGCACCCTCAGGAGAAGTCCCGAGCCTGCCGCCATAAATCCGAACATAAGAATGAAGTCGAACATACTTGTTCTCTCAAAATTGATTCTGACGCTGAGAATAATCGCAAGAACGATTATCGCAAGGCCGAGAACCGTGACAACCCATCCTACAATGCGGTTGTCGAGGAAGAAGAGAAGTATAATTCCGATAACGAGCGGGATTATAACCGCCCCTGTGGGAATAAGAAAATTCCCGAGTGCAATGCCTGCACCGCCGAAGATGCCGAAGGTCTGCACCGATGTGCGCTGAAACAGCCAGAAAAGTCCCACACCGAGAAGAATAAGACCTATGAAGAATTCGAGAAGTTCGTTACGGGTCTTTTTCGGTCTTGACGGCAGTCCTGCCGAAGTGTCGGAAAATGTTTTTTCATTTTCCTTCTGCATTCTGCGGATTTCGTTTTCAAGTTCCTTGATTTTCTTGTCAGAAGACGACATACCTCCGCCCCCTTTTCAGCGTAATCCGTGAGGAATTCTCCACACGACTACATTATATAGCATTCCTTACAAAATGTCAATGATGGTTTATTGCACTAACACGCTGAAACAAAACAGCGGTATTCTTATTTTTATTGTATAATAAACACTATAAAAATCTATCAAAAACACCGAATTTTTCATTATTTACACAAAGGACATTGAAAATACACATACAATATGGTATAATTTCATCAAATAATATCTTTCTACCGGGAGGGTACGTTATGAAATTCAATATGCCTGATTTTTCAAGGCTTGACCCAAGAAACTGGGATATACAGATTAATTTCAAGAGTCTTCGTGCAAAGCTGATGCTTTACATCGTAGGCTCGGCGCTTGCAATATGCACGGCGTTCGTTATCGTGAGTGCGATAAACCTCACAGTGACGACAAACAATTCAATAGATGTAATGCTTGCGGAAACCGCCGAAGGACAGGCGCTCTACATCAGCGGCGCACTTGAAAACCTCAAGTCCGAGGTTGAGGGTGTTGCAGGCAATGCCTACATCGCAGAAAATTCAGACAACGAGGCAAAGCTGACAGACTACCTCGACTCGATGGCTGAAAAGAATAACTGGATGGGCTATGCGCTTATCTCGGATGACGAGGTTATCGTTTCGACAATAAGCGAATCGGTACTTACATATCAGCAGCGTTTTGATTATTATGCCGCAGCTGCCGAGTTCGGACAGACATCACTTTCCGAAATGTCGGTACACAGCGGTGTTGCATACTTCAGCGTTGCCGCTCCCGTACTCTACGGCGAGAAGGCGGCGACAGGCGATGTTCTCGTGGTGCTTTACGACTCCGCAAGGCTCTGCGACCTTCTCGGTCAGACAACAGTCGGAAGCGGCTACATCATCGACAAGGAAGGCACACGAATTGCCTCAACCGAATACGACACGATGAGAGAGCTTAATGTCGTGCAGGCGGCAAAGGCGGACAGAACCTATCGCAGTATGGCGAAGTTCGAAGGAAAGGTTGCCCTTGACGAATCGGGCGTAGGCTCATACAAGTACAAGACCGAAAAAATGGTTGCGGGCTGGACGACAATCCGGGGAACTGACGGCTGGAAGTTCGTGTTCACCGCACCGAAGTCCGAATTCACAGGACAGATGAGCATAGGAATTACAGCGGCAATCGTTACGGGAATAATCTCCCTTATCGGAATTGTTGTTGTGGTATTCATTATTGTAAGCCAGATAGTAAAGCCGATAACACAGTCAACGGAAAGACTCCGCAGACTCTCCGAAGGCGACCTCAACTCACCCGTCGAGGTTTCAAACCAGAAGAACGAAGTCGGCATACTTTCATCATCACTTGAAGAAACGATATACTCACTCAAGCAGTATATTGACCGTATAGCAGACGCACTCAACCGTATCGCAGCGGGCGATGTCGCATTCGAGATGGACGGACAGTTCAGGGGCGACTTCGTGAAAATCAAGGACAGCTTCAACAGTATCCTTGCAAAGCTCCGTGAAACCTTCGAGGACATCAGCATCTCGTCCGAGCAGGTTAACTCGGGTGCAAACTCATTCTCTCTTGCGTCGAGCGATATGTTCGACGGCGCTACAAGACAGTCTGCGGCAATCGCAGTGCTTTCACTGCAGCTTGAGGAAGTATCACAGCAGGTAAACCTCAACGCAAAGGCCGCTGAAAAGACAGAGGAACTCGTTGACGATGTACAGAACAAGATTAATGTCTGCAACATCCAGATGAGCCAGCTCCTCATGTCGATGGACGACATCAACGAATCGTCCGAGCAGATTTCAAAGATTATCCGTGTAATTGACGATATTGCATTCCAGACGAATATCCTCGCACTCAACGCCGCTATCGAGGCTGCCCGTGCAGGTCACGCAGGAAAGGGCTTTGCGGTTGTTGCCGACGAAGTACGAAACCTTGCGGCGAAGTCGGCGGATGCGGCAAGAAGAACGGCAGAGCTTATTCAGCGTTCGGTAGAGAATGTAGAAAAGGGCTCGGAACTTGCAAAGTACACCGCAGTTGCGCTTGACGAAATCGTAGAGAATGCGTCAACAATCAGCGACGAGGTATCATCAATCACCCGTGCTTCGCAGGAGCAGGCAGAAAACATCGCACAGATCAACGAGGGCGTTGAGCAGATTACGGAAGTTATCAACGATAACACCTCTACGGCACAGACCAGCTCCGACTCGGCAGAAATTCTTCTTGCACAGGCAGAACAGCTTGCCGACCGTGTATCGAAGTTCAAGTACGAGGGCGATTTCGAAAGCTACGATTATAACGACGACGATAACCCGTACATCACCCGTGACGATGACGACGATGATGACGATGACGACGATTACAGCAGTTCGTCATTCGGAGGCTCTGACGACAGCAGCGTGAACGACCTGTTCAACTTCACATCAGCGCCTGCACCCGTTGACAGCGACGATGATGACGATGATAATTCCGACAACGGCGGAACTTCGTCGAATGTAGACGATTTGTTCAATTTCAATTCAGCACCTGCCGATGTCAACGACCTGTTCAATTTCTCGTCGGCACCCGCACCTGCAAGCGACGAAGACGAAGAAGACGAATCTTCCGACGATGAGGAAACGGACGTAAACGACCTCTTTAACTTCGAGCCTGCACCTGAGAGTGAGGACGAAGACGAAGAAGCTCCCGATGATGAGGAAACAGACGTAAACGACCTCTTCAACTTCGAGCCTGCACCCGAGAGTGAGGACGAGGGCGAAGAAGCTTCCGACGAGGGAACGACAGACGTAAACGACCTCTTCAACTTCGGCCCTGCACCCGAGAGTGAGGACGAAGACGAAGAATCTTCCGACGATGAGGAAACAGATGTAAACGACCTCTTCAACTTCGGCCCTGCACCCGAGAGTGAGGACGAAGACGAAGAAACTTCCGACGATGAGGAAACAGACGTAAACGACTTGTTCAACTTCTCGTCAGCACCCGAGAGTGAAGACGAGAACGAAGAAGCTTCCGACGATGAGGAAACAGACGTAAACGACCTCTTCAACTTCGGCCCTGCACCCGAGAGTGAAGACGAGAACGAAGAAGCTTCCGACGATGAGGAAACAGACGTAAACGACCTCTTCAACTTCGGCCCTGCACCCGAGAGTGAGGACGAAGACGAAGAAACTTCCGACGATGAGGAAACAGACGTAAACGACCTCTTCAACTTCGGCCCTGCACCCGAGAGTGAGGACGAAGACGAAGAAACTCCCGACGAGGAAGATACGGACATAGACGCACTCTTCAGCTTTGACCCCGCAACCGAAAGCGAGGAAAGTGAGAGCAACGAAGAAGACGCTCCCGCCGATGAAGTGAACATAAACGATATGTTCAATTTCGGTGACGCAACGGTAATCGAGGATGACCTTCCGACAGAGGAAGAACCGCCCTCGACCGAGCAGGCGTTTGACTTCCTTGACAGCGCAGAGGAAGCTCCCAAGGAGCCACCCAAGAAAAAGCGTGGCAGACCGAGGAAGAAACCTCCCGTAGAAGAATAAAAATAAATCCCTGAGCTACTCGCTCAGGGATTTTTATGTATTTACTGAGGAAAACCCTTTTGAAAAAGGTTTTTCCTCAGACTCCTTTCCGAAAACTTCAGATTTATGAGGGGAACCTTTCTTCAGAAAGATTCCCCTCGATTATACATATAAAGTTTCTGTATGAATCAGATTATAACACCGTCGAAATGGTCGATTTCATGCTGGCAATTCTTTCGGCAGTGCTTATAAGTCAGTCGCCCGTTTATATTATAACACCGTCGAAATGGTCGATTTCATGCTGTATAATCTCCGCCGTGAAATCGGTGAAGGTCTTTATCCGCTTGCGGAAAAGCCTGTCCTCCCACTCGACCTTGATTTTCTTGTAGCGTGTGGTCTTGCGCTTTCCGACGAGGGAAAGACAGCCCTCCTCGGTTTCGTATTTCCCCTCACGCTTTGTTATTACGGGGTTGAACATTTCCGTCAGCGTGTCACCGTCGTAGAAGACGATTATCCGCTTTGAAACGCCTATCATATTCGCCGCCATGCCCACGCAACGCTCCGCATTTGCGGTGAGTGTGTCCACGAGGTCGTCGGCAACGGGAATATCGTCCTTTGTGGCGGGCGTTGATTTTATCTTTAAAAATTCTTCGTCACGGATTATTTCTTTTACCATAAAAATCACCTTTCATAAAATAAATCATACCGCACATTTTTCGGTGCGGTATGATTTTGTGGAAGTTATCGTGAGGTTTTCAGTTAAGTCGCCTCGGCATATACTACATGTCTGCCGCCGCCGTCATTACAGCGTTCATATTCTGCTTCGGAGGCAATCGTCCACGGAACTGATGCAGTAACGGTATTGTTGTTCTGACCCAGATAAAGAGTGCCATCAATTTTGTTTGTATTAAGGTCGCTTCTTACAACGGTGCAAATTGTATACGCATCCAGTACAAAGCTCTGGCTGTTAAGAGAGGTTAGAGTCCTTGATCCTGATGTTGATGTATTGCTTCTTTTTACAATATCAATAGGCAAAGAGTATTTTACCGAGTAATAAACCGTCATACCGTCGGAATTTATGGTTATACTATCGTCACCGCTGTTTTCTGCGGGAATTGCCGTATCAGACAGTCCTTCGAATTCTACGCTTATAGCGTTGCTCCAACGGGAGATGTTGTCGCAATGTGCCGTGACGATTGTACCGCCCGTCAATGCCTCGCCGTATGCGACAGTCATCGCATAAGAGCCTTCGGTTGTTACCATATTGACCGTGACATTTACCTTGACATAAAGACTGGATGGCGGAACTGCATTTTGGGCAAAGGTATAGGTGCTGCTGTCCGCATTATCCGGGTCGTCCGAGATATACAGGACTTTTCTGCCTATTCCCGAGCCTACAGCGTCGGCTGTAATTGTCGTTGCGGCGAAATCGAATATACTTAATTCATAATTACCGCAGTTATACGAAGGATCATCTATGTCAAGCATGGGGATACTGTACATTCTTTCGACAGATACATAAATGTCGTCTGTACTCTCCGAAACGATGATTTCGCTTAAATCGTCGCTTGAGGAGGTTGTTCCCATTTTAACAATGGCAAGACCATTATAAGAAGCACTGGTGGTGTCACGCCATTCGTCCAGAACGGCATTGGTAAGAGCATTTTTGTTGATTGTGGAACCGATTTCAGTGTCATAGGTGGTTGTTGAGCCATCATCTGCGTGAATAGTTATTGTTTTGGCTCTTTCTACGAAATCCACATCGGCCGTTGCGATGATACTTCCCGTTTCTTTGTTCATTACAGTCGCAGATGATGCACTGCCGCTGCCGTCAGAGAATTCGTAATCCCAGCCGTTGAAGGTTGCGACATAATCAGCGGACGGGTGTGCATCGTCGTAAAGTAGGCTGTCGGAAGGAGTGGGATTGCTTGGTACTGACGAGTCCATAGTGAGATATTTGTCGGTCTTGTATAAAGTCCCGTTAATCATATATGTAACCGTCGAGTATGTAACGCCGACATATCTCACATGCTCTGTGCCGATTGTCACGGTGCTTCCCGCAGGAAGAATCGTAGATACATTTGTCACAAGAGAAGAATCATAGCTGAATGCGTTTGAATAGTCTGCCGAACCGTCGGCAAGACCTGTTCCGTCCGAAAAGCCCGATGAAACATTTATCCAGCCGAAGCTGAAAGCTGACGAGTCAAAGCCTGTCGGTGCCGAGGGGAGAGTCGCCGTGTCGCCTTCGACATAAAGCTCATGATGTTCTGCGGATTGTTCGCCCTCATAGAAAGCGAGGAATTCGAATTGGTCTTCTTCTACGGCGCCACCTCCGCCTCCACCTCCGCCTGATGAGGAGGACTTGGTAGTTGTTGCCGCCGTTGTCGTTTCGGGAACGGTTGTGGTTTCGGGTGCTGTTGTCACTGCGGGTGCAGTTGTTTCAGCAGGGATAACCATTGTTTCTACGGGGAGAATTGTTGTCTCCTCCGATATTGTCGTTTCTTCGGGAAGAGTTGTTTCCTCGGGGAGAGTTGTTTCTTCGGGGATTGTTGTTTCTTCGGGAACAATGTCTGTATCTCCCGAAAGGGCGTCCATAATCTTGTCGAGGACATCGTCATCGAGAACGATTTCATCATCGTCGTTTGTTCTTATGAACTGGTGCAGGAATTTCTCGGGGATTTCTTCGTATACAACGCCTGTCTTTGCGTCGTCTTCGGAAATGGGAGTAATCTCGCCCGTTTCTGTGTCGTATATTGCGAAGAATGAATTTCCGTCGATTTCTGCGTCGGAGAGGGTTTCTTCGTTGGGTGTTGTCACGATAACAACACTCTTGTCAGGCTCAACCGTAACTTCTTTGCCCTTCGGAGCGCCGGCCTTGTCGATAAGCTGAACGGCAACCTTTCCGTGAGCTGTCGAAAGACGGGTGTGGTATGTTCCGTCCTTGAGGCGTTCAACGGATACAACAAAGCTCGTTCCACGGACAGCCATTGTCGCCTTCGGCGTGTTTACGGTGTATGTGGAGTTTTCGCTGAGGGTTTCCGTAATCTCGTTGAGGATTGTTCCCGCACGGAGATTTATCGTTGTGAGGCTGTTCTTCGAGTCGCCCGTTGCGATAAGCTCAAGTACAGTCCCTCCGTCAAGGGATATGTATTTGTTGTCGTCAAGATTTATACGCATCGAGCTGTCCTCGGCAACGGTAACGGTGTCACCGCTTTCGAGGTTCATTCCGACATACGCATTTATGTCGGTGTCCGAACGCTGTACTATTGAAGTGCCGTCAACCTCAAACACCTTGAGAGTACGGTAAGCGTCCGGAGCGGTAACGACAATTACCGTAGCGACCGAAACTGTCACAAGTGCCGTAGCTGAGGCGATACCTATGAATAATTTTGTTTTCATCAACGCAAGGAGCTTTGAAAGCATATAAAAACCTCCTGATAATTAAAAAGCCGACGGACCACACGATTCTGATGCACAACAAATGCAGCAGGACCGCCATACCGTCGGTTAAGGCTCTTGCTTTGCGCGGTAACCTTTCGGATACCTTGCCCTTTAATTTGTTACGATAATATTATCATAATTTGTTTACAATTGCAATACCTGAAACACAAAATTAGCTTTTTGCACTAATTTTTCTCTTTGTTTTGATATAAATGACAAAAAATGCATAAGAGTAGCGTGTTAGCGTGATAAAGCAAACGCTTTTATTTGCAAAAAACTATTTACATATAAATGGTATAATGTTATAATATATGTAATCGTAATTAAAATCAAGAAGGTGAATTTGTATGAGTGATATCAACACATCATTATCTGTCAGCTCAGAGGAACTCCTCGACAGAATTTTCGGAATAACACAGGATTTATACAGCGAAATGTCAAAGTCGGACAGTGACGCCGCAAACGACCATACAAAGATTTTCAAGCTGCTTACCGACCTCGGAAGAACGCTTGTAAACGCAGACCGTGCGAGCTTCTGGAAATGGGATAAGCGCAAGCACGAAATCTGGACAACAGCGGCTGTCGGCACGGGAAGAATTACAATTCCCGAGGGTACAGGCCTTGTCGGAAAGGCTCTCCTCGAAAGACACGCAATAGTTACAAACGACCCCTATAACCACCCCGACTTCAACTCAAGCGTTGACAAGAGTACGGGGTATGTCACAAAGTCGATACTCGTAATGCCCGTTTCCAATTGTAAGGGAGAGTTTATCGGTGCATACCAGGCGATAAACAAGCTCGACAACGACGGCAAATTCGACCTTGAGGAAGACACAAGACGCCTTTCGCTTGCGGCATTTATCTGCGGAATAACGCTCGAGTCCGAGAGCTTCCTCGACGACTCAATGCACGACAGACTCACGGGCGTCAAGAACAGAATGGGCTTCTACAACGACTACAAGAACAAGTTCTCGAAAATCCTCAACGACGAGAACGAAATTCATCCCGTATCGCTCTTCATCTGCGACATCGACTTCTTCAAGAAGGTCAACGATACATACGGACATAACGCAGGCGACGCAATGCTCAAGCATGTTTCGGGGCTTATCAGCGGTAACTCCAGAATATGCGACGGTGTGTACCGTTGGGGCGGTGAGGAATTTATCGTAATCCTCCCCGACACGGGACTTGTTGCCGCCGCTGAAATGGCGGAGCGTGTACGCTCGGTTGTTGAGGAATCCGTGTGCGAATTCGAAGACCTTAAAATCAAGGCAACGATGAGCTTCGGCGTAACACAGATTGATAAAACGCTTTCGATCGAGGATAATGTCAAGGTAGCTGACGAAAGACTCTACCGTGCAAAAGAAGGCGGAAGAAACAGAGTTATTATGGATTAAAAGTTTTATACAAATAAGTAAGGGTATCGAGCCGTTGCTCGGTACCCTTTATTTTTTGTATTGTGTTATAGTTTATTTTTCAATAGTTGTTGAGTAATTGAGATAACAGTGGCTTTTTCCTCGTGGTCAAGGTCGTTGAACATACAGAGAAAATCATTTGATGAACACGGGTCGTCGATATCGAAATCAAGAAAATCACGGGGCGATATATCAAGATAATCGCAGATATAGCAGAAAATCATCATCGAGGGCATACTCTTGCCGTTTTCGATGTTGTTTATATAACCCGCACTCTGTCCGATGTCAAGGCTCATGCTTCTTGCAGAAACTCCCTTGAGAAGTCTTAAACTTGTAAGCCTTTGCGCAAATTTCTTTTCAAAATCATCATAATCTGTATTTTTCATATCAATCACCACCAATAATATAATTGTACATTATATTATGATAGTTATATCTATTTTTATAAGTAATTATTGTTGACACATCTATTTTAAATAGATATAATATAATTATTAACTAATTTAATGTGATAAAGGAGATTTTTTATGGCAAAGAAAAAAATAACCGCTCTCCTTCTTGCGTCCGTGCTTGCTGTAATTACAATGGGATGTGAAATCAATGATATTTTAGAAAATGAAGAAACTACAAAATCAACAATTTTAATCATAACAGCTTCAGAAGAAACCACAACTTCTAAAGCGACAACAGTTACCGAAGAAACAACGACACCGCAAACAACAACAGAAGCAACGACTACTGCAAAGGTTACGACAACTGTACCCGAAACTACAACTACGGTAACAACAACTCCGAAAGTGACAACCACTACACCGCAGACTACAACGACAGCGTTAACGACAACTACTCCAAAGGCGACAACAACTGTGCCACAAACCACAACAACAGTAACTACTACCACAAAGGTTACGACGACAGTACCGCAGACTACAACAACGGTAACAACAACCCCGAAAGCGACAACAACTGCACCGCAGACAACGACAACGGTGACAACTACTACGAAGGTAACAACGACCACAAAGAAATCCAATTCATCTTCCAACAGAGGAAGTGGCGGAAATTCTGTAACCACTCCTGCCCAAGAAGAATTTGCCGGTAATCTCGTATGGGTTCCTGTAAAAGGCGGTACAAAATATCATGTCAGTCCAAACTGTAGTAGTATGGACAAACCCATGCAGGTCACCAAAGAAACTGCAATAAAAAATGGATATACTCCTTGCAAACGCTGTTATAAGTAACTTGAATTTATATCGATAATTCACCCCTGCCATATCTGGCAGGGGTTTTATCGCGCCAAAATAGTACCATTAATCAACTATAACAATTCCGTTTCATATCCATTACAATTCCACGCAAGACTCCGAAAAACTCAGCAGTCAAAAAATCTTGCTTTATAATGAAAATAATGGTATAATAATCAGCGAAAGGGGATGACGTTGATGAAAACACCTGAGGAAAAAGTAGCATCGGGAAAGATTATTGCTGTTGCTGCGGCAGGAATTATCGCTGTCTGCGGCATTGCTCTGGCTATAGTGCTGGCGAATGTAAGCAACGACAATCACGATTATTCCTATGAATACAGCGAAGAATTCGACGGAATAACCATCACTGACTACAAAGGCACCGCTACGGAACTTCTCATCCCCGACGAAATCAAGGGCAGGGATGTCATGGAAATCGGCGAAAGTGCATTCTTCGACTGTAAGAATGTCACGACGGTATCTCTCCCCGACGGCATAGAGGAAATCGAGGCGTGCGCTTTCAAAAACTGCACGGCTCTGACGACAATAAACATCCCCGACAGCGTTGAGCAGATTGACGGCTATGCGTTCTCGGGATGCACAGGCCTCACAGAGATAACAATTCCCGACAGCGTGACAACAATCGACGGCAGGGCGTTCGACGGCTGCGATAATATAACAATAACCTACAGAGGTCAGCAGTATACCGCCGAAGAATTTAACAGAGAGTTTTAGCCATTTTAATCTTATCCCCTCACTTAATTGTGAGGGGATTTTTTATGCCTTGAAACTTAATCGTACTAAAAAACGGAGTATATATAATATAAGGAGGTGAAAAACCGCAAAAAATTCTGCAAAAAACTTAATCGCACCAAAAAACGGAGTATATACAAATATAAGAAAAAAATAAAATCAAAAAGGAGAAATGAATATGAAATACACAGTAAAAACCTTCAAGCCACACGAAATCGTTCTTCCGATATTACACCCTGCAGGTAAAGTACCTATAAGACCTGTACTTCCCGCAGAAGAGAGAGCAAAGAGATATCTCGAAGTTATTCCCGAAATTGAAAAAGAAGCCGATATGTTCTCAAAGAAGCTGGCTGAAGCCGAGCCTTTTAAAGAAGTAACAGGCAAAATATTTATAAAGCATTATGATTACGAAGACGAGTATCTTCCTCAGACGGAGATATGGTTTTCAAAAGAACACTATAGTTTACTTGATAGTCCGCGCGATATTTTCTTTTATATGCAGGATATCGTAACCGATTTCTACGAAGACCTTCTGTGTGATATGTACAAGAACAACGAAGACCCGAATTCTCCTGAATTTATCGCATTTCTCACCGAAGTTACAAGAGAATATGAAAGAGCTCTCCGTATGGAAGCGGAGAATATCAAGAAGTTCGGTTACGACTACTATCTTGAATATTGCAAAATATATAAGTTGACATACTAATAAAACCAAACTGCTTATTGACCATATTTTACATATATGGTATAATTAAAAAGACGATTTTACACATATTTTACAAATAAAATTATACAAAAAGGAATGATCTGAAATGAAAAAATACATCACAGTAATACCCATGCAGCCAAAAGAAAATCTTCACAGGACAAAATATGAATCCTACGGGAATGAGCTTCTTTCGAGCGAAATCGAAACAAGATTCCCCGCAGTGATTATGATAGCAAATTCCGCAGTCAGCGGAGAAACCGTTGAAGTTGTCGTGACTATGACCGAGCACGAAAATGTTCCGCAGAACTACGACGAATTTATTGCCGAGCTTGATATGGTAAGCAAGGAAAAGGGCTTTGAATACAAAATAACAAAGCTTGTCACAACGCTTGCCGAAACCCCTGAAAAGCAGTATGCACTTCTCGGAGACATAGTAGAGAAATTCTCCGAAGAGGATGAGATATACGCCGATATAACCTACGGTGCAAAGCCCACTCCCGTGGTTATCATGATGGCGTTGAGCTACGCTTACGAATACCTAAAAAATACAGATGTAAAGGCTATGATTTACGGCTCATACAATCACGCAACAGGAAAAACAGGGCTTTATGATGTTTCAGCACTCTTTTATATGAATTCTCTTATGCATAAAGTACCGGGAAAAGATTTTGAAAACCCGTTGGAAGTTATGAAGAAAATAATCAATTTATAATAAAAAGGATGTATGATACAATGCTGACCGATGCTGAAGTTAACAAGCTTGTGATTGAATATATACAGAACGGAAGAAAAGACAAGCAGAAATGCCTTTCCGGAATTATGAAGTCATCAATGATGAACAGTTATTATATTAATAACGAGGAAAAATACGATATCGCCGTAGACAAGCTATTGCTTGGTGGTGATACTATTCTTGACAAATTCGACCCTGAAAAAGTTGTAGAAGGCGGTTTTTGCGGATACCTGAAAAAAGCTGTCAACAACAAATACAAAAGCATTAAATCGAAAGAAAACAACGACAGAGAAAAAGGAAAAGAAGTCGTTGTTTGTTCCATAAACGACGTTCTCAAGGGTAAAGACGGTAAAAAAGACCGTGAAAGAGAAGAGCTTTACGGAGATACGAAATCAATAACCGATGAGGACGTGGATTTGTCAGCGACGATGGACTTTTATATCGACGCTATAAAATTAATGCTCAGCAAGCGCAAGCCTGAAAGCAAAAAGATAGTATGGGAGCAGCTTTTTGCAACAGAGACCATAACGCATAGTGTGCATAAGAATCCTAAGATGATGAAATACATTACAGAAAACGAAAAAAGATGTATGTCTGTAATGAGTATGGAATTTGCAAACACATATCTCATAAACGATTGCGTAACCATAGCGGATATAGCAAAATCCGAACTGCATTCCATGAAACATTTCGGAAAGGACAGTGACAATAAATGCGGATATGCGCTTATCGGGGCGGTGTACGCAAAATATACGGGAAAATCCGAAGCGGCGGTTTCGCAGCAAAGGGAAATCTATCGCAACAAGATGAATCCCGATGATTTTAATACACACTTACCGTATGATTTTTTTAATAGAGGTTAAAATATGAGTAACTTTGATTTTGCAAAACAGTTTACGGCGGATATGTTTAAAAATCAGGAAGTATATGAACATATCAGAAGTGCAGTAGAGCATATTATGATTTCTGAAAAAAACCTCTATATAGATTATTTCAAGTCGGGGACAGAAATCAGGCAGGCACTTGAGAATTTTGTGTACGGTGTTATGAAAGAAACCAACATGTATAACAAGGTTGTCAGTCGTAATAACGATAAACCTGCACTGAGCGATTATGTCTATAAGCTCAGAGAGAGCAAATATTTCAAAGAAGACGGCGATAACTATAAATTTGAAAACATGAACGGGAAAATTATCTCAAGCAAAATCAAGTACAGATTTGATTTTCTGAAAAATCTTGCAAATTCGTTCAGTCATTCAAACATAAAAGTAAGCAAAGAGGAGACTTATCCGAGAATATCTTATAAAAATGTAAAGCTTGCGATAGAACTGTTTCATTCTCTCTTTGTTGAGCTTGCAAGAAAAAAAGACATTATCATCAAAGAGAAATTTTCGGACGCCAGAATCCCTGTCGGCAATTTTATAACAGACGAATATATAATACCCGCAGACAGAGACCGTTCAAAATGCACAGCAGAAATACTTGCCCATACAGTTGACAGTCACAATAATATTCAGGCGTACTATATTCTCAGAATATATGAGATGAAAAACGTCTATGAAAAGCATCTTAATCTTCTGAAAAGAAATATCATATCATTTACTCATTCCAGTGCGGATGAAGTTGATGGTATCGTAAAAGGCACAGTTCCCGTTCAGGAAGTCACGCCTATAAACCCTGAATCCATTACGCCGGACAGCCATTACATAATAAGCTACAGATTCAGCAAAAAGCCGATGCCTCTCAATGACGAAATTCTTAAGAAAATGACGATGAAGGAAAGAATTAAAATTTCTTCGAGAATTTCAGAATGTCTTTTCAGGCTTCAGTATACCGTGTCCGATGAACCCCCGGCTGAAAAGCAAGAACCCGTAGCAGTACCTGAGCAGGTTGCAGAAAAGCCGTCGTTCAGAAATCTTTTCGGTTTATTGAAAAAGAAAGCTCCTGCTTCCGATCCTGCGCCTGTTGAAGAAAGCGTTGTTGAAAGCGTCGTGGGATACAAGAAGAAAGAATTCCCTATATTCCACAGAATGCTTAATTACGAAAGCATTTATATATGTGATTTCAACGGCAGGTATGTGCCGTATATAACCAAGTTCGATTTTGCTAAAATCGAAGGTATAGGCTCGACTGTAAAAAGAGCAGTTCATGACACAAAAGAACTGATTAATGAAAGTAAGCTCTATAAATATCTCCCGTTCGAATGGATAATGCTTGAGTCCTTTGAGGAAGATGTGAACGTAGACCTTGCAAAGGTGGACATCTATTCTCTTGGGGTGCTTATTTCCGATATACTTTACGGACAGATTGCAAAAAGTGTTGTTCCGATATCGGCACTTTCAGACGAAGTGCCCGAAGAAATCAAGGCGTTATTGGAAAGAATGCGTATCGAAGATCCGAGTGAGCGTGCCGATATACTTGAAGTAAAACAAATATTTGGATTCTAGGGGTGATTTTTTGTCAGGTATAGTTACATTCAACAGTGCCCACAGGTATAATCTTGATGACAATAATAAGATTGAAACCAGCAATGGAATGGTGTATTTTTCTCAGGACCTTGACCTTATGAGAAGGGTGCTGATAAAAGTCACTCAAATAGAAGGCAGAAACAAGAATGAGATCAATACCGCATTGAAAAAAGCCATGTCTGAAGTCAGGGCCATGGTGGCGGTGGAGGATGAAAGACTCAACATACCAAGAATCCACAACACTTTTTTTGATGAAAAAGAATTAAAGCTTTACGTTGTTATGGAGTTCATAAAGGGGCAGAACCTGAAACAGCTGATGAATACTGCATCGGAAGAAAATTTCATCAGATGGATGGCTGAAATCGCAAAAATACTCAGCACCCTTGAAAAAAAGAGAATCTATCATAAAGATATAAAACCCGACAACATAATGATAGGGCCTAAAAACGAAGCGTATCTGATAGATTTTGATATCAGCGTTTCCACCCCGAATCAGTATGAGGGGACAATGTTTTACAAAGCTCCTGAAATGGACAGGGGATCTGCATATCCGGGAAGAGATAAGGTTGATATGTTCTCTCTTGGTGTTATAATGTATGAATTCTATACAGGGAAGCTCCCGAAGAGGCCGATTGACTATTCTGCGGACGCTTCCGTTTTTTCGTGGAAGAAATTCATAGAACCGAAAGAGAAAAATCCCGGGATGAATTCGTTTGCAAATGATTGTATCGTGAAATGTATGAAAATGAACCCGAAAGAGAGATACCGCGATAACAATGAGCTTGCGGCACAGCTTTATGATTTGTTGAGGAGGATAAGATCCGATGGAAAATCAGCAAGAAATGCGCGAACAGATGGAACGTGATATAAAAAAGATGCTCAATATACCGAATGGTATGGATTTTAAAGAATATGACCCGGACGAATTCGAACTTTCCGACGAAATAAAAGAAAGATGGTTGAATAATGGGGAAAATAATTAAACTTGAAAATAAGGTCGTTATCAATGGCGACCTTGATTTTATTATGAGCAAAGCGGCGTATAAGCAGATGGGAAGCCAGTCTGTTATGAACAATATTGCAAGTTTTCTTTCATCAAATAACGGACTTCTTATATCTGTGAGAGAAGACAAGCTTAATTCATGTCTGATAAAAGTTTATCTTCCGAACGGAATAATAAATTGCAGAATAAACCTCGATAAAGATAAAGGCGCACTTATGATAACGTCTTTTACAGAAAACACCATGGACAATACAAATATAGCACTTTCACGAGGGGTGGTATTTTATTTTAACCGCGTAACCGTTAAAGTGACTCTCGAAGAAATCCGCAGGTTGTATGAAAACGGCAGTTTCAGCACACATGATGTTGACCGTGGTTTTAATCAGAGCGGAGTTATAGGAATCAGAAAAATCCTTGATTATTTTCATGAAAACAACATTTCGGAAGATAACGACATAAAGCATGAGAAAAAAGAACCCGATGAAGAGTTGAAGAGAATGCTTGACACAGCAGAGCATTACTCTCTCCTTGCGTATGATCTTGAAAGCAAAAAAATAATTGAAAGTGGAAAAACGGCATATTTCGGCATAGAATCAGTAGAATACGATCGCAATGACAGGACAGCGTACAGGTTCAATGTTTTTGAAATGGATGAGAAGCTGTTTAAAGCTAAAGTGCAGGTGGCAGTCGAATCAAGAACAGGGAAGATTTATTCGGCAGAAATAACATCTGTTATAAAAGAGGATGACGAGTCACCTGCCGTTGCGGTGATTCTTCTTTTTGAAAAACAGGTAAGTATAAATGAGTTTGAAAGCTCAGGGTTTATCTCGCTGTCTTCCTCTACCGTAAACAGAGATGTTCAGTGTGAGGCTATAAAAAAACTGCGTTCAGGCGAGGCCAACGCGAAATATATGGATGATGTTATCGGTAAAAATAATCCCTCGGGATTTGAAAACAAGGATTTATCTGAGGTTATAAATAAACTTCAGGCAAAAAAATATCCCCCAAACGCAAGTCAGATGGAGGCAATAAAAAAGGGAATAAATTCAAAGGATGTATTTCTTGTAATGGGACCTCCAGGAACAGGAAAAACCACAGTAATCCTTGAGTGGATAAAGTATTTTGTGTTTGTCGAAAACAAGAGGGTGCTTGTATCTTCCCAGAATAACAAGGCAGTGGATAATGTCCTTGCAAGAATAGCAGAAGAAAAGGGCATTGACGTAATAAGAATAGGCTCGGAAAGCAAAATGCAGTCCGATGTAATCCCGTATATGTTTGAGAATAAACTCGCAAATCTCAGAAACAGTATTGATGAGTCAACATCAGACGGGATAGAAACGCTGAATTCTTTAATCATCAGATGGGGAAATTACAAAAACAGATTTGATGATATATATGATTTGTATTGTGAATATAAGGAACGACGTAAAAATTTCGAGGTTATCGTTCAGAAAAATCTGGCGAGAGTATATCATGATATAAAGGGTATTGTCAGGGAAATAGAAGAATACAGAGAAGATCTCAGGGAACTAAAAGAACAGATAGAAATCATTTTTGCTAAAATAAAAGAATATGAAAGCTCAGACACGTTTATCAAGGTGATAAAATTTCTGCCCAACTGTTTCAGAAAGTTGTCCATAAAAAGAAAAGCAGAGCTTCATTCGTTATTATCGAAAGAATACAGAAGAAAAAACGAAAAATATGAAGCAAAAAAGCAGGAATTCAACGACTGGTGTGATAAGATTTTTATAGGAAGTTACTCTGCGCTTTATGAACTGTATCACAAATGTTATTATTCCTCGGCAGACGTTGCACTTATGCCGTCTGTCATAGAGAACAAGTGGAAGTATTTTTATGATTTGCACAATATCGCAATAGAGTCTGTTGATGATTATGAAAAAGTAAAAAGTGAACTTGACTCAAATATGAAGAAAGCAGTAGAGCTTAAAAATCTTCTGGAAAAATGGCACGATAATATAATAAATACGCAGAACTACGCCCTCAACAGTCTGATCCTTGAAAATGTAAATCTTGTCGGGGCAACATGTATCGGCATAAACTCCCAGAAAAGATTTGCCAGCCTCGAATTTGACGTCACTATAATAGACGAGGCCGGACAGATACAGATACATAATGCGCTTGTTCCCATGAGTGTTTCGAACAAGCTGATTATGCTTGGCGACCACAAGCAGATTCCGCCACAGGCAGATTCGGAACTGATGGATTTATGTGATGAAAACGAAATTGAAACCGAACTTCTTGAAAAGAGTCTGTTTGAAAAAATGTACGAAATGCTCCCTGAAAGCAATAAGACCATGCTTGATACCCAGTACAGAATGCCGGGGGAAATAGCTGACGTTATATCCGACTGGTTCTACGACGGGAAATATTATTCGCACGAAAGTAAGCGCAATCTGAAGAGTCCTGTTCCGTCATTGTCATCAAAGCCGTTCCTTATTATAGACACATCGGTTGATAAAACAAGATTTGAAACCAAAATCGAAGGCGGCGGCTGCCGCAATAATCTTGAGGCAGATGTTATAAGAAAAACTGTGGAATTCATCGTAGATACAACAGATTATGACATAAAAGAAATCGGCATAATTTCAGCTTATTCTTCGCAGGTCGCACTTATCAAGAAGAAACTGAAGAAAAAAATCGGCGAAAACGAGGTTAAGGAAATGGTGGCGACCCTCGATAGCTTTCAAGGGCAGGAAAGAGATATTATCATTTATAGCTTTACAAAAAGCTCAAAGGTTTCTCCGAGATACAAGCGTATAGGTTTCCTTAAAGAGCTGAGAAGACTTAATGTTGCTATGTCCAGATGCAAGAAGATGCTTATTCTTGTGGGGGATATGAAATTTCTCAGAGAGTGTATGAATCAGTCGGGACCGAATGGAGAAAATCAATACGAGAAAAGCGAAAAGCAGTTTTCGGATTTTGTTACCAAGGTCTGCGAAGCAGCTGACAAGGGATACGGAGAATTTATACAGGTCGACAGCTTTTTAAAAAAATTGGGTGGTGAGTAATTATGGGTAATGATCAGAAAAAAAGCAAAGAAGTATTTTACTCTCCCTATGATGCTGTTGCTCTGAAAAATATACTCGAGCATAATAAGAATATCACCGCCGAAGATGTAAAGCAGTTTTTTCCGGTATACTATCCTGTTGCGTGCATTGAAATTTCTATGACGGAAAGAGATTTTGAAGATTTCGATTTTGTCAATATGACCGTACTGAATATGCTCGCTTTGAAAATAACGAATATTTCGATTATTTCAGACACCCTGGGTCTCAGCGAAACATATATAAAAAATGTAATAAAAATTCTTTCGGGTTACGGATACGTTGATAAATTTATGGGAATTACGCAGATAGGAATGGATTCTATGGAGTCGCAGAAGAAGATAAGCGTACATAGCTCCGCACAGAAATTTCAGGTAGACGCACTTAACGGCAGAATCCTGAAAGTAGAAGAAACCATGCTTGAAAAAAATCTGAAAAAACCTTCCAAGACGCCGATAGGAATTCCCCACATAGATTATCGTGGAGCGTCTGTGGAGGAAAGCGAAATCGAAACCATAATACGGCGAAATCCGCAGATGTATCTGCAGGAAAGGGGACATTATCTTAATATAAATGTTGACAGGATAGATGATATAAAACTTCTGTCTGTTGATTATTGCAAGGCCTATATGATGAAACTGCAGTCATGTGCCCCGGTTGTGTTTTATATGGCAAAGGGCAATAATCGTTTTTCGGTGTGGAAATCATTTGGGGTCGACCCCGGGTTTGCAGAAAAATATTCCGTCGAAGAAGAACCGGCTGTAAATTCTCATATGGCCACTGAAAGAATATCACAGGTATATGAGAGTAAAACCATAAAAGCTCACGAGATAACTACGGATAAGATTCTTGAACTGTGTGACTTTGATATCGAAAATATAAGGGCTTTTGTTGACAGAGCAACGGACAAGCTGATTCTTCATATCAATTCAGATTCCTTCAGAACATTGTCGCGGACAGCCTTTGATATGATTTCCTATCTTTCGGAAGAAGGTACAGGATTTTTTATCTGTCACAATCTGAATGGTCGTGTCATTGAGATAAAAACAGAGGATGACAAGCTTATTGAGCTTGCAAAGCAACTGAAAAAGTATGGGAAGAAAATCTCAAAATCAAAACACATTGAAAATAACAGCGGTTGCAGAAATCCGATTGAAAAAATCAAAGAGGCTATTTCAGCTGCCGAAGAATCAGATTAAATAACACTAATCCTCTCCTTTTAAGGAGGGGATTTTTTTATGCCCTGAAAACTTAATCGCCTTACCTGAAAGAGTATATATAAATGTAAGGGCGAAAACAAAAAAGCTTTGGAATAAAAACTTAATCGTCCCTGAAAAAAGAGTATATAAAATATAAAGGAAAAACAAATTGATTGCAAAGGAGAAATTATTATGATTACACTTATTATAGGAATTGTTATAGCTTTGATCATCGTAGACATTATGGTACCGTCTCTTGAATCATCTGAAAATGAAGATGATTATTGGGACTGTTGCAAGCTGTTGAGTTACGACGATAATTCATGATAAAAATTATTTTAAAAAACTTAAACAGCTCCTCAAAAAAGAGTATACATAAATGTAAGAGAAAAAATTTTTTCAAAAAAATAAAACCAACCGTAAAACTCAATCGTCTAATAGACATAAGGGGCAGGAAAGACCTGCTGAAAACAAAAAAACAATCAAAGAAAGAGGTAAATTACTATGAAAAAGATTATATCAGCTACACTCGCATTCGCAATGGCAATACTCGCAATCGGCTGTTCAAGCAGAACAGACCTTCCCGTTGAGGAAATTGAAGTAACAGAAAACACAACCGTCGTGGAGATTTCCGCAGAGCAGAACACAGAGCCTGTGCCCGAAGTGGCAGAGGCAGAAACAGAAGAATCCGCAGAGTCAACAGAAGCTCAGCCTCAGGTTGAGACTGTTCCTGCGGAGGAAAAGGTGTCTGCTGAAGATGTAAAGAAGCCTGAGGCAACAAAGGGTTCCGAAGAAACAGCAGCTCCTGTAACAACAACAAAGGCGCCCGCAGTTACAACCAAGGCTCCTGAGAAGTCAAAGACCCCTGCAGCTACAACCAAGGCTCCCGAGAAGTCAAAGGCACCTGCAGCTACAACCAAGGCTCCTGAGAAGTCAAAGACCCCTGCAGTTACAACTACAGTTCCTGAGACGACAAAGGCGCCCGCAGTTACAACCAAGGCTCCCGAGACGACAAAGGCGCCCGCAGTTACAACTACAGTACCTGAGACGACAAAGGCACCTGCAGTTACAACTACAGTGCCCGAAACAACAACAGCACCTGCAGTTACAACTACAGTGCCCGAGACAACAAAGGCGCCCGCAGTTACAACTACAGTCCCTGAGACGACAAAGGCACCTGCAGTTACAACTACAGTGCCCGAAACAACAACAGCACCTATGATTACTACTGAGCCTGAGATAGTAAGGTTGCCTGAGGTTAATCAGACAAGCAACGGCGTTGTGACCATAAACAGCCAGGAAGAGCTCAACGCGGCACTTCTCAAGGCAACAATGGAGGGCAAAACAACCCTCGGGGTCAACATAACCAATTCAAATCTCGACTATTTTTCATATAACAACTTCGATTATCTGTTAGGATGCTCTACATTCCATTATAGCGGTTACGGCTATGGATACGGCACTTACACTATCAGATACCGTTCAGGTGAAAAGGTTGCAAACGCATATAAGAACGGAAATCTCTCGTCACTTTCATCATCAGAAAAAGAGCTCTACAACAAAGCGGCAAGCATTGTTGCATCATGCACAAGCTCTTCGGATTCTGACGCTGAAAAGGCAAGAGCACTCCATGACTATCTCGTGAACAACTGCTGCTATGACCGTTCTTTCAACGATATAAGCTACAGTGCGGAAGGAGCTCTCTTCAACCATACTGCTGTATGTTCAGGCTACTCCGACGCATACCGTCTTCTCCTCACACTTGCAGGCGTTGAGTCGTATACTGTCACCGGAGATGCGACAAACTCTTCGGGAAATACAGGCGGTCACGCGTGGAATCTCGTGAACCTTGACGGCAGATGGGTATATATCGATGTAACATGGGATGACCCTATTACATACAACGGACAGAATATGCTCAGATATGACTATTTTGCGATATCCGAATCCGAAATTTCAGGAGATCACTTCTGGAATACGGACGTGACCGATATGATCAGACAGATTGCCTGATCGCATCGGGGGAAGGAGCAGGAATGAACACACGCAAACTGATTGTTAATGCTCTCGACCTGAAGAAATCCGAAACCGTTTTTCCCGAGAAAAAGCTCGGAGAAATATCCGACCATGTTTACAGTATAATCGGACAGCAGTCGCACAGCGATTGTTGTTCCGAAGGGTCGGACAGACAAGGCTTTGATATCTTTTTCAGGGAGACCTGCTACAATTCATATTTTTGCGCAACAAATATAATAAACGACGAGGATAAATGCCTCGAAATACTTGAAAGGGCGTGTATAAATGCATTGAAAAAGAACAATTACCGCATAGAAAACCTTAAAAGGACATTCAGGATTTCATTCTGGAATCTTTGCAACAATTACTGTAAAAACGCAGGATAAAAACAAATACAAACTGAATTTTAATTAAAAAGGAGATTTTATTATGAAAAAGATTATATCAACTACACTCGCATTCGCAATGGCAATCCTCGCAGTCGGCTGTGCAGCTCAGACGGAAGCTCCCGCAGAGGAAATCACAGAAACAACCGTTATAACAACAGAAGAAACCGAGGTTGAAACAGAAATCACCGAGATAGTCACGGAAGAAACAACTCCGGCAGAGACTGCTCCTCAGATTGTTATGGTGGATGAAGTAATTGACGGGCAGAAATGCAAAACTCAGTATGATGAGAACGGGAATGTAGTGCGCAGAGAGTACTATAACGACGCAGGTATCCTGGATAACGCTATTGAATGTTACGATGACGGCACTTATAAGTTCGTATATTATTATGAGGACGGAAGTATTTCCTCCGAACAGACCGCGGCATATGACGAGAGGGTAGGCGATTATAAGAAAAACTTAATCAGAAATTACAATGAGCAGGGAGTCCTTATAGAAGAAGTAATAAGCACCGAAGAAACACTCTCACGCACTTATTCACAGGACGACGGGCTTACATATTACAAAATAGTATATTTCTATGGTATAAACGGCAATGTTGAAAGAAGTGAGGAAACTGATCCTGACGGCACCTACACTATTGCGTACTATACAGGAGATAAAATGTATCTTCTTTCAAAGGATGTCTACGATGCAAACGGCAACTATTTATGCGGTCTTGAATATAAGAACGACGAGAATGGCAAGCCGATAAGAATTAATCTTTACAACGCTCAGAAGGAATATGTAGGATATTATCTTTACGAATATGACGCTGAAGGGAATCAGATAAGTCAGAAGCTGTACGATTCCGACGACGTGCTTGTTGAAGAATAGAAGAAAGGAGGAAAGCAACATATATTGACAAAATTCTGACAAAAAGTTATAATTGAATTGGTTTGATGAGAGAAAAGCTCCTCAGATGAGGAGCTTTTCGGAATTATTTATAAAAAAGGGGTTGACAAGCCGATGAGAGTCTGCGATAATTTTGACAGACAGACAGACAGACAGACAGACAGACAGACAGACAGACAGACAGACAGACAGACAGACAGACAGACAGACAGACAGACAGACTAAGATAATACTGTCTTTTTCGGCTTATATCAATATTGTTAAAAACGCTTTTAAAGTCTATTTATGATAGGCTTTAAAAGCGTTTATTTTTTATTAAAAAGAAGTAAAGCTTATGAAGAAAAGTTTTATGAATGAGCTTAAAAGAAATGTCCAGAATGTCGATTATGATGCTTTTGAAGCAATGTATGACAGAAACAGATTTAATGATACCGCAATTAAATCCGACCGGGATTATTTCTATAGTCGTTTTACGGGTGCGGAAGTACATAATGTGGATTGTACAGCTACGGCATTTTCAAATGCCGAGATTGTTTTTGATTTCATACTTTATTGGGGAGTATCAGATAGTGCTAAACAAATGCATCAAGTAAAATCAGCCAAATAGCCAATATGTATCTTGTATACGACCAGAGATGGTATAACTAAGCGTTAAAACGGAGGTCAGAATATGGAAAAGACAGAAATAGCTCAGCTTGTCGTGAAGGCAAGGGAGAACGACAATAAGGCGCAGGAAGAACTATACAAAGCGACGAGCAAGCAGGCGTACTTCGTGGCACTGAAGATGACAAAAGACGAAGACGAGGCCATGAATATCCTGCACGACAGCTACATAAAGGCGTTCAAGAACCTTGACAAGCTCGAAAAAACAGAGCAATTTCAGTCGTGGTTCAATCAGATAGTGGCAAACGGATGTCGTGACTTCTTCAAAAAGAAAAAAGCCATACTCTTCACGGAAACGGAAAACGAGGACGGCGGAGATATTTCGGATACTTTTGAAGAAGGCGACGAAACCCTTATGCCTGATAAAGCTCTCGACAACGACGAAACAAAGCGTCTTGTCATGGAGATTATCGAAGGACTTTCGGAAGACCAGAAGCTCTGCGTACTTATGTATTACTACGAAAATATGTCTGTCGGAGATATAGCGGAATCCCTCGAATGTTCGACGGGAACGGTAAAATCACGACTCAACTACGCAAGACAGAAGATAAAGACAGAGGTCGAAAACCTCGAAAAGAAGCAGGGCATCAAGCTTTACGGTATCGCTCCGATTCCGTTTGTTATCTGGGTTCTCACAAGAACCGCAGAAAGCACAGTCGTTCCCCAGGCGATTGCAGGCGCTGTTTTCGGCACAACCGCAACGGGTGCAGTGGCAGGCACGGCAACCGCAGGTACAGCGGGCGCAACGGCGGTGTCGGGCAAGGTTATTGCAGTTGCCGCAGCAGGCGTTATCGCTGTCGGCGGCGGTACAGCCGCAGCGGTGGCGTTGTCAAACAATTACGACCTCACGGGTTATGTGTACGAATACAGTGAGGAAATTGATGGCATGATAATCACCGATTACAACGGCGACGCCGTGGAATTGCGTATTCCTAAAAAAATCGAAGGGGAAGAAGTCAAAGAGATTGGCGAGTATGCATTTGAGGGCTGTTACAGCATAGTTTCTGTTGAATTTCCTGATACTGTTACAGAAATAGGCCGGTATGCTTTTTATGGTTGCACAAACCTCGCCGAAATAACAATACCTGATAGTGTGACAGAAATTGGTTATGGTGCATTTTGGTGGTGTACAAGCCTTACTGAAATAACAATACCTGATAGTGTGACAAAGATTGGACGGGGAGCATTTGAGGAGTGTACAAGCCTCACAGAAATAACAATTCCCGACGGCGTGACGGAAATTGGTGAGGAAACGTTTGAAGACTGTACAAGTCTTATCGAAATAACAATTCCCGACGGTGTGACAGAAATTGGTGTAGATGCGTTTAGGGAGTGTACAAGCCTTACTGAAATAACAATCCCTGACAGCGTGACAGAAATTGGTTATAGTGCATTTTTGGGTTGCACAAGCCTTACCGAAATAACAATCCCTGACAGCGTGACAGAAATTGGTATAGAAGCGTTTTGTAAATGCACAAGCCTCACTGAAATAACGATACCTGATAGTGTAACTGTGATCGAATTCGGTGCATTTTCGGGTTGCACAAGCCTTACCGAAATAACAATACCTGACAGCGTAACAGAAATTGGTTATTGTGCATTTAATAGTTGCGACAACTTAACAATAACCTACAGAGGTCAGCAGTACACCGCCGAAGAATTTGAAGAGGCATATCCGTTTCAATAATCCAATCCCCTCACTTAATTGTGAGGGGATTTTTTATTTTCAACCGCAAAATAATATTATTTTATAGTTGTAATAATTTTATTTTACATCCGAAATAATTTCACCAACCGCAATTTAAAATCAAATCAAAAACAAATGTATAATCCAAAATCTCCGTGAAAAACTACTAAAGCAACAAAAATTCAGCTAATAAAACGGAGGAATATACAAATGAAAGCAACAGGAATTGTCCGTCGTATCGACGACCTCGGGAGAGTTGTTATCCCGAAAGAAATCAGAAGAACAATGAGAATAAGAGAAGGCGACCCGCTTGAGATTTACACCAGCGCCGACGGGGAGGTAATATTCAAGAAATACTCCGCAATAGGCGAAATGGCGGGAAACGCCTCCAATGTCGCAGATGTAATGACAAAGCTCGCAAGCTGTCCTGTCGTGGTGTTCGACCGTGACCACGTCGTTGCCGTCGCAGGCGTACAGAAGCGTGAGTTCAACGAGCGCCGTGTGTCGCAGGGGCTTGAGGAAATCATCGAGGCACGCCGTGTCTATGTCTACAAAAGCGGGGAGGGAAAGGTCTATCCCGTTGAGGGCGTCGACCGCCCTGCAATCGCCTGCGCACCGATACTCACCTCGGGGGATGTGACGGGTGCGGTTGCGTTCCTCGCAACAGGCGGAGAGCCAGTTGCCACAGAGGTGCATGCAAATCTCATTCAGGCGGCGGCACAGTTCCTCGGCAAGCAGATAGAAGAATAAACAGCATCGGAACAAGGACAGCACCCGTGCAGAATTTTATATGTATTTACCGAGGGGAATCTTTCTGAAGAAAGGTTCCCCTCGTACTCCCCTTCAAAGACTTTCAAGTCAAAAAACAAGCCCATAGGGATTTACCCTATGGGTTTGTTTTTTAAATCTGAAGTTTTGGGAAAGGAGTATGAGGAAAAACCTTTTTCAAAAGGGTTTTCCTCAGATAGTACACATAAATATTCCCGTATGGGCGCTGTTCTTATTCCGATGTTGCTTGTTCCACACGCTCTGCCTTTTCGCTGCGCACATAAGCCCAGTTCCCCTCGCCGTATTCGTGAAGCTCGCAGTTGTAGGCAACATAAGGTCCCGGAGCGTTATCTTTGGCGGGCATAAGAACGCAGTTGATAACGCCGTCGTCATTTTTGAAGACATATACATCAAGGGCAGGGTCGCCCTCTCCGCCTCCGCCGTAGAAGTCGAAGGAATATTCAAACTCCTCGCCGAAATATTCGCTTGCAAGTACCAGCGCCTGTGCTTTGGTTTTGGCGTCAAATTCCTCCTGTTCCTTTGGGGTTCTGCAACCGACGAGAGATGTTATCATCACGGCAACAGAAAGTACAGCCAGCATTTTTTTGAAGTATCTCATAAATAACCTCCGTTTTATTTTTCCCAGAAGTCCCGTATTTCGTCAAGACGCTCAACCCCGAGGTCGTAACCCTCCTGCCAGAGCGCACGGACTTTCGACATATCCTTTTCGGTGCGTGAAAAGCCCTTTGTGTTTTTCGGTGCAAGCACGAGAACCTTCCCCTCTTTTTCGAGTGCGAAAAGCTCCTCTCTTGCCTGATTGTACATTTCACTGCGACGTTTCATAGCGTCGGTGAAGTTCTTGTGTCGGCAGTACGCCATATTTATCGCAAACTGTAAGCTCTCGGGCTTTTTGATGTACTCACGCTCTCTTGTGAGCATTACCACCACTCTGTCACAGCCTTTTTCGAATGCTCGTTTAAACGGAATAGCGTCGGAGCATCCGCCGTCGAGATACGGCTTTCCGTCGACATAAATCGTCGGGAACATAAGCGGTATCGCACAGCTTGCCTGTAAAAGAAGGAATTTCTCGTCACGGCGTGGCACGGGGAGATATTCGGGCTTTCCCGTGTCTACATTCGTGACAACTGCCTCGACCTCGCCCTCGTAACGCTCAAATTCGTCAAAGTCGAAAGGTACAAGCTCCGCAGGGATTCTTCTGTACGCAAAATCAAGCCCGAAGTAACAGCGGTTTTTCGGGTTGAGGAGATTTCCGACGCCCATATACCGCTTGTCGTTTGCGTAGGTTGTCAGCACCTCAAGGTTTCTTTTCGGCTGGCGTGAAAGATAGCTGGTGCCGTAAGTCACTCCCGCAGAAACGCCTACGAGGTAGTCGGGAAGTATATTCTTTTCGAGCAGGGCGTCGCATATTCCCGTTGAGAATATCGTGCGGAAAGCACCACCCTCCATAACAAGACCTGTTTTCATATATATAAATCTCACTTTCTTACAGATTATAGAGATATTGTATCACATTTTTATTCTGCGGTAAAGTGCGGTTTGATTTTTGCCCCGAACGGTGCTATACTTTTATATATAGTATAAGTACGGGAGGTGACGGTGCGTGCTGTTTGAGCCTATATCCACACTCAGCGGTGTGGGAAAGAAAAGGACGGAGCTTTATCACAAGCTCGGAATAACTGACATTATGTCGCTTTTGTATCATCTGCCCCGTGGGTATCTTGATTTCAGCGAAAGCACGGATATATGCAGTCTTACGACAGACGGAACCGCCGTCATCAGAGCGGTTGTCACGAAGAAACTGCCTGTCTCGTATATACGCAAGGGTATGACCATATACAAAGCGGTGCTGACGGATTACACCGACGACATCACCGCAGTATTCTATAATAATGTATACGCCTTCAATGCGCTTGAGGTCGGGAAGGCGTACTACCTCTACGGCAAGGTGTCGGGCAACTTCACACGAAAGGAAATAAACTCCCCCGTTGTGATAACCCCCGATGAAAACCTGATACGCCCGATGTATCATCTTGTCGAGGGGCTGTCGAACAAGATGCTCCACACCAACATAAAAGAGGCACTAAAAATCCTCGGCGACAGCAACTATGACTTCATGCCGTCGGAGGTGCTTGCGGAGAACAAGCTCTGCACACTCTCCTATGCGCTTGAGAATATACATTTCCCGTCGGACAGCACGGCGCTTGAAATCGCAAGGAAAAGACTTGCCTTCGACGAGCTTTTTCTTTTACAGCTCGGTATGTTGTCCCTCAGGGGAAGAAACCGTGAGCTTACGGGTTGCAGAATGTCCACGGCGGATATTTCCCCCTATTACGACAGCCTGCCGTTCGAGCCTACGGGCGCACAAAAGCGTGCGATAAGCGAAATCGTTTCGGATATGTGCAGGGAAATCCCGATGAACAGACTTCTTCAGGGAGATGTAGGCTCGGGCAAAACCGCAGTGGCGGCAGGGGCGTGCTATTTTGCGTACAGCAACGGCTGTCAGTCCGCACTTATGGCACCGACGGAAATACTCGCAAATCAGCACTACAAAACGCTGTCAGATTTTCTCTCCCCTCTCGGAATGAAGATATGCCTGCTGACAGGCTCGCTGACGGCAAAGCAGAAATCCGCCTTAAAGGAAGAAATCGCCGACGGAAAATACGATGTCGTTGTCGGTACCCACGCACTGATACAGCAGTCGACGCAGTTCAGGAGGCTGGGGCTTGTCATCACCGACGAACAGCACCGTTTCGGAGTAAATCAGCGTGCCGACCTTGCGGGGAAGGGCGAAAACCCTCACAAGCTGGTAATGTCTGCAACGCCGATACCGAGAACTCTGGGGCTTATAATATACGGCGACCTTGATATTTCCGTACTTGACGAGCTCCCCGCAGGAAGAAAGCCGATAGAAACCTATGCGATTTCGGGAAAAGGTCTGCGGGAACGGGCGTATAAATTCATAAAAAAACAGCTTGACGAAGGGCGGCAGGGATATATCGTCTGCCCGATGATTGAGGAGAACGAAAACGACCTCATTTCCGTCAAGGCGTATGCCGACAAGCTGTCAACGGGTGCGTTCAGGGATTATTCCCTGGGTCTTCTTCACGGGAAGATGACTGCCGCCGAAAAGGATACGGTAATGCGGCATTTCAAGGACGGCGATGTACAGCTTCTCATAGCGACAACAGTTGTCGAAGTCGGCGTCGATGTCCCGAATGCAAATATAATGGTAATCGAAAACTCCGACAGGTTCGGTCTGTCGCAGCTGCATCAGCTCCGTGGCCGTGTCGGAAGGGGAGAGCATCAGAGCTACTGCATACTCCTCACCGACAACCCCGGCGAAGAATGTCGTGAGCGACTGAAAATCATGACATACACCAACGACGGCTTTAAAATTTCCGAGGAGGATATGCGCCTGCGTGGCTGCGGGGATTTCTTCGGCAGCAGACAGCACGGGCTTCCGCCGTTCAGGATTGCGGTGCCCGACAGCGAAACTCTCGCCCTCACACAGAAGGCGGCACGGGAATTTTTCGGAAAAAGTGATAATCTCAAGAGTTATAAAGAGCTGAGAAATGCGGTAAACAGGCTGTTTGTAACCGATAAAGAAAATATTTTAAATTAATTTCGAAAAACGCTAAAGTTTTTAAATCTGCAAACGATATATATAACAGAAGTTCACACAGTGCTTCACCAACAGACAACTCAAACTCGTTGAATTGCGCAATAGACGGGGTAGGGAAGTCAATCTATTCAAGCACCGGTCAGAAAGATTCTGACCGAGAAAAAATAATACAGGAGGTATTAGTATGATAGTACAACATAACCTTTCCGCAATGAACTCTAACAGATTGCTCGGCGTTAACAACTCCCAGCTTTCCAAGAACCTCGAAAAGCTTTCTTCAGGTTATGCAATCAACCGTGCAGGCGATAACGCAGCTGGTCTTGCAATTTCTGAAAAGATGAGAGCTCAGATCGCAGGTCTCGAACAGGCTTCAACAAACGCAGAAGACGGTATCTCAATGGCTCAGACATTTGAAGGTGCTCTCGAAGAAACAGACGCTATCCTTCAGAGAATGAAGACTCTTGCAACACAGTCTGCAAACGGTTCTTATGATGATGACGTTGACCGTGCAGCTATCCAGCTCGAATACAACCAGCTTGTAGACGAACTCGACCAGATCGCTGACACAGACTTCAACGGTGTTATGATCATCAACAACAAGACAGCAGCTGACGCAGCTACAGCTTCAGGTGAAGTAACATTTACTTACACAAGTGCAATCAGCCTCCAGGTTGGTGCAAGAACCAAGGACCTTCAGGAATTCGATTTCGAATACACAGCAGGTTCAGGTATGGGCGACCTCAAGGCAGACCTCGACTGTACATCATCCGGTCTTAAGGTTGACAGCCTCAGCCTTGCAAACCAGGATAACGCTAACGAAGCTATCGACAAGATCGGCCACGCAATCAACAAGGTATCTATGGTCCGTGCAACATTCGGAGCTGTTCAGAACAGACTCGAACACAAGATCAAGAACCTCGACGTATCAGCTGAAAACCTGACAGCAGCTGAATCACGTATCCGTGACACAGACATGGCAGAAGAAATGATGAAGTTCACAAAGAACCAGATCCTCAGCCAGTCGTCACAGTCAATGCTTGCTCAGGCAAACACATTGCCTCAGGGTGTTCTCTCACTCCTCCAGTAAGCATAACAGTTACTATCATGAAAATGCACGGCGAAAGCCGTGCATTTTTTTATTTCATAAAATTTTTTATTTTTTTCGAAAAAACGCTAAAGTTTTTAAATACCTGTACGATATATATAACAGAAGTTCACAAACGGTACTGATAAAACAGTACAAAACCAAAAAAAGGTCGAAAGGACTCGACCTGAACAGATAATACAGGAGGTATTAGTATGATAGTACAGCACAACCTTTCCGCAATGAACTCTAACAGATTGCTCGGCGTTAACAACTCCCAGCTTTCCAAGAACCTCGAAAAGCTTTCTTCAGGTTATGCAATCAACCGTGCAGGCGATAACGCAGCTGGTCTTGCAATTTCTGAAAAGATGAGAGCTCAGATCGCAGGTCTCGAACAGGCTTCAACAAACGCAGAAGACGGTATCTCAATGGCTCAGACATTTGAAGGTGCTCTCGAAGAAACAGACGCTATCCTTCAGAGAATGAAGACTCTTGCAACACAGTCTGCAAACGGTTCTTATGATGATGACGTTGACCGTGCAGCTATCCAGCTCGAATACAACCAGCTTGTAGACGAACTCGACCAGATCGCTGACACAGACTTCAACGGTGTTATGATCATCAACAACAAGACAGCAGCTGACGCAGCTACAGCTTCAGGTGAAGTAACATTTACTTACACAAGTGCAATCAGCCTCCAGGTTGGTGCAAGAACCAAGGACCTTCAGGAATTCGATTTCGAATACACAGCAGGTTCAGGTATGGGCGACCTCAAGGCAGACCTCGACTGTACATCATCCGGTCTTAAGGTTGACAGCCTCAGCCTTGCAAACCAGGATAACGCTAACGAAGCTATCGACAAGATCGGCCACGCAATCAACAAGGTATCTATGGTCCGTGCAACATTCGGAGCTGTTCAGAACAGACTCGAACACAAGATCAAGAACCTCGACGTATCAGCTGAAAACCTGACAGCAGCTGAATCACGTATCCGTGACACAGACATGGCAGAAGAAATGATGAAGTTCACAAAGAACCAGATCCTCAGCCAGTCGTCACAGTCAATGCTTGCTCAGGCAAACACATTGCCTCAGGGTGTTCTCTCACTCCTCCAGTAAGCATAACAGTTACTATCATAAAAAAACCGCACAACGAAATGTTGTGCGGTTTTTCTTTTTTGGTACGAGTGTGCCGATAAGCCGGGTTCTGTCGTGTGCGATAATCTATCTGGTCCCTGCGTCGCCGCAGGGCTCAAGCCGCCATTCCGCAATGCGCCCATCGAGCAGATGTTGACGCATTACACCAACAGGCGTTGCATCGGATAGGGTTTACATGGCAGCAATATCTCTATTGCCCCGGTGAGCTCTTACCTCGCCTTTCCATCCTTACCCGAAAAAATCGGGCGGTATATTTCTGTTGCACTAGCCCTGAGGTCGCCCTCGGCAGCCGTTAGCTGCTATCCTGCTCTGTGATGCCCGGACTTTCCTAATGCCGTAGGCACTCTATCGCATAGCACACTCGGTTATTTTACTTGTCTGATGTCTGAGCCGTCGGGATTCATCGAGGTCAGATGCCACTTGTCGTCCTCACACCATTTAAGGTACCATATACGTCCCGCAGCAATGTTTATGCAGGAGCAGAGGCCTTCGTTGAGGGTCTTTTTCTCTTTTCCGTCGAGGGTGATACTGCATATATTTCCGCCTGTCGAATCGTTGCGGTAGTATATCCTGTCGCCGTCGAGGTTGATATGCTTGCAGACATCTCCGCAGATGAACTGCTTGTTTGTTCCGTCGGAGTTTATACTGCATATCTTGTAGTTGTCGTTTACGCTTGCGTAATAAATCACGTCGCCCGAAATATTCAGCCACTTTGCGCTGTCGTCGGTGAGCTTTTTAATCTGTCCGCCGTTGAGGTTCATCGAGTAGATGCAGAAGTCGTCATTTGCGTTGGTGAAATAAATCATATCGTCGGATACTGTCACGAAGAATGACGGGCAGCTGTTGAGCTGCTCAGGCTCTCCCCCGTACATATTCATGCGGAAGACCGAACGGCCTGTATGCCCGAGGGCGCAGTAGATACTTCCGTCTACAAAGTTCGGGAAATAACAGTCACTGCTTGTTATTCTCTCGAAATCGGTTCCGTCAGGCTTGATTTTGCAGAGCTTGTACCCATCGGCAGCGTCAACGAAATAGATTTCGTCGTCGACTGCGTTTATAGCCTGAACCTTTCCTTCAAAGATAACTTTGTTGTCGGTCATATCCGCATTGCACACATTGAGGTTCATCTCATCGGGTGCAGTGTAATATATATTATCGTTGTATTCACATATAAGACCGAAGTTTGAAGCGTTTCCGATTGACATAAAAAGCACCGTCCCATAGATACATTAATTATAATAGATATTATATCATCATTGCCATCGGATTTCAAGATATGTTTTGCTTTTTTCGTCAACTTCACGGTATCGTGTCGCCTCGGCAAAGCTCTTCGGGAGTCTGTATTCGTCCTCAAATTCGGTGAGGTGTTTCCAGTAGCGTTTGGGCATATGCGTCATACGGCACTTCGGGTTGTAGCGTTCCTTTATTGCGACGGTGTTGTAGAAAGCCTTCCACATACGGCGGTATTCGGTTTCGGTTTCGTCGGGCGGAGGCGGCGCAAAATCCTCAACGGGAATAATCTCACGCCTGCCACATGAATAAACAAGGGCGTAGCCGTGCGTTTTGTCGAAGATGAAAAAGCTCTCGTTCTTCAGTCTGTCGCAGTAGTGCGAGGCAATGTAGGGGAGCACGAAATTCTCGGGCTCAATGACGGAAACGAGAACGCCGTTATGCTCTGAAAAGCGCAGGAATTCACGGAAGAAATTCGACTCGTTCGAGTGATTTCTGACAACCCTGAACATTTCGTTCACGGTGTCGTCGGCGAGCATTGTGTGGACTTTCTTACCGTGATACAGTGCCTTGCTGATGTATTTTAAAATCAGTATCTCACGCCCCTCACGGCAGGAGAGCCAGCACCGTCTTATCCCGTTTACCTCGTCGGGATGTACTTTTTCACGCAGAGATTTTTTTACACGCTCCGCCTTTTCGTTGTCGGTCAGGATTTCTCTCGTTTCGCTGAAGGAGAGCTGTTCCTCCTCGGCGCAGGTGATGTCGTCGGGGAATTCCTTGCGTTCAAACGCCGTGAATATACAGGTGAGAAGCCCCTCAAAACTGCCGTCGTAGCGATAGATTACATTTGTCCCGTCAGACATTTCTGCATATCCTCCAATGTTGGCTGTTGGTCGAAGAATGATAACTGCTCAGGCTCGTCGTTGAAGTAAACGCCCTCCGCCGAGAGCTGTTTTACCGTGCTGTCCGACATAAGATGCGTGGCAATCGTGTTTTCGTTCACGATAAGACCGTCGGGGCGTCTGCCGTTGCAGAGAAGAAAATACTGCGCCCTTTTGAGTACCACGCCCAGCTTTTTCAGTGCGGCAAAGTCGAGGGTGCAGTTCCGCCGTGCCGCAACAATACGCCCTGCGGATTTCACGCCGATACCGGGTACACGCAGGAGCATTTCGTACGGCGCACGGTTGACCTCAAGCGGAAAATGCTCGGGGTGCTGTACCGCCCAGTTGCTTTTCGGGTCGAGGAGAGGGTTGAACTGTTGGTGCTTTTCGTCGAGCAGTTCTTCCGCCCTGAAACCGTAAAACCGCAGAAGCCAGTCCGCCTGATAAAGCCGGTGCTCCCGCAGTAAAGGTGGCTTTGTGTCCTTCGACGGCAGAAGCTTTTCGTCCCCCACGGGAATATACGCCGAATAGAATACACGCTTGAGGCTGAATTTGTTGTATAGTGCCTCCGACAAGCGAAGTATCTGGAAGTCCGTGTCGGGCGTCGCCCCGATTATCATCTGTGTACTCTGTCCTGCGGGTGCGAATTTCGGCGCAGTTTTATATCTTACAAGCTCTGTTGAATTTTCACGGATTTTCGTCTGTATCTGGTGCATCGGCAGGAGTATCGAGCGTTTTGATTTGTCGGGGGCGAGTTTTTGCAGGCTCTGCTCCGACGGGAGTTCGATATTGACGCTCATCCTGTCGGCAAGCGTACCGAGGCGTGACAGAAGCTCAGGGTCGGCACCGGGAATTGCTTTTGCGTGGATATAGCCGTTGAATTTGTACTCGTGTCGGATAATCGACAGTGTTTCTATCATCTGCTCGCAGGTGTAGTCGGGATTTTTTATTATCCCCGAGCTTAAAAACAACCCCTCTATATAATTGCGCTTGTAGAAGTTTATCACGATTTCGGCAAGCTCACGGGGCTCAAATCTTGCACGGGGGACATCGTTGCTTTTTCTGTTTATGCAGTATTTGCAGTCGTATATGCAGTAGTTTGTCATCAGCACCTTGAGAAGAGAAATGCATCTTCCGTCGGCGGCAAAGCTGTGGCATATTCCGCAGGAGGCGGAGTTGCCCAGACCGTCTCCCGTATTTTTGCGGTCAACACCGCTGGAGGTACAGGCGGCGTCATATTTCGCCGAGTCACCGAGTATCTGTAATTTTTCAAAAGTTTCCATATCATACCCTCAGAAATCGAACAAATGTTCTTGTTTATTACAATTATATCGAACATTTGTTCTGCTGTCAAGGGTAAAAATATTACAGATAGCTGCAATTTTATATACTATCTGTAATATTTATGGAGTATTATACTTAATGTGCGTCGTTTTTGAGGAATTCCTCGGTCAGCCGTCTGAGGTCGTCGAAGGTCGACAGTGTGCCGCAGCGGTTACGGAACGATGCGGCGTTCGGCAGGCCTTTCATATACCATGCGGCGTGTTTTCTTGCCTCGGGAATTCCACGCTTTTCGCCCTTGTGTTCAACTATCACCGACACATGACGCAGGAGGACTTCCATCTTTTCTTCCGTTGTCGGCTCAGGCGGAATTGTCCCGTCGGTGAGGTACTGCTTTATCTGTGAGAATATCCACGGATTGCCGTAACTTCCCCGCCCAAGCATGACAAGGTCACAGCCTGTACACTCGTACATACGCTTGCAGTCCTCTGCAGAAAAGACATCGCCGTTTCCGATAACTGTAATATTTACAGCGTTTTTTACTTTGCGTATAATTTCCCAGTCGGCTTTTCCGCTGTACATCTGGGTTTTTGTCCGTGCGTGAACAGCAACCGCCGCCGCCCCTGCCTGCTCGGCAATCTGTGCCATTTCGACGGCGTTGATATGCTCGTCGTCCCAGCCCGAGCGGATTTTCACCGTCACGGGACAGCTTGCCGCCGATACGGTAGCCTCGATTATCCGTCCTGCGAGGTCGGGATTTTTCATCAGCGCGGAGCCGCTTCCGTTACCTGCGACCTTCGGCACGGGGCAACCCATATTTATATCTATGATACTAGGAGTATATTTCGATATTGTATCAACTCCTAGTTTAAAGAACTCGGGGTCATCTCCGAAAAGCTGTATAGCCATCGGGCGTTCAGCTTCGGTGATTTCGCACAGCTCGTCGGTCTTTCGGTCGGAGTAGTAAAGTCCCTTCACCGACGCCATTTCGCTCACGACATAAGACGCCCCGAACTCACGGCAGAGTGTACGGTACGCCCTGTCAGCCACCGACGCCATAGGCGCCAGTGCGGCGGTTTTTTCTATTTCGATATTGCCGATTTTTATTTTATCCATAGCCTTCTCCGTTTCAGAATTGTCCTGTTGATTATTTTAACATATTTTTGTTCAAAAGCATAGCGGTTTATAAAAAATTGTGGTATAATTATGTTATCTGTAATTATTTATCGGAGGTGTGGGAATGAAACTTCTTGCCATTGACGGAAACAGTATCGCCAACCGTGCCTTTTACGGCATAAAGGCGCTTGCGAATAAAAAGGGTGAATTCACGAACGCAATCGTCGGATTTATGAATATATACCTCAAGAATTACGGCGAAATAAAGCCCGACAAGGTGGCGGTGGCATTCGACCTGCACGCACCGACATTCAGGCACAAGGCGGTGGAAAGCTACAAGGCGAACAGACACGGTATGCCCGAAGAACTCCACCAGCAGATGCCGAAGATAAAAGCACTCCTTCGCTCAATGGGAATTTCCGTGCTTGAGGCTGAGGGGTGGGAGGCTGACGACATTCTCGGAACTCTCGCACGACTCTGCTCCGAAAACGGAGACGAGTGCTGTATCCTCACAGGTGACAGGGACAGCCTCCAGCTTGTGACGGACAAAACGACGGTATACCTTGTGACGACCAAGGAAACGATAAAGTACACCCCCGAAGTCTTTGCGGAGAAATACGGCTTTGCGCCGCTTTCCCTCATCGACCTCAAGGCACTTATGGGCGACAGCTCGGATAATATTTCGGGCGTAAAGGGCATAGGCGAAAAAACGGCAATGGGGCTTATACAGAAATTCGGCACGATAGAGGCGCTCTACGCCGACCTTGCGAATGCAGGGCTGAAACCTGCGGCACTCCAGAAAATCACCGACGGTGAGGAAGACGCAAAGCAGAGCAAGTGGCTCGCAACGATTGTGACCGATGCCCCGATAGGAACGCTTGACGAGGCGACATCGGGAAATGCAGATTCCGCCGAGATGACAAAACTTCTCTCCTCGTGGGAGATGTTCGGTACACTCGAAAAGCTCTCAAAGCACGGAATGTCTGCCGACGAAAGCTCAGAGCCCGTGACGGAAAAAGCTGAATTCACAGAGGTTGAATTTGAAGCAATAGATTTTACAGATAGTACAATATACTATTATATATACAACAAGGAATTGAGGGTATACTTCGACAAAAAGGCGGCAGTAACGGACAACGAGGCGGAAATCCTGCGGTTTTTCACAAGTGACTGCAAGAAATCCACCTGCTTTGCAAAGGCGTCGTACAAATACTGCTTCGAGCGTGGCGAAGAACTCCGTGGTATCATCTTCGATACGGAAATTGCGGCGTACCTTCTCAGCTCCGCCCCGTCGGAGCCGTCGGTTGCACGGTTTTCGCAGGAATACTCCGTGCCGTACTGCGACGCAGGAGAATACTCCGATGTGGTAACGCTTGAGGCTCTCCACAAAAAGCTGTCGGAGGAAATCTCCGCAGTCGGAATGGAAAAGCTGATGTACGAGGTTGAGCTCCCGCTCTGCGAGGTCTTAGCGTCTATGGAAACCGAGGGAGTTCTCATCGACCGTGAGGGTGTTGTGGCATTCGGTGAAATGCTGAAAACCGACATGGCGGGACTTGAGGAGCAGATATACTTCATGGCGGGAAAGAAATTCAACATCTCGTCACCGAAACAACTCGGAGAGATACTTTTCGAAGACCTCGGATTACCGTCAAAGAAGAAGACGAAAACGGGCTACTCCACCAATGCGGAGGTACTTGAGGAGCTCCGTGACAAGCACCCGATTGTCGACGCAGTTCTCCAGTACAGACAGCTTGCGAAATTAAGCTCGACCTATGTTGACGGACTGCTGAAAGTCATCGGCGAGGACGGGCGTATACATTCAAACTTCAAGCAGACCGAAACAAGAACGGGAAGAATATCCTCAACCGAGCCGAATATGCAGAATATCCCCGTCAGAACAGAACTCGGCAGTAATATGAGAAAGTTCTTTCACGCAAAGGACGGATATGTTCTCCTTGATGCCGATTACAGCCAGATTGAGCTGAGAATAGTTGCGGCTATGTGCGGCGACAGCAATATGCAGTCGGCGTTCATAGAGGGGCGTGACATTCATACGGCGACGGCGGCGCAGGTGTTCAATATGCCCGAGGATATGGTTACCTCGTCGATGAGGCGTACCGCAAAGGCGGTAAACTTCGGGATAATATACGGTATAGGGGCGTTTTCGCTCTCAAAGGACATCGGCGTGTCTATGAAGAAGGCGGGCGAATACATTTCCAACTACTACGACAACTATCCGAATATGAAGAAGTTCATGGACAAGACCGTTCTTGACGCTATGGAAAACGGATATGTCACGACTATCCTCGGACGGAGAAGATATATCCCCGAGCTTGCGGCAAGCAATAAGATGCTCCAGGCATTCGGAAAGCGTGCGGCTATGAATGCCCCCATACAGGGAAGCGCCGCCGATGTAATAAAGATTGCAATGGTCAGGGTGTACAGAAAGCTCCGTGAAGAAGGGCTTGACGCACGGCTGATACTTCAGGTGCACGACGAACTTATCGTCGAGGCAAGCGAAAAGGACAAGGCGAGGGCGGCGGAAATCCTCGGCACTGAGATGGAAAACGCCGTAAAGCTCGATGTTCCGCTTACAGCAGAAGTGAACGAAGGGGAGAGCTGGTATGACGCAAAGGGATAATCTTGTCATAAAAACCGCACACCCCGAAAATGCAGAAGAAATCGCACGGCTTGAGGGGGAAATCTTCTCAGACGGGTGGAGTGTGAAATCCATCACCGAGGCGATTGAAAACAGACAGTACCTTATACTCTGTGCGGAGTGTGACGGAAAAATCGTGGGGTATATCAATATCTCCGTTGTTGCGGGCGAGGCGAATATAAACCGCATTGCCGTAAGCACCGATTACCGCCGCCACGGAATAGCACAGGGTCTTATATCCGAGGCTGAAAAACAGCTCGGAGAGAGGGCGGAGATTTTTCTCCTCGAAGTGAGGGAGAGCAACTCCGCCGCAATAAAGCTATACGAAAAGCACGGATTCAAAACAGACGGAATACGGAAGAATTTCTATTCCGCACCGACGGAAAACGCCGTGCTTATGTCGAGGGAGATGACAAAATGAAAATTCTCGGAATAGAAAGCTCGTGCGACGAAACCGCCGCTGCTGTTGTCGAGGACGGAAAAACAATACTGTCGAATGTCGTATCGACGCAGATTGAAGAGCACAGAAAATACGGGGGAGTGGTGCCCGAAATCGCATCACGCAGACACTCCGAAAACATATACGGCGTGGTGGAAAAGGCACTCGCAGACGCAAATCTTACGATTGACGGAATCGACGCAGTTGCGGTTACCTACGCACCGGGACTTATCGGGGCACTGCTTGTCGGAACTGGCTTTGCCAAAGGTCTTGCTATGGCGTCGGGTAAGCCGCTTGTTCCCGTGCATCATATCGCAGGGCATATAGCGTCCAACTATATCGCACACCACGACCTTAAACCGCCGTATCTCTGCCTTGTTGCAAGCGGAGGGCATTCGCACATTGTGGAAATCCTCGACTACACGAAATTCCGTGTTGTCGGAAGAACAAGGGACGACGCCGCAGGTGAGTGCTTTGATAAGGTCGGCAGAGTGATAGGGTTCCCGTACCCCGCAGGAAAGTATATCGACGAGGCGGCAAAGCGTGGGGATGACAAGGCGTATAAATTCCCGCACCCGACGGTCAACGGCTCGCCGTATGATTTCTCGTTCTCGGGACTTAAAACAAATGTAATAAACCTTGTGCACAATGCAGAGCAGAAGGGTATCGGAATAAACGCCGACAACATAGCGGCGTCCTTCCAGAAAACCGTTGCGGAGATACTTGTCGGCAAGACGATGCTTGCGGCGGAAGAGCTCGGCTACAAGACCATTGCCCTTGCGGGAGGGGTTTCCGCAAATACGGGAGTGAGAAGTCTTCTTCAGTCGGAATGTGACAAGAGAGGATACTCTCTTTATATGCCGCCGCTTTCACTCTGCGGAGATAATGCGGCAATGATAGCCTGCCAGGGCTACTACGATTATCTCGACGGAAAAAGAGCAGACGAAAGCCTTAACGCAATAGCGACGCTCTCGCTTGAAAACATATAGGGGGTACGGTATGAAAAAATCCGACAAGGCGGTAGTTATCGTCATGGTTTCTCTTGTTGCGGTGCTTATAGTTGTTGCCGTGGTTTCCTTTGGCGGAGCGTTGGGCGATGTATCCCTCGGAGAATTCAAATTCCCTGAATTCCCAAAGTTCACGGAGGCAAAGCAGAATCCCGCAGAAACAGTCACGCTCAACGACGGGGAGTATGCGGAAACTTATGTCTACGATGACGGCGCATACGATGTGACCGTTTATTCAAAGGACGGAGTAAAAATAAGAAACTCGTACTATACAAAAAAAGACAAACTTCTATTTGAACAGGTATACTACGAAAACGGTACGCTGAAGCGTATAACATCTTATAACGAGGACGGAACTCTTGAGGGTGACTATGAGTACTATCTGAACGGCAACGACAAAAAGAGTACGACCTATATCGAAAGTGACGGCGTTGTGACGGTGTATGTCACTGAATACGATGAGGGCGGAGCGAAACTCCGTGACTATTCGCACAATACTGACGGAACAAAAAGAAGCGAAAGTACATACACCGACGGAGAGCTTGCCTCAAGAATATACTACGACGAAAACGGCAGACTTCTGATGGAAACCACATACACCAACGGGCAGGAGGAACATTCGTGCATATATCACTATGACGAAAACGGCGAAATGACTCACGACAGCTCGTACTACGCCGACGGAACAAAGAGAGGCGAAAGTACATACACCGACGGAGAGGTTACAAACAAAGTATACTACGACGAAAAGGGAAGAGTAACGCTGGAAGTGTATTATAAAGACGGCAAGGAGGAAAACTACTACATCTGCACATACGGTGAGGACGGAAGGCTGACGGACAGGACATATTACGATGCGGGAGGAGAGTGGGTACGCATCGAAACCTATATATACGACGGAGAAAATGTATCCGTTGTGACAAGGGACAGGAATGGAAATATAGTTGAAGACAGATTACTTGAAGGAGGAAAAAACAATGAATGAAATCAGTGAATACAGAAAGCAGATAAGAAAAGACATACGGCGTACAGCGACGAAGACATCGCTCATCACGATATTCATAATCATTTTCGTGAATGTTGTTGCGATAATCGTTTCGCTCATACTTGATAAGACGGGTTACTGGGAGGTTACTCCCCTTTCGGATATGACAACCTCGATGATTATCCAGTTTATCCTCTGTTTCCCCGTGTGTATCCTTTTCGGTAAGATGTTGGTAAAGCTACCGCTCAGGTCGCTTTTCTCGAAGCCCGACGCACCGACGGGAAAAATCATCAAGTGGTCGGTTATGTTTGTCGGCTCGGCGCAGTTTATCGGAATGGTCTCAAACCTGATTTTCAACGCAATCCAGACGCAGACGGGAACAGACCTCAATGAAGTCACTTTCCTGCCGAACGAAAATATCATAGATAAAGTGCTTATGTTCGTGATTATCGCACTTGTCGGCCCTCTTCTCGAGGAACTTCTGTTCAGAGGAATTATGCTCACCCCGCACATACGCTTCGGGCAGATGTTTGCGGTTGTCATCACGGGCATACTCTTCGGGCTTTACCATGTGAATTACGTGCAGATTATCAGTGCCGCAATTATGGGCGTGGCGTTCGGATTTCTCGCAGTAAAGACACGCTCGATTATCGTGCCTGTTATTGTGCATATGATAAACAACTCACTCGGAGCGATACAGTACATCGCACTCTCCTATATAGATATGGATAAGCTGACCGAGGCGGAGGAGCTCATCTTGTCGGGCAACAGCGAAAAGGGTACGGCACTTATGGAACCCTATCTCGTGCCGACAATGGTGACTTCCATGATAAGCATATCAATGCTCCTTGTCGGCTTTGTCGGATTGATTATGTTCATCATCGAAATGGCAAGAAACCGCCACGAATACTCCCTCGGCCGTGAAAACTGCGACGGAGTTCCTGCGGTGCAGAAGGTGTTTGCGTATGTTTCATCTCCCGCAACGATTGTTCTTCTCGTTATGATAGTCGGACTTACGGTTCTCAACGCCGTGCCGACAATCCTTACCGATTTGTTAGGAATGTAAAACCTGCGGATGTCAGGGCAAGTTGTATAGAATTTTTATGCGCTTACTGAGGAAAACCCTTTTGAAAAAGGTTTTTTCCTCAATAAATACATATAGTTTCTGTATGAATACCGCCATGACATCCGCAGGCTTTTGTTTTCCTCTCGGACTATTGACTATTGACGGGAGATAATGTATAATAGTATTCGTGGAAAGTTGAATTATTTAAGTGATATATTTTTCACATAATATAATAAACAATTCCCAAAAGGATATTTATAAGGAGGATTTAACCAATGGCATTGACAAACAACCCCAATGTACTCAAGTGGGTCGATGAAATGGTCGCACTCACAAAGCCTGACAAAGTAGTATGGATTGATGGCTCCGACGAACAGCTTGACGCTCTCAGAGAAGAAGCGTTTGCAACAGGCGAAATGATCAAGCTCAACCAGGAAAAGCTCCCCGGTTGTCTTTACCACAGAACTCTCCCCAACGACGTTGCTCGTGTAGAGGACAGAACATTCATCTGTACCTCTGAAAAGGAAAACGCAGGTCCCACAAACAACTGGTGCGACCCCAAGGAAATGTACGCTAAGCTTACACCCATGTACGACGGCGTAATGAAGGGCAGAACAATGTATGTTATCCCTTACTCAATGGGACCCATCGGTTCACCTCTTGCAAAGGTCGGCGTAGAAGTAACAGACTCAATCTATGTTGTACTCAACATGGACATCATGACAAGAATGGGCAAGGCTGCATTTGACAACCTCGGCGAAACATCAAACGACTTCGTAAGAGGACTTCACTCAAAGGCAGACGTAAATCCCGACAACAGATATATCGTTCACTTCCCTGAGGACAACACAATCTGGTCAATCAACTCTGCTTACGGCGGAAACGTACTCCTCGGAAAGAAGTGCTTTGCTCTCCGTATCGCATCATACCAGGGCTGGAAGGAAGGCTGGATGGCTGAACATATGCTTATCCTCGGCCTCAAGAAGCCTGACGGCAAGGTAAGATACATCACTGCTGCATTCCCCTCAGCTTGCGGAAAGACAAACCTCGCAATGCTTATTCCTCCCGAGGGATACCGCAAGGACGGCTATGAAGTATTCACAGTCGGCGACGACATTGCATGGATGAAGCAGGGCGAAGACGGAAGACTCTACGCTATCAACCCTGAAAACGGATTCTTCGGCGTAGCACCCGGAACAAACGCAAAGTCAAACTTCAATGCTCTCGAATCAGCAAAGAAGAACACAATCTTCACAAACGTTGCTATCAACAATGACGATATGACAGTATGGTGGGAAGGTCTCGACAAGAATCCTCCCGAGAATGCAACAGAATGGAAGGGCGCAAAGGTAAACGGCAAGGAATATGTTTCGGTTATGGCTGAAGACGGCAAGCCCCAGAAGCTCGCTCATCCCAACTCACGTTTCACAGCTCCCGCTGAAAACTGCCCCTGCATCTCACCTGAATTCAACAACCCGAAGGGTGTTCCCGTATCCGCTATCATCTTCGGCGGAAGAAGAGCATCAACAACTCCTCTCGTATATCAGTCATTTGACTGGGTACACGGAACATACATGGGTTCGGCTGTTTCATCAGAAACAACTGCTGCTGCAACAGGCGCAGTAGGTGTTCTCCGTCATGACCCGATGGCTATGAAGCCCTTCATCGGCTACAACGTAGGCGATTACTGGGCACACTGGCTCAAGATGGGCGAAAAGCTCGGCGACAAGGCACCTAAGATTTTCAACGTAAACTGGTTCAAGCAGGATGAAAACGGAAACTTCATCTGGCCCGGATTCGGTGACAATATGCGTGTTCTCGACTGGATTATCAAGAGATGCGAAGGCGAAGTTGACGCAGTTGAAACTCCTATCGGCTACCTTCCCAAGAAGGAAGACCTCAACATCGAAGGACTTGAGGATGAGGTTACTCCCGAAATCCTCGACAAGCTCCTTGCTGTTGACATCGACCTCTGGAAGAAGGAAATCGTTGAGATGAGAAGATTCTACGACGAAGACATCGCTGCAAAGGGCGGTCGTGTTCCCGAAGAACTCAGAAAGCAGCTCGACAAGATTGAAGCAAGACTCGGCTAATCAGAATTAAAAAAATCCCGTTCGTGATATGCGGACGGGATTTGTTTTAGGAGCTATCATGAAACTATCGGACATAAAAAATATGCGGGTGCTTTTTGTCACGACGAAAAACCTCGACTATATAAGAAACACGCAGGAAATCTCTCTGCTGAAAGCGCAGGGGAATGAGGTCACCGTCATCGGCTCGGAGAGAAAAAGCTACCCACGCCGACTTCTGAAGGTGTGGGGAGGGTTAATCCGTACACGCATGAAGGATTACGACGCTGTGTTTGTCGGCTTTGCGCCGCAGCTTGTCTTTCCGTTCCTTGCAAAGCTCGGGAAGAAAACGCTCTGCATAGACTTTTTCATCTCGGTCTACGACACCCTTGCCGACGACCGCAGGAAGATAAAAAAAGGCGGAATTTTCGCGCGGCTTGCGAAGTGGCTCGACAGAAAGACCATACACTCCGCTGACATTGTCGTGTGCGACACCAACGCCCACGGGAAGTACTTCTGCGAGGAGTTTGATTTCCCGCAGGAGCGTATTGAAACCCTCTATCTTGAGGCTGACGAGAGCATCTATTACCCTCGTGAGCAGGTTAAACCGCCCGAATATTCCGACGACTTTGTTGTACTTTATTTCGGGTCGATACTTCCGCTTCAGGGCGTGGATGTGATACTCGGTGCAATCGACAGGCTGAAAGACGAAAAGAACCTCCGCTTTGTGATAGTCGGCCCGATACCCGACGGAATGAAGAAAACGGGCGAGGGCATCACCGAATATATAAGCTGGCTTTCTCAGGAGGAGCTTGCCGAAAGGATTTCGCAGGCGGATTTGTGCCTTGCAGGGCATTTCGACGGCGAGAGAGGGAAGGCGAACCGCACAATTGCGGGTAAGACCTACATCTATCGTGCGATGGGCAAGCGTATCATTCTCGGTGACAGCGACGCCAACCGTGAGCTTTTTCCCGACGGAATATATGTACCGAGGGGGAATTCCGAGGCGCTTGCGGAGAAAATCCTCGAAGAAAAGAAGCTATACGAAAAAAATAAAAGCGATACAATCTGAGATTGTATCGCTTTTTTATGGAGCGGATTACGAGGCTCGAACTCGCTACCTCCACCTTGGCAAGGTGGCGCTCTACCAGATGAGCTAAATCCGCATAATTTCTTTGTGGTGCCTCCGATCGGAATCGAACCAATGACACGGGGATTTTCAGTCCCCTGCTCTACCGACTGAGCTACAGAGGCTTAAATGGCGACCTGGATGGGACTCGAACCCACGACCTCCGCCGTGACAGGGCGGCGTTCTAACCAACTGAACTACCAGGCCATTCTCTTTAGACATAAAACCGCATTCCGAAAAAATTCGGAATGCGACTTGTCCTGGTGGGAACAATAGGGCTCGAACCTATGACCCTCTGCTTGTAAGGCAGATGCTCTCCCAGCTGAGCTATGCTCCCGTGTTCACAAAAGAACTATTGCTCTCTTGCGACTTAATTATGATAACATACCTATCGGACAAAGTCAAGCGTTATTTTATAAAATCACGATTTTTGTTGACATTATACAAAATAACGCCTGCAATATGCCGATTGTATATTAAAACGCTACAACTAATTAGCTATAATATAGCGGTCCTGGATTTTCTTCACCGTTTTGTTTTCCGTGTCGGGTGCTGTGATTTCGGTGACAATCGCAACAAGCTCGGCATTGTCGGCGTCAACTGCGATAACATAGTCATCTGTGTGAATGAGCGACGACAGCCTTTTTATGTCTGCGTTTTCGGAAATATAAACCTCCGCCAGAGATTCGTCGATTACAACTGCGTCAATCTTTTCAAGGGTGAGCGCACGTACAGCCTCCGACCCGCTTTTGTAGTACATCGGAACAGCGTCTTTTATCTCCTCTGCGCAGTACTGCCCCACGAGGTTGCTGACATATCCGATGTTCTTCCCGTAAAGGTCGAAAGGGGAGGTGAATTTTGCGTCCTTTCGTACAAGGATTACCTGTCGGCTTGACGAATAGACCTCCGACACGAATACGCCCTCGGGAACTTCCGACGAAGCTGATATTGCCGATATTGCGATGTCGCATTCGCCGTTCAGTATTTTGTCGAAAACCTCCGACTTGTCGGTGTCCACAACCTTGAGAGTGGCATTGCTTGCCTTTGCGATGTATGTTCCGATTTCGACGTCTATTCCTGTAAGAGAGCCGTCTTCCTTGATGTACTCGTACGGCGCAAAGCCGACATCCGACGCCATTACGACGGTTTTGGTATTTCCGTAGCAGCCCGTTGCCACGCAGGTCAGAATTCCTGCTGCAAGCAGCCCTGCCGATATTCTTTTTGCTTTTGACATAAATCCCCCGTGATTAATTTCCTATATCGTATACTACCTGATTTTTTCCGTTTTTCTTTCCGTAATAGAGATGCTCGTCTGCCTGCTTGAGCATTGTGGCAACATCCGACCTGCTCCAGCTCAGTCCGAAGGTCATTGTTATATTGAGGTGCGTTCCGTTATGCTCGAAGTCATATTCCGAAATGTCTATTCTTATGCGTTCTATTGTCTGTATTGCGTTTCCGACGTCGGTTGAGTTGAGGAGTATCATTATCTCCTCACCGCCCCATCTTGCAATGCAGTCTGTTGCACGCAGTGATGATGTGATTATTCCCGATACGGTTTTCAGCACATAGTCGCCGCAGTCGTGCCCGTAGGTGTCGTTTACTACCTTGAAGTCGTCGATGTCCCCGATGACTATGCAGAAAGGCTCGTCTTCGTTTTCACGGCGACGGTATGCAATTTCGAATTTCGATTCGATGTATCTTCTGTTGTAGAGGTTTGTCAGCGGGTCAACGGTTGCAAGCACCGAAAGGTCTTTGTTTTCGTCGGTGAGAACCTGGGTTGAGTGGTCTGACGAAACTCGGAAAAGGAAGGATTCCAGAAAAAGCGGAATTATCGTCAGACAGCAGTTGAACAGATACATAATGGTTCTTGCCGACGCTGAAATGTAGGAGTTGTATATCGGGTCGAAGATGTTTGTTTCGGCGTAAAGCAGAAAAAACTCCGCAATGGCGAAAAGGCTGATGTAATAGACCGATGACAATTTTTTATACGGCAGGAAGAAGGAAATTGCTATTACAGCAAAAAGCTGAAGCTCAAATCCGTATCCCCAGCCGATGTTTATTACTGCCATTCCGACATGGAGCATTATCTCAATACAAAGCCCCAGTCCGACAAGATAATGTTTGTGTATGCGTGTAAGATAAATCAGCAGGCAGTAGAAAAGCGTGCTGAAAATATTGAACACTGCCATAAAATTGACATTGGCGAATGCAAAGAACAGCATATACCCTGCGTGAGTAACAGCGCAGAGCAGACACAGACCGACAAGTACGGTGGAATATTTCTTTTCGCCCCATATAGACATGACAGATTTTGTGTTTCTGTCACTGAAAAGTGCAATGTTGCTTTTTTTGTTTTTCATAGCCCCTCCGGATTAAGAAAAAATACGGCTATTTTGCCTTATACATATAAATTATAGCATTTTTTATACTACTATGCAATATATTAATATCCGTTTCGGCAAAAAAACACCATAATACACTTTTGTATTTGTGTATAATTATACTTTACAAATACTATTTTCAATGCTATACTATATACGATATAATATTAGTGCAGTTTACACTATATAAAATCAAACGGAGAAAAACAAGAAAAGAGGTATTTGTATGAGAAAAAAGATAAGCGACATCATTGTCGGATTATTATTCGTTGCTGTCGGCGTAATTGTTGGCGGAAGGCTCATTTTTGACTGGGAGTTCACATTCTTCTACCCCGGCTGGTGGACAATCTTCATCATCGTTCCGTGTATAATAAGTATGATAAACCACGGCATTAATTTCTGGAACAGCTTCGGCGTCGGTGCGGGAATAGTGCTTTTCATGGGCGCAAACCACATATTCTTCGATATGTCGGAAAGCTGGAAGCTCCTTCTCCCGCTTGTACTCGTACTTATGGGACTTTCGATTATTTTCAGAAAAAACAACAGAGGCAACTATCTCGAGGAGCAGAAAAATGTCCGTGTGGTAAACGGTATCCCTGAATTTTCCGCTGTTTTCTGCGGTAATGAGCATACCTGCTCGCAGGGAGAGGTATTCAACGGTGCGAACTGCTCGGCAGTTTTCGGCGGTGTTGAGCTCAGACTCCGTGACGCAGTGATTACCGAAAATGTAATCATCAACTGCTCTGCCGTTTTCGGTGGCGTTGATATCCAGCTCCCCCCGAATGTTATTGTAAAGGTTACATCAACCCCCGTTTTCGGCGGTGTTGACAACAAGCATACAGGCAATGTGAACGAAAACTCTCCCGTTGTGTACGTCAATGCAACCTGCATTTTCGGTGGAGTGGACATTGTTTAATACCCCACAACCGCAACACCCGTCTGTCATCTGAACAGACGGGTGTTTTTGTATATTACTCTGCGGTCTTCAGCATTTCCTCGTACATATTTTCGCAGAAGATAGCGTATCCCTTTGTCGAGTCGTTGACGAAAACGTGCGTCACCGCACCGACGAGTTTTCCGTCCTGTATTATCGGGCTGCCGCTCATTCCCTGTACAATTCCGCCTGTTTTTTCGAGCAGACGCTCATCGGTAACCCTTATAACCATATTCTTTCCTTCGTCGTTGTCACGGAGGATAATTTTTTCTATCGAGATTTCGTACATTTCGGCTGTTGTTCCGTCAATGGTCGAGAGGATATACGCCTTGCCGACGGCAACCTCCTGCCGCATAGCCATGGGGATTGCGGCGGCGTCTGTCGGTGACTGCGACAGCGTACCGAACAGCCCCGAGGGAGTGTTTGAGAGCAGAACGCCCGTGTTCCCCGACGGGATAAACGCACCGACCAGCTCTCCCGGGGAGCCTGCACTCCCCCTGACGACGTCGTTTATGCATACGCCGCAGACCTCACCGCTTGAAAGCGGCACGATTTCGCCCGTGTCCACATCGCAGACGGGGTGACCAAGACCGCCGAAGCTCCCCGTTGACGGCTCGTAGAATGTCAGCGTGCCTATTCCTGCGGTACTGTCACGCACCCACATTCCCGCACGGTAGCATTTCGAGGAATCGGAATACACGGGTACAAGCTCGGTAGTGATTTCCTTTCCGCCACGAAGGAGAGTGACATCTATCGCCTCGCCCTTGCAGGAGGAGATGATTTCCTGTATTTCGGAATTTGTGCAGACCTCACTTCCGTCAAAGCTGATGATTACATCGCCGACCTCTATACCTGCGACTGTTGCGGGGGAATTCCCGTCGACATCGCCTACCCCGACTACCATAACCCCGTCGGAGAGGAGCTTTATCCCAAACGGCTCTCCGCACGGAACAAGAAGCGGTGCGTCAACCTCCGTTATGTCGACATCTTTAATCGGAATTATTCCAAACAATTTAAGTGTCATTGTATTTTTTACATTTTTGTCGGAAGAATTCGAGGAATAAAGTGTATTTTCCGCAAATTCCCCGCTGATGTCAAATACGCACGGAAGAGTCAACTTTCCGTCGGAATTTACATAATATCTGTCGGGAAGTGCAGTCGAATAATACACGACAGCCGCACATAAAAGAAGAAGAAACAAATCCGTTACGGCGGCAAAAATTCTCACTTTTTTTCTCATATCAAGTTATCGCCTTAAAATCGAGGCGTGGCTCCTTTCCCTTTGAATTCGGCGTTTTTTGTATTTTTTACGAAAATCCGCCCGTGATTTTATCATTAACATTTTCTTTTGTTTTATCATTGTTTTATCTATGATTTTATGGATTAATTTAAAAATAAAAATCCCGTTGTTTTCTATTTTATTATACAGAATAAAAAATAAAAAAATTGTCGCAAACGGAAATAAATAAGAGAAAAAATAAAATAATAAAAATAAAATAAAAGGCAAGAATAATAAAAAACAGGGAGGTGCAGAAAATGCTTAAAATAGAAAAAACAGAAGGCTCCGAAATCATCGACTCACGGGGAAATCCTACCGTTTCGGTAACGGTGTATCTCTCCGACGGGAGCGAAGGCACTGCGGCAGCGCCGTCGGGGGCGTCGACGGGGATTTTCGAGGCGCACGAGCTCCGTGACGAAAACCGTGAGCGTTTCGGCGGCAAGGGAGTGACAAAGGCGGTGACGAATGTGAACACCGTGATTTCCCCGTCGCTGTCAATGCTCGGCACGGTTGACCAGAAAACCGTAGACGACACGATGATACGCCTTGACGGTACGGAAAACAAATCACGCCTCGGGGCAAATGCGATACTTGCTGTTTCACTTGCGACTGCAAGGGCGGTTGCAAATTCGAAGAAAATTCCGCTTTACCGCTATATCGGGGGAATAAACGCAAAGCGTATGCCTGTTCCGATGATGAATATTCTCAACGGCGGCGCACACGCAGGCAACAACATTGACATACAGGAATTTATGATTATGCCCGTCGGTGCGCCCTGCTTTTCGGAGGCACTGCGTATCGGCAGTGAGATATACCACACGCTCGGCGGCATACTCCGTGAGCGTGGAATGTCCGTTGCCGTCGGTGATGAGGGTGGATATGCGCCGAACCTCAGCTCCGACGAGGAGGCGATAGAGATTATTCTCACGGCAATCGAGCGTGCAGGCTTTGACACCGACTGCGTGAAGCTCGCACTCGACGCCGCCGCAAGCGAATGGACGGAGGGCAGGAAATATGTCCTGCCGAAGAGAAAGACGGTCTATACCTCCGAGGAGCTTGTTGCATACTGGGAAAGATTGTGCGCAAAATACCCGATAGTTTCAATCGAGGACGGTCTCGGTGAGGAGGACTGGAAGGGCTGGGAGCATCTTACTCAGCGGCTCGGCAAGGAAGTCCGTCTTGTCGGTGACGACCTTTTTGTTACCAACACAAAACGCCTTGCCGAAGGAATAGAGCGTGGTGCGGGCAACGCAATCCTCATAAAGCCGAACCAGATAGGCACCCTTACAGAAACGCTGGAGGCAATCGCGCTTGCAAAGGGCAACGGAATGGACGCCGTAGTGTCGCACCGTTCGGGCGAAACGGAGGATACCGTAATTGCCGACATTGCCGTTGCGACAAACGCAGGATATATCAAGACGGGAGCGCCCTGCCGTTCCGAGCGTACGGCGAAATATAACCGACTCCTCACAATTCAGCGTGAGCTTGGAAGTGCGTCGGTCTACGGCACAAAATAATAAAGTCAGTCCGGAAAAACTCTCCTTTTGGGTATGGTGTAATCAGCCGTCGAGTTCTTCAAAAAACAAAACGGCTGATTGTCATACCGTATGTGAAATCAGTTTACAACGCTATTGACAGTTTTACACTTATAATATATAATTATAAGGTGATTGTCAGTCAAAATATAGAATATTAGGAGGCAAGAAAAGTGAAAAAAGTTACAAAACCTGTATTTTTCATTGTACTGCTGGTAATCGCTCTTTTTGTAGGGGTTCAGGTCACAGGCCTTACCTACCAGTACGGTGACATACAGACGACATACATAAAGAAGGCGAGTGACGTCCGCTGGGGTATCGACATCAGGGGAGGGGTAGATGTAACCTTCACCCCCTCAACAGGCGTTGAGGCAACAGAGGAGCAGATGGACTCTGCAACGGAAGTTATCAAGCAGCGTCTTATCACTCTCGGAATTACCGACAGCGAATGTTACACAGACTACTCAAACTCAAGAATTATCGTAAGATTCCCCTGGCAGAGTGGCGAAACTGACTTCGACCCCGAGGCTGCCGTAAAGGAACTCGGCGAAACAGCTATGCTCACATTCCGTGAGGGATATGAAGTTGACGAAACAGGCGTATTCACAGGTGCTACCGCAGAGAATGTAATTCTCCAGGGTTCAGACGTTGTAAGCGCATCTGTCGGCGTTGACGAAAACAACAAATATATCATCGTCCTCAAAATCACAGACGACGGAAAGCAGAAATTCTCTGAGGCAACAAAGAAGTGCGCCGCAGAAGGAAAGAGCATTTCAATCTGGATGGACGAAACGGTTATCGCAAACCCGAATGTAGAACAGCAGATTACATCAAATGAAGCAACAATCACAGGACAGTTCACAGCGGAAGAGGCAAAGTCACTTGCAGACAAGATTAACTCAGGTGCGCTTCCCTTCAACCTTGAAACTTCCAGCTTCTCGACAATTTCACCCACACTCGGACTCGGTGCCCGTGACGCAATGCTCATTGCAGGTGCAATCGCATTTGTGTTCATTGCAGTATTTATGATTATAATGTACCGCCTCCCCGGATTTGTATCGGTTATCGGTCTTGCGGGACAGGTTGCAGGTATGGTATGTGCAGTAACAGGCTTCTTCGGATTTATGAACGGCTCTACACTTACCGTTCCCGGTATTGCAGGTATCATTCTTTCGGTAGGTATGGGCGTTGACGCAAATATCATCACAGCGGAAAGAATAAAGGAAGAGCTCCGTGCAGGAAAGACACTCGACGGTGCTCTCAGGGCAGGCTTTGACAAGGGCTTCACGGCAATCTTCGACAGTAACATCACGGTTGTGTTCGTTGCAATTATCCTCATGGGCGCATTCGGAGTTACGGACAGCTTCTTCGCAACTCTCCTCAAGCCTGTTTTCGGCTTCTTCGGAACATCGACAGAGGGTACTGTATACTCACTCGGATACACACTTATCGCAGGTATCATCCTCAACTTCGTAATGGCAGTAACGGCTTCACGCCTTATGCTTCAGTCGCTTTCAAAGTTCAAGGCACTGAGAAATCCTGTATTGTATGGAGGTGTGAAGAAAAATGACTAAAAAGACAATTGACTTTTTCGGAAAAAGAAAGGTATTCTTCACAATTTCACTCGTGCTTATTGCAGTTATCGCAATCTGTACGGCTGTTATGGGAGCAGAGCTTTCAATCAACTTCAAGGGAGGAACACTCCTCACCTACTCATTCTCGGGAACTATCGACCACAATGAAGTGAAGTCTGACATCCAGACTATCACAGGCAGTAACGCAGTAATCACCGAGGGTGAAGACTTCACAACAAAGAGCAAGACACTCAACATCTCTCTTGCTTCAAATCAGGGACTTACTGCAGACAAGCAGTTTGAACTCACAAACACACTTCAGGAAAAATATGCGGATAACTCTCTCGAGCTTCTTTCGTCAAGCGATGTAAAGCCCGACGCAGGTAAGGAATTCTTCCTCAAGTGTATGGTTGCGGTTCTTCTTGCATTCATCGTGACTATCGTCTATATCGCTTTCAGATTCAAGAGAATAAGCGGTTGGTCTGCAGGTGTGTTCGCAATTATCGGACTTATCCACGATATCATCATGGTGTTTGGTGCATTCGTTATTTTCGGCTATGAAATCAATGCGAACTTCATGGCGGTTGTACTTACAATCCTCGGATACTCAATCAACGACACAATCGTTGTTTACGACAGAATCCGTGAAAACAAGAAGACTCTCGGAAGAAGCGTTCCCGTTGATGAGCTTGTGAACATCAGTATCACACAGAGTATCACCCGTACAATCAACACATCAATCACAACGATTGCGGCTATGCTCTGTGTATCAATCGTTGCGACAATATTCGGAATCACATCAATCCTCAGTTTCTCAACACCTCTTATTGTAGGTATGATTTCAGGTTGTTACTCAACAATCTGCATCTGTTGTCCTCTCTGGGTAATGTGGCAGAAGAAAAAGAAAGCAAAGTAAAAATCATCAGACAAGGGGCAGATGAAAGTCTGTCCCTGTTTGCAATTAAAAAGGAGGGAAGAAAATGCCGATAAAACCCGGAATATCAACAGCCTGCCTGTACCCCAAACTGCTGGAGGAGGCGCTGTACGATGTCTGCTCCCGAGGGGGAGATAACATCGAAATATTCATCAACACCCACAGCGAAATTCTTCCCGACTTTGTAAAAAGAATGAAGGATATCGTCACGGAATACGGCACGAATGTAGTGTCGCTCCACCCGTTTACACCGGGAATAGAGCCGATGATGATATTCACCGATTACGAGAGAAGATTTCTCGATATGCTCGACTACTACAAACGGTTCTTCGAGGCGTGCAATATTCTCGGTGCGGGGATTTTCGTACTTCACGGCAACAAGCCCGAAAATGTCTTTGCCGACGAAATGTACTTCGACCGCTTTGCGAGAATGCAGGCTGTCGGAAGAGAATTCGGCGTAACGGTAGCACAGGAAAATGTCAAGCGCTGTTCTGCGGGAAGGCTCAGCTTTATGAAGAAAATGGCGGACTACCTCGGCGATGATGCGGCGTTTGTTCTTGACACAAAGCAGGCGATACGGGCGGGCGAGGACATATTCAATGTCGTCGAAACCCTCGGAAATAAAATCGTTCATGTGCATTATTCCGACAACTCTCCCGAAAAGGATTGTATGAAATTCGGTGCGGGAACATTCGACTACAACCGCTTTTTCGACACGCTTGACAAAGTGGGATTTGACGGCACCGCCGCACTGGAGCTTTATCGGTGCGACTTCACCGACGAGGACGACCTCGTTGACAGTTACAGGCTGATGCGTGACGCCATAGAGAAACGGAAGTGATGTTATGGGCGGAAATTCCTGCGAATACTGTGCGTACTTCGTGTACGACGAAGAATATGAGGAATACGAATGTCAGGTAGCTATGGACGAAGACGACCTTTACCGTCTGGAAATGACAAAGCACAAGGAATGTCCGTATTTCAGGGCAGGGGACGAATACCTCATTGCCCGCAAGCAATAAAATGAAAGAGGGATTACAATGGGAAAGAATGAAATAAATGAAGCACTCCGCATAAAAGGAATGGCGGGCGTACAGATGATGGTACATAAGAGCCGTATGTTCAATTTTCCTGCCGATGTAAAACTGCGTTTCGATGTGGCAGAACTTCTTGTGGATAAAATTCCGCTTGAGGACTGGTGCACGGTTGAGCTTTCCTGCGAGGAAAGTCCTGCAATCAAGAAGCTGATAAAGAAATATATCGCTCCGCTCTCGACAAGCCCCGAGGTACTTTCGTACAAGAACTCCGACGACAAGGCGGAGTGTGAGGTGCTCTGCGGTGCAAAGCTGATAAAGCTCCCGAACGAAAAGGGCTATGCGATTTCTCTCGGCGCAGAGGGAAAGTTCGATGTAACCCTCGAAAACTCTACCGTCAACACAATGAAGGGCGTTACAGTGGACAAGGACACCGTGTTCTACATCAAGAACAGCACAGCCGAGGTTGATTACGGCACAACGGTAATCCTCCGTGGCGACAGATACTGCATTTCTGTCGGAGAGGCAGACAGCGGTTCGGGCATTAAGGGACAGACAATTATCCAGATTGAAATTTACGACAAGGAAAAGAATATCCTCATTGTTGACGACATAAAGAAATACGCACAGATTATCGGAGAATAGGCGGTGCAGTATGAAACTTTCATCAAAATTCAAGGAAAAAACGGTCTTTTCGTTTGAGGTTTTTCCGCCGAAGAAGACCTCTCCCATTGAGGCGATAAACGGCAATCTCGGAGAGATTGCGTCACTCTGCCCCGATTACATAAGCGTTACATACAGCGCAGGCGGAAGCGGTAACACCTCCGCTACAAGCGAAATTGCGTCGCTCATCAAGGAAAAGCACGGGATTGAGCCTGTAGCACACCTTACCTGCCTGAGATATTCAAAGGACGAAATAAAAAGCACTCTCGACGACCTTTCTTCGCACGGGGTGGAGAATATCCTTGCCCTCAGAGGCGATGAAAACCCCGACTTTCCGCCGAAGGACGACTTCAGATATGCAAGCGAGCTTGTGACCTTCATAAAGTCATACGGCGATTTCGATGTTGCGGGTGCCTGCTACCCCGAGGGGCACATAGAGGCTCCCGACGTTGCGACGGATATACTTAACCTCAGAAAAAAAGTTGACGCAGGAACAGACTTCCTGATTTCACAGCTTTTCTTCGACAACAGCTATTTCTATGCCTTCCGTGAAAGAATGAAAATTGCGGGAATAAGTGTTCCCGTCGAGGCAGGAATTATGCCCGTCACGAACAAGAACCAGATTGAGCGTATGGTCACAACCTGCGGAGCGAGTCTTCCGCAGAAGTTCGTAAAGGCGATAAGCCGATACGAGAACAACCCCGAGGCTCTCCGTGACGCAGGAATTGCCTACGCTATCGACCAGATAGTTGACCTCTTGTCGCAGGGCGTTGAAGGTATTCACCTTTACACGATGAATAATCCTTACATTGCCCGCAAGATTACGGAAAGCATCAAGAACCTGATAAATGCATAAAAAACGACAAAAAGCCACAGGAGAACAGCCTCCCGTGGCTTTATTTTTGTATATTTTACATCGAATTATACAAATAGTATACTAAAACGCAATTATTCCGAGGTGTTCAAGCAGGATTTTTGAGCCTATGAGGATTAGGATAACTCCTCCCGCAAGTTCGGCTTTTGACTTCCATTTGTCGCCGAAGATACTTCCGATTTTCACTCCCGCTGCGGAGAGGATAAAGGTCGTCGCACCGATGAACGAAACCGCAGGGATTATATTCACCGACAGGCAGGCGAAGGTTATTCCGACTGCGAGTGCGTCGATACTCGTGGCAATCGCCATAAGCAGCATAGGCTTGAAGGCGAGCGAGGCGTCAGCGCCGTCGTCGTCATCTTTTGAAAGAGCCTCCCGTATCATATTTCCGCCTATCAGTGCAAGTAGCACGAATGCTACCCAGTGGTCGACGGCTTTTATGTACTGTTCGAATGTGCTGCCGAGGAAATATCCCAGAAGCGGCATAAGTGCCTGAAACCCTCCGAACCAGAGGCCGACAACCGCCATTTTCCCGATGGTGATTTTCTTCATCGAAAGCCCTTTGCACACCGATACGGCGAATGCGTCCATTGATAGCCCGACGGCTATCATAAGCAGTTCAACAATTCCCATAGAAAAATCTCTCCTTATAAGTTTTTCGGCCGTATGGGCAACAAAAAAAGACCATACGCAGCCGTGACTGTGTATGAGTCTCGTTAATTAAGGCAAGCCAGATGTATGTCATCAGTATGTTGACTTGCCGCATATTCGATATGCCAACTACTCCCTCGGGTACAGGAAGTAGTCTAGCACATTTTCATTCCGCTGTCAAGACTGTTTAAAGTATATTCGTCTTGTGCGAAAAAAATTCGCAGGGAACTCCTGTGGGCAAGGGGCGAGGCGCCCCAGCCAATTCGCACCGTTGCGGTGAGCCACCGCTGGCAAGCGTATCGTACAAGTCAAGTAGGGTGAGTTTTTCGCTCGGTGACGGTAGAAATGACAGACTAAAAGAAAAAGGGTACTGGATTTTTTCAGTACCCTTTAGTTATTGTTCAGAGAGTTTCGCACTCTGCGGAGTGCGACCTACTTTTTGTTTCGCAAAAAAGTAGGCAAAATGCGACTGCTCGCCGCAGAGGCTACATTTTCCCCGCCGACGTTGCGGCGGTTGAAAATGTTGTCGCTATATCCGTGCGGGAGAACAATTGTCCCGCGCCCTTAGCTAGCCCTGCCAATGCGCCCGCACGGAGTGTTCTCAACCCGCACTAATTTTTCTTGCCGACCAGCAAGAAAAACCGATACAACTGATTTAACCGCATAAGAGAGATAACTCCCAGTGAAATATTTTTTTACTGCCTCTTGCGGAAAAAGATACAACGATTTTTTGTTAAAGTGAGCGTATGCGAACGGTATCACAAAAAATCGTAAGCCCTCTGCAAGAGTGTGTCTTTGATACTTTCTGCACAAGCAGAAAGTATATCCCTCTGCGGTGACTCACCGCAAAAAAAGGGTACTGAAAATTTTTCAGTACCCTTCCGATTATATATTTCTTGAATCAATGATTTTCTGCACGAGTGCCTCACTCACACGGGTGAGGGATGTGATTCTCTTCACAAACAGCATACGGCAGAGGCCCGACATTTCCATGAGAGCCGCAACCTTGTCCATAATGCAGACAACCAGCCCTTCGGGAGATGACGGAGGAATAGGCGTCAGCGGGAACATATGGCGGTGTATGATGTTGGATTCGAGCGAAGAAAGCTCAAAAAATCTGCTTGCGTTGTCAAGAGCTTTTTTCGGGTGTGTAAATCCGTGAAGCTTGAGAATTTCCCTTGCGTTCGTTATGTTTATCTCAAGGTCGTGCCAGTCGTAGAGGTAGAGGTCGTGCAATAACCCTCCCCTTGCGGCAGCGTAGTAGTTAAGACCGAGGCGCTTGCATATGCTGAAGCTCATATACGAAACGAGAATGCAATGCTCAAGCGTGGTTGTGTTTCCGTGCTGGATGTATTCGGACATCTGCTGTACCTTGTCACTCTCAAGCAGGTCATGTACACAGCAACGGAATTGAATGTAGTTATTTAAAGCCATACTGCACTTCCTTACAAAATGTAGACGGGATTAATCTTTATCGTACGACTAAAATTATACTCCCGAATTACGCTAAAGTCAATAGAATAATTTTGTTATCCGACAAAATAATATGTAAATTTTAATGCGTTTTTTCCTCTCTGTACAGAGATATTACAATATTGTTTCAATTTTCAGTATTTATTGAAAAAATTGCCGTTATGATGTACTATGTATGATAGGGAAAAAATACGCTGAAAAAGAAAAAATGAAAAATAAAAAAACGGGAAGGTAAGAAAAAATGAATATCTGTGCAATAGTACCGTCGCTGAATCCCGACGAAAAACTGCTCGATGTGGTAAAGGGGCTCAGGGACAAGAACTACCGCCATATCATTCTTGTGAATGACGGAAGTGAAAAATCCGACTATTTCGATATGCTTGCGGGGGAGGACTGCACAGTTCTCACCCACGAGGTAAACAAGGGAAAGGGCCGTGCGCTCAAAACCGCATTTGAATACTATCTCGAGCATTATTCCGATGAATGTGCGGGAGTGGTACTCTGCGACGGCGACAACCAGCACACTCCCGACGATATATATCGCTGTGCGGAGGCGTTGACCGAGGACAACACAAAGCTGATACTCGGGGTGCGTGATTTCAACGAGAAGAACGTTCCGCCCAGAAGTCGTTTCGGTAACAAGATGACATCGTTTATGTTCCGTATACTTGCGGGGCTGACGATTACTGATACGCAGACGGGACTCCGTGCAATCGGCAATGACGGCGTGCGTGAATTTTTAAAGGTAAAGGGCGAGCGTTTTGAATACGAAACAAATATGCTCCTTGAAACCAAAAGGCTCGGAATGGACATACGGGAAGTGACGATACAGACAATCTACATCGAGGAGAACAAAACCAGCCACTTCCGCCCTATCCGTGATTCGTGGAGTATATACAAGATACTCTTCAAATTTGCGTGGGCGTCGATAGCATCGTGCCTTATCGACCTCGGAATTTTCCAGCTGATGATAATGCTGCTTTCGTTTATGGGGGAAAAGCAGATGATTTTTGCGGCAACCGCAACAGCAAGAGTGGTATCGTCGGTGTTCAACTACATAATGAACTACAAGAAGGTTTTCAGAAGCAGGGAAGGCATTGCGAAAACCGCCGTGAAATATTACATACTTGCAATTGTGCAGGCGTTTGCGTCATATTACGCCGTGTATCTTCTTTCGTCAATGGCGGGATGGAATCCGCTTGTTGCAAAGCTGGTTGTCGACGGAACATTGTTCCTTGTCGGCTTTCAGGTACAGCGTGATATTGTTTTCAACACAAAGAAAAAATAAATAAGGGTAAAAGAGAAAAAATGGCTACAAGAATAGATTATGATATGGTGATGACAGGCAAGCAATCCGTGCGCCGCAGGGCAGGGGTTATTGTCGGCAGATTTTTTGCGATATTCGGGCTTACGCTGTTGTTCATAATAATATTCCTTTTCGGGCTGATAACAATTACATTCAACGGCCCGTCGGTGTCGGCGAGAAACCTTCTCGTTTCGACGCTTATGGAAACCTCGGCGGCAAAGTTCATCCCGAGAATGTATTTCTCGGAAGAGGAAATACAGACGATAATGGCAGGGAATACTGCCGTTGCGGTGAATGAAATTTCCGACTCGTCGATGGTGTCGGTTGCAGTAAAGGATAATCCCGACAGCAACATCGAACCGATAGAAATTATTGAAATAAAAGGCTCGACCTACAACGGCAAGCTGATGATAGTCCACGACCCGTCGAGAGTTGTTGTTTCAACTTCGGGCGGATACGGAGAGAACGCAAAGGGGCAGACCCTTGCAAATCTCGTGGCAAAGGAAAACGCCGTGGCGGGAGTCAATGCAGGCGGCTTTGCCGACGAAAACGGAATGGGTAGCGGCGGGCAGCCCCTCGGGCTTGTAATAAAGGACGGAGTTATACTTGCAGGCGCAGAGGTCAGATCCTGCGTTATAGGCTTTGACCGCAACGATACTCTCATCGTCGGCACAATGACGGGATATGAGGCTCTTGAAAGAGGAATGCGTGACGCTGTATCCTTCGGGCCTGTATTCATAGTAAACGGAAAACGCTCGGACATATACGGTACGGGAGGAGGGCTTAACCCCCGTACCTGCATAGGACAGACAGCGGACGGCTCAGTTCTTCTTCTGACTATTGACGGGCGGCAGGCGACAAGCCTCGGTGCTACTTACGGCGACTGCATAGACATACTTCAGAGCTACGGCGCAATAAACGCCGCAAATCTTGATGGCGGCTCGTCGACCTCGCTCTACTATAACGGAGAATATATAAATGTTTCAGCGTCGGTTTACGGCCCCCGTGACCTGCCGACAGCATTTGTCGTACTCCCTGAGGAAGGGGGAGCGGAATAATCATGGCACGCCCTATGAAGAAAAGGAGCATTTTTGTTCCCGTAACGATAATAATTTTCACGCTGATATTCATTGCCATACTTCTTGTGTGGGAGTATTTTTATCGCTGGCTTGCAGCCTATGAGGACAGCCAGCCCTCGTATTACGCCGAGCAGGTTGTTCAGCTTTACCGTGACGGAAAGTTTGAAGAAATTCTGGCTATGCAGGGCGAAACCGTAAACCGCTACAACACTATCGACGAATTTTCGGAGTATATTGAAAGAGTATACGGTGATCTTTCGCAGGCGTCGGCGTACAAATCGGGCGTTGATGGAGAGAATGTGATATACACCGTCTACACGGGCAACACAAAGCTGTGCGACATCACGCTTTCCCCCGACGGAAATGTGAACGAATACGGCTTTTCGGGCTGGAATGTCACAATGGAAAAATTCGATTTCCCGAAAAAATACACGGCGGAGGTCTGCGTTCCGAAGGGAGCGACAGTTTACCTCAACGGTCGTGCTTTAGAGGAGTGGAACCGCATTGACGGCGGGTATGCCGTGACCGCATACAACGACCTCGACGATAAGACGCTCTGCCCGCAGTTTGAAACATACCGTGTCGCAAATCTTCTGAACGAGCCTGAAATCTCGGTGAAGTACAATGACGCAGATATGACGCTGACAAAGGAAAACGGCAAGCTGTTCGCTCTCCCCGAAATCACGGAGGAGATGGAAAAGCAGGCAAAGGATTTTTCAAGCGAGGTTGCGGTTGAATATGCCCTCTACGGTATAATCGAGCGTTCCCTCAAGGATATCGAGCCTTACCTCGTCGTCGAGTCGGAATATTACAGACGACTGAAATATTTCCAGAACGACTGGTATGTAAACAACGGCTTTTCGCACAGCGACATTGTGCACGAAAACCTCAGATATTACGACGATGAGCATTATTCGGTGAGGGTTTCGTTCACATACTATGTAAATATAGGCTATCGTACCAACGAGTATGATGTCTGCTACGATATGTATTTTGTAAAGATAAACAACGAGTGGAAGCTCGCAACAATGCAACTCTAGGGAGGATTATATGTACAGGAGCATCTGTGAAGCACTTGAAGGCAGTTCGCTTTCGGCGTACGAGGTTTTCGGTGCACACCCCGATGATAACGGCGTGCGTTTTACCGTGTATGCCCCGAATGCCGTATCGGTTGCCGTAATCGGTGATTTCAACGGCTGGACTGACAGCCTTATGGTGCGTACCGATAACGGCGTCTGGACTTCTTATGTAAACGGGGCAAAGCAGGGCGACCTGTACAAATACCGCATAAAAACGGCAGACGGCGAAGTCTTCGACCGTGCCGACCCCTTTGCATTCTTCAGCGAAAAAAGACCCGATACAGCCTCGGTGGTTTACGACATCGGCGGATATGAATGGACAGACTCCGACTGGGTAAAAAAGCGTAGCAAGAATTTCTCCGCACCGCTTAACATATACGAAGTACACGCAGGCTCGTGGAAGAAAAAATCGGGTGAATTTATGACCTATACCGAGCTTGCCGACGAGCTTATTCCGTACACGAAGGAAATCGGCGCTACGCACATCGAACTCCTGCCGATTACGGAGCATCCGTTTGACGGCTCGTGGGGTTATCAGTCGTCGGGATATTTCTCGGCAACCTCACGCTACGGAAATCCGCACGGGCTTATGCAGTTCATCGACCGCTGTCACGCCGAGGAGATAGGCGTTATCCTCGATTTTGTCCCCGTGCATTTCGTTGGGGATTACTTCGCCCTTGCAAAATTCGACGGCGGATATATATACGAAAGCGATTATGACGATATGCGCAACAGCCGGTGGGGAACGGTACTGTTCGACTTCACAAAGCCGTATGTTGTGAGCTTTCTGCGCTCTGCGCTCGAATTCTGGATAACGGAGTATCACATAGACGGTATCAGATTTGACGCCGTTTCAAATATGATTTACCGCAACGGCGAAAGCAACTGCGGTATAAACGAAAGCGGAATATGGTTCCTGAAATACACAAACTACACCCTTTCAAAGCGTCACCCCGATGTTATGCTGATAGCGGAGGATTCCTCCGTTTTCGGAAAAGTCACAACCCCCGTCGAATACGGCGGACTCGGTTTCGACTACAAGTGGGAGCTTGGTTGGATGAACAACACCCTGAACTTCCTCTCACTTCCGCCTGAACGCAGACGGGGAAAGAGCAGTGCCATAGACCACTCGATGAGCTATTTCTACAACGAAAATTATCTTCTTCCGCTGTCGCACGACGAGGTCGTTCACGGGAAGAAATCCCTCCTCGAAAAGATGTACGGCAGTAATGAGGAAAAACTCGCACAGCTCCGACTTCTTTATCTGTATATGTTCTCTCATCCGGGCAAAAAACTTCTGTTTATGGGAAGCGAGCTTGCCTCCCACAGAGAATGGAACGAGGCGGCGGAGCTTGAGTGGGAAAACCTTTCCTCTCCCGACGGGGAAGAAATCTCCCGTTTCGTGCGTGAGCTTTACCGCATTTACCGCAGTGAGCGTGCATTGTACGAATGTGATTTCGACAACCGCAAATTCAAGTGGCTGGATTTCAGCGGCAGGAATTGTGCGTTCTCCTACACACGATATGACAACGACGGAAAACGCCTGTTCTTCGTGCTGAATTTCTCAAACGAAAAGATAAAGTACAACCTCAATACCGACAGGGCAAAGGGGTTTGAAGTCCTGCTCGACACCGACAGCAAGGCTTTCGGCGGCGGGGGAGAGTTTGCTCTCGGCAACAAGATAAATATGGGCAGACTTGAAATCAGCCTGCCTGCATATTCGGGCGTGATGCTCAGAGAAAAAGAATAGCCATACAATAAAAACCGTTCATTTTTAATGGCAGTATTCATACAGAAACTATATGTATTTATTGAGGGGAATCTTTCTGAAGAAAGGTTCCCCTCAAACTCCCCTTCAAAGACTTTAAAGCTAAAAGCAAGTCCATAGGGATTAATCCCTATGGACTTGCTTTTAAATCTGAAGTTTTCGGAAAGGAGTCTGAGGAAAAACCTTTTTCAAAAGGGTTTTCCTCAGTAGTACATAAAATTCTATACGGATATCACCATTAAAAATGAACGGTTTTTATTCTGCGGATAGTTTTTTCAGGAGGCAGTGACGGGTTCTTCTTTGTCCTTTGAAAAAAGCAGTTTCAGTATAAGCGGTGTCGCTATCGAGGATACGATAATAAGAAGAATTATCGAGGTGAAGTATTCGGGGGCGAGAAGTCCTACCGCAAGGCCCTTCTGCGCAACGATGAGGGCGACTTCCCCTCGTGTCATCATGCCTACGCCAATTTTGAGGGAGTCGTTCCAGCTGAATTTAAACAGCTTTGAAATAAGTCCGCAACCGATGATTTTGCAAAGAAGTCCGACAAGCACAAAGCCTATCGAGAACCACAGAATATCCATTGTGAAGTTGCTGATGTCGGTTTTGAGTCCGATACTTGCAAAGAACACAGGCCCGAAGAATATGTACGAGTTGATGTCCATCTTTTCTGCGATGTATTCAGAATCCTTGAGTGAGCAGAGGATTATTCCCGCAACATAAGCACCCGTGATGTCTGCAATGCCGAAGTATTTTTCCGCCACGAAGGACATTCCGAGGCAGAATGCAAGCCCGAGGATTGTTATTCTTCTTGTGTGGGGATAACGCTTGTCCAGCTTTTTGAATATCTTGTATATCACAAAGCCGAGAACAAATGACAGCCCGAAGAAAAGGAGAGTGTTTATTCCCACTTTTGCGGAATCTGCGGCAGGGTTCTTGAATCCGATTATTACCGTAAGCACGATAATTCCGATTACGTCGTCGATTATAGCCGCACTGACTATCGTTGTACCGACCTTGCCCTTCAGCTTTCCGAGTTCACGGAGAACCTGCACTGTAATGCTCACAGATGTTGCTGTCAGCACACAGCCGATGAACAGTGCCTTGTAGAAGTGGTCGGAGCCGATATTTCCCGTACCGTAGAACGCCATGTAGAGAAGAGTTCCGCCGACGAGAGGCACAAACACTCCCGCACAGGCGATGGCAAGGGCGATAGGCCCTGTCTTGAGAAGCTCCTTGAGGTCGGTTTCAAGTCCTGCGGAGAACATAAGGAGAATAACTCCCACTTCCGCCATGCCCGAAAGGAATTCCGTCTGCTGTACAAGACCGAGTACGCACGGGCCGATGATAAGTCCTGCGATGATTTCGCCTGCTACCTGCGGAGCCTTGCATTTGCGTGCAAGTATTCCGAAAATTTTTGAAAAAAGGATTATTATTGCGAGGTCTTTAAATATATGATATACTTCCATTTCAACAACCTGATTTCTTTTAAGATTACAGTATCAGTTTTCCGAGGCCTGAGGTTTTTCTCCACTCCACATAGTCCTCGTAATCGCCTTCTCTGTCAATTACACCGTCGGCGGTGATTTCGATTATTCTGTTTGCAACCGTCTGTATGATTTCGTGGTCGTGCGACGCAAAGAGAATGTTGCTCTTGAACGCCGAAAGTCCGTTGTTGACAGCCGTGATTGATTCGAGGTCGAGGTGGTTTGTCGGTCTGTCGAGTACAAGCACATTCGAGCCGTAAAGCATCATACGGGCGAACATACAACGCACTTTTTCCCCTCCCGAAAGAACATCCACGGGCTTGTATACATCGTCGCCCGAGAAGAGCATTCTTCCGAGGAAGCCACGGAGGTATGTTTCGGTTTCGTCCTTCGTGTACTGACGCATCCAGTCAACGATGCTCATTGTACAGCCGTTGAAGAATTCCGAGTTGTCCTTGGGGAAGTAGGAAACTGAAGTCGTCACTCCCCACTTGTATTCGCCCTCGTCGGGTTCCATTTCGCCCATAAGGATTTTGAAAAGCGTGGTGATTGCAATTTCGCTTTCACCGATGAATGCTATCTTGTCGTCCTTGCCGACTGTAAAGCTGACATTGTTGAGGAGCTTTTCGCCGTCAATTGTCTTTGAAATTCCCGATACGGAAAGTACATCCTTGCCGACTTCACGCTCCATATCGAAGCCGATGTAGGGGTATTTTCTCTTCGACGCAGGAAGTTCGTCGACGGTGAGCTTTTCGATGAGCTTCTTTCTCGATGTCGCCTGCTTTGACTTTGATTTATTCGCCGAGAAACGCTGGATGAAGAGCTGGAGTTCCTTGATTTTCTCCTCGTTCTTTTTCTTCTGGTTGTTCATCATATTCTGTATAAGCTGTGATGATTCGTACCAGAATTCGTAGTTTCCGACATACATCTTTATCTTGCCGTAGTCAATGTCAACGATGTGCGTACACACGTTGTTGAGGAAGTGTCTGTCGTGCGATACTACAAGCACGGTGCCCTCGTATTCGCTGAGGAATTCCTCAAGCCACGCAATAGCGTCAATGTCGAGGTGGTTTGTAGGCTCGTCCATAAGGATAATGTCGGGCTTTCCGAAAAGGCACTGCGCAAGAAGTACCTTTACCTTTTCGTTACCTGCAAGACTGCTCATCTCGGAATAGAGTATGCTTTCGTCAAGACCAAGTCCCTGAATGAGCTTTGAAACGTCCGACTCAGCCTCCCAGCCGTTGAGCTCCGCAAACTCTCCCTCAAGCTCTGAGGCACGGTTGCCGTCTTCATCGGTGAAATCTTCCTTTGCGTAGAGGGCGTCCTTTTCCTTCATTATGTCGTAAAGACGCTTGTTTCCCATGATAACCGTGTCGAGTACGGTGTATTCCTCGTATGCGAAGTGGTCCTGCTTGAGTACGGACATTCTCTCTCCCTCCGAGATTGAAACAACGCCCGAAGTCGGCTCAAGTTCTCCGCAGAGGATTTTGAGGAAGGTGGATTTTCCTGCACCGTTTGCGCCGATTATTCCGTAGCAGTTTCCGCCCTGGAAGAGCAGGTCTACATTCTTGAAAAGCACGCTTCCGCCGAAGCTTATGCTTACCTCGGATACTGTAATCATTATCGTAACTCCTTTCGTGAATATAATTTTTACGTCAACGGGTCTATTCTATCACAAATATCCGTGCAGTTCAATTTATTTCCGAAAATTCGGCAAGTATGCCATATACTTTATATTTAATGGGATTTATTTGTTGATTTTTGCAAAGTGACGCAAAAAAGCCTCCACAAAATCCGTGGAGGCATTTTTTCACCGTAACAAAACAGGCTGATACTGCCTGCCGTCAAGTGCGTATTCTATTGTCACGGGTAGTTTTGAAAAATCCGCAACGAGAGAGGTCGGCTTGCCCTCGTAATCGTCCTGACCGTAGGGGACAAAATAGTACCCACGGTAGTTTTCGAGCGTGCCGATGTTTTTCGCAGAGCCTGAAAGTGCGTCGTTCGTTGCAATCGCAACAACAACGGGTCTGCCGTTGCGCAGGTGGGATTTCACCGCCATTGTCACGGGCGTGTCGATAATCCCGTTTGCGAGCTTTGCCGCCGTGTTTCCCGTGCAGGGTGCGACAACGAGAACATCAAACATCCGTTTCGGGCCTATCGGTTCCGCTTCGGTAATGCTGTTGATGATTTTGTGCCCGCAGATTTCTTCTATCTGCGCATTTATCTCCTCCGCCTTCCCGAAGCGTGTGTCGGTGGAGTATGCGTTGTAAGACATTATCGGGGTGACATCCGCACCCAGCGATACAAGCTCTTTCAGCTGTCCGATACTGCGGGAAAAGGTGCAGAACGAACCGCAGAATGCGTATCCGATTTTCTTTCCCGTAATATCAGCCATCGGAGCATCTCCTTTCCTCCAGAATTCCGAGTATCGTATCGGCGATTATTTCGCCCGAGGTGACGGGTGCGATTTTTCCGGGGAGAGAAAGCGCCCATATCGTTTTTATACCCAGTTTTCCCGCAGTTCCGAAGTCCACTCCTCCCGGTTTTGAGGCAAGGTCTATCAGCAGTGCGTTGCTTTTCACGGCGGAAAGGATTTCTTCGCCCATAATAACCGTCGGAATGGTGTTGAAGATAATGTCGGCGTCTTTTGCGGCGGTACGGAGGTGAGAGATATGTACTCCCTTACAGCCGCAGATTTCAGCCCACACAATGTCGGATTTTTTCCGCACGCAGACGGTGACCTTTGCACCCATTGCAACAAGCACCCGAGCGAGAGTTTTCGCTATCCGCCCGAAGCCTGTTATCAGTATTTTTCTTCCGAAGATTGTCGTTGCCGTTTCTTCCATTGCAAGCTGGATTGCGCCCTCCGAGGTTGCAACGGCGTTGAGTACGCTCAGCTCCTCACGCTCGAGATAATCCTCGGTTGCCGCCCCGTTTTTGCGGAGGATTATCCCTGCCGCAGTGGTTATTTTTCCGCCGAAGATTATTCCGTTTCTGTCCGTGCAGTCGGCAACCGACGACAGCGTGACCGCCTTGTCGTACAGAGGTGCGTTCACCGTTGCACCGTCGTTGCTTGCAGGAACGGGCAGAACTGTATAATCGGCAGAAATTCCGTCAAGTGTATCGGTATATGTGACGGCGTCGGAGGAAAGCATTTTCCTGTCCGTGCCGTAAATGCACACTTTGTGGGTGCGTGCGAGTTTTTCGGCAAGATAAATCTGCCGCAGGTCGCCGCCGACCACAAGAAAATTATATCTGTCCATTTAATGTACCTCCCGAAAATAAAGGCACAGTTGGTGCCATACAATATAGTATGCAGAAAATATCATGCGGTGACTTGCATCGTTGGTGCGGAAGATACAAAAAACGATATTTGTCCCGAAAACTATTGACTTTTTGGCGGTTTTAACATATATTTGATATGTATTGTCATTTCCGCTGTTTTTTCGTGGGATTTTCTTTCCCGTACAACAGCTTTCTTTTCGGCGGAAACGACAACAAGCATTTCAAAAAAGAAGGAGCTAATGATATGAAGAACATTATCAGTCTGAGAGACATCGTTGTCGAGTTTGACGACGAGGACGGCGCTCGTATACTCAAGGAAATCAACCTTGATATCGGCGACAAGGAATTTGTCACACTTCTCGGCCCGTCGGGTTGCGGAAAGACGACGACTCTCCGTGTAATAGGCGGGTTTATCACCCCCAACAGCGGAAAGGTGCTTTTTGAAGGAAAGGAAATCAACGACCTTCCTCCGCACAAGAGGAATGTAAATACGGTTTTCCAGAGATATGCGCTTTTCCCGCATCTCAATGTTTATGATAATATAGCATTCGGACTCAGGGTACAGAAGGTGCCCGAAAAGGAAATCACAAAGCGTGTCGGTGAAATGCTCGAGCTTGTGAACCTCATGGGCTACGAAAAGCGAAGTGTACAGCGCCTTTCGGGAGGACAGCAGCAGCGTGTTGCCATTGCCCGTGCGCTTGTAAATCACCCGAAGATACTCCTGCTCGACGAGCCTCTCGGTGCGCTCGACCTCAAGCTCCGCAAGGAAATGCAGATTGAACTCAAGCGTATCCAGCAGAGCCTTGAAATCACATTCATCTATGTTACACACGACCAGGAAGAAGCCCTCACGATGAGCGATACCGTTGTCGTAATGAAGGACGGCTATATCCAGCAGGTAGGCTCTCCCGTAGACATCTACAACGAGCCGATAAACGCTTTCGTTGCCGACTTCATCGGTGAAAGCAACATCCTCGGCGGAAAGATGATAAAGGACAAGCTCGTTGAAATCAGGGGCAAGGAATTTGTCTGCGTCGATTCGGGCTTCGGCGAAAACGCTCCCGTCGATGTTGTTATCCGCCCCGAAGATATAAAGATTACCACACCCGAAAATGCGCAGATTACGGGAATTGTTGAGTCTGTAACGTTCAAGGGCGTTCACTACGAAATGATAGTTGAAGGCTTTGACTTCAAGTGGATGATACACTCCACGAAGGCGGCAAACGTCGGGGAGCTTATCGGTCTTACCTTCGACCCCGATGACATCCACATAATGAACAAGATGGACGAAGAATAAGCGGGGAGTGGTGTGATATGAAAAAAAGATTTTCTTCCGTACTCATATCAGCGCCGTATCTTGTATGGATGGTGGTGTTCATACTCGTACCGCTGATTATGGTAGGCTACTTTGCATTCACCGACCCCGAGGGTAACTTCACCCTTGACTATGTCGCTGATGTTGCACGGTATTCAAACATTTTTATCCGTTCGGTATGGCTTGCGGCGATTGCAACGGTGGTATGCCTTGTGATTGCGTATCCGCTGGCGTTTATACTTACAAGAATGTCGAAGAACCGTCAGAGCACAATGCTTATGATAGTTATGCTCCCGATGTGGATGAACTTCCTTCTGCGTACTTATGCGTGGATGGCTCTCCTCGGAAACAACGGTATCATCAACAGCCTTCTCGGTCTTATCGGCATAGGCCCGTTCAAGATGCTCAACACGCAGGGCGCTGTCGTTCTCGGAATGGTATACAACTATCTTCCGTTTATGATACTTCCGCTTTACTCTGTCATGACCAAGATTGACAAGAGCGTACTTGAGGCTGCCTCAGACCTCGGCTGTAACTCGGCAAACACACTTTTCAGGGTTATAATTCCCCTTACAGTGCCGGGAATAACATCGGGTACGACAATGGTATTCGTACCTGCAATCAGTACCTTCATTATTTCAAGAATGCTCGGCGGTGGAGGAAATCTCCTCATCGGCGACCTCATAGAAATGCAGTTCCTCGGGAACTCCTACAACCCCAACCTCGGTGCGTCAATATCGCTTGTGCTGATGGTTATTATCCTGCTCATAATGACGATAATGAATCAGTTCAACGATGACGACGACAAGGTTCTTATGTAGGGAGGTGCAGAGATGAAAAAACTTGCTAAAGTCTATGTGGCACTTGTGCTTATGTTCCTTTATGTCCCGATTTTCGTTATGATTGTATTTTCCTTCAACACAACGAAAAGCCGTACAGTAATGTCGGGATTTACTTTTGAATGGTACGAAAAGCTCTTCCGTAACGAGCTTATACTCTCATCTCTCCGCAACACGATTATCATTGCGGTAATAGCGTCGATAACGGCGACAATCCTCGGAACAGCGGCGGCAATAGGCATCAGCCGTATGAGAAAATTTCCGAAGATGGTTGTAATGAACATCACGAATATGCCGATTATCAACCCCGAAATCGTAACGGGCGTTTCGCTTATGCTGCTGTTCGTGTTCTTTGCGGCAAGAATGAATCTCGAATTCGGTTTTGTCACACTTGTAATCGCACATATAACCTTTGATGTTCCGTATGTAATACTGAATGTACTTCCGAAGTTCAAGCAGATGGACCCCAATCTCTACGAGGCGGCGCAGGACCTCGGCTGCAATCCGTTGCAGGCATTTTTCAAGGTGGTACTTCCCGAAATAATGCCCGGAGTAATATCGGGCTTCCTGATGTCATTTACCTTCTCGCTTGACGATTTCATCATCAGTTATTTCACAAGCGGCTCGACCTCGCAGACGCTTCCGATAACGATTTACTCAATGACAAGAAGAAAGGTAAGCCCCGAAATCAATGCACTTTCGACAATTATCTTTGTCATTGTCGTGACAGTTCTTATTGTCAAGAATATAATCGAAAACCGCAGTTTTTCAAAGGGCACAAGGGAGGATAAGGCATAATGAAGATTAAAAGATTATTGTCACTCCTCACGGCGTCACTGCTTGTGTTTTCGATGACAGCGTGCGAAAGCACCGCTGAGGATTTCGAAGAAGAGGAAGAAGAAATCGAATACCAGACCCTCACTGTTGAGGACGACGAATATTACTCCCGTTTCAGAGGGCAGGGCATTACAATCAATGTCTACAACTGGGGAGAATATATCTCCGACGGTGCCGACGAGGGTACTCTCGATGTCAATGCGGAGTTCTACGAGCTTACGGGAATAAAGGTGAATTACAGCACCTACGCTACCAACGAGGAGCTTTACGCAAAGCTCAAGGGAGGCGGAGCGAGCTATGACATCATCATCCCGTCAGACTATATGATTTCCCGTATGATAAAGGAGGATATGCTCACTCCTCTCAACCTCGAAAACATACCGAACTACGAAACATATATAATGGACAACTTCAAAAACCCCGTGTATGACGAGGAAAACAGATACTCTGTGCCGTACACATGGGGAACTGTCGGAATTATCTATGACAGCTCGGTGATTGACATTCCGAAGGAGGAAATCGACTGGGATATCCTCTGGAACGAGGACTACGCCGACCAGATACTCATGTTCGATAACCCCCGTGACGCCTTTGCGATTGCGGAGATTATGCTCGGCTATTCCCTCAACACCGAAAACGAGGCGGAGCTTGAGGCCGCCGCTGAAAAGCTGACCGAACAGAAAAAGGTTGTGCAGGCTTATGTAATGGACGAAATCTTCGACAAGATGGGCGCAGGCGACGCACTCATAGCGCCGTATTACGCAGGTGACGCACTCGGTATTCTCGAGGAAAATGAGTACCTCGAATTTGTAATCCCGAAGAGCGGAACAAACCTCTTTGTCGACGCAATATGTATCCCGAAATCCGCAAAGCAGAAGGAAGCCGCAGAAATGTATATCAACTTCCTCTGCGAGCCTGATATTGCTTACGCAACGGCAACCTACATCGGATACTCAACCCCTCACACAGCGGCGTTTGAGCGTCTTGACGACGAAGTCAAAAACGACGGAATTTCATATCCTGCCGACGAGTATCTTGCCGAAAACACCGAGGTCTTCAACAACCTTTCGGACGAGGCAAACCTTAAAATGCAGGAACTGTGGACGAATATGAAATCCGCACAGGACGAAACCCACAACAGATGGCTGGTGCCGATGTTCATGCTTGTCTGCGTTGCAACTTCGATAGGAATTCTTATCCGCAGGCATATCATCAGAAAAAGAGATATTTTCTAAAAAGAAAAAGGCTATTGTACGATTGTACAATAGCCTTTTGTGTTATTTCTGTACGAATGCCAGCTTTTCGAAATCTTCCTCGGGGAGAGGCCTTGAATAGTAATAGCCCTGAGCCGTTTCGCAACCTGCGGCAAGCAGGAATTCCGCCTGCTTTGCAGTTTCCACGCCCTCTGCCACGATGTTCATTTCGAGCTGGTTCATAAGGAATATCGTTCCCGCAATGACGGTCTTGCCCTTTGACGAGGATACCGTTTCGTTGAGGAATTCCTTGTCGATTTTTACTTCGTTCAGCGGGATTGTCTTGAGCATATTAAGCGACGAATATCCCGAGCCGAAGTCGTCCATCGAGAGTATGAAACCGTTGTCACGGAGCTCGTTCATCACATTGCAGAGCGTTTCGACATCTTCGAGGAATACGCTTTCCGTAAATTCAAGGATAAGCATATTTGTCGGGATGCTGTATTTTTCAACAAGCTCACGCAGTTTGCGGCAGAAGCCACTGTCGAATGCGTGCACTCTTGAAACATTGACCGAAATCGGAATGGGCGTGTATCCCTTGTCGAGCCATTTACGCATCTTTTTGCAGGTACATTCCCACATATATTCGTCGACATTGAGGATGAACCCGTTTCTCTCGAACAAAGGAATAAACTTGTCGGGAGGAATAAGTCCCTTGGTGGGGTGCTTCCAGCGTATGAGCGCCTCGGCACCGACAACTCGTCCTGTCGAGATGTCGTATTTCGGCTGGAAGTAGGGTATGAACTCGCCATTCTCAAGTGCGGAGGTCATATCTGCCTTTATCTGCTTTTCGTCAACCAGTTTTATTCTCAGCTTGTCGTCGAAGAATGCATACAGAACACCGTATCTGTCCTTGATGGTCTTGAGTGCAAGAGACGCCCAGTCGAACATCAGGTTTGCGGGAACAATTCCGTCGGTGTCGATGTTTGTGATATAAACCCCGAAGTGTACCGTCAGGTTGAAGTCGAGGTTGAACTCGTGTATCCTGCTTTCAAGGTCGTGCAGGAATACCGAAAGCTCATCCTCGTTCTTGTACGGGATACATATGCAGAATACGTCGGAAACAATACGCCCGAAGATACTGTCTGTACCGTGGAGCTTGTTCTTTATCGTGTTCGATATGTGGATGAGAACTTCGTCGCCACTGCTTTTTCCGTAAAGGTCGTTTATCATCTTGAAATTGTCGATGTCAAGACAGATTATTGCGTGTGGCTCGGAAGTGGTGAGCATACGGTTGTTTATGCGGTCAAACAGCGAGGAGTCCTGACTGCTGACGCTGTGGAAGGTTCCGATTGTCTTTATCGGCACGCCGTTTTCATTGATGGTCTTTGCCTTCATTTCAAGCCAGTCGTAAACGGACTTGCCCTTGTCGGTATAGAAAAATCTTGCGCTGACCTTGTTTTCGGTGTTGCCGAGGAGGAATTCCGATACCTTGGGGACATCTTCAGCCACTTTATATTCGTCGAAAATGCCTTTTTTGAGGTAGTCCGTCATCTCAACACGGGGGCGGTCGCCCTTTGCGGGAATAACCAGCGTGTCTTCGAGAATATCATACTCGAAGAACATCTCGCCCGAGCTTTCGTAGGCAATCTGATATTTTTCGGCAAGCTCCTGCAACTCGGCGTGGGATTCCTGTATGTCGGTGACATCGGTGAAAATCAGCAGGAATACGGGGCATCCGCCTATCATGTTGACGCAACTTCCGTCAATCTGGAACCATATGTTGTTGCCGTCCTTGTCCTTTGCCATGAAGGTGAATGGGGTGAGGCCCGAGGCTGAAGAAAATTCCGTCATGCTCATATTCCGGATTTTTTCTGTCATTCCCGAAATGAACGGAGAGTAATCCTCGCCGAAGAAGTCGGTGAATTTCTTTCCCGCACCCATAAAGCGAAGCTCGTTGTCAGAGAAGATGAAGTTTGCTGTAAAGCCGTGAATTCTGTCAAGGAGACTTTCATTCTCGGCTGTAAGCTCACGCTTGTCGGTGAGGTCGCTGATTTCGGAAACAAGCACATCCCTGCCGTCGTGATTGGACATATAGCGCATGTGGGTTGTAATCCACTTCAGCTTTCCGTCCTTTGTTGTTATGCGGTTTTCAAACCGTGCGGAGCTTTTTGTCTTTATTATCGTTTCTACGGTTTTTGCGGATGTTTCAACCTCTTCGTCGATGACGGTGTTCAGTATCTTTGAATCAAAAATAGTCCTGAATTCTTCCCTTGTACATTCGAGGATTTCAAAGGTCCTTGCATTTGCGTAAGCAAAAACAGGCTCGTCGTTTATTACGTTGTACTGGAGTATTCCGACAACCATAGAGTCGCAGATTTTTTCAAGGTAGCGTGTGTGGTAGTCGGATAATCTTCTTGCGTTGACCATATCCGTCACGTCGTTATGCACCACAACGAAGTAACGGTTGCCGTCGAAGTTATCGGGCAGTATCGACACGGAAACCTGAATCCAGCGCATATTTTCTGATTTGGTCATAATACGCACATTCATTGAAAAGTCGGATACACCACTGCTCATACAATGCTCGAGCTTGTCCTCAAACTCCCTGAGGTCGTCGGTGTGAAGAAGTGTGCGTGCGGAGCTTGAAAAGTCCGTCATGAATTCCTTGCGTGAGTAGCCGAAAATCTCAAAAAAAGCGTCGTTTGCCCAGTAGCACGTGAGATTCTTGTCATAGATGTGACGGCTTATTCCTATTCTGAGAGAATTGTTGATTATATCGAAATCTTCGACTTTTTTACGCAGTTCGGCGTTCTGAAGTCTTAACAATGACATCTCGGAATTAACATGGCTTTTGTGCTTGTTTGCTATACCTGACATATCCGACTCCTCCTTTCAGGCGCACTTATAATTAAATACAGTATATCATATTTTCAAAAAATCGTCAATGATTATGGCAAATTTTGTGCAAAATCACATATAGTCGGAATATGTAGTGTGAACTTCGGAGAAAGATAGAAAAATAAACAAAAAAAGCTTGCATTTATATAATAAGTATGGTATAATAAATTCCGTTGAATATTCTTGTAGCGAAAGACTGGAGGCCTCCGGTCTTTCGTTTCGTATAGGGGGTAATTTGATTTGGCTGACAATAAAGGAAAGGGCAGAAACACCGTTTCAAAGGCGTATGAACTGGCAAAGCCTCTTGCAGAGGAGCTGGGCTACGACATCTGGGACGTGGTATTCGAGAAGGAGGGGCCTGAGTGGTATCTCCGCATCTACATCGACAAATCCGACGGGATAGACATCAACGACTGCGAGGCGTTCTCACGTCCGTACAATAAATTGCTTGACGCAACGGATTTTGTCAGTCAGGTTGACTTCTTTGAAGTATGCTCGCCCGGGCTTAACAGAACCCTGCGCAAGAAGGAGCATTTTGAAAGATACCTCGGCTCGTCGGTGATTGTAAGATTCATAAGGGCAATCGACGGCGAAAAGGAAATCGTCGGAACGCTTGACGCCTACGACGAGGGACAGCTTACCATAAGCGGAAAAGTCATAAATATCAGCGACACAACATACGTGAAACTGAACGATGATATATCTGAATAAAATAACAGGAGGAATTGCAGGAAATGAGCAGTAATAAGAAAGTAAAATACAATTTTTTCGAGGAGCTTGACTGTCTTGAAAAAGAAAACGGCGTACAGGGAGAGGAACTTCTTGAAAAAATCGTATCGGGAATTGAAAAGGCAGTAAGAAAAGAATATCACGACTGCGACAACATACAGGTTGTTGTCAACAGAGAGAAGCAGGATTTCTCGGTATGGGTAGTGAAGAAGGTTGTTGAAGGCGAGCCCGAAAACGGAAACGAAATCAACATAGAAGAAGCACTCAAATACAAGAAGACTGCAAAGGTCGGCAAGGATATAAAGATAAAGGTTGCCCTCCAGTCTCTCAAGCGTGCGACTGCCGATATTGCAAAGCAGTCAATCCGTGGCGACATCAGAAACTTCGAAAGAGAAAAGCTTGCGGCGCAGTTCAAGGATAAGCTCAAGGATATCGTTTCCGCTACGGTTGTCAAGAATGACCCCATATCGGGAATAGTAACACTCCGTGCAGACAAGAGCGAGCTCCTTCTTTTCAAGAACGAGCAGATTCCGGGAGAGACACTCCGTGAAGGCGATATCGTCAAGGTCTATGTGGTGGAAATCCGTACTTCCGAGAAAAAGCATCCCGCAGTAAAGATTTCAAGAACACACAAGAACCTCGTTACACGCCTGTTCGAGCTTGAAGTTCCCGAAATCTACGACGGCACGGTTGAAATCAAGTCTGTATCGAGAGAGGCAGGCTCAAGAACAAAAATCGCAGTATGGTCAAAGGATGCAAACGTTGACGCAGTAGGAGCCTGCATCGGCCCGAAGCGTTCAAGAATTTCAAAGGTTGTCGAAGAACTCGGAGGAGAGAAAATCGACATCATCGTATACAGCGAGAATGAAGAAGAATTCATCGCAAAGGCACTTGCTCCCGCAGATGTAATCAGCGTTTCAACCTACGAAACAGAAAACGAAAAGGGCGAAATGATAAAGGGCTGCACAGTTGTTGTTCCCAACACACAGCTTTCGCTTGCAATCGGAAACAAGGGCCAGAACGCAAAGCTCGCTGCGAAGCTCACCGGCTACAAGATTGATATAAAACCGGAAACACCGATAGTATAACACAGGAAAAGAGGCGGGAATATGCAGACAAAGAAAATCCCGATGAGAAGCTGCAAGGGCTGCAACGAAATGAAACCCAAGCGTGAGCTTGTCAGAATAGTAAAAAACAAGGACGGAGAAATCAGCCTTGACCTTACAGGAAAGAAAGCGGGCAGAGGGGCGTATATATGCCGCTCACTCGACTGTCTGAAGGCGGCGAGAAAGGCACGCCGCATCGAAAAGGAATTTTCCTGCCGTATACCCGACGAAATATACGATATGATGGAGAGTGAGATGCGTGAAGCAGAAGATAATTAATCTTCTTACAATCTGTCGCCGTGCGGGGAGGATGGAACTCGGCTTCGACCCCGTGAAAGACAAGATACTCTGCGGAGAGGCGAAATGCATACTCTGCACAGGCGACATTTCGGAAAAGACGCTGAAGGAAGTGCATTTCTGCGCAGACAGAAGGGATGTTCCCGTTTATCAGCTTGAAAATATGTCAATGACTGATATAGCGGACTCTCTCGGAAGGAGAGCCGCAGTCATCGCAGTGTGCGACAAGGGCTTTGCGTCGAAGATAGAAAGCATGCTCACTCCGTGACGGAAATTATCCCGACAAGGTTTTATATATAATCAAGTTTTGAATTTGGAGGAATAAACAGCCTATGAGTAATATCAAAGTAAAACTTAACGAGCTTGCAAAGGACCTCAAGGTTACAAATCAGGAACTTATAGAGGAACTTACAAAGCTCGGTTTCGAAGGAAAGAAATCAACTACCGCCCTCACAGAAGAGGAACTCAATCTCGTTCTCGAAAGCTACTCACAGAAAAATCAGGTGACAAGCTTTGATGAATATTTCAAGCAGGGCGAGGAAGAAAGAGCGAAGAAGGCGGCTGAAAAGGCAAAGAAGTCCGCAGAGGAAAAGAAGCCTGCCGCAAAGAAGGAAGAAAAGCCTGCGGCAGAGAAGAAGCCTGCTGCAAAGAAGGCTGCTGAGAAGAAAACAGAAAAGCCTGTTGAAGAAAAGAAGGCGGAGAAGCCTGCTGAGACTGAAAAGAAAGCTCCCGTTGAGGAGAAGAAGCCGGAACCTAAAAAAGAGGCTCCCGCACAGCACCAGAACAAGAAGCAGCATCAGCCTGCAAAGGCAAAGGAGCATGGCGTTATCACAAAGCTCAACGCAAAGGTTTCCGACACTGCAAGAACAGAAATGGCTACACGCACAATCGACACTCGTGGAAGCTATGTAGAGCTTGACAAGTACAACGAAAAGTACGAGCAGTATGCTCAGGGCTCATCAAAGCACAAGGATAACTATTCAAAGAAGCAGAAGCTCACACAGAAGTCTGCACAGAGAAACAAGCAGCAGTTCTCGACAAAGAGAGAGACAGAAACAGAAAAGCTCCGCAGACTTGAACTTGAAAGAGCAAGAAAGCAGCAGCTCAAGGTTCTCATCCCCGATGAAATCACGGTTGCGGAACTTGCATCAAGACTCAAGGTTACAGCAACGGATGTAATAAAGAAGCTCATGGGTCTCGGCGTAATGGCGACAATCAACGAGGTTATCGACTTCGATACAGCGTCGCTTGTTGCAGACGAGCTCGGTGCAAAGGTAGAGAAGGAAATCATCATCACCGTTGAGGAACGTCTTATCGACACCACAGAGGACGATGACACAAACCTCCAGCCCCGTTCACCCGTTGTTGTTGTTATGGGTCACGTTGACCACGGAAAGACATCACTTCTCGACAAAATAAGAAATACCAGCGTAACCGCAGGAGAGGCAGGCGGTATCACACAGCACATCGGTGCTTACCGTGTAAACCTCAACGGAAGAGACATCACATTCCTCGACACACCGGGACACGCAGCGTTCACATCAATGCGTGCAAGAGGTGCGCAGGCTACTGACATCGCAATTATCGTTGTAGCGGCAGATGACGGAATCATGCCGCAGACAATCGAGGCTATCAACCACGCAAGAGCGGCGGAAGTAGACATCATCATAGCAATCAACAAGATGGATAAACCCGAGGCTAATCCCGACAGAGTAAAGCAGGAGCTTACAGAGCAGGGAATAGTTATCGAAGAATGGGGCGGAGATACAATCTGCGTTCCGATTTCCGCAAAGACGGGTATGGGTATAGAAGACCTCCTCGAAAATGTACTTCTCGTTGCAGACGTCAAGGAGCTCAAGGCCAACCCCGACAGACTTGCAAAGGGTATCGTAATCGAAGCACGTCTTGATAAGGGTCGTGGGCCTATTGCGACTGTACTCGTACAGAACGGTACACTCCGCACAGGTAATGTAATGATTGCAGGTACAGCGGTAGGCCGTGTCCGTGTAATGACCAACGACAAGGGCGAAACGGTAACAGAGGCAGGGCCTTCGGTTCCCGTTGAAATCACAGGTCTTGCGGAAGTTCCCGCAGCGGGCGACATCTTCAACGCTGTTGAGGACGAAAGACTTGCAAGAGAGCTCGTTGAACAGCGTCGTCACGAGGCAAAGCAGGAGCAGTTCAAGCAGTACCAGAAGGTAACTCTCGACAACCTCTTCAGCCAGATTGCAGACGGCGAAATGAAGGAACTCCCCATCGTTGTAAAGGCAGACGTTCAGGGTTCGGTAGAGGCTGTAAAGCAGTCGCTTGAAAAGCTCTCGAACGAGGAAGTAAGAGTAAAGGTAATTCACGGCGGTGTAGGTGCCGTATCCGAAAGCGACGTTATGCTCGCAAGTGCGTCGAACGCAATTATTGTCGGCTTTAATGTAAGACCCGACCCTGTTGCAGTAGAAAACGCAAGACGTGACGGAGTTGATATAAGACTCTACCGCATCATCTACGACGCAATCGAAGAAATCACAACAGCTATGAAGGGAATGCTTGCACCGAAGTACAGAGAGGTTATCCTCGGAAGTGCAGAGGTAAGAGCGGTATACAAGATTTCCAATGTCGGTGCTGTTGCGGGTGCTTATGTAACAACAGGTAAGATTACAAGAAACTGCAGCATCAGAGTTGTCCGTGACGGTATCGTTGTTGCAGAGGACAAGATGGACAGCCTCAAGCGTTTCAAGGACGACGTAAAGGAAGTTGCGACAAACTTCGAATGCGGTATCAGCCTTGAAAAGTTTGCAGACATCAAGGAAGGCGACATCTTTGAGGCATTTATAATGGAAGAATACCGTGACTGATTCCTGAAGGGAGATTGTTTATGGCGAATTTCAAAAGCGGCAGAGTTGCCGAGGATATAAAGAGAGAGCTTTCCGCAATGCTCAGAGAGCTTAAAGACCCCAGAATATCCACCATGCTCACAATAGTGCATTGCGATGTGACCAACGACCTTTCCTATTGTAAGGCGTTTGTATCAAGCCTTGAGGGTGCCGAAAAGGCAAAGGAAGGCTGTGAAGGTCTTGCTCACGCACAGGGCCTTATCAGGAGGGAGATTGCAAACAGACTCCACCTGAGAAAAGCTCCCGAATTCAAATTCATCCCCGATGACAGCGTTGAGCACAGCGCTCACCTTGAGGAGATAATGAAAGGCTTTTCAAAGCCGTCGGAGGAAGAATAATGGAAAATAAAATCAACGCAGCGGCAGAATTTCTGAAGAACAACGATGATTTCTATATCCTTATACATCAGTCGCCCGACGGTGACGCAGTCGGAAGCTCACACGCACTCTGGCACGCACTTCGCAGTATGGGAAAGCGTGCGAGAATTCTCTGCAGCGACCCTATTCCCGACAGATTTGATTTTATCACAAAGGACTATACCGACGAGGAGTTTGAGCCGAAGGCGATTATGACCGTCGATGTTGCGGAAAAATCACTCCTCGGGGAAAAACTCTCGCAGTATGCCGACAGGGTTGACTTCTGCATAGACCACCATGTTTCGAACAAGGCGTATGCAAAGGATACGCTGCTCCACGCAGATGCGGCGGCAGCGTGCGAGGTTGTGTTCGAGCTTTTCAACGCAATGGAAATCCCTATGACAAGAGCGATAGCAACCTGTCTTTATACGGGAATTGCAACCGACACAGGCTGTTTCAGGTTCAGCAATACAACAGCCGATACGCACATTGCGGCGGCGGTGCTGGTTTCGTACAGGATAAATCATGCGGCAATAAACCGCCGTATGTTTGAAATCAAGTCGAAGGAAAGAATAGCGCTTGAAAGCTACCTTGCGACCAATATCGAATACGAATGCGATGATAAAATCGCCATTGTGCCGATTACCTTCGGGGTGCAGAAGAAATTCAACATGAAGGACGAGGATTTTGACGGACTTTCGTCAATCGCACTTCAGGCGGAATCGGTTGAGGTCGGCATTACAATCAAGCAGAAGACAGAGGACAGATACAAGATTTCCTTCCGTTCGTCGAACAATGTTGACGTATCGAAGATATGCGCAGTTTTCGGCGGCGGCGGTCATGTCAAAGCAGGCGGATGTACTCTTGTCGGAACATATGATGAGGTAAGAGAAAAGCTCGTTTCTGCGGCGAAAGAGGCATTATGAATTTAAACGGAATTATCCCCGTGAACAAGCCGAAGGGGTTCACCTCCTTTGATGTAATTGCTAAAATGCGGGGAATACTTAAAATGAAAAAGCTCGGTCATGCAGGCACGCTTGACCCCGACGCAACGGGAGTTCTGCCTGTGTTTGTCGGTTTTGCGACAAAGGCGTGCGACATTCTTCCCTGCCACGACAAAACCTACGAGGCGGAGTTCAGGCTCGGAATAACCACCGACACGCAGGACATCAGCGGAAAAGTTCTTTCCGAGAGGGAATGTAACGGCGTCACAGAGGATATCCTCCGTGATGTGCTTGCCGATTTCCGTGGAGAGATACAGCAGATTCCACCGATGTACTCGGCGGTATCGGTCGGCGGAAAAAGGCTCTACGAGCTTGCACGCAAGGGCGTAGAGGTCGAGAGAGAGGCACGCACGGTAAACATCCTGAGGCTTGAGCTGTTATCGTTCGACGAAAGCACTCACACGGGAAAGCTGGAGGTGCGTTGTTCAAAGGGAACATACATCCGCACTCTCATAAACGATATAGGAGAGAGGCTGTCCTGCGGGGCTGCAATGACCGCTCTCGTCAGGACGGAGGCTGCAGGCTTCACCCTTGACGACTGCGTCACACTTGAGGAGTTACAGAACACCGACGACTTCACGGAGGTTGTAATTCCGATTGAGAGAGTGTTTTCGGATTATCCGAAAATAGAACTCAACAAAGACCAGACCAGAATGTATAAAAACGGTGTAAGGCTTGACCTTGCAAGAGTAAAAAACAGTAGGGATTCCGAGATTTTTTCGGTCTGCGGGGAGGGTGAATTCTTAGGCATTGCCCGTGCGGACAGAGAAAAGAATCTTCTTGTCGGAGAGAGGAATTTCTACGACAGATAGCGGGATTTTAAGATGATTGATTTACTGAAAACGGGAGAGTGTCCGAAGGGCAGAACCTCGGTCGCACTCGGACTCTTCGACGGTATTCATTCGGGGCATATTGCCGTGATAGAGAAAATGCTGTCGCTCTGTGGCGACGGGATTTCTTCGGCGGTGTTCACATTTTCCGAAGGGACGCTTTCCACAAAAAGCGGAGGGGCGATTATTTCCGATAACAGAAAAAAGGAAATGCTTGACGGAATGGGCGTGCAGTACATCTACGCCCCCGATTTTGCAAGCGTGAAGGATATGCCTCCCGATGAATTCGTGAAGGAAATACTGAAAAAACAGCTCAACGCAAAGCATATTGTCTGTGGCAGGAACTTCCGCTTCGGGAAAGGCGCTTCGGCGGACTGCGACGACCTCGCACGGATATGCGCTTCCGAAGATATAGAGGTTCACATAGAAGAACTCCGTGAATATCGGGGAGAGGCGGTATCCTCGTCGGGAATACGCAGGTATCTTGCAGACGGAAACATCCACGATGTAAACAATATGCTGGGGAGAGAGTTTTCAATCAAGGGAGAGGTAATCGGCGGAAACCGTGTCGGACGCACGCTGAATTTCCCGACGATAAACCAGCGTATCCCCGAAAATTTCACCGATATAAGAAGGGGAGTGTATTCCTCCGCAGTTGACATTGACGGTATTGTGTACGACGCAATAACAAACATCGGTGTAAAGCCAACCGTCACCGACGGCAGTGTACTTCTTGCCGAAACGCACATACTCGGCTTTGCAAGAGAGATATACGGCGAAACGGTTGAGGTAAGGCTTAGGGAATTTGTCCGTGACGAAAAGAAATTCTCGTCAAAGGACGAACTCAAGGCGCAGGTCGGGAACGACATTGACGCCGTAAAAAAGAAAATAAAGCGCTGATGCGCCCGTATAAACGAAAGGAAGTTTTAAAATGGAAGTAAGAACAAGATTTGCACCCAGCCCCACAGGCTATATGCATATAGGAAACCTCAGGACAGCATTGTTCACATACCTTATTGCAAAGCAGTCGGGCGGTAAGTTCATTCTCCGTATCGAAGACACCGACCAGGAAAGATATGTCGAGGGTGCGGTTGATGTAATCTACGACACACTCAGAAACTGCGGTCTTAACTGGGACGAAGGCCCCGATGTGGGAGGCCCCGTAGGCCCGTACATCCAGTCGGAAAGAATGAGTATGTTCAAGGAATACGCAGAAAAACTCGTTGAAAGCGGACACGCTTACTACTGCTTCTGCGACAAGGAAAGACTTGAGGAAGTAAGAAAAATTCAGGTAGCGTCAAGAATTTCACCTATGTACGACAGACATTGCCGTAATCTTTCCCCCGAGGAGATAAAGGAAAAGCTCGACGCAGGAATACCTTACGTTATAAGACAGAAGGTTCCCACAGAGGGAACAACAACATTCCACGATGAGATATACGGCGACATCACGGTTGAAAATTCAACCCTCGACGACCAGATTCTCATCAAGACAGACGGAATGCCGACATACAACTTCGCAAATGTTGTCGACGACCATCTCATGCAGATTACTCACGTTGTAAGAGGAAACGAATACCTCGCATCATCACCGAAGTACAATCTTCTTTACGAGGCATTCGGCTGGGAGCCTCCGAAGTACATCCACGTTGAACATATCATGAAGAATGCAACGGAAAAGCTCTCGAAGAGAAACGGCGACGCTTCCTTCAACGACCTCATCGAAAAGGGCTTTATGACCGAGGCTGTCGTGAACTACATTGCACTTCTCGGCTGGGCACCCAAGGGCGAAAACGAAATCTTCACACTTGAAGAACTAGTGCAGGAATTTTCTATCGACGGACTTTCAAAGTCGCCTGCAATCTTCGACCCCGTAAAGCTCAAGGCTATCAACGGTGCGTACATCAGAAAGCTCTCACCCGAGGCTTTCCTTGAAAAAGCACTCCCCTACATCAGACAGACAGTAAAGGTACGTGATGACATCGACTTTGCACTTCTTGCAAGTGTTCTTCAGCCCCGTACGGAGCTTTTCACGGACATTCCCGAGCAGGTTGACTTCATCGACGCACTCCCCGAATACGATACGGCAATGTACTGCCACAAGAAGATGAAGACCAACGAAGAAACCTCACTCGAAGCTCTCAATGCAGTTCTTCCCGTGCTTGAAGCGCTTGACGACTGGAGCGTTGACGGCGTACACTCTGCACTCTTCGGTCTTGTTGAAAAGATGGGCGTAAAGAACGGATACATCCTCTGGCCCGTAAGAACAGCAATTTCAGGAAAGCAGTTCACTCCCGGCGGTGCGGTTGAGATATGCTCGCTTCTCGGCAAGGAAGAAACTATTGCAAGAATAAAGAAGGGTATCGAAAAATTATCGTAATTTATCATATTCCTATCACAATAGAAGTATAAAATTGTTCTGTGTAAAAAATCTCTTTGGAATATAAGGAGGAAAAAATAATGATTGAGGTAAAGAACCTTTCAAAGCATTATGGCGACAAAAAAGCCGTCGATAATATTTCCTTTACTGTTGAGGACGGAATAATCCTCGGATTCCTCGGCCCCAACGGTGCAGGAAAATCAACTACTATGAATATGCTCACGGGATATATTTCCGCAACGGGCGGACAGGCGCTCATCAACGGGATTGACATTCTCAAAGACCCGATAAAAGCGAAGGAGCAGATAGGCTATCTTCCCGAAATACCGCCCCTTTATGTCGATATGACGGTAAAGGAATATCTCGACTTCATATACGACCTCAAAAAGTGCAAGCTCCCCAGAGAAAAGCACATAAAGCAGGTCTGCAATGTAGTGAAGATTACAGATGTATACAACCGTATAATCAAGAATCTTTCAAAGGGTTACAAGCAGCGTGTGGGACTTGCGCAGGCTCTCATCGGAAACCCTCCGATACTCATTCTTGACGAGCCTACGGTAGGACTTGACCCTCACCAGATCATCGAAATCCGTGACCTTATCAAGAATCTCGGAAAGGAACACACGGTTATCCTTTCGTCGCATATCCTTTCTGAAATTCAGGCTGTATGCGACAAGATAATCATTCTCAACAAGGGACAGGTTGCGGCTAACGACACCGCAGAAAACATCGCAAGTGCGATTTCGGCGGACAACAAGTTCACAGTAAGGGTTGAAGGCCCCAGGGACAAGGTTATCGACGAAATCGACGGCATTGCAGGCGTTGTGAAAATCACTCCGTCCGCTGAAAGAGAAAAGGATGTCTACGATTACGAAGTCGAAACCGACGGTACAGACATCAGAAGAATGCTCTTCAGGACGGTTGTTGAAAACAACTGGGTAATGCTCGGCCTCAAGTCGTCAGAGCTTACTCTCGAGGACATCTTCCTCAAGATAACAATGGGCGAGGGAATAAAGATTCCTACAAAGAAAAAGCCCGCTGCTCCTGCAAAGGCGGAAGAAAAATCCGAAGACAAGAAGAACGATAAAAAGGAAGACAAAAAGCCTTCGGAAAACAAGAACAAAAAGAAAAAATCGGGAGGTAAGAAGTAATGAAAGCGATTTTAAGACGTGAGCTTGTAGCTTACTTTACATCACCGATTGTATATGTATATCTTGCGATATTCACATTCTTCTCGGGACTTTTCTTTACGGTCGGATGTCTTTCGGCAAAGACCACCAATATGGCAAGCGTTTACGACAGTATGTTTGTCGTGTTCCTCGTAATCATCCCCATTCTTACAATGCGTCTTTTCAGTGAAGAAAAGAAACAGCGTACAGACCAGGGACTTCTCACAGCACCTGTAAGCATTACAGGAATAGTAATGGGCAAGTTCCTTGCAGCGACGGTTGTTTTCTGCTGCGGTATGCTTGTATTCTTCGTGTATGCACTTATGCTTGCGGCACATTCCGCAGTTCAGTGGCAGCTTGTGTTCTGCTACACAATCGGAATGATGCTTCTCGGTATGGCGTTTATTTCAATCGGAATTTTCGTATCATCTCTTACCGAAAGCCAGATTATCTCGGCAATCGGAAGCTTCGTATTCATGATGGTAATCTACCTCATCAACAGTATTGCACAGCTTGCAGGCTCGGCAATTTCGGGAAGAGCAGGTCTCTGGATTTCCAACGCCATTGCGTCGCTGTCATTCCTCACGAGATTTTACGAGTTCACATACGGAATACTCAGCTTCTCGGCAGTATTGTTCTTTATCAGTGCGTCGGCAGTAATGCTTTTCCTCACCGTAAAGGTGATTGAGCGTCGCCGTTATCGCTAATACAGCAGAAAGGAATCGTAAACTATGGATAATAAAAATAAAAAAGCCCTTGGATACGGTGTCGTTTCAGCTGCAACAACGATAGTATTCATTCTGGCGGTTATTCTTCTCAATGTCTTTGCGTCAAAGCTTGAAACAAGAATAAACACAAAAATCGACCTCACAAACGACGCAGTATTCGAAATCACAGATGAAACAAAGAACTTCCTTGCAACACTTGACAAGGATGTACAGATAACTGTATTCATGGACAAGCAGACTCTCAACGACCTCGGCTCAGAGGGCAAATCAATCGTTGAAGTTCTCAGCAAGTATGAGCAGTCATCACCGCACATTTCGACGGTTTACGCAAATGCGGAAACAAACCCCGAAATATACACACGCTTCAGCAATATGTATAAGGGCGACCTTACATCATATATTGCGGTAGTTACCTGCGGCGATAAAATCCGTCCCCTTTCACAGAACGATCTCATCAGCTATTCAGTTGACCAGATGAGCGGTACTGTAACAGCCGCAAACTCTACGGAGCAGGCTGTAACATCAGCAATTATGAATGTAATCAACACAACAACCCACAAGATTACAATTCTCGAAACAGATTCATATTCGTATATTGCAACTCTTACAGAGGCACTTCAGGCTAACGGCTATGAGGTTGAAACCGTTGACGCAATCACAGGCGAAATCGACCCTGCAAGCTCAATGGTAATCCTCAACACGCCTACGGTTGATATTTATGAAAGCACAGCAAAGAAGCTCTCCGACTTCCTCAATAACGACGGCAAGCTCGGAAAGAACGTCCTTTATATCAGCTCATATCAGCAGTCTGAGATGCAGAATATCAACGGATTCCTTTCCGAATACGGTCTCAAGACAGGCACGGGAAGAATTATTGACCTCAATACTGCAAATATGTATACAACAGGCAATGTCTATTCGATTGTAAGCACGACTCTCCATGAGGATTTCCTTTCGGGCGTGCAGGATAAAAATCTCCCTGTATTCATCCCCACTCCGGGAGAAATCGAAACCCTCTGGGACAGCAGAGACCTCCGTGAAACGAAGGTGCTCCTCGGCACAGCGGATACAGCGGTTGCAATTCCGCACGACGCTGACCTCACAACGCTCGACCTCAACACACTTGCACAGAAGTCCTACCCTGTCATTGCAATGGGTTCAAAGCACAGTTCTCTCAACGCACTTGACAGAGTGAGCAGCAATGTCATTGTAATGTCGGCACCCGACATCTGCGACACGATGTATTTCTCAAGCGTTGCGACAAACAACGCAGACTATATCCTCAGCATCATCAACACGGTAAACGGCAAGGAGCAGGCAATCACAATCACACCGAAGAGTCTTTCGACGGATATGCTTGAGGCTTCCGACTCGCAGACAAGAGGAATGATGGTATTTGCGGTAATTATCATACCGCTTGCAATTTCAATTGCCGGTGTAGTGGTGTATATAAGAAGGAGACATAAATAATGAACGAGAAAACGAAAAAGCTCCTTATTATAGGTCTTGTGGCAATAATTGTGCTTATCGGTGCGATTATTGCTCTTGAGGTTACCGATGACGGCGGAAATTCTCCCGAGCAGACAACCTCGTCGGAGGAACTTACAACAAGACTGTTGTATGAAAAGACCCCCGATTCAGTCAAGTCCATTGAAGTAGTGAACGAAAACGATGAGTTTGAGATTTTCCGTTCAGGCGACGGAGAATATACGGTCGGCGGCTACGAAAGCGGCTATGAGGTATATGAATATGCGGCAAAGTCGGTATTTGACGCCGCAATTTCAATCACCTCACAGAAGACCATTGCAGAGAATGTTGACGATATGTCCAGATACGGACTGAAAAACCCTGCGGTAAAGGTAAAGCTCAACCTTGCCGACGGCAAGTCGATGACAATCTGCTTCGGCGATGCTGTGCCTATGACGTCAACGGTTTATTTCTGTATCGACGGTGAAAATACAGTATACAGCGTTATTTCATCACGCAAGGATACATTCTCGATTATCAAGCCGCAGCTTCTCAACCCCACGATTGTTCCCGTGCCGGAAAAAACCGAAACGGGAGAAATACCTCTGGTGAGAGAGCTTGTTATCGAGCGTGCAGACCTCCCCTATACGATGCATATCGTGCGTGACGACGAGGCGAAGAGCTATTATCTTGTCGAGCCCGTTGAAAAGACACTCAGCCTCACAGCGAATACGGTTGCGCAGACAGGTCTTTACGGACTTACAGGTGTGGCGGCAATAAAGACAGACCCGACAGAAAAAGACCTTGTCACAGCAGGATTTGACAAGCCTTCGGGAAGAATAACCATGAAGAGTGATATGGGAGAGTATACCGTATTGTTCGGTATTCCCGTGGAGGGTGAAGAGCCCGGTTTCCTTGCAATGAAGGAAGGCGGAAATGTCATCTATCAGGTTTACGCTTCGGCGGTGCCCTGGATGACTGTCGATGTTACAAACATCACGACGGGATATATCTTTGAAACAACTCTCGACAAGGTTGACACTCTCACCGTGACAATGGGCGGAAAGACCGAAAGATTTACAAAGTCAGGACTTTATTCCGACGGCACGGTAGCAATCAAGAGAAACGGAACATCTATGGACACAGCGATGTTCAGGGATTTCTTTGAGTTCACCTTCAACGCATATATCGACGACCTTGCTTTCGATGCGGTTATCGAAGAAGGCGACAAGCCCGAACTTACCGTTACAATGAAGAATGTCAGCGGCAAGGAGGAAAAGGCGGAATTCTACAACATCGAAAACAACAAGACCATAATTGTATTCAACGGACGCCCCTCGTATGTATGCAGAACGGCGTATGTTGAGACAATGAAGGAGAACATGGCAAGACTCGATTCGGGTGAGGGAATTATAAAGACCTGGTAATCCCGATAAAACACAGTTTCGGTACTATCCTGTCACAATCTGCGGATGGTATTGCAAAACACAGGAAGATATGCTATAATTTAACAGCAGGCAGTTCTTCCGTCTGAAATAAATAAAAGGAGGAAAACCAATGAGCGAAAAAAAGGAATTTTTCAACTACAAAGGATTTCCGCTTGTACGGAATAAAGACGAGATATACTACGGTAATATGTCCGACGAATATGTTGTCTGGATACAGATTACCGAAAAGAAAAAAGTCGGCGACATAGAGGTTGCTACAAAGCTCAAGCTCTACAAGATGTCAACCGACGAAACAAAGAACCCTATCGAAAGAATAAGCCAGACCAGCGAAAAGAACGGTCTTTACGAGGCGCTTGACATTGCGAACATCTGGCTTAAGAGAGCGGCAACAGCATAAAACAAAACCCTGTATACCGATAAGGTATGCAGGGTTTTTACATTTCTTTCATAAGTCGGATGAGCGTTTCTCTGTCCCAGAGTATTACGCTGTTGTCGTTTGCAAGCTCCACGGCTCCCCGTGTGAAGTAACTGCTTGTCACGGCGATAGCTCCGTCGCAGTCGTAGTGCGAGGTTGAGGCTACAACCTCCTGAATTGCCTTTACGCCCACTCCCGAAGAGTAGCGTTTGCACTGTACGGCAATCCGTTGCCCGTTCATTGTGGCGATTATGTCTGCCCCGAAATCTCCGCTCGCCTTGGTCATGCTCTCTATCCTGTATCCCATTCTGCGCATGAGGTCGGCGACAAATTCCTCGAACTCGACGCCGTCCATGTCGTCAAGCTCGTTTTCGGTGTGGTATATTCCCGTTGCCTTTTTCAGCCCGACGACCATAGCCACAAGTATGACAAGGGCGATTATCCCGAAAATTATGTAGTGTGTAAGCTCCATCATTCACTCCGTATCTCATCAATCAGCCTGCGCAGTTCACGGCGGAAATCGTCGTTCTGCGTGGGTTTTCTTTTTGCGGGGCCTTTTATTCTTCCGCCTGCGTTACGTACTTTCTTCGCAACATGCCTTGAAAACAAAAGCCCGTCGATATTTTCGGTTGTGTACCGCATTCCGTTCTGGTTTATGGCGTGGGCGTTTCTTGCAAGGCACATTGTGGCAAGCCCGTAGTCCTGCGTAACAACAATGTCGCTATTCCCGACAAGGTTTGCGATTTTGTAGTCTGCGCTGTCGGCACCTTTTGACACGGTTATGACGCTGACACCGTCAAGATGGAATTCGTGCGCCGTGTCGCAGACGGCGATACATTCTGCGCCACAGGATTTTGCCTCCTCTGAGGCAATTGAAGTAACGGGACAGCCGTCTGCGTCGATTATGATTTTCATACGCCCTCCTAGTTGAGAAGAAGTATCGTTTCGCCGTTGTTCAGCCCGAGGATTTTGTTCTTTATTCTCGGGTGCTTGAGTTCGTTGCGCACCATCTTCTGCAACGCCTGTCCCCCGTGAAAGCCGTGGATTACCCTCAGTTCGCACCCCTTGGGGCAGGAAGAAATCTTCTGTGTAATTGCCTTTTTCGCCTCGGCGCAGGTAAGCCCGTGAATATCTATTTCCTGAAACATTTTATACCTCCGTGGGAAAATATAGTGGATTTTATACCAAAATATCAAACTATATGTATAAATTATAGACGAATATACAGTTTGTAATTTGAAAGACGCCTTAAAATGTGCTAAAATAATATTATCACATTTTTCTTCGGAGGACAATATGGTAACTCTCAATAACGAATGGGACGAAATTCTCGCAGGTGAGTTTGACAAGGAATACTACCTCAGACTCCGTGAATTTCTCAAGAAGGAATATTTTTCGAGGAGAATTTTCCCCGATATGCACGATATCTTCAACGCACTGAAATACACCTCGTACAACGATGTAAAGGCGGTCATAATCGGTCAGGACCCGTACCACGAAATCGGTCAGGCGCACGGGCTATGCTTTTCGGTCAGGGAGGGCGTGAAAATTCCTCCGTCGCTGGTCAATATCTTCAAGGAGCTTGAGGACGACCTCGGCATACCGCCCGCAAAGAACGGAACCCTCACAAAATGGACACAGGAGGGCGTTCTGCTGATGAACACGGTACTCACCGTGCGTGAGGGGCAGGCAAACTCCCACAAGGGAATGGGCTGGGAAATCTTCACCGATACGGTAATATCGCACCTCAACCGCCGTGAAAAGCCGATAGTGTTCATATTGTGGGGTGCAAACGCAAGGGCGAAGAAGGCACTTATCACCGCACCGCAGCATAAAATCCTCGAGGCTGCACACCCGAGTCCGCTTTCTGCGTACAACGGATTTTTCGGCTGTCGTCATTTCTCGAAGGCAAACGAATTTCTGAGAAACTGCGGAATGGGAGAAATAGACTGGCGTTTATAGGCTTTTTGTGCGAAAATAATTGACTTTACAATAGTATTGTGATATACTTTAATTTGAGTATTTGTGTACTCTTTTAATTTGTTAAAATCAGGCGGAAAGGAGATATACTCTACACGGGTATAATCATAACATGGCGATTTTAGATAAAATTTTCGGCACTTACAGCAGTAAGGAACTCAAAAGAATAGAGCCGATAAAGCAGGCTGTACTTGACCTCGACGAAAAGTACACCGCAATGAGCGAGGCTGAACTCAAGGGACAGACCGCAATCTTCAAGGACAGACTTGAAAAGGGCGAAACCCTTGACGATATTCTTCCCGAGGCACTTGCAACCTGCCGTGAGGCAGCTTATCGTGTACTCGGCAAAAAGCCGTTCCCTGTACAGATTATCGGTGCAATCGTTCTTCATCAGGGACGAATTTCCGAAATGAGAACAGGTGAAGGTAAAACTCTCGTAGCCTGCCTTGCGGCATACCTCAACGCACTTGACGGCGGCGGGGTTCATGTAGTTACGGTAAACGACTACCTCGCAAAGTATCAGTCGGAAGAAATGGGTAAGGTATACCGTTACCTCGGACTTTCAATCGGCTGTATCCTCCACGTTCTCAACGACGACGAAAGACGTGAGGCGTACAACTGCGACATCACATACGGTACAAACAACGAATTCGGTTTCGACTATCTCCGTGACAACATGGTAATCTACAAGGAACGCCGTGTTCAGAGAGGTCACAACTTTGCAATCGTCGACGAAGTTGACTCAATCCTCATCGACGAGGCGAGAACTCCTCTTATCATTTCGGGACAGGGAGATAAATCAACTGAACTTTACACAATCGTTGACAGATTTGCAAAGTCACTCAAGGCGAAGAAAATCGTTGAGATGGATACAAAGGAAGACCAGGAAGCTCTCAGCGAGGACTGCGACTACATCATCGACGAAAAGGCAAAGACTGCAACAATCACAAGAAACGGCGTGAAGAAGGCTGAAAAGGCATTCAATGTCATCAACCTTATGGACGCCGAAAATATGACTCTTCTGCACCATATCAACCAGGCAATCAAGGCAAACGGCACAATGCAGAGAGATATTGACTATGTCGTTCAGGATGGCGAGGTAATCATCGTCGACGAATTCACGGGACGACTCATGCACGGCCGTCGCTACAACGACGGACTCCATCAGGCGATTGAGGCAAAGGAAGGCGTAAAGGTAGCTCACGAAAGCAAAACTCTGGCGTCGATAACTTTCCAGAACTACTTCAGACTTTACTCAAAGCTTTCGGGTATGACAGGTACAGCTATGACGGAAGAAGACGAATTCAAGGAAATCTACCGTCTTGATGTAATCGAAATCCCGACAAACAAGCCCGTTGCAAGAATTGATAACTCCGACGTTGTATACAAGACCGAAAAGGGAAAATTCATGGCGGTTATCGACCAGGTAAAGGAATGTCACGCAAAGGGACAGCCTGTACTTGTCGGTACGGTATCAATCGAAAAGTCGGAAATCCTCAGCAAGATGCTTTCAAGAGTGGGCATCAAGCACGAGGTTCTTAACGCAAAGCAGCACGCAAAGGAAGCTGAAATCGTCGCTCAGGCAGGTAAGTACGGTGCGGTTACAATCGCTACCAACATGGCAGGACGAGGAACCGACATCATGCTCGGCGGTAACGCAGAGTACCTTGCGACAGCACAGCTCAGAAAGCTCGGTATTCCCGACGAAATCATCACCGATGCGGTAGGCTATGCGGAAACAGACAACGAAGAAATCCTTGCTGCAAGAAAGCAGTATCAGGAGCTTCTTGCAAAATACAAGGAAGAGGTTGAGGAAAAGGCAGTCAAGGTGCGTGAGGCAGGCGGTCTTTACATTATCGGTACAGAGCGTCACGAATCACGCCGTATCGACAACCAGCTCCGTGGCCGTGCAGGCCGTCAGGGTGACCCCGGAGAGAGCCGTTTCTTCCTCTCGCTCGAAGACGACCTCATGCGTCTTTTCGGCGGAGACAGAGTTACAGCGATGATGGAAACCCTCAATGTTGACGAAAACACTCCCATCGAAAGCAAGATGCTCACAAGCGTTATCCAGTCGTCACAGAAGAAGATTGAAGGCAGAAACTTCGCAATAAGAAAGAATGTCCTCAAGTACGACGATGTAATGAGCGCACAGCGTGAAATAATCTACAAGCAGCGTTCGCAGGTGCTTGACGGAGAAGACCTTCACGAATCAATCCTCAAGATGATAAAGGACTTCATCTCCGACACTGTATGTCACTACCTCCTCGAAGAAACCGTCAAGGAGGACTGGAATCTCGTCGGACTGCGTGACTATTTCGCAGGTCTTGTAACAACTCCCGACGACTTCAACTATACAGACGAAGAGCTCGAAGAAGTTGAACGCAGTGCAATCATAGACGAGCTTACAAACCGTGCCCTCGACAAATACGCACAGCGTGAAGAGGAATGGGGAGAAGAGCTTACCCGTGAAATCGAGCGTGTTGTACTCCTCAAGATTGTAGACAAGAAGTGGATGGACCACATTGACGATATGGAGGGTCTCCGTCGTGGAATAAGCCTCCGTTCGTTCGGTCAGAAGGACCCCGTTATCGAATACAGATACGAAGGTTTCGATATGTTCGACGCAATGGTTGAGGCAATCCGCGAGGATACCGTAAGAATGATGTTCACCATCAAGGTTGAAAAGAAGGCAAATAATGAAGTTGTCGCTCCCGAAAGAGAGCAGGTTGCAAAGCCCGACGCACCGAATGCGGGACTCGGCGACGGAACAGTCGCACAGCCCAAGAGAGTTGCGAAGAAAATCGGCGACAACGACCCCTGTCCGTGCGGAAGCGGAAAGAAATACAAGAAGTGCTGTGGCATGAAAAAATAATTTTGGAGGGGAACTATGGCAACTGTAAAAGGCTTTAAAGGAATGCGTTTTCGTAACGGCGATATGAATACACTCGTATGTCCGCCGTACGATATTATCTCTGACGAGCAGAGAAAGGCATTCATCGAAAAGAATGAGCATAACATCATCAGACTTGAACTTCCCGTAGGCGAAAACAGATACAAGGATGCCGGCGAGACACTTAAAAACTGGCTCGACGAAGGCGTTCTTGCGCAGGACGAAAAGGACACAATCTATGTGTACGAAATGGAATTCACCGCAAACGGTGAGAGAAAGGCTGTAAAGGGCTTTGTATCTCTCGTAAAGCTCGAGGAATTCTCAAAGGGAATTGTTCTTCCCCACGAAGAAACACTCTCAAAGGCGAAGACAGACCGTTTCAATCTTATGAGTGAAACATACTGTAACTTCAGCCAGATTTACTCGCTCTACATGGACGAGGACGGCAAGGCTTACTCGCTTATTGACGGTTGCTCGCAGGGCAGGCCCGATATGGAAGTCACAGACTCCGACGGAACGATACACAGAATGTGGTGCGTATCCGACGAAGGCGTACTTTCGCAGGTTACAAAGATTTTCGAGGATAAGAAGCTTTACATCGCAGACGGACATCACCGCTACGAAACAGGCCTGAACTTCCACAAGCATCTCGTGGCAGAGGGCAAGGCTGTTGAAGGCGACCTCAGCGGATATATCGCAATGATGCTCGTCAATATGGAAAACGAAGGTCTTGTTGTATTCCCGACACACAGAATTGTAAGAGACCTTGAAAACTTTGACGCTGACAAGCTTATCGAAAGGTCGGAGGAATACTTCGAAATCGAAGACGCCACAGATGTAAAGACTGCGGAGGAAATCCTCGTAAAGAAATACAACGACGGCAAGAAGGCATACGCTCTCTACGACGGAAAGAAAACCGTCGTGATGACGCTCCGTGACAGCGTAGATATGTCACAGTTCCTTGAAGGAATGTCCGAGGCGTATTGCGGTCTTGACGTAAGCATACTCCATTCTCTCGTGCTTGAAAGAATTTTCGGCATCGACAAGGAGAATATGGCAAACCAGAAAAACCTCACATATACAAAAATCGTTGCCGAGGCTGTCGAGGCTGTTGACAGCAAAAAGGCAGACTGTGCGTTCATCCTCAACCCGACGAGAGTGTCGGAAATCCGTGATGTAGCGCTCGCAGGTGAGAAGATGCCCCAGAAGTCAACCTATTTCTTCCCCAAGCTCATTACAGGACTTGTAATGAATAAATTTATGTAAAAGAAATGGTAGGGTGAACGGTATGCTGATAAACATGACAGAATATATAGTCAGAGAAAAGCTCGACAAGTTACTCACTGATTTCCCCGAGATTTGCCAGTGCGAAAAATGCAAGGACGATATGCTGGCAGTTATCCTCAACCAGCTTCCTGCGCAGTATGTAAGTACTCATAAGGGAGAGTTATTCAAAAGAATTCAGGCAAGCGGAATGCAGAATGGTGTTGACATCGACATTATCTCGCTCAGGGCTATACAGCTTGTATCCGCATCACCCCAGCACGAAACAGAATAGATTTGTTACAGACACGGCAGAGAGGTTACTTTCTGCCGTGTTTTTATGCCTTTTTGTTATACTTTTGGTATAATTATATATAAAATATACCGTAAGTGAGCAATTTTCTGCGTTTTTGCGGTTTACGGGGATAAAACGCAGGAAATCAATTCGTGGGTATTTTGCACAAAAAAACACTTGTCCGATAATATGTTTTGTAGAAAATGTCTTATATATATTGAATAAAGCCGCAGGAAAGTTTATAATTAATGAGTAGTTTATTAACTAGAAATTTATAATGTAGGGAGCGAAAATCAAAATGAAACAGTACAGTTCGGAAAAAATCAAAAATATTGCCATTGCGGGACACGCAGGCTCGGGCAAGACTTCACTTGCCGAGGCACTTCTGTTCAAGTCAAAGGCTACCGACAGACTGGGAAAGATTGCTGATGGAAACACCGTTTGTGATTACGACCCCGAAGAAATCAAGAGAAGAACGACAATCAACTCAACGCTTGCAAGCTTTGAGTATGATGACATAAAATTCAACATCATGGATACCCCGGGGCTTTTCGACTTCGAGGGCGGAATGAATGAAAGCATCCGTGCGTGCGGTACGACAATCATCACCGTTTCGGGTAAGTCGGGCGTAAAGGTCGGCACAGAAAAGGCGTTTGCCCGCTCGGTTGCAGACAAGAAGTCGAGAATGTTCGTTGTTACAAAAATCGACGACGACAACGCCAACTTCTATAATGTACTTACAGAGCTCAAGACGGTATTCGGCCCGTCGGTATGTCCCGTTGTTGTTCCCGTAATCAAGGACAGCAAAATCGTGGCGTACATTAACCTCATCGAAATGAAGGCGTACGAGTATGACGCAAACGGCGTTGCGAAGGAAATCCCGATGCCGACAGGCGAAATCTCGGACAAGATGGACTATCGTATCGAAGGTCTTGTAAACGCTATTTCGGAAGCCGTTGCGGAAACCGACGAGGAACTTTTCGAAAAGTTCTTCTCAGGCGAGCAGTTCACACAGAAGGAAATTGTTGACGGCATACACAAGGCAATGAACGAGGGCAAGCTCAGCCCCGTTACCTGCTGTTCGTCAACAACTCTTGCAGGCGTGGATATGCTCCTCAAGGAATTTTCACTTCTTCTTCCCTTTGCGTCAGACAAGGACATCTACGACGCAGAAACAAAGGACGGCGACCCCGTTGAAATTCCTCTCAGCGAGACAGACCCGCTGTCAGCGTTCATATTCAAGACGGTTGCAGACCCGTTCGTAGGAAAAATGTCGTATATCAAGGTTATCTCGGGCAAGCTCAACGCAAATTCCGAGGTTATCAATGCGACAACGGGCGAGCCTGAAAAGATAGGAAAACTCTATAACCTCTGCGGTAAAAAGCAGGAGGAAGTTTCATACGCAGGTGCGGGAGATATTGTTGTTGCGGCAAAACTCACGGCGCAGACAGCAGACACACTCTGTGACCCCGCAAGAGTTGTCAAGATGGAAGAAATCACATACCCGAACCCCTGCTACTCAATGGCTGTAAAGGCGAAGGCTCAGGGCGACGAAAGCAAGATTTCATCGGCTATGCAGAGACTTCTCGAGGAAGACCTTACAATCAGCTACGAAACCGACCCTGTAACTCACGAGGCGGTAATCAGCGGTCTCGGCGAACAGCACCTCGATGTTGCGGTATCTAAACTCAAGAACAAGTTCGGCGTTGATGTTGAGCTTTCGGTTCCGAAGATTGCATACAAGGAAACAATCACGAAGAAGGTCAAGGTACAGGGCAGACACAAGAAGCAGTCGGGCGGTCACGGACAGTTCGGTGATGTGTGGATTGAATTCGAGCCTTGCGTATCCGACGGACTTGTATTCGAAGAAAAGGTATTCGGAGGAGCAGTTCCCAAGAACTTCTTCCCCGCAGTTGAAAAGGGACTTCAGGACTGCACAAAGAAGGGCGTTCTTGCAGGATGTCCCGTTGTAGGCCTCAAGGCTATCCTCGTTGACGGTTCTTACCATCCCGTAGACAGCTCGGAAATGGCGTTCAAGATGGCGGCGTCAATTGCATACAAGGAAGGTCTCAAGCAGGCTGAACCCGTAATCCTCGAGCCTATCGAGAGAGTATGCGTTGCAACTCCCGACGATAATACGGGAGATATCATGGGCGACCTCAACAAGCGTCGTGGCAGAGTTCTCGGAATGAACCCGATAGCAACGGGAATGACGGAAATCGAGGCGGAAGTTCCTGCAAGAGAAATGCACGATTTCGCAACGGCACTCCGTCAGATTACAAGAGGCAGGGGCAGTTTCACATATGAATTCGTGAGATACGAAAGACTCCCCAACAACCTTGTATCAGAGGTAATCCTTTCAATCGGAAATGATGCTGAATAACAGTAAACGGCGGGATTTTTCCCGCCGTTTTGGTATCTTTGCCGATAAGCAAAAAAACTCTTGACAAACGGTGATTAAAGGGTTATAATAGGTATTGTAAAGTTTAATGACTTTACAATTCTGCTTTGAAAGGTGATGAAAATGCCGAAAAATCTTGATGTAACAATGCTGCTTGACTTTTATGGCGAAATGCTCACCGACAAACAGAAGGATATGATTGAGCTTTATTATAATGAGGATTTATCGCTCGGTGAGATTGCTGAAACCGCACATATCACCCGACAGGGCGTGCGTGACAGCATAAAGCGTGGCGAACAGCAGTTATTCGACCTCGAAAGCAAGCTCGGGCTTGTCAAGAAGTTCAGACAGTACAACGAAATACTCGAAAAAATCAACGAACTTGCGGGTGCTATCAACGACGAAAGCACGACATACAACTACTCCCGCAACATATCAACACGAGCAAAGATGATAATGGAATGTGTTGAGCAGAGCAAGGAAATAATCTAACCCGACGAATGACACGGAGGCGTAATTAAAATGGCATTTATGATTGTTAATACCGAAAAGGTAGACGAAAGACGTGAACATATTCCTCTCGGAATAGTTACGGGTCTCGGTTTTGAAAATGCGTCCTCATCTGTATACGGCCCTAAAAACTTTATCAGATGGGCAACTGAAGAAGCACTCAAGGAAATCGAAAACTCCGCAAAGGAACTTCACGCCGATGCGGTTGTAAGTCTTCGATTCAACATAAGCGTAACAGACACGGTTACTGTTATCGCAAGTGGTACGGCTGTACGCCTCGGCGACCTTCCGTACTCCGACATCAATATAAACGATATTTACGGCTAACTTTAATTCAAGGAGATAAGCAATGGCTTTTGAGGGACTTTCCGAAAAACTGAATAATGTTTTCAAGCGCCTCAAGGGCAGAGGGAAGCTCTCCGAGGATGACGTAAAGGAAGCAATGCGTGAAGTGCGTATGGCACTTCTTGAAGCCGATGTTTCCTATAAGGTCGTAAAGGATTTTGTAGCAAAGGTTTCTGAGCGTGCTGTCGGAACAGAGGTACTTTCAAGCCTCACACCCGCACAGCAGGTAATCAAGATAGTAAATGAAGAGCTTGTAGCCCTTATGGGTAACGAAAACTCAAAGGTCAATATGCCTGCAAAACCTCCGTGCGTTATCATGATGTGCGGACTTCAGGGTTCAGGTAAGACTACCCACTCGGCAAAGCTCGCAAAATTCTTCAAATCGCAGGGCAAACGCCCACTCCTCGTAGGATGTGACATTTACCGTCCCGCAGCTATCAATCAGTTGCAGGTTGTCGGTGAAAAGGCGGATGTCAAGGTCTTTGAGATGGGACAGATAAACCCTGTCGTAATCGCAAAGGAATCAATCAGGCACGCAAAGGACCACGGCAACGATGTTGTTATCATCGACACCGCAGGTCGTCTGCATATAGATGAAGCGCTTATGAAAGAGCTTCAGGAAATCAAGGATGTAGTTCAGCCGAACGAGATTATGCTCGTTGTCGACGCAATGACAGGCCAGGACGCAGTAAATGTCGCAAAGTCGTTTGACGATGCACTCGGCATAGACAGCGTACTTATGTCGAAGCTCGACTCCGACACACGAGGCGGTGCGGCACTTTCCGTACTTGCCGTAACAGGTAAGCCTATCAAGTTTGTCGGAATGGGAGAAAAGCTCGACGAGTTTGAGCAGTTCCATCCCGAAAGAATGGCATCACGAATTCTCGGAATGGGAGATGTGCTTACTCTCATCGAAAAGGCACAGACCACCTACGACGAAGATGAGGCGAAGAAACTCGCAGAAAGACTCAAGGAAAACACATTTGATATGAACGACCTGCTTGAGCAGATGCGTCAGATCAAAAAGATGGGTTCAATCAAGTCAATTATCGGAATGTTACCGGGAGTTTCGGATAAAATCAAGGACGAAGACATCGACGAAAGTCAGTTCGGAAGACTTGAGGCTATGATACTCTCAATGACAAAGGCAGAGCGTGAAAAGCCCTCGATAATCAATCCCCAGCGCAAGAGAAGAATTGCGGCAGGTAGCGGAACGCAGGTAAGCGATGTAAACCGACTCCTCAAGCAGTTTGAACAGATGCAGAAGATGATGAAACAATTCGGCGTTATGGGCAAGAACGGCAAGGGCAAGAAGAACAAGCTCAGACTCCCACCTGGAATGATGAACGGCGGCGGAATGGGCGGATTTAAGTTTTAGTTATTAGTGCTATACGCATTAATATATAGTTTATGGAGGTGAAAAAGATGGCAGTAAAAATCAGACTCAGAAGAATGGGCGCAAAGAAGGCTCCTTTCTATCGTATAGTTGTAGCAGACAGCAGATATCCCCGTGACGGAAGATTCATCGAAGAAATCGGTTACTATGATCCTACAAAGGAACCCACTGTAATCAAGGTTGATGAAGAAAAGGCTAAGAAGTGGATCGCTAACGGTGCACAGCCTACTGACACAGTAAAGGGCATTCTGAAGAACAAGGGCGTACTTTAATCAAAGTACCTAGGGATATAATCTACCGTCATTTCCTGTTAAAAGGGAATTGACGGTGGCGTATGCTCCCGACAAGCAACACAAATTCGACCTTAAAGAGAATGGAGAATATTCGAAATGGAAGAGCTTTTGAAAACAATAGCAGGCGGTCTTGTAAACGATAAGGACGCTGTTACAGTTACCGTTGATGACATCAACGATGAGGGAGTTGTGGTTTACCACCTTCACGTTTCTCCCGATGATATGGGCCGTGTAATCGGAAAGCAGGGAAGAATTGCAAAGGCAATCAGAACTGTTATGCGCGCAGGCGCAGGTAAAATCAATCAGAAAATAATGGTTGAAATCGACTAAGAAAATAAAACGCTCAAGAAGGTTTTCCCTTTGAGAGCGTTTTTTAGTATCATAATCCATACATTTACTTACAGCCCCGGGAGGTTGAACAGAATGAAGAAATATCTTGAAATCGGCAAAATAGTTTCCACTCACGGAATAAAGGGTGAAGTCCGTGTGCAGCCCTGGTGCGATAGCAGCGACTTCCTCTGCGAGTTTGAGACGCTTTATTTCGACGAGGGGAAGAAATCCGTCGATATAATAAGGGCAAGAGTGCAGAAAAACGTCGTGATTATGCAGCTTGACGGCGTTGACACCGTTGAGGAGGCGCAGAACCTCCGCAACAAGATACTCTATATGGACAGGGACGATGTCGAGCTTGACGAGGGCACATATTTCATTCAGGATTTAATCGGGCTTGTCTGCATTGACGCCGACGGAGGCGGAGAAATCGGCAAAATCACCGACGTTCTCGAAACGGGAGCAAACGATGTCTACGAAATCACCTCTGCCGAGGGAAAGAAATACCTCATACCTGCAATTCCCGACGTCGTGCTTGAAACCGACCTTGACGGGAATACTATGACAATAAGGAAGATGGAAGGGCTTTTTGACGATGAGAATTGATATTGCGACGCTTTTCCCCGAAATGTGCGGGAGAGTGCTCGACGAGAGCATAATCGGCCGTGCGAGAAAGGCAGGAAAAATCGAAGTGAACTGCCACAATATCCGTGACTGGTCGAACGACAAGCACCGCCGTGTAGACGACACGACATACGGCGGGGGAATGGGAATGCTTATGCAGGCAGAGCCGATTTACCGCTGTTTTCTCGACATAACAAAGGACTTTGCAGAAAAGCCGTACACGATATATATGTCGCCCAAAGGCACTCTGCTGACGCAGAAAAAATCGGTTGAGCTGTCACAAAAGGAAAACATCTTCATCATCTGCGGTCATTATGAGGGCGTAGACCAGCGTCTGATTGACAAAATCGTAGACGAAGAAATCTCCATCGGGGATTATGTCCTTACGGGTGGGGAACTTCCTGCGCTCGTACTCACCGATACCGTCGCAAGAATGTGCGAGGGCGTACTTTCGGCAAACATCTGCTTCGAGGAGGAGAGTCACTACAATGGACTCCTTGAATATCCGCAGTACACAAAGCCGGAGGAGTGGGAGGATATGAAAGTGCCCGAAGTACTGCTCTCGGGGCACCACAAGAACATCGATGACTGGCGACTTGAGCAGGCAGTGGAAATCACGAAAATACGCCGTCCCGATATGTACGAGAAGTACATCGCAGACGAAAAATTGAGTAAAATCGACAATAAAAAAGGATAAAAAATCCTGTGACAATTGAAAAATGTGAATTAATTGAGAAATAAATGTGACACAAAACCCAAAATGGTGAAAAAGTTTTGGTCAACTTATACAAATGACGAACTCAAAAAACTCCCGCCATTATTTAATTGCAAGAAAATAAAATAAAAACGGATTATTATGCATAAATCATTGTTGACTACTTCTTAAATGCGGAGTATAATATATTCAAGGCAACAATGTCTTTTATACAGGTAAAGATATGATTAGGAGAGGTATTAATTATGTTTGTTAAAGATGTAATGGTTCAGAACCAGGTTGGTCTTCACGCTCGCCCTGCAACTTTCTTTATTCAGAAGGCAAATGAATTCAAGTCTTCAATCTGGATAGAAAAGGAAGAGAGAAGAGTTAACGCTAAGAGCTTGCTCGGTATTCTTTCACTCGGCATTGTTGGCGGAACAGCAATCAGAGTAATCGCAGACGGCGCTGATGAAGAAGCTGCTGTAAACGGTCTTGTAGACCTCGTTGAAAGCGGATTCAACGAAAGCGTTAAGTAATTGAATAACCATAACGCCGTATTATGTACGGCGTTTTCTTTTTTGCATATAGTTCATAGAAAATACATATAAAATTTACTATACAGAAACAAATTCACTTTCGGGAATGCCGCTTGGTATATATGCATAATAAACAGCAATAAAATTTGTGTAAATTAATAAAAAATTAACACATTTTAAAGCCGAAAAAGTTATAATTCAAGTATAAAAACCTTGCCTTTTGTGATTATATTGAAAAAACAAGGCTTTTATAATAAAAAGTTGAGTATTTTTGCTAGAAAACTCTTGCAGAAATCTCATTTTTTATGTATAATAAGTATGATAGGCATAACTATGCCTAAAAAATAATGGATTGAGGAGATTTCATTATGTCCAACAGATTGTTTCAGGGACTTGTTCATCAGATGCGTGACACGGTGGATTGCGTAATAGGCGTTGTTGACGAAAGCGCTACAATTATCGCATGCAGCGACCTGTCCAAAGTAGGAACAACAAATGAATTTGTATCTTTTGATTTGAGTGATTCGCACGACCTTTTTGTCAGAGACGGTTTTACATACAAGCCGTTCGGCGCTCACGTAAAGCCCGATTATGCGGTTTTTGTCGAAGGCACAGATGAAAATGCGGCAAAGTACGCATCTATAATGGCAATTACGCTTGCAAGCATCAAGCAGTATTATGATGAAAAATACGACAGAAACAACTTCATCAAGAATGTTGTCCTTGACAATGTTCTTCCCGGCGATGTTGTAATCAAGGCGAGAGAGCTTCATTTCAACGCTGACATAAGCAGAGTTGTACTTCTCATCAGAATCGTATCATCGAACGATGTTTCTGCATACGATGTAATCCAGAACCTCTTCCCCGACAAGAGCAAGGATTTTGTTTTCAACATCACAGAAAGCGACATTGTTCTCGTCAAGGAAGTAAAGGCCAACATTGAATCCAAGGACCTTGAAAAGCTTGCCCGTTCAATTTCGGACACGCTTTCGAGCGAATTCTATACACGTGTAAATGTCGGAATAGGAACCTGCGTTCTCGGCGTAAAGGACCTTGCACGCTCATTCAAGGAAGCACAGATTGCCCTTGAAGTTGGAAAGGTTTTTGACACCGACAAGGTTATCGTAAGCTACGACAATCTCGGAATTGCAAGACTTATCTATCACCTTCCCACAACACTCTGTGAGACATTCCTCCACGAAGTCTTCAGAAGAGGGTCGATTGAATCTCTTGACCACGAAACACTCTTCACAATCCAGAAGTTCTTTGAGAACAACCTCAATGTTTCGGAAACATCAAGAAAGCTCTTTGTTCACCGAAACACTCTCGTATACAGACTTGAGAAAATCAAGAAGCTCACAGGCCTCGACCTGAGAGAATTTGACCATGCAATTATCTTCAAGATTGCGCTTATGGTAAAGAAATACCTCTCGGCAAACCCTGTGAAGTTCTAGTAAAATAAAATATGGGGGCGACATACAGCTATCTTGTCAAAGGTAGATGCTTGTTGCCCTATGCCTTTTTTTGAGAAATTAAACGGTAGGTGTAATATGGTAGAATTTCAGGACGTTTCAGTGACTTACGGCAACGGCGTAGACGCCCTAAATAACGTAAGTCTTAAGATAAAAGACGGTGAGTTTGCTTTCGTCGTAGGCCCCTCGGGCGCAGGTAAAAGTACACTCATCAAGCTCATACTCAAGGAAGTTTCTCCGACATCGGGAAGAGTTCTTGTAAACGGATTTTCCATAAACAAGCTCAAAAGACGTGACATTCCGAAGCTCCGCAGAACAATCGGGGTTGTATTCCAGGATTTCCGTCTTATCCCCTCGATGACGGTTTACGATAATGTTGCGTTTGTACTCCGTGTAATCGACGCACCGAAAAAATACATAAGAAGCCGTGTTCCCTATGTCATCAGCCTTGTAGGGCTCAAGGACAAGGTGAAGTGCTACCCGAAGGAGCTTGCAGGCGGTGAGCAGCAGAGAGTTGCCCTTGCACGTGCGCTCGTAAACGACCCTGCACTCATAATTGCGGACGAGCCTACGGGAAATATCGACCCCGAGCTTTCCTTCCAGATAGTGCAGCTCCTCAAGGACATCAACAGCTGCGGTACGACGGTACTTATGGTAACTCACGAGCAGGAGCTTGTTGAGCATTTCGGCGGTCGTACAATCGCTATCCGTGACGGGCAGATTGCTTTCGACCAGGTGCTTCCCGGCGCAGATGTGGAGGGACGCATATGAAACCCAGTAGCCTGAAATATCTCGTGGGGCAGGGCGTGCGCAATATATGGACAAACAGAATTATGTCCTTTGCGTCATTCTGCGTGCTCCTCGTTTCAATACTTCTCGTAGGATTTACCGTTCTCGTGACAATGAACATCAACCGATTTGTCAACGGAATTGAAAACAAGAACGAGGTAATAATATTCCTCGTTGACGATGTAAGCGACGAAACAATCGAAAACATGGGAAATCTTCTCCGCAACACCCAGAATGTATCGAGCGTTGTCTTCTATTCAAAGGAAGAGGCTTTTGAGGATATGAAGAAAAATTACGAAAACGCCGATGAACTTTTCGGATATTTCGATGAAAGCCCTCTCCCCGACGCATACAAAATCAAAGTGTCGGATATTTCCGAAATGAAGATGACAATCGCAACGATAGAGGTTCAGTCTGCGGCGATGAATGCAGTATATCACATAAAGTCGCCCGATGAATTCGCAAACCTCCTCACAAGCCTGAAGTCAATCCTCACGCTTATAACAACGGCAATCCTCGTTGCACTTTCGGTTGTATCCATGGTTATCATCTCCAATGCAACGAAGGCGAGCGTTTTTGCAAGAAGCCGTGAAATCAACATAATGAAATATGTCGGCGCAACAGACACATTCATCCGTGTGCCTTTCTTTGTCGAAGGTATGCTCACGGGCGTTGTTGCGGGCGGAATTGCCTCTGTTGTGACATGGTTCGTGTACGAAAAGGTCATCGAAATTCTCTCGCAGGAAATGACCCTCTGGAACGCTCTCGGAATTTCCGAGTTTATTCCTTACAGCTCAATATGGTGGAAGGTTTCGCTGTCGTACATTGTTATCGGCGGACTTTTCGGCGCTGTCGGAAGTTCGGCTTCTACGAAGAAATACCTCAAGGTATAAACTCTACGGAGGAACAAAATGAAAAAAAGTACGAAAAAAATGCTCGTCAGAGCTGTATCACGGGTGACTACATTCGTTATGGTTGCTGTGATGTCGGTGACATACATCAGCGACAACAACGAATACGGCATAACCGCATCAGCCAAGACGCTTGCCGAAATGCAGGCTGAACAGAAGAAAATCCAGTCACAGCTTTCGTCGATAAACAGCAAGCTGTCGAGCACAAAAAATCAGATAAATCAGCAGAAGGCTTACCAGCAGACGCTGACGCAGAAAATCGAACTCACCGAGGAGAATATCATCAACATTACCGAACAGATAAATCTCCTTGAGGAAGAAATAGAAGGTCTCAACAAAAGCATAGAGGCACAGGAAAAGGCAATCGACGACGGAATGAACGATTTCAAGAACCGTCTTCGTGCGATGTATATTTCCGACGGCGACAACTATGCGGCGGTGCTTGCAGGCTCTACAAGCTTTTATGATTTCCTTGCAAGAATGGAGCTTGTTGAAAGAGTGGCGGAGCATGATGACCAGATGATTGACGAGCTTAACTTTATGCTCGACGAGCTTGAAACAACCAAGGCCGAGGTTGAGGCTGACAAGCAGCTTGCCGACGCCGCAAAGGCGGAGCTTGAGCAGCAGAAACAGGAACTCAACGACTCCTATGCGCAGAGTGAATCACAGCAGGCAAGCCTTGAAAAGCAGCAGCAGGAATACCTCAAGAACAAGGCGGCACTTGACGCCGAGTCAGAAAAGATGGAAGAGCAGATTCGTGCTGAAATCCAGCGACTTGCATCTCTCGGCGGAAACTTCGACGGCACATTCATCTGGCCCGTTCCCGGATACTCGTATATTTCATCGGGATACGGCGCACGATGGGGAACCTTCCATAAGGGCATAGACATTGCAGGCGGAAGTATTGCAGGCAAGCCGATTGTCGCTGCGGCAAGCGGTACTGTAATCGTAGCGTCAGCTACCTGTTCGCACAACTACGGAAAGTGGTCGAGCTGTGGCTGCGGCGGCGGTTACGGAAACTACATCATGATTGACCATGGAAACGGATATGTTACGCTTTACGGTCACGCAAAGAGCCTTGCGGTAAGTGCGGGTCAGCGTGTGACAATGGGTCAGACGATAGCGTATGTCGGCACAACGGGATACTCAACGGGATACCATCTCCACTTTGAAGTACGTAAGAACGGTCAGCATACAAATCCCATACAGTACGTTTCATATTAAACCAAACGAATAATTGCGGCGGACGGCGAAAAAATCGCTGTCCGCCTGCTGTGTGTAAAAGGAAAAGGTGAAAATCGTCGCAAAGCACGGTTTTCGGATGAAAGGTGATGAAAATGAACAAAAAAATATCGCTCGGAATGGCAATAAGCCTGATAGCGATTGCGGTTGCCATAACCTGCATACTGACAATGGCATTTTCACAGAATCTGTTCAATTCGATGCTTTCTACCGCCTCGACCAGAACGGAGCTTAACGAAATCGAATCGTATGTAAAGAACAATTACCTTTACAGCGTAGATGAGGATACCTCGACGGCGGCGTTGTCATCGGCGTACCTCAAGGCGCTCGGCGACCAGTACGCAGAATACTATTCTGCGGAGGAATACGCTCTCAAGCAGAAGGCCGACGCAGGATATATAGTTGGCGTAGGACTTGACGTTGCCGAGGATGTCAGCGGATATATGCTTGTGACTTCGGTATTTGAAAAATCTCCTGCGGCAGATGTCAAAATAACCGAAGGTGATATGATTGTTGCGGTAAACGGCGAGGATATCCACAAGAAAGGGTATGCCGAGTGTGCGAAATTGTTAAGCAACGACGAAGGTACAATGGTGACGGTAACCGTCAGAAGAAACGGCGTAAACACCGAATACCAGCTTTCGCAGAGAAGAATGGAAATCACAACCGTCACGGGAAGACTTATCGGCAGTGTCGGATATGTAAAGATAGACTCCTTCAACCTTGCAACGACAGACCAGTTTATCATCCTTGTTGACAAGCTGATACACGAAGGCGCAAAATCCTTTGTTTTCGATGTGAGAAACAACGCAGGCGGAAGTGTTGAGGCTGTTGAAGAAGTCCTCAACTACATTCTTGACGAGGGAGAGCTTGTAAAGGCAACCTACAAGGACGGCAGTGTGGAAACCGTCGTCAAGACCGACAGCACCACAAAGATTGAGCTTCCGATGGCGGTGCTTGTAAACGAGCAGACAGCTTCCTCTGCAGAAATTTTTGCGGCTTGCCTCCGTGATTTCGGCGGTGCGTCACTTGTCGGAACAACAACCTTCGGCAAGGGAGTAATCCAGCAGACGCAGCCTCTTTCAACGGGTGCGGCGATAAAAATTACTGTGGCAACATATGAAACTGCAAAAACTCCCTGCTTTGACGGTGTGGGAATAAAGCCTAATTTCGAAGTATCGCTTTCAAAAGATGAGCAGGAAAACTTCGCAAACCTTGACGAAACCACAGACCCTCAGCTCAGAAAAGCAATTTCGGTTGTAGATGTCGGCGGAACAAGCATCCCCGAAGAAACAACAACTCCCGAAGAAACAACCGTCCCCGATGAAACGACAGAGGGCGACGAAACAACCTCGGAAAACGAAGAAACTCCCGCAGAAACAACAACCGCAGAGGAATAGTTTGTATTGACAAACTCCGTAAATAAAGGTATAATTTTTAATGTATATAAACTGAATTACCCAAATTTCATATAAGGAGAAATTATTATGGCTAAAAGCATACAGATTAGTGCCGAAGGTCTGGCAAAACTCGAAAAGGAACTCAACCATCTCGTTACTGTAAAGAGAGTTGAAATTGCTGAAAAGCTCAAGGAAGCAAGAGGATTCGGAGACCTTTCGGAAAATGCAGAATACGACGAAGCGAAGAACGAACAGGGTATCCTCGAAGCGAAGATTGCAGAACTCGAATGGAAGATTGCAAACGCTGAAATCGTTGACGCAAGCCAGCTTTCAGGCGATGAAGTAAACATCGGTTCTACTGTAAAAGTAAACAACCGCAAGCTCGACAAGGTTCAGGTATTTGCTGTTGTCAGCTCGACGGAAGCAAATTTCGAAGAAGGAAAAATTTCCGACGAATCACCTATCGGAATGGCACTTCTCAAGAAGAAGGTCGGCGATGTTGTTGAAGTAAAGGCACCGATAGGCATAATCGAAATGGAAATCCTCGATATTAACTAGTAAAGGAAAGATAAAAGTGGCAGATACACAGCAGAATACAGTTCCCGCTGAAAACACAGAGCTTACAGAACAGGAACTCACAGAACAGCACAGAATAAGACTTGAAAAGCTCGAAGAACTCAAGGCAAACGGGAAAAATCCGTTTGAAATCACAAAGTATGATGTAACCGACAAGAGCGAAAACATCAAGAACAACTTTGAAGGGCTCGAGGGCAAGACAGTTTCCATCGCAGGACGAATGATGAACCGTCGTATCATGGGTAAGGCGAGCTTTGTCAACATCCGTGACGATATCGGAAACATTCAGGCGTATGTACGCCGTGACGACATCGGCGAGGAACTCTACGCTGATTTCAAGAAGTGGGACCTCGGCGATATACTCGGAATAGAAGGCTTTGTATTCAAGACAAAGACAGGGGAAATTTCAATCCACGCACAGAAGATTGTTCTCCTTGCGAAGTCGCTCCATCCGATACCAAACGAATATGCAGGCTTCAAGGATATGGAGATGCGTTATCGTCAGAGATATGTCGACCTCCTTGTAAACCCCGCAGTAAAGGAAACTTTCGTAAAGAGAAGCCTTATTCTCCGTGAAATAAGAAACTACCTCGACAACCTCGGATATCTTGAGGTTGACACGCCTGTACTCGGCACACTCGAAACAGGTGCGGCTGCAAGACCGTTCATTACTCACCACAACACGCTTGATATAGATATGTACCTCCGTATAGAGACGGAGCTTCACCTCAAGCGTCTTATCGTCGGCGGTTTCCCGAAGGTATACGAGGTGGGAAGAATATTCCGTAACGAAGGTATGGACACATCGCATAACCCCGAATTTACATCAATCGAAATGTACCAGGTTTATTCCGACTATGTCGATATGATGAATCTCATCGAGGATATGTACAAGACAATCACAAGAAAAATCTGCGGCTCGGATGTAATCACATATCAGGGTACGGAAATCAATATGGGCGCACCGTGGGAAAGACTCACAATGGTTGAGGCTGTCAAGAAGTACGCAGGCGTTGACTACAACGAATGGGCAGACGACGAGGCGGCAAGAGCGTGCGCAAAGGAAAAGGGCGTAGAAGTTCCCGAAGGAAAAACTGCGACAAAGGGACACGTTCTCATCGCATTTTTCGAGGAATTTGTAGAGGACAAGCTCATTCAGCCGACAATCATCTACGATTATCCCGTTGAAAATTCTCCTCTCACAAAGAGAAAGCCTTCAAACCCTGCATTCACAGAAAGATTTGAATATTTCATCTACGCTCGTGAAATGGGTAACTCTTATTCAGAGCTTAACGACCCCATCGACCAGCGTGACCGTTTCGTAAAGCAGGTTGAAGAGAGAAGAGCGCAGGGCGGACTCAACGCACAGGTTGACGAGGACTTCCTCACAGCGCTTGAATATGGTATGGCGCCGACAGGCGGACTTGGTTTCGGTCTTGACAGACTTGTAATGCTTCTTACGGACAGCGCGTCTATCCGTGATGTATTGCTCTTCCCGACAATGAAGCCGCTTGATAAGTAATTTCAGCAGAAAACAGGGGACAAAAAGTATTTATGGGGGTATCGGATTATTTCGGTGCCCCTTTAATATGCGGAGGTAAAAATGTCTGAAGAAAAAAAGAAAAACAAAAAAGCGAATATAGTGCAGAACATCCGTGACATCAACGAGAAGGAACGTCAGGCGGCGGCTGAGGCGGAAGAAAAACGCCGTGAGGAGCGTCGTGCGAGGGAAGAAGCCGCAAAGGAAGCATACGAAAGAAAGCTCCGCCAGGAGAGAATTGAGCTTATGCAGATGAAGCAGGGCGTAATCTCTGAGGAGGAGTCGGAAATTACTGCGAAAAAGGAAGAGGAAGAACCCAAAAAACGCACCCTGAAACAGAAAATCTCAAGCTTTATATATCTTAACAAATTCGGTATTCTGATGACGGCGTTCTTTGTTTTTGTCGCAGGCATACTTATTTACGACCTGGTTATGACAAAGGAAGCTGATTGCGCTATCCTCTATACTCCGTACAACACCAAACTGGAATACAATCGTTCCGGCATGAACGAGCTTTTCACAGGCTACATAGACGACTATAACGACGATGGGGAGGTAATCTTCGAAACCTACTGGATATGCAATCCCCGTGAGATGAACAATATGAACTACGAGCAGGTTCAGGCAACGTCAACACAGCTTTATGCACATTTTGAAAGCGGAAAGGCTGTTCTTGTAATGTGCGATGAGTGGTCTTATAACGAGTTCGGATTTGATATTTCCCTCGAAGACCTTACAAAACGCTACCCCGACAGCGAATTCGTTACCGAAAAGGGAATTTATCTTTACGATACAAATTTCCATGAGCTTATCGGAGTTGAAAAGGAGGTTATCCCCGAGGACCTCATTCTCTCTGTCCGCTTTGTCCGTGAAGGCGAAAGCTATACCGAGGAAATGCAGAAAAATTACGATATAGGAATAGCTGTTCTCGATAAATTGATGTCGGAACTTGAATACCGTGGGTAAAAGAACAATACCTGTACAGAAATCTTATATGCATTTACCGAGGGGAATCTTTCTGAAGAAAGGTTCCCCTCGTACTCCCCTTCAAAGACTTTCGAGTTAAAAACAAGCCCATAGGGATATATCCCTATGGGCTTGTTTTTGAATTTAAAGTTTTAGGAAAGGAGTTTGAGGAAAAACCTTTTTCAAAAGGGTTTTCCTCAATATACGCATAAAGATTTCTGTACGGATATTGTTTTTCGTCTATCTGTGGTCGCCCATCATAAAGAGAGCGACTGTTCCGGGGCCCGAATGTGAGCCGATAACAGGCCCTACATGAGAGATTATGCAGTCGTTTATGCCGAGGCGTGTTCTTACGAGGTCACGGACATATTCCGCATCGTTTATGCAGTCGCCGTGGCTTATTGCGAAGATTGCGTTCTTCACATCGCCGAGACGCTTTTCCGCCTCATCGACAAGTGCGGTCAGGGACTGTTTTCTGCCTCTTATCTTTGCTATCGGGATGAGGTGCCCCTCGTCGTCAACGTGGAGAACAGGCTTTATTCCGAGGATTGTGCCTGCAATCTGCGTTGTTCTGGATACTCGTCCACCACGGTAAAGGTATATGAGGTCTTCAACCGTGAAGGTGTGGATGACATTCAGCTTGTTGCTTTCGCACCACTCTGCAACTTCCTCGATGGATTTACCTTCGTTTTTCATGCAGGCCGCCTTGTAGACGAAAAGTCCCTGTCCGAGTGACGCCGCAAGGGAATCCACAATGATAATCTTGCGTTCGGGGAATTTTTCGAGCAATATATCACGGGCAACACAAACGCTGTTGTATGTTCCGCTGAGGCCTGATGAAAATACAATGTAGAGAATGTCCGAGCCTTGTTCGAGTAAAGGCTCAAACGCAGTTGTTACGTCATCGGGAACAACCTGCGATGTCGTGCTGACTTCGCCGTTACGCATTTTCTGATAGAATTTATTTATCGGCAGACCGCCTAGGCCTGCGGTGTAGCTTTCGCCACCGATGTTGTATTTGAGCTGGAGCATACCGATTTCAAATTCGGATATGATGTTGCCGGGAAGGTCGCTCCCCGTGTCAGTAAATATGATGTATTTGTTGCTCATCTATAAATACCCCCAAAGCAGTAATAACCTTAAATTGAGTATACCATATTTCAGACCGCATTTCAACCTATTTATTTTTACAAAAAATATGCGTGACAGGATAGGAGAAAACCTGCCACGCACATATCGGTTAAGGCTTTTCTTCGCCGAGAATTACAGAAAAGTTCGAGACAATTCCGTTTCTTGAAACGGAAAGAGTCACCGTGTCATTCGGGGAGAATTTGTTTTTCACCTCGTTCAGTCCGTTCATTGTCGTTATCTGCTCGCCGTTGATGCCGACGATGACATCACCGACCCGTATTCCTGCGATTGACGCAGGCGACGAGGGGGCAAGCTGTGCGACATATACGCCCATAGGCATATTGTAGTATTTCGAGGTGCGCTCGTCTATGTCAAAACCCGAAATCCCGATGAGCGGACGCCCCGTGACGTATCCGTTGTTTATGAGGTCGTCGACTATCGGTTTTGCGTTGTTCATCGGTATTGCAAAGCCCATTCCTTCGGCTATTGTGCCCGCAACCTTTGCGCTGTTTATTCCGATTACCTGTCCGTAGCTGTTGACCAGCGGGCCACCCGAATTTCCGCCGTTTATTGCGGCGTCGGTCTGTATCAGGGTGAGCGTCACATCGTCTATGGTGAGGGAACGCTCAAGTCCCGAGATAATTCCGCCCGTGACGGAGCCGTAAAAATCAAACCCGAGGGGATTTCCTATGGCGATGACGGTTTCTCCCACCACAAGCTCGTCGGAGTTGCCGAATTCCGCAGGTACAAGAGAGGGCGCATTTATCTTTATCACGGCAAGGTCGGTGCGCTTGTCGGTGCCGATGATTATTGCGTTATGTTCGCTGTCATCGTGGAGTAGAACCGATACAGCGTCCGAATTTTCTACCACATGGGCGTTCGTGATGATATATCCGTCCTCACTCATTATAATTCCCGAGCCTGTCCCTGCGGCGCTGGATATTCCCACAACGGAGGGAGTAATTTTCTCGACGATTTCAGGGATTGACATTGCGTTTTCCCGTGACGCCAGCTCAATCAGGCTGGGAGTATCGCCAACCGCTGAGCTGTCCGCTGTCGGAGGGAGAATTTCATTTGATGAATACGACGGATTTTTCCGCGCCTCAACAGCGTCGGAAACGGAAATATATCCCGCTATCGACACCGCCGAAATTGCACACGCACACGCCACAAATCCGAGAGCTTTAAGTCCGTTGTGTTTTTTCGGCTGTCTGTGATATGCGTCGTCCGTCGGGAAGTATGTTATTGTGTTATATTGCTGATTGCTGTCAAATCGCTTGTCATATCGTCCATAAAATGTAGCCCTACCTCTGCACCACTTGATTTTAGTGGGTTCAACGGAATACACAACTGTGTTTCCTGTTCACCCTCTATATTTTATATGAAAGAAAACGCATAGTCAATGTTAACCATGCGCTTACTTATGTCCCTCAATTCCGAGGTTC
>SVNT01000006.1 GCA_015066785.1 Ruminococcus sp.
AAACAGAATACACACAAAAATCCCGTATCCAACGAAAAGCTGGATACGGGATTTATCATTTTAATATTCCAGATAAACATCAACAGTCAGGTCGTTCCATTGATTTTCTCTCAAGTACGAGCCTGTGGCTTTTCGGAAGGCTTTAGCCTCGTCAAAACCTATGCTGAATGTGTGAAAAGGCGTTCGCCTATCTTTATCTGAGTGCAGCCTGTGCAGCAGCAAGTCTTGCGATCGGCACACGGAAAGGTGAGCAAGATACGTATGTAAGACCGAGCTGGTGGCAGAATTCTACTGATGTAGGATCTCCGCCGTGTTCGCCACAGATACCGATGTGGAGGTTCGGATTTACAGGCTTACCAAGCTTGATAGCCATATCCATGAGCTTACCAACACCTGTCTGGTCGAGCTTAGCAAACGGATCGTTTTCGAAGATCTTAGCATCGTAGTAAGCGTTGAGGAACTTACCAGCGTCGTCACGTGAGAAGCCATATGTCATCTGTGTAAGGTCGTTTGTACCGAAGCAGAAGAAGTCAGCTTCCTTAGCGATTTCGTCAGCTGTAAGAGCAGCACGAGGAATTTCGATCATTGTACCAACTTCGTACTTGAGGTCAGCACCAGCAGCAGCGATAACAGCGTCAGCTGTTTCAACTACAACATTCTTAACGTACTTGAGTTCCTTGATTTCGCCTACGAGAGGAATCATGATTTCAGGAACGATTGTCCAATCAGGATGAGCCTTCTTAACGTTGATAGCAGCCTTGATTACAGCAGCTGTCTGCATCTTAGCAATTTCAGGATATGTAACTGCAAGACGGCATCCACGATGACCCATCATCGGGTTGAATTCGTGGAGTGAAGCGATGATATTCTTGATATCTTCAACTGTCTTGCCCTGAGCAGCAGCGAGAGCCTTGATGTCAGCTTCTTCTGTAGGAACGAATTCGTGGAGAGGAGGATCAAGGAATCTGATTGTTACAGGGTTACCTTCAAGAGCCTCGTAGAGAGCTTCAAAGTCAGCCTGCTGGATAGGTTCGATCTTAGCGAGAGCTGCTTCTCTTTCTTCTACTGTGTCAGAACAGATCATTTCACGGAATGCAGCAATTCTGTCAGCTTCAAAGAACATATGCTCTGTACGGCAGAGACCGATACCTTCAGCGCCGAGTTCACGAGCCTTCTTAGCGTCAGTAGGTGTATCAGCGTTTGTTCTTACCTTAAGAACTCTGTACTTGTCAGCCCAAGCCATGATTCTTCCGAATTCACCAGCGATTGTAGCATCAACTGTAGGAATTACGCCGTCGTAGATGTTACCTGTTGAACCGTCAATTGAAATGTAATCGCCTTCAGTAAATGTCTTACCAGCGAGTGTGAACTTCTTGTTTTCTTCATCCATCTTGATGTCGCCGCATCCTGATACGCAGCATGTACCCATACCACGAGCAACAACAGCAGCGTGAGATGTCATACCACCACGAACTGTGAGGATACCCTGTGAAGCCTTCATACCTGTGATGTCTTCAGGTGATGTTTCGAGACGAACGAGAACAACCTTTTCTCCTCTTGCGTTCCATGTTTCAGCGTCTTCAGCTGTGAATACGATCTTACCGCAAGCAGCTCCGGGAGAAGCACCGAGACCCTTACCCATAGGAGTAGCAGCCTTGAGTGCCTTAGCGTCGAACTGAGGATGGAGAAGTGTGTCGAGGTTACGAGGATCAATCATAAGAACAGCTTCCTGTTCAGTTCTCATTCCTTCGTCTACGAGGTCACAAGCGATCTTGAGAGCAGCCTGAGCAGTTCTCTTACCGTTTCTTGTCTGGAGCATATAGAGCTTACCGTGTTCAACAGTAAATTCCATATCCTGCATGTCACGGTAGTGGTTTTCGAGTGTTGAGCAAACTTCTGTGAACTGCTTGAATGCTTCAGGGAACTTTTCTTCCATCTGAGCGATAGGCATAGGAGTACGAACGCCTGCAACAACGTCTTCACCCTGTGCGTTTGTAAGGAATTCACCCATGAGCTTCTTTTCACCTGTAGCAGGGTCACGAGTAAATGCAACACCTGTACCACAGTCATCGCCCATGTTACCGAATGCCATCATCTGTACGTTTACAGCAGTACCCCATGAGTAAGGGATATCGTTGTCACGACGGTAAACGTTAGCTCTGGGGTTGTCCCATGAACGGAATACAGCCTTAACTGCACCCATGAGCTGTTCCTTAGGATCTGTCGGGAAGTCCTGTCCGATCTTAGCCTTGTATTCAGCCTTGAACTGTGCAGCGAGTTCCTTGAGGTCGTCAGCTGTGAGGTCAACGTCCTGAGTAACGCCCTTCTTTTCCTTCATTTCGTCGATAAGCTCTTCGAAGTACTTCTTACCAACTTCCATAACTACGTCAGAGTACATCTGGATGAATCTTCTATAGCAGTCCCAAGCCCAACGAGGATTGTTGGATGCTTCTGCCATGTAGTTTACAACGTCTTCGTTAAGACCGAGGTTGAGGATTGTATCCATCATACCGGGCATTGAAGCACGGGCACCTGAACGAACTGAAACGAGAAGAGGATTGGTCTTGTCGCCGAACTTCTTACCTGTAACTTCTTCCATCTTAACGATGTATTCGTTAATCTGAGCCTGGATTTCGTCGTTGATTTTCTTTCCGTCATCATAATAAGCTGTACAAGCTTCTGTGGAAATTGTGAAACCCTGAGGAACAGGAAGACCCATGTTGGTCATTTCTGCAAGGTTTGCACCCTTACCACCGAGGATTTCACGCATGTCTGCATTACCCTCTGAGAATAAATAACAGTACTGTTTTGCCATTGGTATCTACCTCCAAAAAATATTCTTCCCCGTAATGATATCCCGTTTCCTCTTCCAAAAGAAACAAAAACATTGAATATATCATCACGGACGCAAATACATTATAGCAGATTTAAAAACAATTTGCCACAGTTTTAACAAATTATTTTCTTTTACATTTGCTAAAAAAATTACAGTATTTTTAGTGCATTTTCACCAATAGAATGGTACTTTTTTAAAGATTGACAAAAAAGCTTGAAAAAATATCGGCTTTTGTGTTAAAATTATATGGAATATTAATTGTAAGGCTTACAGCCGTATATTTGCGATAAAAACAAAAACATTTTTTCAATAAAAAGGAGAATTTTCAGTATGGAAAAAAACTGTGCCATAATCCTTGCAGGCGGCGAGGGAAAAAGAATGCGCTCTACCCTCCCCAAGCCTATGTTCAAGGTTCTCGGAGTTCCTATGCTCGAGTGGGTAATCGATGCGTGCAAGGACGCAGAAATCCGTGACCTCTGCATCGTAAAGGGCTACAATGCGGATGTTATCGAGGAATACATCGGCGATCGCTACCAGACAGTCCTCCAGGCAGAAAGAAAAGGCACGGGTCACGCAGTTATGCAGGCTCTTGACTACCTCAGAAAGCACAACGAGGGAAACACAATCGTTCTTTGCGGAGATGCTCCGCTCATCGACAGCGATACTATAAAAAATGCACTTGAAATCCACGAAAACAACGACAACGCCGTTACGGTAGTAACCGCTGTCCTTGACAACCCCACAGGCTACGGAAGAATTATCCGTGACGGAAGTGAACTTGAGGCAATAGTCGAAGAAAAGGACGCTGACGAAGAACAGGCGGCAATCAAGGAGATAAATTCGGGCGTTTACTGGTTCAAGACGCAGGCTCTTATCGACGCTCTCGGCGAAATCAAGCCGAATAATGTACAGGGAGAGTATTATCTCACCGACACAATAGAAATCCTCGTAAAAAAGAACATGAAAGCAGGCGCATACATAAGCACCAACCCGAATGTCGCTCTTGGTGCAAACGACCGCAAGGGACTCCTTGCCCTCAACAACGCCGCAAGAATGAGCGTCATTGAAAAGCTCATGGACGACGGCGTTGAATTCACCTGCACAGACGGCGTTACAATCGGCAAGGATGTAAAAATCGGTGCAGGTACGACAATCCTTCAGGGCACAATAATCGAAGGCAGCTCAATCATCGGTCACGACTGCGTAATCGGGCCTAACTGCTGGCTCCGTGAGGTCATTGTCGGAAACGCTACCGAACTCAATTCCGTTCAGGCAGAAGAAGCATTCATCGGCGACGACAACAAAATCGGGCCTTTCGTTCACATCAGACCGAACACAAAAATCAAGAACAAGGTCAAAATCGGAAACTTTGTCGAGGTCAAGAACTCCACAATCGACGACAGGACTTCCGTTGCACACCTCACCTATGTCGGCGACAGCGATGTCGGAAAGCACGTCAACTTCGGATGTGGCTGCGTAACTGTAAACTACGACGGTTGCAAGAAATACCGCACAGTCATCGGCGACGACGCATTCATCGGCTGTAACACAAACCTCATCGCACCGGTCAAGGTCGGTGACGGAGCGTACACAGCGGCAGGAAGTACCGTCACAAAGAATGTTCCCGACGGTGCGCTTGCAATTGAGCGTGCAGACCTCCGCATAAAAGAAGGTTACGCCGAAAGAAAACTCAAGGCAAGAAAGATACAGAAGTAAAAACGAGCACCATCCACATAAACGGATGGTGCTTTATTTTCGCCCCGATACTATTGACTTATATACATTTAATGGTTATAATTTGTAATACTGAACATAGTTAAAGGAGAAAAAAATGAAAAAAACTTTTGCAGTCATCATCGCCGCTCTTACGGCTATGTCTTTTGCGGGATGTGACGATTATTCCGAGGTTACGGTTGCGGAAACAACCGACACAGCCGTTACAGAAACACAGCGTGAAGAAGAAACATCCGAACCTGCCGAAAAAGGAAACGCAACTATTGAAGAAACCGTTCTGTTCGACGAAAACGGCGTAAAACTCACCGCTCTCGCCCTTGACTACGAAAATCTTTCGTGGGTTGAGCTGAAGCTTCTCATCGAAAACAATTCGGGAGAAGAACTGGAGTTGAATTGCCACAGCGTTTCCGTCAACGGCTATATGATAAACGAATCCATGTACATCGAAGCTGCCGACGGAGAAAAGATTGAAGACAGCCTCACCTTGAATTATATGTATCTGGAGGATTGCGGCATTGACGAAATCGCAGATATTGAATTCACATTGGATATCTTCGATACCGAGCTGGAAAATTACACGGATTCTTCCGTAGTCCGAATCTGCACAACAGCCGCAGAAACTTTCGAATACACCTATGACGACAGCGGCGAACCGGTATACAACGAAAACGACTTTAAAATCATAGTCAGAGGTATCGATGAAGACGCTTCCCTTCTCGGCCCCGGAATGATAGTTTACATTGAGAATAACAGCGACAGATATGTTACTGTGTATGTCGAAGACGAGTATGTCAACGGGGTTGAAATGGACGCCGTATTTGCCTGCCCCATAGCCCCCGGCAAGCGTGCCGTAGATACCGTTGTCTTCTGGGAATCCAACCTTGAGGAAAACAAAATCACCACCATCGAAGAAGTCTCGTTGTATTTCTATATCACCGATGACGACACCTACGAAACCATCATAAACACAGAGCCTGTCAATGTGCAGTTCCATCAGAGTACCACGAGAAATTAAAAAAGCAAGCACCATCCACATAAACGGATGGTGCTTTATTTTCTGTCTGTTCTTCCGAGAATGTAATCCGTGGATACTTTATAAAAATCAGCAAGTATAAGAAGATGCTCAACAGGAATTGTGAGCGCTCCCCTCTCATACCTTGAATACACCGTCTGACTTGTGAAAAGCAGCTTGGCTATTTCCGTCTGCGTCATATCCTTGTCCTCACGCAAATCTCTTAATCTCGGAAAATACACAAAATCACACTCCTCATTTTGTCAGATGTAACAATATTTTTCTAGTACTCTTCGGTACTATTGACTTTAGCACATCTAACGGTTATAATTTGTATTATAGTACTTATTGGTACTAAATATTATTTATGTGGGTGGTTTATTATGAAAAACAATTATTCTCTGCAAAAATTCAACACAGCATTTATATTTTGCATTATTGCGATTATTCTCTTTTTTATATTTGCAATAATCTCTTCTGTATCCGGAGAAGGAGGCTTAATAATAACAGGACTTTCCTTTTTAGTAATACCGGTTGTCTGCGCACTACATAGCTTATTAAGTGACATTGTACTAAAAAAGGGATATTCTAAAGAAGAAATACCTGTGTTTAAAATTTTAATTATAATGGGGATTTTTGCTTTTTGGTATGTAATAGCATTGCCCGACAAAAATTCTCAATTTTCACAGGAGTCATAACACTGATACCTGCAAAGACTGCGGTTACCAAAAGTAAATATCTTGCATTTCAGAACCGTCTGTGTTATAATAGCACAGACGGTTAATTTAATGTATCCACACACCCCATTCCCGACGGAATGGGGCTATGTCAGTTTATAGAGAAAAAGGAGAAACACAATGGACAATCTCGCTGAACTTTTCAAGAAGATATCAGGCTCTTCCCGTGAGCCTGCGGGCGCTGTCGAGTACATCATCGTAGGCCTCGGCAATGTCGGCACGGACTACGAAGGAACACGCCACAACGCAGGCTTTATGGCAATTGACAGACTTGCAAGAAAATACAATACAGACATAAAGAAACTGAAATTCAAATCCCTTTGCGGAGATGTTGTGATTTCGGGAAAAAGATGTCTCCTGGTAAAGCCGTCGACATTTATGAACCTCAGCGGTCAGGCGGTTGTAGAGGCGATGGAATTCTACAAAATCCCCACAGAAAATGTAATCGTACTCTACGACGATATTTCCCTGCCGCCCTCAAAACTCCGTGTGCGCCGCAAAGGCAGTGACGGCGGTCATAACGGAATAAAAAACATAATATACCTTACAGGTAAGAACGATTTTCCGAGGGTGAAAATCGGCGTAGGTGAACGCCCCAACCCGAATATCGACCTTGCCGACTGGGTACTTTCCCGCTTCAAAAAGGAAGAGTACGAAGCGCTTTCCGAGGCGCTTGACAAATCCGTTACCTGCGTGGAGCTTATCGTCGACGGAAAAATCGACGAGGCTATGAACCGTTTCAATTAAGGAGAACCCATGAATATTTTCAAATCCGCAGTTTACTCTGTAAACGAGTATACAAGCATACAAAAAGCCTGTAACACGAACACCCTCCCCGTTCTTGTTACGGGCGTTTCGGCTGTACACAAGGCACAGCTTGCATTCGCACTCTCCGAAAGTGCGCCCGTCCTCGTCATAGCTGAGGACGAAGCCTCCGCCCTCCGCTTTTCCGAAGATATAAACGAAATGGCGGGCGAGCAGGTTGCCTTTGCCTACCCTGCCAAAGATTTCGTTTTCACCGAAGCTATCGGCGTTTCGAGAGAGTACGAGCATAAGCGCATCGAAGTTCTTTCACGGATACTTTCGGGCGACTGCCGCATCGTAACAGCAAGCGCAGAGGCGGCGTTGCAGCTCACCATTCCGAAAGAAAACCTAAAAAACTACACAATAACGCTGAAAAAAGATACCGAAATTGCAATCTCCGTACTTATCGAAAAGCTCATCGGTGCAGGATATTCCCGTGCGCCCGAAAAGGTCGAGGGCGTTGCTCAGTTTGCGGTAAGAGGCTCGATTGTCGACATCTTCCCCGTACAGATGAACTCACCCGTACGAATAGAGTTCTGGGGCGATACAATAGACGAAATTTCGCATTTCAACACCGAAACACAGCGCCGTGACGAAAAGCTGTACAGCGTTGAAATCTCCCCTGCGCTCGAAACTATTGCAGACCGCACCGAGCTTGTCGGAAAAATCCGTGAGCTTGCAAAAACCGTAAGGGGAAAAACCGCCGACATCACAAAGGAAAAACTCCTTTCCGATGCGGAAATCCTTGAAAACGGCGCAGAGCTTTCCTCTATCGACAAATACATCACCCTCTGCGGAGAGCCGACGACGATTTTCGACTATGTCAGCGGACTTGTCTGCGTCAGCGAAATATTCAACATCAATGACCGCCTCAAAGGCGTTTACGGGCAGTACTGCGAGGATATGAAAATCCTCCTCGAAGGCGGAAACATCTGCCGCAAGCTATCGGGGTATATGCTTTCCCCCGAGGAATTTTCCCATATGCTCGACATTTCACGCACGGTATACCTCGACACTTTCATGCGTGGCGGCTCCGATGTGAAATTCCGCAGTATAATAAATATTCCTGCACACCAGACATCAGGCTGGGGCGGTGAAATGCGTCAGCTCACGGAAGACCTCCGTGACTACTGCGACAGAGGGTATTGCGTAATCCTCCTTGCAGGAAGTGAAAAGACATTACCGATAATATGTGACGACCTCCGTGAAAGCGGAATAAAATGCGTGCTTGCAAACCGCGAAACCGAACTCGCCAAGGGCTGTGTACTTCTTATGACAGGCTGTACTTCGGGTGGGTTTGATTATCCCGACAGCAAGGTTGCATTGATTTCACAGACAAAGCTCCGTGCCTCACGCAAAAAGCTGAAAAAGCACAAAAAGAGCGAGGAAATAAAGTCACTTTCCGATATTGCGACGGGTGACCTCGTTGTCCACATAGATTACGGTATAGGCGAATTCAGCGGAATAGAAAAAATCGAATTCAACGGCGTAACAAAGGACTATATCTGCATAAAGTATGCAGGCACCGATAAACTGTATGTACCCGTAACCTCGATGGACCTCATTTCAAAATATATCGGTGTCCGTGAAGGAGCAACGGTCAAGCTCAACAAGCTGTCGGGCAATGCGTGGCAGAAAACCCGTGCAAGAGTAAAGACTGCCGTAAAGGATATGGCCGACGAGCTTATCGCCCTCTACGCAAAGCGTTCGGCAACAAAGGGCTACGCTTTTGAGGAAGACGACGACCTCCAGCACGATTTTGACTCACGCTTTGAATACGACGAAACCGACGACCAGCTCCGTGCGATAGCCGAAATCAAGGAGGATATGCAGAAGCCGATACCTATGGACAGACTCCTTTGCGGAGATGTTGGTTTCGGCAAGACAGAAGTTGCATTCCGTGGAGTGTTCAAGTGCGTCGAGGAGCACAAGCAGTGTGCAATCCTCGTGCCGACAACCGTTCTTGCGTGGCAGCACTACCAGACAGCACTCAAAAGATTTGAACACTTCCCTGTGAATATCGAACTCCTCTCAAGATTCCGCACACCGAAACAACAGAAAGAGATACTCGGAAAACTCGAAACAGGTGAAATCGATGTCATAATCGGAACTCACCGCCTTGTGCAGAAGGATGTAAAATTCAACGACCTCGGGCTTGCAATCATAGACGAGGAACAGCGTTTCGGAGTGGCACACAAGGAAAAATTCAAGGAAATGTTTGCAGGCGTGGATATACTCACCCTCTCGGCAACACCTATTCCCCGTACACTCAATATGGCTATGAGCGGCATACGTGATATGTCCGTCATCGAAGAGCCCCCGCAGGACCGCCACCCCGTACAGACATATGTTATCGAGCATAACGACAGCGTTATAATTCAGGCGATTTTCAAGGAGCTCCGCCGTGGCGGTCAGGTATACTATATCCACAACCATATAGACACCATTCACTCCTGTGCGGCGAAAATACTTGAACAGCTCCCCAACGCACGCATAGGAATTGCTCACGGGCGGATGAACGAAAATGAGCTGTCTGACATCTGGAAACAGCTTGTCGATCACGAGATAGATATACTCGTCTGCACTACCCTCATCGAAACAGGCGTCGATGTCCCGAACTGCAACACTCTCATCATCGAGGACGCAGACAAAATGGGACTTTCACAGCTTTATCAGCTCCGTGGAAGAGTCGGCCGTTCAAACCGACGGGCGTTTGCTTACTTTATGTTCAGGCGTGGCAAGGTTCTGAGCGAAATTGCCGCTCGCCGTCTTGACGCAATACGTGAATTCACCCAGTTCGGAAGCGGTTTCCGTATAGCTCTGCGTGACCTTGAAATCCGTGGAGCAGGCTCTTTCCTCGGCGGAAAACAGCACGGTCATATGGAAGCTGTCGGATATGATATGTATATGCAACTACTCTCCGAAGCCGTTGCCGAACAGCGTGGCGTTCCCCTCCCCGAAAAGCCTGCCGAATGTCGCGTCGACATACAGATAGACACCCACATCCCCGAAAAATACATTGAAAACCTTGCGGGAAGACTCGATGTATACAAAAAAATCGCAACAGTGCACACCGTTGAAGAAGAAACCGAGCTCCTCGAAGAACTCGACGACAGATACGGCGTCCCTCCCGGAGCGATAAAGCACCTCATCAGAATAGCGCTTATAAGAAATCAGGCATCAAAGCTCGGCATAACCGAAATAAAGCAGAAAAAGAACGCCATTCTGTTCTATCTGACTACCGTTACCGAAAAGCAATTGCCCGAACTTCTGGGAAAATACAAGAGCAGGGTTTTCTTCAACGATTCACCGACGGATTCGTATATCAGCGTGAAACTGTCGGATGATGAGAAAAACATCGACCTTATGGAAGAATTCATCAATCTTATGACAGAAAACGCCTGATAAAACTAAAATTTTCTTTTATGTATTGCAATTTAAATGCAAGTATGTTAAAATAATATCACTGGTATTCAATAAAATTTTTGGAGGTTTATGAAATGTTAGTATCTGCTAAGGAAATGCTCAACAAGGCAAGAGAAGGAAAGTACGCTGTTGGTCAGTTCAACATCAACAACCTTGAATGGACAAAGGCTGTACTCCTCACAGCTCAGGAAAACAACTCTCCCGTTATCCTCGGTGTATCCGAAGGTGCAGGAAAGTATATGGCTGGTTACACAACAATCGTAGGTATGGTAAACGGTATGCTCAAGGAGCTCAACATCACAGTTCCCGTTGCACTCCACCTCGACCACGGCTCATATGACGGAGCGCTCGCTTGTATCGAAGCAGGCTTCTCATCTGTAATGTTCGACGGTTCACACTACCCCATCGACGAAAACGTTGCAAAGACAACTGAACTCGTTAAGATCTGTAACGAAAAGGGTCTTTCAATCGAAGCTGAAGTTGGTTCAATCGGCGGTGAAGAAGACGGCGTTGTAGGCGCAGGCGAATGTGCTGACCCCGACGAATGTAAGAGAATTGCAGACCTCGGCGTAACAATGCTCGCTGCAGGTATCGGAAATATCCACGGTAAGTACCCTGACAACTGGGCTGGTCTTTCATTCGACACACTTGCTGCAGTAAAGGAAAAGGTCGGCGATATGCCTCTCGTACTTCACGGCGGTACAGGTATCCCCGAAGATATGATCAAGAAGGCAATCTCACTCGGCGTTGCAAAGATCAACGTTAATACAGAGTGTCAGCTTTCATTCCAGGCTGCTACAAGAAAGTACATCGAAGAAGGCAAGGACCTTCAGGGCAAGGGATTTGACCCCAGAAAGCTCCTCGCTCCCGGATTTGAAGCTATCAAGGCAACAGTCAAGGAAAAGATGGAACTCTTCGGTTCAATCAACAAGGCTTAATTGACTTAATACAAAAAGGCTGTCGGATTTAGGATAACGCCGTACAGAAATTTTATATGTATTTATCGAGGGGAATCTTTCTGAAGAAAGGTTCCCCTCGTACTCCCCTTCAAAGACTTTCGAGCTAAAAACAAGCCCATAGGGATATATCCCTATGGGCTTGTTTTTGAATTTAAAGTTTTAGGAAAGGAGTTTGAGGAAAAACCTTTTTCAAAAGGGTTTTCCTCAACAGTACACACAAAAACTTCTTTATGGGTATTGTCCTTTCTCCGACAGCCTTTTTTATTCACTTAACAGCACCGCTTCGGAATAAAGCCGTACGCCGTTTCTGTAACCGGGGTGAATATGGTCCAGAAGATATTCCGATGTCGGATAAAGACGAAGATACCCGTCAATATATCCGTTGGGATTTATGAATACATATCCGTTTTCGTCGCACATATTCTCAAGTGCGTCGGAGTATTCGGCGTTCAGCCTCATCTTTTCGTTATAGCTCATAGAACAGAACGGGTCGCCGTCCGTCGATGTCCAGGGAGCGATAAAAACAAACTCCGCATCCCCGTTTTCCGAAAGTATGATACTGCACAGATTTTCAAGCCGTGAAATATATTCCTCGGAAGTCATGGCGCAGGTCTGCTCGTCCCTGTACCTGACATCATTCGTGCCTATTGCGATAACATACAGGTCTGCGTGGATGCTCTTTATCTCCTGCGCATTGTCAAGAAGAGTCTGCACCGTCCCTCCGCCCCACGAACAGTTGTATATCTCACCGTCAAGATGAGGGACTAGCGGCTCGTACCAGGGGCAACCACCGTTCTTTGTGCCTTCGGTAACGCTGTCACCGACAAAGCAGATGCTTTCGGCGTTCATGCACTTCTGCCAGAACTCACCGCTTTTCATTTCATCGGTAAGGCGGATTTCCTCCGTCACCGTCCTTGCAAAACCGTTGCTATTATAATAATATCTTTCCTGAACCATATCCATACCGACTCTTTCACCGAGCATCACGGAAGTTATATGGCCGTGCACTTCTTCAACCCGCTCCATATCGTCGGTTGTTATGCCCTTGCGTACTTCGGGGTTGTTGACTATATCGTATATCGGCACGGGAGTGTAATTTCCGTCAACATTAGAATATGTCCACATCGGGATTATTCCTCCGCCGATGACTTCCTTTGTTGTTCTGTCGATATATACCTCCACAAGTGCAGAGGCGTCGCCGTTATGCTCACGGTATATGTTTGCGTAGTTGCCGGGACAATGCGCCGTAAACACCGTCTTTCCGCCGACGCTTTCAATTTCTATCGGCTGTACGGAATGTGTATGGTCACTGAGGATAATGTCTGCTCCATACTCCTTGAAAATTCCGCACCAGGTTTTCTGGTACTCGTCGGGTGCGTCAAGGAACTGCGTCCCCATGTGAGGCAGAACAAGTATAATGTCGGGGTTGTGCGATTTTGCCTCCTCAAAGTCAAGACGCACGCTTTCCTTCACCGCACTGAAATTCTCACTTTCGGGAGGGACAAGCACGGAGGTCACATACGCAAAATCTCCGCCTATAAAATGCTCCTCCGTATAATAATTGCTACCATAGGTATAAGACAAGACTGCAAATTTAATGCCGTCATTTTCGATTATCTTCACACGCTCGTCGGCTTTTTCCTCTGCACTGCGATAACTCCCCGTGTTGTCAAGACCTATCCCGTCAAGCACATCAATCGTGCGGAGAGCACCCTCCCTGCCCTTGTCGAGAATATGATTGTTTGCAAGCGTCACAAGGTCGTAGCCTGCATTCTTCACATCGGTTGCAAATTCATCGGGGAAATTAAGGTACAGCGCCTTTCCGTCACCGTAGTTGCTGGAGGTATAGCCCTCCTTCTCCCCTGCAAGCGGTCCTTCGAAAACACCTATCGCCATATCCGCCGAAGATATGTACGGCGCAGTATATTCAAACATATCGGAAAAATCATAGCCTTCGCCCGTATAGCCGTTCTTCACCTGGTCTTCAAGAAGAATAAGGTCTCCGCTGAAAAGAATGGTGAAGGAATTATCCAGCTTTGTCTTTTCAAGCGGCGTCAGTATGTTGTAATATACATCACCGCTCTGCGCAACGGCAGATGTTCCATTGTCGGAAGTTTCTTCGTCCGTGACAAGACTTCCCATATTCAGAAACATTCTGTTGGATATTGCAGGCGACAGCACCACGAATGCCGCAAACACAAGACACGCCAGCTTTGTGACAGCCGACATCCTCACCTTGCCCGAAAGCAGCTTTGTCATTACAAAATCGACCAGCTTTCCGACAAGTGCCGACACCTTGTCCGAGCCGAATACAACGCACACAAGAAGTGACAGCGCAACCGACATTCCGATAATAGCAGCGGTATCTGCCCCACGGAGAAAATCTTCACACAAAAGCGTCACGGGACGATGCCACATATATATGCTGAGGGAATTTCGCCCTATCTGATTTACAAACGGAATATTCCTGTCGGGAGTCAGCCTTGTCAGCCCCTCTATTGCAAGGAAGGAAACGATAAACATAAGCGCACGCTTTATCGCATCGGATATATCTATGTATTCCGTAATCACAAGGTCTGCCGAGGTGTATGTGAATGTCTTCAACGCAAATATCACGGCTATCGCCGCAAGAATAAGGCAACCTGCACCGCCTAGCAATAGCTTCGGAGTTTTCGACGACACACGCTTTTCCATTTTCTCAGGCTCAAAAAGATACCCTGCCATAAAGAACGGCGAAAAGCATATTATTCTCGAAACGGCAAGCGTGTTGTCGATGTCACGCCACAGACCGCTGACCATTGCGGCAACAACAAGCCACGGGACAATATACTTCACCCTTGCAAGATACTTTGCCGCCGCACGCCACACAATCAGCGCAAGCAGATACCAGGTGGAGTAATACGGCGTTACGGCACTGAAACTCTTTTCTGTTATGCCGAAGAAAATCATCATAACGGAGTTGAAGATGAGATATATCACTCCCAGCTTTGCCAAAGAAGAAAGTGCCCTTGAATTTTCGCTCTTGCTCAGATACCCCGAAACAAATATGAAAGCAGGCATATGGAACAGATATATAGCGTCAACGATATATTTCACGGCCTCATTGTTCTGACAGCCGTACAAAAAATGAGCAAAAACCACAAGGAAAATCAGTATTCCCTTGAGGTTATCCCAGAAAAATCTTCTTTTCGACAAACAGGTCATCTCTTTCCCCCCACTTCTGAAATCACGGATAATTCTGCTTTATTTTAACATACGGAAAAATCAAAGTCAACCGAGGCACTTGACATATCCGGACAGAAGTAATAATATAGTATTGTAATATTATGGGGTTATAGCTCAGTTGGTAGAGCGGTTGCTTCGCATGTAACAGGTCAGGGGTTCGACTCCCCTTAGCTCCACCATAAAAACTACAAAAAAGTGTTGTTATAAAAATAAGGAAAAATAATTTATATTTCCGGATATCAATCTGCTTTTTTACAATAAATCAAAATAATATTATACAAAAGCGCCAATAATACCCGAGATAAAATTCAATAATTGTCACTATTGACGGTTGTTTAAACTTTGTATATTGTGCTATAATAACAATAGCATTTAAAGTGCATAAACAATTAAACAATAAACAAAACGGAGGAAAATTATTATGAAAAAGTTTCTTGCTTCTGTAGCAGTTGCTACAATCGCACTCTCATCAATGGCTCTCGCTGTTTCTGCTGAGGCTGAAACAACAGTTGAAGCTGCACTTCCCGGTGCTGCTGACACAACAGCTGCTGCTCCTGCTACAACAGACGCTGCTGCTAACCCTTCAACAGGTAACTCTGCAATCGCTCTCGCAGCTATCCCTGCTGCAATCGCTGCTGTTGCTGTAGTAGCTAAGAAGGCTAAGTAATTAAAGCTGAAAACATAAGGCACTGCTCGTATGAGTGGTGCCTTATTTTTTTGCAGATTGACATATAATCCAACCTATATTATAATATAAGTGTATTTTTATTACAAAAATTATTTTTCGGAGGTGCTGACAAATGGGTATTATCAAAGCAGTAGCAGGTGCAGTAGGCGGTGGACTTGCTGACTCGTGGCTCGAAGTACTTGAGGCTGACAATATGGGTGGCACGACCCTCATGGCAAGCGGTGTCAAGGTAAGAAAGGACAAGAGAAGTTCCAACACAAAGGGAACTGACAACATCGTTTCCAACGGCTCGGTAATTCACGTTTACCCCAACCAGATGATGATTCTCACCGACAACGGAAGAATCGTCGACTATTCCGCTGAAGAAGGCACATATGAGGTATATCTCTCAAGTGCGCCGTCAATGTTCAACGGTGAGCTCAAGGACGCTGTCAAGGAAACTTTCGGCAGAATCAAATACGGCGGAACTCCCTCATCTGCACAGCATGTATTCTTCATAAACCTTCAGGAAATCAAGGGGATTAAATTCGGTACGGTAAACCCCATCAACTATTTTGACAACTTCTATAATGCAGAACTTTTTCTCCGTTGTCACGGAACATACTCCATAAAAATCACAGACCCGTTGAAGTTCTACACGGAGTGCTGTCCCAGAAACGCAGACCGTGTTGAAGTCAACGACATATTCACACAGTACAGAAGCGAATTCCTCATGGCCCTCCAGAGCGCAATAAACAAAATGGCTCAGGACGGAAAGAGAATTTCCTTTGCAATGTCACAGACTCCCGACCTTGCAAAGCACCTCAACGACTCTCTCGATGAGGAGTGGCACAACACAAGAGGATTTGAAATCGTATCTGTGGCTATCACAAACCTCGACTACGACGAGGACAGCAAGAAGCTCATCAATATGCGTAACAAGGGCGCAATGCTCTCAGACCCGACAATCCGTGAAGGATTTGTACAGGGCTCCGTTGCCGCAGGACTTGAAGCCGCAGGCTCCAACACAGCAGGCGCAGGTCAGGCGTATATGGCAATGGGTATGGGAATGCAGAACATGGGCGCAGTCAGCGGATTTTCCGCAACAAACGCACAGCAGATGGCAGCACAGCAGCAGGCGGCTCCCGCAGCTGCGGCTAACGGCTGGAACTGCTCCTGCGGTACTGTAAACACAGGAAAGTTCTGCTCACAGTGTGGCTCACCCAAGCCCGCACCCGCAGGCAGCTGGAAGTGTTCATGCGGCGCAGAAAACACAGGAAAGTTCTGCTCCGAATGTGGTTCACCCAAGCCTTCGGCAGACTGGACTTGTCAGTGCGGTGCAACAAACACAGGTAAATTCTGCTCACAGTGTGGCGCAAAGCGCCCCGAATAAAATGAACGGAGAAAGATGAAATGGCAACTGTTCAATACAAATGCCCGAACTGTGGCGGCCCTCTTCAGTGGGGCGCAGAAAAGCAGTCGTTCTGCTGTGAATACTGCGGAAGTGAGTTCACCGAAGAACAGCTCAAAATGGTATTCAGCGATATAGAGAACAACCCGCTCGACGAAACTGTCGACGAAAAATCGGTTGAGGAATTCTCAAATGGAACTTCCCTCTATATCTGCAACAGCTGTGGCGCAGAAATCATCGCCGACGAAACAACTGCCGCAACCTTCTGCTACTACTGCCACAATCCCACAATCCTTCAGGGACGGCTTTCGGGCGAATACAAGCCGTCGCAGGTAATCCCCTTCAAAATCGAGCGTGAAAACGCAATCAAGATATTCAAGGACTGGTGCTCAAAGCGCTGGTTCCTGCCGTCTGATTTCAAGTCACAGCAGCAGCTCGAAAAAATGTCGGGAGTGTATATTCCTTTCTGGCTGGCGGACTGCAAGTCTGACGCCGATATAACAGCCATCGCCAAAAAGGTGAGAAGCTGGACTAGTGGTGACACGAGATATACCGAAACAAAGGAATACACCGCACACAGAAGCGCTATCATTGACTTCAAGAAAGTCCCTGCCGACGGTTCTTCAAAGGCGGAAGACAAGCTGATGGACGCTATCGAGCCTTTCGACTACAACGAGATGAAACCCTTCTCGATGTCCTATCTTTCGGGATATATGGCTGAAAAGTACGACATAGGCAAGCTCGATGTACTCCCCCGTATAAAGAGCAGAATCGAAGAAGCGTCGACAAGTATGCTACGTGAAACGATAACAGGCTATACCTCCGTAACAATAACAAACCAACTCATAAATCTTATCGGCACAAAGTGGAACTACACGCTTTTCCCCGTATGGTTTATGACCTACAAGCACAACGGCAAGAGCTACTATTTTGCAATCAACGGACAGACGGGTAAAATAGCAGGAACTCCCCCGCTCAGTCACGCAAAGGCGTTGCTGTTCAGTGCGGCACTCGGCGTTGTCGGTGCTATTCTTTTCATAATCTTTACGTTGGGAGGTGTGTAATATGTTTAAGAAATACAGCTTTTTAACACTTCTTTTCATTTTTCTTATAACGCTTGCACCCCTTTCCGTCAATGCAGAAACCTATTCGTCGGGAAAAGTCCACATCGAAGATGAATGGTCTGCACTTTCCGACGAAGATATGAATGCGATAATAGCAGACGCCACTGAATTTTCCGAGATTACGGGCTATAATGTCGGATTTGTGATTTCTTACGACATAGGCACGAAAAACGAGGTTGAATACGGTGACGACATCTACGACGACGTATTCGGAATAAATACCGACGGCGTACTTTTCCTCATCAACAACGACACTCTTTACGACTATATCGGAACATCGGGCGAGGCTATACTCATGTTCGACGACAACCGTCTCGACATTACGCTCGACAATGTTTACGACCCGACCGTTGACGGAAATTATGTCCTGGCGTTTGACATCTTCACCGACACTCTCCTCGACTACTATTACAGAGGTATCCCCGATTCCAACGAGGGATATTATGTCGACGAAAATACATCTACCCTTGAAAAAGCAATAAACTATATGCCCATTATCTTTATGGGATTTATAGGATTTTTAATCGTCGGTATAATTTCCTATGTCGTTATATGCTCAAGCTATAAGTTCAAGTCTGCACCGTCCGCAAGATGCTATACAGACAGGAACGAAACCCTCTTCCGTGACAGGAGCGACGTATTCCTCCGTCAGTACACGACAAGCCACAAGATAAGCTCGTCGTCAGGCGGCAGTGGCCGTAGTGGCGGTTCATCAGTTCACCGTTCAAGAAGCGGCGGCTCACACGGCGGAAGAAGCCGCAGAAGATAACTGCATAAAAACAAAACCGTGTATATCGCTTGATATACACGGTTATTTTTATTTCCTGAAATTTTCTTCGTAATATTCTCCGATGATTTCTGCGGCGTCGCCGACAAGTTCCTTGCACGGACGCTTTTTGTAATATTCATCTGTACGCTTTTCGGGAATATAACTTCCCGGATTGCCGTCGGTATTTCCGAGCAGTTCACGGCAGATAATCGAACCGTTGCGTTCACGGAACTTTTCCGCCAGCTCCTGAATTAACCTGTAATGTTCCTTTTTGCCGTCGGCATCATCAGGTGCTGAATATCCACTCAGCAGACCTGCGATAATGAACATTCCGCTCACCGCACCGCAAACCTCACGGAGTCTTCCCATTCCGCCACCGAACGACGACGAGAGCATAAGTGCGGTTTTCTTGTCCATTCCGACTTCATCCGCAAACGTCAGCACAACCGACTGTGCACAGTTGTAACCCTCGGAAAAATAATTCATTGCCTTTTCGGAATACTTGTTCATATCCTCACCTTAATTTCCTGCGAGAGCTTCGAGCTTCTTTTCAACTGTATCGAGCCAGTTGCCTTCGAAAAGCTCAATCATACCCTTATCGCAGGCAGCCGCCAACTTAGGCTCAACAGGAATTTTCCCGAGAACTTCAAGCCCGTTTGCCTTTGCTGTGTCGTCGATATGACTTTCACCGAAAATCTTAATCTGCTTGCCGCAGTCGGGGCAGCTTACATAACTCATATTCTCAACAAGACCGAGAATAGGTATTTCCATGAGCTTTGCCATATTTACAGCCTTTTCGACAATCATCGAAACAAGCTCCTGAGGGGAAGCTACGATTATAATTCCATCAATCGGGATTGACTGGAAAACGGTCAGGGGTACATCGCCCGTTCCGGGAGGCATATCAATGAACATAAAGTCCACATCGCCCCATATAACATCAGTCCAGAACTGCTTTACAGTACCTGCGATTACAGGCCCTCTCCATACAACAGGGTCTGTTTCGTTTTCCGTAAGGAGATTGAGTGACATTATATTTATCCCTGTCTTTGTCTTTACAGGATAAATTCCGTCGTCACTGCCTGTCGCTCTTTCCTTGATTCCGAACATCTTCGGCACGGAAGGCCCTGTGATGTCTGCGTCAAGGATAGCCGTTTTATATCCGAGCCTCTGCGAAATAACGGCAGAAAGTCCCGTTACCAGAGATTTTCCGACGCCGCCCTTTCCGCTGACGATACCGATAACCTTCTTAATGCTTGAGAGTTCGTGCGGATTTTCGTAAAAACTCTCCTTCGTTCTTTCACCGCAGTTCTGACTGCAGCTTGAACAATCGTGCGAACATTCGCTCATTTGTCTACATCCCTTTCAGTCTATATCTTCCACTGTAAAAGCAGGCGGAAATCTTACTTTGCAAATTTTACTGCGTTAGCAAGAAAATTCTTCCCGTCAACGCACATATCAAGAATGTCGTCAAGTGTAACTTCAGCGGGGAGTTTTTTCATCATATCTTCAGAAAATCTTATGACATTCTTCTTTGCAAGCTCTGCCTCTTTCTTGACAGTTTCAGCTCTCTCCTCGTCGGACATAATGTATGCAACGGTGATAATTCCTGCCACTGCAACACCCGATACTATAAGAAGATTTCTGAGCTTATCGTAGTTTGTTTTTCCGATTACAAGCTCCGTATGTGCGGGGATAATAACCTCTCCGCCCTTGATTACGGAAATCGGCTTATCGGAAGCGTATCCGCCGTTTGCATATACCTTCCACTTTCCTGCGGGGATTTTAACTGCCCTTGACCCCTCGGATGCATTATAGATAACAAACATCTTTTCGGATTCGTTATCTATCTTGAACGCAATGAGGTTATTGTCGTCCTTGTCATAGATTTTTATGTTCTTTGCGATTTTCTTGTACTTTTTAAGTCTGTATGCTGTGCTCTTTTCCATAAATTCAACCCCTTATACTTATATTTTTTCGGAATTTTTCCATTACATATAAGTATAGCACAAGCACATCCTTTTTTCAAGAGGATTTTCACAGCTTTATCCCATCGAGGACTTCACGCAGTTTTCCTGCCGAAACTTCAAGACTTTTCTGCTCGTTCCCGTCAAGCTCAATATCGATGATTTTTTCCACTCCGCTTCTTCCGACTATCGCAGGTACTCCCACGCAGATGTCGGAAAGTCCGTAGTGGCCACTCACATAGCAGGATACAGGCATAACGGAATGTTCGTCACGCACGATACATTCGGCAATTCTGCGAACCGACGCCGCTATTGCGTAGTAGGTCGCTCCCTTGCGCTCTATCACCTCGTAGGCGCTGTTCACAACATCATTGAAAAGCTCCCTCATATTATGAGAGTCGGCGCATTTTCCACACGCCTCGCAGAATGTATCGAGGTTTACCCCCGACACATTCGCACCGCTCCACACCGCAAGCTCGCTGTCGCCGTGCTCGCCTATGATGAAAGCGTGGACGTTTCTGCTGTCGACGCCTAAATGCTCACCCAGCATATACTTGAGCCTTGCGGTATCCAGCACCGTACCCGAGCCGAACACTCTGTTTTCGGGAAAACCCGAAAACTTCAACGCAGCATAGGTGAGTATATCGACAGGGTTTGAAACGATAAGGAGTATCGCCTCGTCATTGTATTTTTTTATTTCCGTGACTATTTCCTTCATAATACCTATATTGCGATTGACAAGGTCGAGCCTTGTTTCGCCCTGTTTCTGCCCCGACCCCGCAGTAATTATTATCAGCGAGCAGTTTTTCACGTCGCTGTAATCACCCGAATAAATCTTCATCGGCTTGAACATCGGGATTGCGTGCGATATATCCATCGCCTCGCCCTCGGCTTTATCGCTGTTCCTGTCAATCAACACCATTTCGGAGAATACTCCCCTCTCGGCGAGCGAAAACGCAGTTGCCGCCCCTACAAATCCGCAGCCTACGACCGCACATTTATGAATATCAACCATTAAATGATACACCTCTCTTTTTTATTAAAGTATACACCTCTCTTTTTTAGAGATAGTGTATCCTTCTACTTACTTTATTATACATTTCAGGGTTTCGCCGTTTTCCGCAAAAGTATTTTTCACGGGACAACTTTCGCATTTCGGATTTCTCGCCGTGCAGAATTCCCTTCCGAAAAGCACCAGCCTATGACAGAAGTCCGACGATTTTTCGGGCGGGAGTTTCTTTATCAGGTCACACTCAACCTTGTAAGGCTCGGTATTTTTCGTAAGCCCGAGTCTTCCGCATATTCTTATGCAATGCGTGTCGGTAACAACCGCAGGCTTGTGAAAAATATCCCCCATAATGAGATTTGCGGTCTTTCGGCCGACACCTGCAAGCTCTGTCAGTTTTTCTATGCTGTCGGGGAGTTCTCCACCATATTCCGAAACAAGCGTTTTCGCCGTCGAAACAATATTCTTCGCTTTTGAACGGTACAGTCCGCACGACTTTATGCACTCTCCTATTTCTTCGGGAGTAGCCTGTGCTATGCTCTCAAGCGTCGGGTATTTTGCAAAAAGCTCCTTCGTGACGATATTCACCCTTGCGTCCGTACACTGTGCGGAAAGCATCGTCGCTATCAGAAGTTCGTACGGCTTTTCATATATCAGCGAACACTTCGCCTCAGGGTAAGCATTCTCAAGCGCTTTGATTATCAGCACAGTCTTTTCAGCACTTTTCATATACTTTCACCTCTTTAGAACAGTTTACACCATAACCCATACAAATTCAAGCGAAAATGCTTGACAAAAGACGAAAAACAATATATACTTTAATAAGTTAAAGTCAAAAAACATAAAAGTATTAAAACAAGGAGCTTATGATATGGTACTCTGGATTATTCTTGCGGTTTATCTCCTGCTTATGATAGGCATCGGGATTTACTGCTCTCGTCAGACCTCAAATGTAAACGATTTCGTTCTCGGCGGACGCTCAATCGGCCCCTGGTTTACAGCCTTCGCATACGGAACTTCGTATTTTTCCGCCGTTGTATTCATCGGCTACGCAGGACAGTTCGGCTGGAACTACGGCGTTTCTGCAACCTGGATAGGCATGGGCAACGCCTTCATCGGAAGTGCGCTGGCGTGGGCGCTCCTCGGAAAAAGAACCCGCATTATGACAAAGCATCTCGACTGCTCGACAATGCCCGAATTTTTCGAAAAACGCTACAACTCAAAATCCCTCAAGACTACAGCTGCGGCAATCGTGTTTATCTTCCTTATTCCTTACACAGCGTCGGTTTATAACGGTCTTTCCCGCCTTTTTGAAAGTGCATTCCACGTTGACTACTCAATCTGCATTATCGCAATGGCGGTGCTCACAGCGGCATATGTTATCCTCGGCGGATACAAAGCAACCGCAGTCAACGACTTCATTCAGGGAATTATCATGCTTGCAGGAATTGTAATGGTCGTTATCCTCGTTGTCAAGAACTGCGGCGGGATGTCTGCCGCACTCGAAGAACTTGCGGCTATTCCCGACAATAACGGAAATACAGACACTCTCAACACTCTTTTCGGCCCCGACCCGATTAACCTTGTCGGAGTTGTAATTCTCACATCACTCGGAACAATGGGACTTCCCCAGATGGCGACAAAGTTCTATGCCATCAAGGACGATGCGGCAATCAAGCGTGGCGCTATAATCTCCACGATATTTGCAATCGTTGTTGCAGGCGGCTCGTACTTCATGGGCGGTTTCGGAAGGCTCTATGTAACCCCCGAAGAAATCACATCAAACGGAAAGCTCGTCTACGACCAGATTGTACCCGCAATGCTCGAAACAGCACTCCCCGAAATCCTTGTGGGAATTGTTGTTGTTCTCGTTCTTTCAGCGTCAATGTCTACTCTCTCGTCGCTCGTACTCACATCGTCATCAACGCTTACAATCGACCTTATCAAGCCCCTTTGCAAGAAAGGACTTGACGACAAAAAACAGGTGCTTATAATGCGTGTTTTCATTGCGGTGTTCATCATTGTTTCGGTTGTTATCGCACTTAACAAGAACACCTACATCACAACGCTTATGTCGATTTCATGGGGCGCACTTGCAGGCTCCTTCCTCGCACCTTATATCTACGGATTGTTCTCAAAAAAAATCACAAAGGCTGCTGTATGGGCAAGCTTCATAAGCGGAATTGTCATCACCGTAGGACATATGATAATCTACACATTCGGAGCTATTCCCGACGCACCCAAGACATTCCTCGGAATAGCACTTCCTTCCCCTATCAACGCAGGAGCGTTCGCAATGCTTTTCGGACTTGTACTTGTGCCTGTTGTAACTCTCGTCACAAAGCAGTCGGAGGAAAACAAGAAATACACCGAAGAACTTTTCTCCTCCTGCTTTTCAAAGTAAGATACTTCCTCTGTAATAAACAGCCCCGCAAGGAATATTTCCTGCGGGGTTGATTTTTTCGATTGAATACCGCTTTCAATAAAAAAGCGTCGGACTTTTTCGGTCCGACGCTTAATTTTATTAGTTGTTGTAAAGTCCACGCTTTACATATGAAGTATGGAGAACTTCATGAGCCTTATGGCTGTTGGGCTCTCCGAAGTATTCATCGTAAAGTGCCTTGATAGCAGGGTTCTCGTGTGACTTTCTTACTGCGCTTGCAGCATCCTGGTCATAGAGTGCCTTTGCACGGAGTTCACGGATATCCTGGAAGTTTCTCACTGATGCAGGCTGCTGAGGCTGTCCGCCACCGTTTACGCAACCACCGGGGCAACCCATGATTTCGATGAAGTGGTAATCAGCTTCGCCGTTCTGTACCTTTGTGAGAAGTTCCTTAGCGTTTGCTGTGCCTGATGCAACTGCAACCTTGACATCCATGCCTGCAACGTTGTATGTTGCTTCCTTGATGCCTTCAACGCCACGAACTTCCTTGAAGTCAACGCTGTCAGCAGCCTTGCCCGTAAGAGTTTCAACTGCTGTACGGAGTGCAGCTTCCATAACACCGCCTGTTGCGCCGAAGATAACTGCAGCACCTGTTGAAATTCCGAGAGGTTCGTCGAACTTTTCGTCAGGAAGTGCTGTGAAGTCAAGACCAGCACGCTTGATCATACGAGCAAGCTCTCTTGTTGTGATTGAAATATCAACATCAGGTACGCCTGCTGCTGCCTGGTCATCTCTGCCGATTTCGAACTTCTTTGCTGTACAAGGCATTACTGCAACAACAACGATGTCCTTAGGATCGATGCCCATCTTTTCAGCGTAGTATGTCTTTGTAACTGCGCCGAACATCTGCATAGGAGACTTACATGTTGAAAGGTTTTCTGTCATGTCAGGGAAGTAGTGTTCGCAGTACTTGATCCATCCGGGTGAGCATGATGTAATCATCGGGAGCTTTCCGCCGTTCTTTACACGACCAAGGAACTCTGTTGCTTCTTCCATGATTGTAAGGTCAGCAGCGAAGTCTGTATCGAATACCTTGTCAAAGCCGAGTCTGCGGAGAGCAGCAACCATCTTGCCCTCTACATTTGTGCCGATAGGCATACCGAATGATTCGCCGAGTGCAGCTCTTACTGCGGGAGCTGTCTGAACAACAACGTGCTTTGTTTCATCAGCGATTGCCTTGAATACATCAGCAGTATTGTCCTTTTCTGTGATAGCGCCAACGGGACATACAGCGATACACTGACCGCATGAGATACATGATGTCTCTCCGAGTCCGTCTTCGAATGCGCATGAAATGTTTGTCTTGAATCCACGCTCGTTAGCGCCGATAACGCCAACGCCCTGATTCTTTTCACATACTGCAACACAACGACGGCAGAGTACGCACTTGTTGTTGTCACGGATCATGTGAGCAGCAGTAGCGTCGATTTCATATTCTTCCTTAACGCCCTCGAATCTTACTTCGTCTTCAATACCGAAATCGTGAGCCATCTTCTGAAGTTCACAATTGTCAGCTCTTACACATGAAAGACACTTTCTTTCGTGTGTTGAGAGGATGAGTTCGAGAGTTGTCTTTCTTGATTCAAGAACCTTAGGTGAGTTTGTGAAGATTTCCATACCCTCTGTGACGGGGTATACGCAGGAAGCAACGATTCTCTTGGGGCCGAGTGCGTCCCCTCTCTTTTCCTGTACTTCAACTACACAGATACGACAAGCGCCGATTTCATTGATATCCTTAAGATAACAGAGTGTAGGAATATCAATGTTTGCAAGCTTTGCTGCCTCAAGAACAGTAGAACCCTTGGGAGCAGTAACAGCCATGCCATTAATTTTAATATTCAAATTTTCCATCTGTTCACTTTCCTCCTACTTCTTCTCGATAGCGTTAAACTTACATGTATCAATACAAGCACCGCACTTGATACACTTGTTCTTGTCGATAACGTGAGGATTCTTGACTTCGCCTGAAATTGCTCCAACGGGGCACTTTCTTGCACAAGCTGTACAACCCTTACACTTGTCAGCGATGATTTCGTAGCTGAGGAGGTCCTTACATACTCCTGCAGGACACTTCTTATCAACAACGTGAGCGATATATTCATCTCTGAAGAACTTGAGAGTTGAAAGAACGGGGTTAGGAGCTGTCTGTCCGAGACCGCAGAGTGAGTTAGCCTTGATGTAGTAGCAGAGCTGTTCCATCTTGTCGATGTCTTCGAGAGTTCCCTGTCCCTTTGTAATCTTGTCGAGCATTTCAAGAAGTCTTCTTGTACCGATACGACAAGGTGTACACTTACCGCATGATTCATCAACAGTAAATTCAAGGAAGAACTTAGCGATGTCAACCATACAGTTGTCTTCGTCCATTACGATAAGTCCGCCCGAACCCATCATTGAGCCGATAGCAACGAGGTTATCGTAGTCGATTTCGATGTCAATGTGTTCAGCAGGGATACATCCGCCTGAAGGACCACCTGTCTGTGCAGCCTTGAACTTCTTGCCGTTGGGGATACCGCCACCGATTTCCTCGATAACAGTTCTGAGTGTTGTACCCATAGGCACTTCAACGAGACCTGTGTTGTTGATCTTTCCGCCGAGTGCGAATACCTTTGTACCCTTTGACTTTTCTGTTCCCATTGATGTGAACCAGTCAACACCCTTGAGGATGATCTGAGGAATGTTAGCGTATGTTTCAACGTTGTTGAGGATTGTAGGCTTTCCGAAGAGACCCTTTTCCGCAGGGAACGGAGGACGAGGACGAGGCTCACCTCTGTTACCTTCGATTGATGTCATAAGAGCAGTTTCTTCACCACATACGAATGCGCCGGCGCCGAGACGGAGACCGATATCGAATGAGAAGTCTGTTCCGAAAATGTTCTTTCCGAGAAGTCCGTATTCACGAGCCTGATTGATAGCAATTTCGAGACGCTTAACTGCGATAGGATACTCAGCACGAACATAGATATAACCCTGTGTTGCGCCGATTGCGTAACCTGCGATTGCCATAGCCTCGAGAACAACGTGGGGGTCACCTTCGAGAACCGAACGGTCCATGAATGCACCCGGGTCGCCTTCGTCGGCGTTACAACATACATACTTCTGGTCAGCGTCCTGAACGAGGTTCTTAGCGAGCTTCCACTTCATACCTGTGGGGAATCCTCCGCCTCCACGTCCACGAAGACCTGAATCGAGAATTGTCTGGATTACTTCGTCGGGTGTCATCTCTGTAAGAACCTTACCGAGAGCCTGATATCCGTCTGTACCGATGTATTCATCGATATTTTCAGGGTTGATAACACCACAGTTTCTGAGCGCTACACGCTGCTGCTTCTTGTAGAATGCAGTGTCGTTGAGCGACTTGATACCGTCTTCTGTAACTGTTTCCTTATAAAGAAGTCTTGTTACGATACGGCCCTTGAGAAGATGCTCTGCAACGATTTCCTCGATGTCCTCTTCCTTTACCATTGAGTAGAAGCTACCCTCGGGATAAACGATCATGATAGGACCGAGTGCACAAAGTCCGAAGCATCCTGTCTTTACAACCTGAACTTCGCTTGTAAGTCCGTTTTTGTCAATTTCAGCCTGAAGCTTATCGGCGATTTTCATACTTCCCGAAGAAGTACAGCCTGTTCCGCCGCAAATCAATACATGTGAACGATACATTTATCTGTTCCCCCTCCGTTACTTTCCGAGCTTGTCGGAATCAATTGTGTATTCTGCAACTACCTGTCCTCTGATGAGATGCTGGTCGATAACTTCCTTTGCCTTTTCAACAGTCATCTTAACATAAGTAGTCTTTTCTGTTCCTGTGATTACTTCAACAATCGGTTCGTACTGGCAAAGACCGATACAGCCTGTCTGTGTAACCGAAATGTTGCTGAGGTTCTTTTCCTGAACCGCATCTGAAAATGCAGTGAGAACGGGGCGTGCACCTGCTGCGATACCGCATGTAGCCATACCTACAACAACACGGATAGCGTCGCCGTCTTCTTCACGGATGTTAACCTGTCCCTGCATTCTATCTCTGATAGCTTTAAGTTCTTCCAATGTTTTCATCGTTGTATTCCTCCTAATTTAATTATAGTGTAATATTCTTGTCAACTTCCAGCTTGTTTTCGGAAAGATACTCTTTTATATAATTTGAAACTTCCGGCTCATCGAAAGGCACGCCGCCGAGTATCTCACGAAACTCTCTCGTGTCGAGAGTGAATTCCCTGTCGTCAACCTTGTAGTTGTAAAGGAAATCTATATGTCCGTTAAGTGTAACGAGCATATGTATTGTACTGGTCATATCTCCGAGAGGCATTCTGTCGATGTTAGTCAACCCGAAAACCGCTGTAACAACCGTGCCTTTTCCCTTCTCGGATTTTATATTGAAACTTCCTCCGCTACTTTCCGCCGCAAACTTGTAAAACGGTATCCCGAGTCCGACCTTCCTTGTTGTGCGTGTCGTGAAAAACGGGTCTGTAACACTTTTTACCTGCTCCTCAGTCATACCGCAGCCATCGTCGGCAATGACAATCGTCAGAGTGTCTTTTTCTGTGTCGGCGTGAACGCTTATTTCTATGAGCGAGGCGTTCGCCCTTACAGAGTTCTGTGCAACGTCAAGCACATTGAGTGAAATTTCCGTCATCATTAGTCAGAATATTTTTCGAGGATACCTGCAAGCTCATCAACTGTAAGTCTTCCGTAAACATCTTCGTTGATTGTAAGTACGGGAGCAAGTCCGCAAGCACCGATACAACGACATGCTTCAAGTGAGAACTTTCCGTCGGGAGTGCATTCGCCGCCGTCAATTCCGAGGAGTTCCATCAACTTGTTGTAGATATCTCCTGAACCCTTAACATAACAAGCAGTACCGAGACATACTGAAATCTTGTACTTACCCTTGGGCATAAGTGAGAACTGTGCGTAGAATGTAACTACACCGTAGATTTTTTCGAGCGGAATTCCCGTCTCTCTTGCGATAATTGTCTGTACCTCAACAGGAAGATATCCGTAGATGTCCTGAGCCTGCTGAAGAATGGGCATCAGACAGCCCTTATCGCCCTTCAATGATTCAATAACTTCCAGAAGCTTTTTTTCCTGCTCCGGAGTTCCGTTGAAAGGAACTGTGTTTTTCTTAGAACCCATTTTAGAACCTCCTTGAAAAATATAAGAGTTTATCAGCGACAAGGCATAGGTATACCCTGCCACAGTATGTTATAATTATAACATACCCTATAAAAAAATGCTACAAAAATATCTAACAGACAATTTGTGAATTTTTTGTCGAACTTGCACAAGCATACTATACTTTTTTGGTATAAAATAACCGCTTTACCTGTAAAAATTCCAGTTTTTACGGGCAAAGCGGCTATTGTGTCCTTATCGTGCCATACAGTAATTTCTTACATATCTCTCTATCGAATCGTCAACCGTTTCAATCGCAACATTTCTGTCCTTGATTTCGTCGATTACCGTTTCCTTACTCTCCAGAGTCTTGTAAACCTTGAAGAAATGCGACATTTCTTCAAAAATATGCTTCGGGAGTTCGCTGATATCCTTATACTCGTTGTACGTCGGGTCATCGAACGGAATTGCGATTATCTTATGGTCGGCGTCGCCGTTGTCAAGCATCGAAATAACCCCGATAGGATAGCATCTTACAAGCGACATCGGATTGATTATCTCCGAGCAGAGCACGAGTACATCGAGAGGGTCGTGGTCTTCTGCGTATGTTCTCGGAATAAATCCGTAGTTTGCGGGATAGTGCGTTGATGTATGAAGAATACGGTCGAGCTTGAGGAGTCCTGTTTCCTTGTCAAGCTCATACTTTGTCTTGCTTCCCTTTGAGATTTCTATTACCGCATAGAAATCCTCCTTGGTTATTCTGTTCGGTGAGATATCATGCCATATATTCATTTTTTCTTCTCTCCTGTCCTGTGGCTTTTACTGCTTTATTTTACACCCGCAAAAGCAATTCGTCAATAGACAATTTCAGCCGCAATTTCCACACCCGCAACACGCATCATCTTCACTGCCATTGCATTCATAAGCACCCTGTTGTGCGAAGGTGCGTCGTATGTGTCAACGCAGTTGAGAGGTACAATAACCCTGCATTTCCTGTTGATTGAATTGAAATATGTCTTGAGCGAAAGTGCAAACTGCATTACGCAGATGTCGGTGCATACTCCCGTAACAATTATGTTGCTGATGTTCTTGCTTGCCTGCATTGCGTCCTGTCTGAAATACTCGTGAAAGGCATTCGTCGACTGCTTGTTGAACGGGTGGAATTTCTCGTAGCCGTAAAGCCACTCCAGCTCTCCCACCAGCTTTGACTCCTCGCTGTTTTTCAGACAATGCACAGGAAAGCTGTCAAATTCGGGGGAGTCTTTTTCGTGACTGTCGTTCACAGCACAGATGATACTTCCCGTTTCCGTCATCATCTTTGCAAGCCTGCTTATATTCGCAACGATTTTCATAGCGTCGGGATTTGCAAGCGCACCGAACTTCATAAAACCGTTTATCACATCGACAATGCAGAGTGCAGTCTCCGACGGTTCGACTTCACGGAAATGAAGTATCCCCGCTGTCGAAAATTCATCGACAACCTCGCTCATTCCCTTATAGCTTTCTTCGAGAATAAAATCCTTGTCCTTAAACATAGGTCATTCCTTTCCACGCAGTGCTTTAAATACATCTGCGATGCTCTTGCTTTCCGCCTCAATGAAATTTATCGGCTCGTTTATGTTTTCGAGATAATGTGCGTCGGAATCGGATATTATCACACAATCCTTGAGATACGGGTTTTTCTCAAGAATATCCTCCATAAAACCGATGTGCTTTATTTCCGCTGTTTTAAATCTGCTGTCGGGCGGAATAAATCCGAGGTTTGAAAGCAGGCTGTTTGCACTCTTGTCAACGTGTGCGGGTATCATCAGCCCGTCGTATTCTTTCAGCAGGTCGTAAAGCTCGTAAAAATATATATCCGTTGCGTTTATCAGCAGATTTTCAACCTTGCCGACAACATTGTCGTCCTCATCGACAATCTGCTGTTTTCCGAAAACCGTTTCGTCGTTCGGGAACGGCAACAGCTTTGAATACACATACTCACTGAACTCCAGAGCCTTTTCAAGCGTCGGGAAAAGGCACACTACGTGTACTTCCTCCGCCGTGGTAAGTTCCATCCCGGGAATTGCCGTCACGCCGTACGCCTCCGCCAGCTTCATCACTGCAGGACAGTTGAGGCAGGAGTTGTGGTCGGTGACTGCAATCACATCAAGCTCCTTGAGAGCCGCCATGCCGACAATGTTCGAGGGCAGCATATCGTCGTCACCGCACGGTGAAAGGCAGGAGTGTATGTGCAGGTCGTATGACAGCCTAACCATTTATGATATTATGTGCGTGAAGTCCCGCATCGAATATCGGCAGGGGGCTTTTCAGCATGGTCACATTCTGCTGTTTTGCCTTTTCAAGTGCCGCATCGTCAATGTCAATTCCCTCTGCAATAACAATGCAGGCGCCCTCGGTAAGCACGCTTACCGCAACTGCGTTGAGGTTACCCATAACGGTCACCCATACTGCACCCGCAGGATTTTTCGACATTGCAATTGACAGAAGGTCACAGCAGAACACCTTTGTCACTTCGATTTCTTCTGCGTCAGTGCTTACATTAACGGGAGTAAATCCCGACTTTTCAACAAATTCCTTAAGTGTCATATCAGATACGAATGTCCTCCCTGGGACATTCCCTCCCTTCGAAATTCTATTCTCTCGAATCCAGCATCGAAAATTCGTCCGACAGCTTGTGGATATATTCCCTCAGGAAGTGTACGCAGTCCCTTTCCTTTGCGTCACCACGGACTATATCCTCGGCAAGTGCCTTGCAGGTCGGCGCTCCGCACGAACCGCAGTCAAGCCCGGGGAATTTTGCGCAGAGTTCTTCGACCTTTGCCATCTTCGCAAAGCTTTCGTTTATATCGGAGCCAAGACGGAACACGGGCAGATATTCTATGCCGTCGTCCCAGTAGCTTTCACTGCATTCCTTGTCCCCCAGATGATTGCAGGACACGGGAAGATATTTTCTCAGCCGCTTGAGCTTTGTTTTTGCAACATACGGATTTTCAACCGTAAGCACTCCTCCGACGCAACCACCGCTGCAGGCGTTGAGTTCTATAAAATCAAGGTCGGAGAATTTTTCGTCCTCTAAATCCTCAAGCACACGGATTACATTTTCTATTCCGTCTGCGGCAAGATAGCTGTCGGTAAGAAGCCCTCCTGCCTCTCCTCCGCTGCCACCCCAGCTTACACCGATTTTTCCCGATTCGGTGTATTCCTCGGTTTCGTCAACGGTTTCTTTCATAAAACTTATAAGCGGAGGATAAACCTCCTTTATCGCAACAACTGCGTCAACCTCGGACTTTGAAGTGCCGAGAGGTCTTTTTGTAGCCGTTTTCTTCGCAGGGCAGGGGGAGATAAATACAATCCCTATTTCTTCTGCGGGAAGTCCCGTTTTTTCCATTGCCTTTTTTCTTGCGGCTGCGGCGGCAACCTCAATCGGTGCCGCTATCGGAAGAAGATGCTCGATAAGATTCGGAAATCTCACCTGAATAAGTCTTACAACCGATGGACAGGCTGAAGATATGAACGGTCTTTTTTCGGGATGCTCCTGTATGTATCTTCTCGACAGCTCGGAAACCTCCTCCGCCGCCTTTGAAACCTCATATACATCATTGAATCCCAGCTTTATCAGCGCACGGAGTATGATATTCACATCGTCGAGATTATTGAACTGACCGTACAGCGATGGCGCCGGAAGTGCCACGGTATATTCGTACTTGTTGAGTACAACCAGCGGGTCGTAGGTTGCGAGCTTTGCGTGATGAGGGCATATTCTTATACACTCTCCGCAGTCTATGCAGAATTCCTTGATAATCTGTGCTTTTCCGTTTCTCACACGGATAGCCTGCGTCGGACATCTTTTTATGCAGTTAATACAGCCCATGCACTTGTTGGAGTCAAGCCGCACGGAGTTTACGAATTCATTTTCGCTCATGAGTATTCTCCTCTTTCCGTAATAACCATATATTTTCGTTTTTTAGAAATTCACCTTCATTGTGACGGTTGTTCCCACTCCGATTTCGGTTTCGATTTTCATATCGTCGGAATATTTCTTCATATTAGGAAGACCCATTCCCGCACCGAAACCGAGCGAGCGCACCTTGTCGGGCGCCGTAGAAAATCCCGCCTGCATAGCCTGCTCGATATCCTTGATTCCGGGGCCCTTGTCGGCAAGTATCATAGTTATATCCTTCGGGGAGATTTCAACATCTATCTTTCCTCCGTCGGCGTGGATTACCATATTGATTTCACCCTCGTACATTGCAATGGATACTTTTCTCACTGCGTCGGGGGAAATTCCCATCTTTTTAAGCTTGCTCTTCACATCGCTTGATGCCTCTCCCGCACGGGTGAAATCCTCTGCGGAAATGTTATATGTCAGTTTGATTGTATCACTCAATTGTCTGCACCCCCACGAAGCCCGTTAGTATAGAGAATACCACACGCAGGGAACATTCTCATCCCCGTGGAAAGAAGAACGATGTCCCTTTCCTTTGCGAGTTCTATTATAGAGTCATCGGGCATTTTTCCTCTTACAAAAACGATGCACACAATGTCGAGCATTTCAGCCGTACGCACAGCCTGAGGGTTGCAGAGTCCCGTAAGAAGTACCGACTGGTCTTTCACGAATGCGAGTACGTCGCTCATCATATCCGAACCGCAGGCAGTATGAACCTCACGGTCAAGATGTTCCTCTCCTGAAAGGACTTCAGCCTCAAGTAAATTTTTAATGTCGTTTACTGTCATAATAAAACCTCCGTAATAAATTTCGGGGAATATCGGTTTTCAACCCGCTCGTTTCCCGACGGGTTGTTATACAGCATTATTATAACATATTTCCCTCTTTTTTTCAACTGTCAGTAGTTTAGATAAAACCTCTCCGCTTTTGGAAAATCTCACAATTTCGTTAATCTTTTCACACTTGCTTTTAGCTGTACCTGAGTGTATAATGTCAGTTGACAACCACGAAAGAAAGGAGTTTTCCCGTATGAACGAATATCTTGAACGCCTCCGTGAAAAAACATGCCGTCTTACCGATGCGCCGGGGGTGTATCTTATGAAAAACAAAGACGGGAAAATTATCTATATCGGAAAGGCAAAGAACCTGAAAAAGCGTGTCACAAGCTATTTCAAGGAAAACCCCATGCATCTTCCCAAGGTCGCAAAAATGGTCGAGAATGTATACGACTACGATTTCATCGTCACCGACAGCGAATACGAGGCTCTCGTCCTTGAATGCTCACTCATAAAACAGCACTGCCCGAAGTACAACATCCTTCTGAAAGACGACAAGGGCTATTTTTATATCAGAATATCCGACGGGGAATTTCCCCGCATAACAATGGAAATGCAGAAAAAAGGCAAGGGCGAATACCTCGGCCCGTATACCAGCGGATACACCGCAAAGCTTGCCGTGGAAGAGGCAAATAAAGTATTCATGCTCCCCACCTGCACAAAGAAATTTCCTGCGGAATTCCGGCGCAACAGACCATGCCTGAATTATCACATCAAGCGTTGCATGGGCGTCTGCCGTGGAAGAATTACCGCAGAGGAATACAACAAGATAATCTCCGACGCAGTAAACTACATCAAAACAGGAAGTGCCGAATCTGTCGAGCGAATGGAAAAGGAAATGCTCGACGCCTCCGAAAGCCTTGATTTCGAGCGTGCCGCATTGTTGCGTGACAGAATAGCCGCAATAAAAAAAGCCGCAGACACGCAGAAAATCATCACCGACTGCAAGGATACCGACGTAATAGCAACAGCACGAAACGACAGCAGTATTTCCGCCGCCGTGCTGATATACCGCAACGGAAGACTCGTAGACAAAATGAATTTCTTCCTCGGTGACAAGGAAGACGATGTCTTCGGCGATTTTGTAAAGCAGTTCTATCACGGTGCAGAGGACATACCGAAAGAAATTCTCGTAGAAGAAGAATTCGATGATATGGAATTCGTCGAAAGATACCTGCGTGAGCGTTCGGGGCACGCCGTTTCCGTCACTACGAGAGTACGTGGCGACGGTGCAAGACTCATAGCCCTCGCAAAATCGAACGCAGGGGAATATCTTTCATTCAAGGTAAACCGTACCGCAAAGGAAATTATCGCACTCGACGAAATCGGAAAGCTCCTCGGGCTGAAAGAACCGCCGAAATATATCGAATCCTACGACATATCGAATCTCGGCTCATCGGGAATTGTTGCGGGTATGGTCGTTTTCGAAAACGGCAGACCTCTGCGCTCGGCGTACAAGAGATTTTCAATGAAAGACAATCTTTCACAGAACGACCTTGCCTGTATGCGTGAGGTCATATCACGCCGTTTCAACCATTATGTGAACAAGGATACCGACGATGAAGGTTTCCTCCGCCTCCCCGACCTTATACTCGTCGACGGCGGCAAGGGACAGGTTTCCGTTGCAAGAGAGGTCGTTTCGGAAATGGGACTCGATGTTCCCGTTTTCGGAATGGTAAAGGACAACAAACACCGCACAAAAGCAATCGCCACCGACGGAAAGGAAATCTCCGTATCGGATATGAAACCTGCGTTTTTCCTGCTGACAAGAATACAGGACGAGGTTCACCGCTTTGCGATAACCTACCAGCGTTCAACCCGAAAGAAAGGACTTGATTCCGAGCTTATGCAGGTAAAGGGAATAGGCGAGAAAAAAGCGTTAAAACTACTTAAAGCCTACAAGACGAAAAAAGCAATGAAAGAGGCGTCCGCCGAAGACATCGCCTCAACAGCGGGAGTCAGCCTTGCAACCGCAGAGGAACTCCTCGCAATGCTGAACGGATAAAAAAACAGTAGACTTTTGACAAATTATATGATATAATTACTGTATATTTGAGTGAGAGGATAACATTATGCGTGTAATTTCAGGAAAAGCAAGAGGCAGACGCCTCAGAACTCTTGAGGGTAACGATGTAAGACCTACAACCGATAAGGTCAAGGAGGCTGTTTTCAGTATCATACAGTTCGACCTCCCGGGCTCTGTATTTCTCGATTTGTTTTCGGGCAGCGGTCAGATGGGCATAGAAGCTCTCAGCCGTGACGCAAAGTTTGCGTATTTCGTTGACAGCTCCAAGGCGTCGGCGGCGGTAACTTCCGAAAACCTTGCAACAGTCGGCTTTTCGGACTGCTCTAAGGTATACACGATGGACAGTATCAGTTTTCTCCGCTCCACAAGCAATACTTTCGATATAGCGCTCCTCGACCCGCCCTACAACAAGGGACTTCTTGCCGAGGCACTCCCGTTGCTTGAAACCAGAATGTCGGAGAGAGGGATTGTTCTCTGCGAACACCCCGACAACGAAGTTCTCCCCGATGAAACAGAAAGACTTATCAAAAAGAAGGAATACTCCTACGGAAAGATAGGGGTTACACTTTACACCGTAAAGGAATGATAGTATGCGTAAAAGAATCGCTGTCTGTCCGGGAAGTTTTGACCCGGTAACCTACGGACACAGGGATATTATAAGAAGAGCGTCGGAAATTTTCGACGAGGTTATAGTTCTCGTTTCGGTCAACCACTCGAAAAACCCCAGCTTTTCCGTAACCGAAAGAATTGATATGATAAAGGCTGTCACCGACGACCTCGACAACATCGAAATAGACTCATTCAACGGACTTCTTGCCGACTATGTCAAGAAAAGAGAGGCAGTTGCGATTGTCAAGGGACTCCGTGCCGTAAGCGACTTCGAATATGAATTCCAGCAGGCGCTCGCAAACAAAAAGCTCTACGACGGCGCAGAAACGGTCTTCCTCACGACAAAGCCCGAAAATATGTTCATCAGCTCAAGCGTCGTGAAGCAGATTGCCCAGCTCGGAGGGGATATAACAGACTTTGTTCCGGGCAAAGTAAAGGATATTATCGTTGAAAGATTTTCAAAAAGGCCACTTTAGAAAGGAAGTATGAAAAATGAATATTGATGAAGTTCTCGAAATGCTCGACGAAATGCTCGATAAAGCCCCGGGGGTACCGTTCACGGCGAAAAAAGTCGCTCTCGACGCAGACAAGGTGCGTGACCTTCTGAACGAAATCCGCCTCAGTCTTCCGCAGGAAATCAAGCAGGCAAAAAACATAGTTGCCGACAGACAGGATATACTCAGCGACGCCAACAAGGAAGCCGAGTCCATTATCCGTAAGGCTGAAGAACGTGCAAAGATTATCGTTTCAAACGACGAAATCGTAAAGGAAGCTCAGGCACGCTCAACCGAAATCCTCAATCAGACGCAGGAAAAGTGCAAGAATATGAAGATTGAGGCAAGAGAGTACATCGAAAAAATCCTCGACCAGACAGAGAGCCTTCTCAGCACAAACATCGTTGCTGTAAAGAAAACAAAGCAGGCTGTAAGAATGGCGAACAAGAACCCCCAGTCAACCAACTAGGCAAATCCCGCCAACAATGTGAGCCACCTCTGGCAATTCGCATCGTACAGATTAAGTAAGAAAAGTTTACCGCCCGGTAACTTTGCTCGCTTCTGTATTGCACCTGCATTAAAGCGAGCCGCTTTGGGCAATCGTATCGTACGGATTATAATAGAGCGAATTTACCGCTCGGTAACTTCACTTACTCTTGTATCGCACTCACACTAAGGCGTGATTATATTTGAATTTAAAGGAGATTGCTGTTTGAAGAAAAACAACACCTTGGAGATTGTAGCGTAAACGGAGAGGTTTGCGAATACATTCTCACACAAACCTCCCCGTATTGCAGTCAACAATTTTCAGGAGGAATAAACAATGAATAAAAATGACTACATCATCCGTTTGGAAGAAGAAAAAGACTACGCAGTAACAGAAAACCTCGTGCGTGAATCATTCTGGAATGTATACCGCCCCGGCTGTATGGAGCATTATCTTCTGCACTGTTTAAGAAACGACAAGGACTTCGTTCCCGAGCTTGATTTCGTAATGGAAAAGGACGGCGACATCATCGGTCAGAATGTTTTTGTAAGGGCACATATAAGCTCCGACGACGGCAGAAAAATTCCGATTATGACAATGGGGCCCATATGCATAACACCCGAGCTCAAACGAAAAGGCTACGGGAAAATCCTGCTCGATTACACCATCGGAAAAGCAAAGGAAATGGGCGCAGGCGCATTATGCTTTGAGGGGAACATCGACTTTTACGGCAAAAGCGGATTTACCTTTGCCTCGGATTTCGGAATACGTTATCACGGTCTGCCCGAAGACGCCGACGCATCATTCTTCTTGTGTAAGGAGCTTGCCGACGGTTACCTCGACGGTATAACAGGCGAATACGCTCCGCCCGATGGATACCTCATCAGCGAAGAAGACGCAGAGGAATTCGACAAGAAATATCCGCCGAAGGAAAAGCTTGTACTTCCCGGTCAGATTTTCTGATTTCAACACAAACACCAAAAACAAAAAGGTACCGATTTTTCATCGGTACCTTTTTTATGTTACTTATTGTAGTTGTCAAGAAGGAGCTTTATCTTCTCGTGTGGGTCGATAATCTTGCTTATAGAAACATCGTGATTGATTGCTGCAATAAAGTATGCAATATACTTCGATACGTCAACCTCTGTGAACCACTCACGCTTTTTGAGTTCTTCTGTGCGGTATGTGAGGTTTGTTCCGAGAACGCCCGAAATTACGCCTTCGTTGTATGCCTTGTCGAAGAGGTCAAGACCGTTTGTGAAGATTGAGTATGTGCCGTAAGCGAAAATTCTGTTTGCCTTGCGCTTTTTGAGTTCGTATGCGATATCAAGCATAGACTCACCTGATGAGATGATGTCGTCGGCAATGAATACATCCTTGCCTTCAACTGTATCTCCGAGGTATTCGTGCGCTACGATGGGGTTTCTTCCGTTCACAACCTGTGAGTAGTCACGGCGCTTATAGAACATACCGAGGTTTACACCGAGTACTGATGCGTAGTACATATTTCTGTTGATAGCACCTTCGTCGGGAGAAATAATCATAAAGTGATCCTTGTCGAGCTTGAGGTCCTTGTGCTTTCCGAGAAGTGCCTTGAGAACCTGATATGTAGGCATTACATTGTCAAAGCCCATAAGGGGGATTGCGTTATGTACACGGGGGTCATGTGCGTCGAATGTAACGATATTCGATACACCCATATTTTCAAGTTCCTGAAGTGCTACTGCACAGTCAAGTGACTCACGGTAGTTTCTTCTGTGCTGACGGCCGCCGTAAAGAATAGGCATAATTACGCTGATGCGGTGTGCCTTTCCCCCTGCTGCCTGAATAATTCTCTTGAGGTCCTGATAATGATCATCGGGAGACATTGAATTTTCTGTGCCGAACATCTTGTACTTGCAGTTGTAGTTTCCTACATCAACGATAATGAAAATATCATCGCCACGGATTGTGCTCTTGATAAGGCCCTTTCCGTCACCTGATGAGAAACGGGGGCACTGTGTTTCAACAAGGAAAGTGTTGTTTTCGGGCTTGTGTTCGGGAGTTGCCCACTGCATAAGATAGCTGTTTATTTTTTCTCCGAGTTCCGTCGCACCGTTCATTGCAATAATTCCGAGAGGTGCTACCCTTTCGTTCGGGTTGAAGGATATTTCTGAATTGATAATCATAAAGTTACCCCTTTGTTTTGATAATCCGCACGGAAAACTCCGAGCATAATTATTATAAACTATTATAGGAATATATGCTATTGACATTTTCGACAATGTTCTTTGAATTTAGCAAATAAAAAACAGAGAGGTTGAAACAACTGACCATAAAATAGGAAAGCTGTGTAGCCTCTCTGTGAATTTTTTATGAACCCTGGATTTTCTTTTCTTTCGGTTCGGGTGCTTTTACTTTTTCAGGCTCTGCGTCTGCCTTGACAGCCTTTGTGTTGTTCACGGGTTTACTGAGAATTCCGAGTACGCTTGCAGGCTGTGCGTTTGCCTGTGCCATCATAGCCCTCGATGAATCGGTAAGTATTTCGAACTTTGTGAACTTCATCATTTCGGAAGCCATATCCGTGTCGGTAATTCTGCTTTCCGCCGCGGAAAGATTCTCTCTTACAACATCAATTCTGTCGTTTGTGTACTGTATGCGGTTCATCATTACTCCGCATTCAGCCCTGGCAGTAGATACTTTATCCATTGCATTGCTGATTTTATCTATCGCCTTGTTTGCGTTTTCCTGCGTTGTTACATCAAGGTCGTCAATCCCGAGTGCCTCGGCGCTCATATCACCGATGTTTATACGGTAATCCTCCCCGCCGCTGTTAGCGGAAAGCTGAAAATCAATTCCCGTATCCTCGGTATCGGTTTTGGCAAGCTCGCCGTTGAGCAGGAAAATGTTGTTGAAATCGGTATTCTCTGCGATGTAGTCGATTTCTTCCATGAACTGAGCAAACTCAAGCTGAAGAGCCGCCCTGTCAATAACATCGGCATAACTTGCATTCGCAGCAACGACCGACATCTTTCTCATCATTTCGAGAAGCGAATGGGTTTCACCCATTGCACCCTCTGCGGTCTGGAGCAACGAAATAGCGTCCTGTGCGTTCTTTGATGCCTGACCGAGACTGTTTATCTGCGCCCTCATACGGACAGATACCGCAAGTCCGGCAGCATTGTCTCCCGCACGGTTTATTGCTTTTCCTGATGCTAATTTTTCGAGACTTTTCGCCATTTTTGAAACATTGTCCCTGTTGTTGAACTGCGTGTTCATAGACGAAATGTTGCTCTGAATAACCATACTGCCACCTCCTTGCGTCAGATGATAATCGTTGAAAACCAGAATCCTTCCGGTTTTTAAATATTCATAGCAGTGTCAAAAGACACTTTTCCTTATATTTATTATATTATACTATGTAATCCGCCAAAAGTCCACAATTTTAAAGAAATTTTCTTTTGTGCAGTTTTCACTAATTTTCACTCTCAAAAAGTGATGATTTGTAGAAATCAGCGGTTTTCTATTGCAATCCACTTTACAGCGTGATATAATTTACTTGTAGCAAGGGATAACCCCCTGTCGTTCCCCTCATCGCAGGGCTTATAAATGATATTGTCGCCATTGTTAACAGCTTTGGCTATTCTAAAATTTGATTTTTTCATTTTTTCTCCTTCCCCATGAAAAAGCGCCTCTGATTTCAGAGGCGCTTTTTCCTTTGTATAAATAAAAAAACACCGCCCCGCCATAAAGCAGAGCGGCAACAAATCACAACTTCACAATTCCTGCTCAAACGAAACATACATAGCACGCCAGCAACGATATGCAGCGAAAGAAACACACGCAGTTGCCACGGCACTGATTACAATAGCGGAGGGCTCAATGAAAATCCCCTTGACCGCATTACAGAGCGCATGCACAAGTATAGCAACAGGTAACGTAACTCCGGATTTTCTCATACGTATACCGTAAAAAATCAGCACAGTCAATGAAATTGTAAGTGCCAGACTTTCAATCGTTGTCCACAAATTGAACCAGAAAATTTCCGGAGCGGCACGATTCAGACCTATAAGTACAAGGCATGCCATTCCGCCGCCCACTCCCTCATAAGCACTATGCCCTATGCCGTATGTCACCGCATCCTTGCGATTGTCATATTTTTCGAGCAGAAAACGGAACATCAGATATTTAACGCCTTCTTCAACAACTCCGAAAAGCAGTCCCTGCTGAATATAATAAACAATCGGATTGTCGTGGCTGAACCCTGAGCGGATAGCCGTGCCGACAAAAAAGGTCGGAAAACACACCATGAATGCAATAACCGCAGGATACAACCGTGCGCCTGTTCTTTTGTGCCAGAAAACAAACAGCGCAAGTGGACCGAACAACCTAACCAGCCCTGCAAGAAGACAGTTCAGATCTGTCAGCATCTTATAGCCCCCTTTTACGAGCAACCCGTCACTAAAAACAAAGCCATCCTTGATACAAAAATCAACAATGGCTTTTTCTTTGTATTTAATTCTTTTCTCGTCTTATTCCTTTGTAGATGTTGTAGAACTCAGCCGACACGTTCGACAATGCGTTGAGTATCGGCGTCGAGAACGCACCGCACTCTCCCGCCTTTATGTCGTTGATTGCCTTTTCGTGAGCAAGCGACGCACGGTTATTATCCTTGCGGCTGAGATTGTCATACGCCGTAGCAATTCCCACAACCTGCGCTTCTATCGGAATATCGTCACCCTTGAGGTTTCTCGGGTAACCCTGTCCCGTCGCACGCTCGTGATGGAACATACAGATGTTACAGCAGTAGTCGATGAATTCGACATTCTTATCGTTCTGGAAACAACGGAGTATTGTACATCCTCTCGTCGTGTGCTCCTTCATCATGCGGAGCTCATCCTCGGTCATTTCATCTTCGCTTTTGCGGAGAAGACTGTCGGGCAACGCCAGCTTTCCTATATCGTGGAACGCCGCCGCCTCGGCAATAACCGGAATTTTATCCATCTGTATATTATATTCAGGGTGTTGCTTTGCGAGGTACTTGAGCATCGCCTCGGTATAACCCTTTATGCATTCGATGTGTGCGGGAGTTTCAATCCCTCTGAATTCAAACATTTCAGCAAGGGTATCAAGAATAAGGTCGTAGTATGAGCGTGAAGACGCACTTCCGATTGAAGAAACCCTCTTTGAGAGTATGTTCTTGTATCCGTTTATGGCATCGTCGACACGACGGCGGATATTCTTTGCGTCAACGGGCTTCATTATGAAGTCCTGCATTCCGCACTGGAATCCGTATCTCACCTTTTCAAGCGACGCTTCCGCTGTCACGAGAATTACAGGTATATGGTCAAGGTCGTTGTTCTTTCTTATTCTCTGAAGAACCTCAAAACCGTTAAACGACGGCATTACAACGTCAAGAAGAATTCCGTCAAGCGTATCCTTGTGTGCAACTGCAGTGATAAGCGCATCAAAACCGTTGTCTTCTTCAAGTATATCGTAATCGTCGGCAAAAAAGTCACCGAGTATCGCTCTGTCCATTTCTGAGTCGTCAACTATCAACAGCTTGGGCTTGGCCATATATTCACCCCTTTATACATATTTATTCCAATTTATCATAACACTTTAAATCCGATTAGTCAATCCTTTTTATCAACATCGGAATTATTTCTACATATTTTTCAAAAAAATGTTTGAAATATCATTAAATATATGATATAATGTTTATAAGTATAACTATGGCTGTTTTTCAGCTATACAACCCACACTTACTCAACGCTTTTATTCAGAGGGATAGATTATGAAACCTGCTTTCGACTTTGATGTAAATGATTTATATTTCGCACTTTCTGCAAGTGTCGATGAATATATAATCCTTACTGACTGTATATCGGGATATTCAAGGGTGTCAAAGGCGCTTCGTGACGAATTTGACTTTGAAGACGAATACATCAAGGATTTTCCTCTGAAACTCGCAAGGAGGATTCATCACGACGACTTTGCAACCGTCAAGGAAGCCTACCGAAATGTCGAACGTGGAATGGCAGACTCCTACTGTGCGGAATACCGTGTAAAGAACGCTCTCGGGAACTGGATATGGATTCGTGAGCACAGCACTATCGTCCGTGACGGATTCGGGAAAATACTGAATGTCGCATCGGCGATAACAAACCTCGGAAGACGCAACAACACCGACCACACAACAGGTCTTCTGAACAAATACGAATTTGAAAGCTATGTAAATCTCTGCATACACCAGAACCTCAACATAGGCATAATGATAATGAATATTGATGACTTCAAGAACATCAATAATCTTTACAGCAGACAGTTCGGCGACAATGTCCTTCGCATTGCGGCACAGCACATCCAGAATGCAGTTCCGACAAACGCAAAGGTCTTCCGCCTTGACGGAGATGAATTCGGCATCGTATTCATCGACCACCTGAAATCAGACATAAAGCAGATATATTCAAACATCTGCAACCACTTCTCGACGCAGAGAGAATATCAGGGCAAGAAATATTACTGCACATTCTCGGCAGGCTGCTGTAAATTCAACGAGCAGAACAACACCTTCGATATTCTCGTAAAGAACTCACACACAGCACTTGACCACGCAAAAGCAAAGGGCAAGTCGAAGATTATATTCTTTGAGCAGAAGCTGTCTGAGCATAAGACACGTGAGCTCAAGCTGACGGAGCTTCTCCGTGAAAGCATAGAAAATGACTTCAGGGATTTTGAACTTTTCTGTCAACCGCAGGTTTTCGCATCAAACGGAAAGCTGAAGGGAGGGGAAGCTCTCCTCAGATGGCGTACCGATGAATTCGGCCCCATCTCCCCTGCGGAGTTTATTCCGATACTCGAAAACACAAATATGATTGTCCCCGTCGGAAAATGGGTGTTTGAGCGTGCGCTCACCATCTGCAAGGAATGGCTGAAATTCTGCCCCGATTTTATGATGAGCATAAATGTTTCCTACATACAGCTCTACGACGAGAACTTCTTAGACTTTGTGAAAAAGACGATAAAACGTATCGACATACCGACCTCGCACATAATCGTTGAGTTTACCGAGAGTTGCTTTGTCACCGACAAGGATATGCTCCACTCCGTATTCAACTCAATCCGTGAACTCGGAATGAAAATCGCCATGGACGATTTCGGTACAGGCTATTCGTCGCTTGAAATCCTCAAGGAAGTACCTGCCGACATCGTTAAAATCGACAAGGCATTCGTGCGCAACATTCAGTCGAGCAAGTTCGACAAGACCTTCATCAGATTTGTTGTTGAGCTTTGCCACGATGTTGACATACAGGTATGCCTCGAGGGTGTTGAAACCTGCGAGGAACTTGAAATAATCTCACAGATGGGACTCGACTTCATTCAGGGCTATTACTTCGGTAAGCCGCTTGACACAACAAACTTCTACGAAACATTTTTCCGCAACACCGTTGCATAAACCACTATTTGACGGAGGGCTGTATGACCGATAACACGGACTACCTCATCGCCGAGCTGGAGCATCTTTTCAACGAGGAAGAAAAAACAAAGCGGACAATCCGCACACTTGTGATAATAATTGCCGTGCTGGTTATTCTTCTTGCGGTTTTTGTTGTCCTGTATATAACCGCACGGGACAAGGCCGAAAATGCTATGGCAACTATAAAGATAATGGAAGTCGAAAAAGTCGTCAAGGACTATGCCGACAACGACCCCGAGGTAAGAATTACCGAAAACCGCCTGTACTTCAAAGACGGTCTTTTCGGAGAGGCGTGGCTGCCGATACTCAAGGATGTAGAACCCAGCACAATAGAAAAAGAACATCTGTATCTTGACGAAAACGGAATAATGTCCTACTGCCCCGATTATGAAAACGAGGCAATATTCGGCATTGATGTTTCCTACCACCAGAAGAATATCGACTGGGAGGCTGTTGCGGCGTCAGGCGTTGAATTCGCTATGGTGCGTGCAGGATACCGTGGCTACGAAACGGGAAAAATCTCGCTCGACGAGGATTTTCACAAAAACGTCAGAGGTGCTTTGGAAAACGGAATTGATGTCGGCGTTTATTTCTTCTCGCAGGCTGTAACCGTTGACGAGGCTATTGAAGAGGCTGAAATTCTCCTCGCAGAACTCGAAGGTTACGACATCACCTACCCCGTTGTGTACGACTGGGAAATCATCGGCGTGGAACCCGCCCGCACAGATGATGTTTCCGCAAGAACGGCGACGAACTGCGCTGTTGCATTCTGCGAAATAATAAAGGACGCAGGCTATAAACCGATGGTTTACGCCTCACGCCGTATGGCATATTTCAAATTTGATTTAAGCAGACTGAAGGACTACGATTTCTGGCTTGCCGAATATTCCGACGAGCCGACAATGTACTACAACTTCGATATGTGGCAGTATTCCTGCGAAGGACAAATCGACGGCATCGAGGGCGAGATAGATATGAACATCTGTTTCAAGGATTACTCAAAGGAAGAAGCTCCTCCCGAAGAAACAACAGTTACAACAACTGCACCCGAAACAACAGCCGCCGAAGAAACTTCTCAATCCACAGAATAAATAAACCCTCCGAAGACTATTCGGAGGGTTATTTTTATTTTCGGAGTTATGAATACATATGCTCGTGATACAGACCTATTCTCTTTCTGAGAGTAAGGATATTGTATTTACCCTCACGGGTGTAGTTCACATCATCCATAATCTTCTTTACTATGTAAATTCCAAGACCGCCGACTTCTCTGCACTCAATGGCGAGAGAAATATCAGGGTCATCGGAATCCATCGGATTGAACGGAATACCGCTGTCCTTGAGGACAATCTGTATGATTCCCTTGTCAACCTCGCAGGCGATGTCAACATTTCCGTCTCCATCGGGATATGCATAGTTGATTATGTTGATGAAAGCCTCTTCACAAGCAAGCCGTATATCCTTTATTACCTTTTCGGGCGACGGATATAAGTCGTCCTCGAGCTTTATCTTGGAAAAGATATACTCCATAACATCCTCATATCTTTCGGCAGTTGCCTTTACCGTGATATAGTTCATATATTCCGTCCCTCCTTTTATTTTATCTGCGGGGTGTTATACCTCGCCTTCTGCGTACTCGGGAATCATCTTCTCCTCGGTGGTCATTGACTTTCCGACGAGTATGACATTGCTCCTCGGGTGCATATGGAATTCGTTTGATGTAAGTGGCTGTTCCTTTCCGTCGGGGAATGGATTTTCTTCGTTTGAGGTATTTGCAATAACATACCACGCATACCCTTCGGGAAGCTCGGGGAGTCTGTATGTCTTCCCCTCCCAGTGCATATTCATCATGTAGTAGATGAAATTATCCTCAGACACCTTATACTTCGACTTTGTTTCCGTATAAAGCACAGCAAGATGAAGCGCGGAATTACTTCCGTCGATTTTCCACGGCTCTGTCTGGTGCCACGAAATTTCGGGGTAGCCCATATCGGTAGGGCCACTCTTATACTGCGGATTGCGGAGTATCGGGTGCTTCTTTCTGAAAGCTATCATACCCTTTGCAAAATCAAAAAGCCACTTGTTCTTCCTGAGATTTTCCCAGTCCAGCCAGTAAATCTCGTTATCCTGACAATAAGCGTTGTTGTTTCCGAACTGCGTGTTTGCAAACTCGTCGCCTGCGAGCATCATCGGCACACCCTTACTCATCATAAGCATGGTGAAGGCATTTTTCATCTGCTTTCTTCTCAGTGCAATGATTTCGGGGTTCTGAGTTTCTCCCTCTTCCCCACAGTTCCAGCTGTTGTTGTCGTTTGCGCCGTCACGGTTTCCTTCACCGTTAGCCTCGTTGTGCTTGTTTGTGTAGCTCACAAGGTCGTTTAGCGTAAATCCGTCGTGGCAGGTGATGAAGTTAATCGAAACATTTGCATCTCGGTTGCCATAAAGGCTCGGAGAGCCCATAAATCTGTCGATAATTCCGTCGGCACGCATACATTCGTCGCTTTTGAGGAATTTACGCATATCGTCACGGTATTTTCCGTTCCACTCTGCCCAGCCGCCGCCAGACGGGAATGACCCTACCTGGTAGAGTCCACCTGCGTCCCACGCCTCTGCAATGAGCTTTGTATGTTCGAGTATGGGGTCATGCTCAAGCAACTCCAGAAGCGGAGGGTTAGCCATCGGCGCACCATTCTGGTCACGGGAGAGTATCGACGCCAGGTCAAATCTGAATCCGTCGATGTGGTATTCCGACACCCAGTATCTGAGGCAGTCGAGAATCATATTTCTTACGACGGAGTTATTACAGTTGAAGGTATTTCCGCATCCGCTGAAGTTGTAGTAATATCCGTCTTCGGTCATGATATAGTAGGTTTCGTTGTCAAGTCCCTTGAACGAAATCGTCGGGCCATGCTCGTTACCCTCTGCGGTGTGGTTGAATACGACATCGAGGATTACCTCTATGCCGTTTTTATGGAACTGCTTTACGAGGTTTTTGAGCTCGTCGACTTCCATGCCGTATTTTCCCGTTGCAGCATATGCCGCCTTGGGTGCGAAAAATCCGACAGTGGAATATCCCCAACAGTTATACAGTCTTTTTCCGTCGGGACTTACATTGCAGTTTTCCGTTTCGTCGAATGAAAATACGGGCAGAAGCTCCACGCAGTTGACGCCAAGCTCCTTGAGGTAAGGAATTTTGTTCATCATACCTGCGAATGTTCCTGCATATTTCACATTGCTGGAAGAATGCTTTGTAAACGCGCGGACATGCGCCTCATATATCACAAGGTCTTCCATCGGGATTTCAAGCGGGCGGTCACCCTCCCAATTGAAATCATCATATACAATACGGCCACGGTGTGCAAATTCGGTATACGCCGCCATGCTTATGCCCCACTCGTTTCTTCCCGTAATCCCCTTTGCGTAAGGGTCGAGAAGAACCTTGCTCCTGTCAAAGCAGCTGCCTGGAGTATCCTCTCCGTCAACACGGTAACCATATTCGATTGTTTCATAGTCAAGGTCGAATACAATCATCGACCATACGCTTCCTATACGGTACTCCTTCGGGAAAGGAATTGTCACAAACGGGAGCGGCTCGCCCCTTCTGTAAAGCACAAGCTCGCAGGAAGTTGCGTGCTTCGAGAAAATCGAAAAATTCACGCCGCCCTGAACTATCGTTGCACCGAAAGGAAGACTCTTCCCCTCACGGATGCGTATACCACGATATTCCCGTGTAGGATAGCTGTCAATTCTGTTCATCATCCGGTTCACCTGATTTTAAAGTTATTACGCCATTGACGCTGTTGCGGTCTCGAGGTTATCGTAGCAGTTGAATATCGTTCCGAAACCTGTCATTTCCATTATGTCACGCACATCTTCGGTAAGATTTGCAAGCGCTATGTTCTCCCCGAGCTGCTTGCTTCTCTTTCCGAGAAGAAGCAATACTCTCAGTCCCGAACTTGAAACATAAGTGCATTTTTCCATGTCAATAACGACATTCCTGTTGTTGTCGACGATTTCCATAAGAGGCTGTCTCATTTCCTCGCTTGAGGAATAATCCAACTCTCCCCTTAAAGCAACCACTGCAATATCCTTTATCATCGTTGTCTCAATTTTCATCTTAACAACCTCCTTAACATTCCTGAAAAACCATCAGCTGTAATATCTCGCAGCAAGCATGGTTATATCGTCGGTCTGCGGCGCAGAGCCGACAAAAATATCGATTTCCTCCTTGATGCAGGCGATTATCTCGTCAAGCGTCATATGCTCGGCGGAGAAACCGTTCACCACATCGATGAGTCGTTCCTTCGTGAACTGATTGTTGTCCTTGTCCTTTGCCTCGGTAACTCCATCAGTGTAGAGGAGCAGCATATCGCCCGGAGTAAGCTGGATTTCATCCGTTGCATACTCGGTATCCTCCATACCTGCAAGGAAAAGATTTTTGGTGACATTCAACCACGAAAATCCCTTTTTATAGCGATAGATAAGCGGCGGAGTGTGTCCCGCATTTGAGTACTGCAGCTTACCCGTGCGTATGTCAAGTATTCCGAGGAAGGCCGTAACGAACATTCCCACATCGTTGTTGATGCAGAGCTGTCTGTTGACCTCTCCCAGTATTTCGCCCGTCGATATGCCGGACTTTGTTCTTGTGTCCATAAGGATTTTCGAAATCATCATGAACAGTGCGGCAGGCACTCCCTTACCCGAAACATCGGCGATGATTATCGCAATGTGGTCCTTGTCGACCTTGAAATAATCGTAGAAGTCCCCTCCGACGCCCTTTGCAGGCTGAATGGTTGCGGAAACCTCAAACTCCATCGCATTTGAGAATTCACGGAAGTTTGTCGGCAGTACCGACAGCTGTATCTGTTTTGCGATGTTGTATTCTGCGTGGCGTTTTTCACGCTCTTTCGATTCCACCTTTATCTTTGCGATGTTCTTTTCAAGCTCGTCAGTCATATTCCTGAACGCATCGGCAAGGTCGGAAATCTCATCGTCTGTATCTATTACACAATCGAATTTTATCTTTTCTGCGTCAACATGCTTTACCTTTTCGGTGAGCGTTTTCAGCGGGCCGGTAATTCTTCTTGCAAATGCTGTTCCGCATATAAACGCCATAAGAAGAACTATAATCGAAATTCCGAACACCATGAAGAGCAGAAGAAGTGAATGGCGCTTGACTTCGACAACGGATTTTTCCGCAAAGTCGAGTATGCCGTCCCTTATCTGAACTGACGGTGCCAGCGTATCGTCAAGTACGACATAGGCAACAACAACCCAGTCCATATCGTCGATATAATCGTGAGAGGCAAAAATCTGCTGGTCGCCTACATCTATGTATTCGCTTCCGGATTCCCTGGTAAACAACTTGCTGTGAAGGTCGTCATTCTTGTTCTTGGCAAGGAATTCGCCCATTGTGGAGTATCTTTCTCTCCATTCATCGTTCACGAAAACAATTTTTTCTTCGGAAGAAACAACCATGTAGTTTGTCTTGTCACTTCCAGAGCTTTCGAGAGAATCAAGAAAATCGTCTATATTGACATCCATACGGACAACGCCTATAAGTCCGCCGTCTTTGCCGTATACAGGCATCGAGCATGTTAGCATACTGCCACGCACATATCCGTGTTCGTCAAGTCCCGAAACGGTAAATCCGCCGTTTTCCTTTGCGTAGCTGTACCATTCGCTTGCCCTCGGGTCAAAATCCGCACCCGATGAGAACGCGCTTTCATCGCCCACAGTCATAAGTATACCGCTTTCGGTACCGAAAAAGAACTTTCTTTCGTTTTTATCGTTATTATTCTCCGCCATTGAATCCAACAACTTCGAAATTGACAGAAGACTTGCGGTTTCCCCGACAGTTCCGTCAACGGATTCTTCGGTGTCGGTTGTTTCCTCAACGGGCGGAACGTATATTTCTGTTACAGCTCCCGAAAAAATCAGGAGTTCTCTTTCAAATCCGTCAAAAAGAATATCTATCTGATTTTTCTTGCTTATCGCAAGTGCCTCAAGCTCATCGCAGGTGATTTTTTCAAGCGCAAGACGGCTTTTGTCTGCTGCCTGCGTGCTCATTTCCATTGTGACACGGTCGTTTTCCTTTGTGATGTTCTGTATGCTTATTGCCGCTACCAACGAAGTCAGCAGCAAGGCGGTAAATGATATTGCAAAAACCAGGGATACTACTTTGTTTTCTATCGAACTCTTTTTGTTTTTCATATCTCCCGCCCTTTCGTAGTAAATTCACGACAGCGCACAATACGCCATCATCTCATAGTATTATATCATATTGGCACTATAAAGGCAATAGTGCTGTATATTTCTTGTGAATTTTCTACAATTTCCGCACCGCCTTTTTTAATCTTCATTTATTTTGATATATATTTGAAATAACATAAAAAGTATGGTATACTGTATGTGGTTTTATACTTTCGGAGGAGGTGCGCAGTATTATGAAAAAACATATATTTCCCTTTGCTTTATCAACCTGCGCAGTTTTTCTGTCAACAGGCTGTGCCCTTACGGATTTTGTCGGTAACATGGGACTTGAAGACTACCCCGCAACTACAACCGCCGTATCCACAGCACCGACGGAAGTTTACACTCCGACGACGACAATTCCCCCGACGCTGATTGACAACGGTATGACGGACGCAAACTACGGCGAGTACAAGGTTACTCCTCCCGAAAAGCCGACCGTACCGATAACCGCTGTAAAGACAATTTCGGCGGATACGGAGGTTTTTTCTTCCGAAAACATAATAACGAAGGACGAAAACACTTCCGCTGTAATCGCAAGAGAAGGCGCAGATGTCACATTCAAGGAATGTACAATCGCCTCAAACTCTCTATCATCATCATCTCTTGACACCAGATTTTTCGGGCTTAATTCAGCCCTGCTCTGTCAGCCGAGGAGTCATGTTTCCGTCAACGGCGGTGAAATCGGCACCACGGGAAAAGGTGCGGCAGGGGTTTTCACCTACGGAAGCGGTGCCGTCGCTGACCTTTCGGGTGCAAAAATATCGACATACGGGGCTTTGTCATACGGGATTGCCTCAACATACAAGGGCAACATATTCGGCTCAAACTGCATAATAGAAACAACGGGGAATTACTCTCCTGCGGTTTATGTCGGACGCAACGGCGGAACGATAAATCTCATCGCAGGCGAAGTAAAAAGCTCGGGCGGAAACGCCCCTGCGGTATACTCGGCAGGTACTCTTGCACTTACGGGCACAAAGGTTTCCGCAGAAGGCTCGGAATGTGCCGTAATCGAAGGCACAGGCTCCGCAATGCTGACGGGGTGCGATATTTCATCGGACACAACGAACACCGTGCGGCTTTTCTGCAGTAATTCGGGCGACGCCCCCGCAGGACTCACCAAGCTGGATATGTTCGGCGGGTCTATCTCCACAAATACGGGTGCGGCGTTCTATGTCGCAAATACAAAAGCGGAAATATACCTGCAAAGAGTGGATTTTGAGTCGTCCTCGGGGTCGCTCGTCAACGCTGTTGCAAACGACAAGTGGGGCGAACACGGCGAAAACGGAAGTAACGTACACATAACCGCAAATTATCAGCAGCTTGAAGGCGATGTATACGCCGACAATCTCAGCACCGTAACGATAGAACTCACAGCGCTGTCAACCCTCGAAGGCGGAATAAACACCATGAACACCGCAAAGGAGGCGCACATAATCCTCGATGCGTCAAGCAAGTGGATTGTAACGGGAAATTCCTTCGTTACAACGATTACTCCCGGAATGGCGGACTTTTCAAACATCATCGACAATGGCTACACGATATACTACGACAAGGAAAAAAACAGCCATCTCAACGGTGAAACAATAACATTACGTAACGGCGGACTTCTTACCCCGTCGCCGAATTAAGAAAGGTGGATTTATTATGAAGAAAATCAACATTGAAGGTATGGGCTGTGAGCATTGCGTAAACAGCGTAAAGGCTGTACTTGAAGGCCTCGGTGCAACAAACATCGAAGTAAGCCTTGAGGGTGCATACGCAACGGCAGAAATCTCTGCAAGCGACGAAGAAATCAAGAATGCCATCGAAGACGAAGGCTACGATGTAACAGGTATCGAATAATCAGCATAAGAGGTGATTTTTACGGAAAGAAACAACAGTTCCCGTCTTGGAAGAAAGCGTGCAATAACAACAACCGTAATCCGTGTGCTTATGGTTGTGCTTGTTGTTCTTTTTCTGATAGAATATATCTATCTCGCTCAAAAGAATGCCTATGACATTTCATTCGGGATACTTTCGTCAGCACCGCAGTCGCTTGCCGATTCGGAGACTATATTGCAGGAACAGCAGGATTATCTCGCAAGAATAGGACTTATACTTATCATCAAGGTCGTAGTTGTGCTTTTTTCGGGCTCTTTTGCGATTTACCGTATGGTTTCCAGCAACTTTATCGAAATAGTCAGGGAAACAGAGCGTCTTTCGGACATCACAGCCAACATTCCCGGAGGGGTAATATGCTGCGGCAACGATGAGGCTCTCACCGTAAAGTACATAAGCGACGGTTTTTCCGAAATTACAGGGTACACTGCCGAGGATATAGAGCTGAACTTCAACAACAGCTTCCTTGAGATGATATTCCCGAGCGACAGGGAGAATGTCAAAAAGGCATTCCGCTCACCGCAGGAAAAATGCCTCGCCGTACAATTCCGTATGATAAAAAGCGACGGTACGACGATATGGTTGCTCGACAAAAGCCGTCTGAGAAAAGAGCTCGGCAACGATACATATCACCACGTACTTACGGATATAACGGATATGAAAAACTCTGAAATTGCGCTCATCAAAAGCCAGGCGGAGCTTAAGCTCGTCAACGAAAGATACCGCATTGTGCTTGAGCAGTCGGACTATATCATTTTCGACCTCGACCTCATATCCAACAACATAACCTATTCGGGAAATTACGAAGTGAAATTCGGCAATCCCCCGTCAACAAAGAATTTCCCGAAATGCTTTATCGAAGACGATATGGTGCATTTCGATGACATCAGACGTTTTGAGGCGTTCTTCGACAAAATCCGTGACGGTGCAAGCAACCGTGACGAAGAAGTGAGAATACGCTCCCGTTCGGGAAGTTACCTGTGGTACAACATCTGCGCAACAACGATAGTTGACGACAAGGGCACTCCCATAAGGGTAATCGGAAGGATAACCGACATCACCCGTCAGCGCTCCGAGACGATAAAAATCGTTGCAAAGAGCCAGCTTGACGAAAGCACGGGACTTCTCAGCTTTGACACCGCAAACGAATATATTTCGGGAATAATCGACAACAACCGCAACAGCTCACACGGAATGATTATCGTTGATTTTTCGGTGCAGTCGGACGACGCCGACGACATTACAAGCCGTTTTGCCGCAAATCTCCGCGACCTTTTCCGTTCGACAGACATTGTCGGCCGTGTGGATTCCACGAAGTTCATCGTCTTTATGCGTAACTGCAGCAAACCGCTTCTCAAGCGCCGTATTGAAGACCTGCTTGAGATGATAAACTCCCACTACAACGGGCAGTACACCTGCGTCGGAGCTGCAGGTGCGGCGTTGTATCCGTCGGATTCAATGCACCGTGAGGATTTATTCCAGAAAGCGCAGATTGCCCTCACACATTCGATGAACAAGAAAACATCGGGGTATACCCTCTACGAAGAAATATAGCAGCACAGACAAAGGGTGTCGGGGAATAATCCCGATACCCTTTTTCACCGAAACTTCTGCTGTGCTTTTCCTTGACAAAGCGGACTCTATTTGATATAATATTTATGTTAATCCGATATATAGGTGTGCGGGCCCTGTGCAACGAGACGCTGTGAACCATGTCAGGCGGGGAACCGAGCAGCATTAAGCAGTTTGTTTAGTGTGCCGCAGTAAGCCTGCACACCTATATATCGGAATTTTTTAGGGAGGGAACATTATGTACAAGGCTCTTTACCGCAAATGGCGCCCTATGTCTTTTGATGATGTTATTGCCCAGCCGCACATAACGACAACCCTCCGCAACCAGATTATGAACAACAAGACAGCGCACGCCTATATCTTCACAGGCTCTCGTGGAACGGGAAAAACAACCTGTGCACGAATTTTCGCAAAGGCTGTAAACTGCCTCAACTCCACGGACGGAAATCCCTGTCTTGAATGTGATATATGCCGTGATGCCGAAAACGAGGCTCTCGCCGACATCATCGAAATCGACGCCGCATCAAACACGGGCGTTGACGATATGCGTGACCTCCGTGACGGTGCGATTTACTCGCCCGAAAGATGCAGATACAAAATCTACATCATCGACGAAGTGCATATGCTCTCGACCAACGCATTCAATGCACTTCTCAAAATCATAGAAGAACCTCCCCCGTATGTAAAGTTCATCCTTGCAACGACTGAGGTTCACAAGGTTCTCCCCACAATTCTTTCACGCTGTCAGCGTTTCGACTTCAGACGCATTATGCCCGAAGACATCGCCGCACGGCTCAAGTACATCGCAGGGGAAGAAAAAATCACCCTCACAGACGATGCGGCATCGCTTATTGCACGCATTGCCGACGGCGGAATGAGAGATGCGTTATCTCTCCTCGACCAGTGCATCGCCTATTCCGAAAATGTAGACATCGACACCGTTTCTGCCGCAGCGGGAATTGCGGGCCGCGAATATCTTTTCGATATAATCGACGCAATTGCCGACCTAGACGCAGGAAAGGTACTTTCGGTTGTGGACAACCTTTATTCAATGTCAAAGGATATGTCACGACTCTGCGAAGAGTTGATACTGCAGTTCCGCAACCTTATGATTATCAAAAGCGCACCCGATAAAACGGGGCTTATTTCCTGCCTGCCGAATGAGCTTGAAAGGCTTAAAGCAGTTTCGGCAAAGCTGTCGCTTGAAGAAATCCTCGACAAGCTGAACGGACTTCAGGAATGTAACGAGCGTCTTACCCGTTCGCTCTCAAAAAGAGTTGAATTTGAAATGTGTCTGATAAAGCTCTGCACCCGCAGGGGAGTTCAGGCTACTGCGCCGCAGGCTCAGTACAGCGCACCGACACCGTCCGCAACGGTACAGAACACGCCTGCTGCGACACCGACACCTTCGGCACCGCCAAAGGCAGAAGTTCCGACGCCAAAGGCTGTTGACGCACCACCGAAAACTCAGGCAAACGGAAACACTGCGGCAAAAAAGCCGATTTCAATGTCGGATTTTTCACTTTGTACCCAGTGGGTTGACATTCTCTACGAGCTGTCGCAGACAAATCCTGCGGTTACAGGCTCGCTCACAGATTCCTGCGCATATGTCAACGACACAGCGGGACTGCTACTGATAATCGCAAAAAACCGTTTGTTCCTCTCGCTGTTCAAGATGGAAAAGAACCAGAATTCCCTGAATGCTGCAATATGTCAGGTCCTCGGACGGACATACGAAGTCAGGGCAAAAGCAGAAGATAATTCTCAGCAAGACGGAAGTACCTCATCGGGTAATTCCCCTGCTGATGAAATAATATCAAGGGCAAAGGAAAATGGAATTGCCGTTGAAATTGAATAAAACCTAATTTAAAAGGAGTATTTGTTATGAAAGTAAGATTGCCACAGGGTATGGGCGGCGGCGCTCAGAACATGAACCAGATGATCAAGCAGGCTCAGAAGATGCAGGAAAAAATCACTGCTGTTCAGGAAGACATTGAAAGCAGAAGCTTCACAACAAGCACAGGCGGTGGAGCAGTTGAAATCACAATGACAGGTGCAAAGGAACTTACATCCATCAAGATCAAGCCCGAAGTTGTTGACGCTAACGATGTAGAAATGCTCGAAGACCTCATCATGAGCGCATTCAACGAATGTGTTTCACAGATTGCAGCTACTGCTGAAAAGGAAATGAGCGAAGTAACAGGCGGAGTTTCTATTCCGGGTATCCTCTAATGGCTGACGCTCTTCCACTTGTTATCCTTGCGGAGCAGTTTGCAAAGCTCCCCGGAATCGGAATGAAAACCGCACAACGACTTGCATATTTCGTTATGTCGATGTCCGATAACGACGCAGAGGCTTTCGCAGACGCTATACTCAACGCACACAAGACAATAGGCTTCTGTAAGGTCTGCCAGAATCTCACGGACAGAGAAATCTGTTCCGTATGTGATGATGCAAAGCGTGACCAGAGTACTATATGTGTTGTCGAAGGGCCCAAGGATGTTTCGGCGTTTGAACGCACAAAGGAATATCACGGGGTGTACCATGTTCTCCACGGACTTATTTCTCCGATGGATAATATCACTCCCGATAACCTTAAAATCAAGGAACTGCTTGCCCGTATACAGAAAGGCAACGTAAAGGAAGTAATCCTTGCCACCAACCCCACCGTTGAGGGTGAGGCTACGGCGATGTATATCTCCCGCCTTATTCATCCCCTCGGGATAAAAGTAACTCGGCTTGCATTCGGTCTTCCTGTCGGTGCTATACTCGAATATGCCGACGAGGTGACATTGTTCAAGGCACTCGAAAACCGAAACGAAATATGACAGAACAAAGCGGTTTATCGTATTCTCACGATAAACCGCTTTTTGATAAGGAGTAATGAAAATGCAGGAAAACACCATCGACGAAAACAAGAAAAACCCCGATGACAAGCCCTCTGTCGAGGGTATCGAATGGCTTGAAAGTGCCAAGGCCGATATGGAGGATTACCTCGAAGAACAGGGAATTTACATCCGACAGTAGCTATTCAATCGTTATATAGTCGGAGTATGCGTAGCCCGTCTGGTTGTTGTACTTCACGACATACCACTTGCCGTACTGACCGTAAATCGTCAGCCTTGTGCCGTTGGGAATACTGCCTATAATCCTTCCCGAAAGCGACGGGTATGCACGGAAATTAAGCCCCGAACCATCGGTTGTCACAACGCCGTTGTAGACTTCCCCCGGCTCGATAAACGGTATCCCGAAGTAATCGCAGAGTGACTGCACAAGCACCTTTGCGATAACCCCGAGGGAGCGTTTGAGCCACGCTTCGTCAAGTGGATTGTCGTGGTAGCCGAGTTCCACAAGTGCGGCAACGGCTTTTGTGCGTGACACTTCCGCAAGACTTGTTGTGGGAAGCGTCTGCGTTTTGTTTTCCAGCGGATATATCGCCTGAAGATTGTTTGCGATTATCACCGCAAGGTCCTGCGACAGCTTGCTGTACGGCGAATAATACACATCAATTCCACGGAGCTTGCCTGCAAATTCTCCACCGCCTGCATTACTGTGAAGTGCAAGATGCACATCATATCTGCCTGCGTTGGAGTCTGCTATAACACCACTGATATTGCGGTCGGGGTCGTTCCTCGAAAAGTTTATTCCGCTCGAACGCAGATACGGCTCCATCATATCTGCCAGCCGATTCATATAAAGCTCCTCGTTACCGTCAGTGTAGTACCTGTTCCACTCCTGCGTAGAGGGGCTGAGAAATACATATGGCATAAAATCACCTCACGATATTATATGAGGTGATTTTTCTTTTTGCTACAAAAAATCGGGCGGAAGAATAATCTTCCGCCCGAACCTTGTTATGTCAAGGGATTAGCATTTGCTGTTGAGTTGTGTTCAAGGAAGCTCTCGTTCTTTTCAACCTGAACATTATTGTAAACATCCATACCCGTACCTGCGGGGATGAGCTTACCGATAATGACATTTTCCTTAAGACCCTGGAGCTTATCCTTCTTTCCACGGATAGCCGCATCAGTGAGCGCTCTTGTTGTTTCCTGGAATGACGCTGCTGACAGGAAGCTGTCTGAGTTGGATGCCGCCTTTGTGATACCCTGAAGAACAGGTGTCCATGTGATAAGACGGAGACCTTCTTCGCCTGCATCCATTCTCGCCTGAATCTTTGCGTTTTCCTCATAAACTTCTCTGCGGTCAACGAGGGTATTGTCAATGAGCGAGCTGCTTCCGCCGTCTTCAATCTTAACCTTGCGGAGCATCTGACTTACAATAACCTCGATATGACGGTCGTTGATGTCAACACCCTGCTGACGGTAAGTTTTCTGGACTTCGGTGATGATATAGTTCTGAACTGCCTGCTGGCCGTTTACAGAGAGAATATCAACGGGGTTGATAGCACCTTCTGTGAGTGATGCTCCCGCTTCGACAGTGTCGCCTTCCTTGACCTTAATCTTGTATCCGTAAGGTACAGGATAGAATTCTTCTGTTCCGTCCTCGGAAGTGATGACAACATTTCTTGTCTTCTTGATTTCTTCCATGCGGATTGTTCCCGATTCTTTGGCAATGATAGCTGCGTTCTTGGGCTTACGGCTTTCGAAGAGTTCTTCAACACGGGGAAGACCCTGTGTGATGTCTTCTGCAGATGCGATACCACCTGTGTGGAATGTTCTCATCGTAAGCTGTGTACCGGGTTCACCGATTGACTGAGCCGCAATAATTCCGACTGCTTCACCAACTGCAACGAGATTTCCGTTCGCAAGGTTAGCACCGTAACACTTAGCACATACGCCACGCTTAGCACGGCAGTTGAGCACTGAACGGATTTCGATGTGTGTCTCTCCGATGCTTTCAAGGTATGATACAACCTTTTCAGCGTCAATTTCGTTCATGAGCTTTGTATGTGACATAATAAGCTCGCCGTTCTTGTCACGGAGGTCGTGTACAAGGTAACGTCCTGTAAGACGCTCAGAGAGCTTTTCAATCATTTCGTTACCGTTCTTGATTTCGTATACCATGATACCTTCGTCTGTGCCACAGTCATCTTCACGGATGATAACTTCCTGTGAAACGTCAACAAGACGACGTGTGAGGTATCCCGAGTCGGCTGTACGAAGAGCCGTATCGGCAAGACCCTTACGGGCACCACGTGATGAAATGAAGTATTCGAGGATGTTAAGACCTTCACGGTAGTTAGCCTTGATAGGAAGCTCGATTGTCTTACCTGATGTGTTGGAGATAAGTCCACGCATACCTGCGAGCTGCTTTATCTGGTCGATACTACCACGGGCACCTGAATCCGCCATCATGAAGATAGGATTGTACTCTCCGAGGTTGGGAGTAAGCATAGCCTTTACATCATTTGTAGCAGCGTCCCATGTCTTGATGAAGAGCTTTGACTTTTCTTCATCGGAAATATAACCGTATGCATGCTGTTCTGTGATTTCAGCAATCTTCTTTTCAGCCACATCGATAATTCCCTTCTTTTCAGGGGGAATTGTTGCGTCGCATACAGCTACTGTAATAGCAGCCCTTGTTGAGAACTTGTATCCGAGAGCCTTGATCTTGTCAAGAACTTCTGATGTTGTTGTTGTTCCGTGAATACGGATACATCTTTCGATGATTGAAGAAAGCTGCTTCTTCTTTACGAGGAATGAAACCTCGAGGTCGTGCTCTCTCTCGCTGATTGTTCTGTCAACATAGCCGAGATTCTGAGGAATAACCTCGTTGAAGATAAGTCTTCCGACAGTAGCGTAGATGAGCTTTGAAATCTGCTTGTCTCCCGCCTTCTTCGAAATTCTTACCCTGATAGGTTCCTGAAGAGTTACTATCTTAGCGTCGTAAGCCATAAGTGCTTCGTTGACATCACGGAAAATCTTGATTGTTGAGTTGCCGTTTTCGTCAACAGCCTTTACATAAGGGTCTTCTCCCGAGAAACCGTCATCTCTTGCTGCGATTTCAGCCTTGATTTCCTTTACACGATCCTTGATTTTAGCCTTTTCGCTGTCAGACATATTGTCTGCGTTGCTCTTGAGCTTGCTTTCAAGCTCTTCAATTTCCTTCTTGCCTGCCTTCTTGGCTGCCATACGCTCCTTATCGAGCTGGTGGTCGAGAGGCTTCATAAGTGTAAGATAGTACGAACCGAGTACCATGTCCTGTGTAGGAACAGCAACGGGGCGTCCGTCTGAGGGCTTGAGAAGGTTATTTGCCGCAAGCATGAGGAATCTTGCCTCAGCCTGAGCTTCTGCTGAAAGAGGAAGATGGACAGCCATCTGGTCTCCGTCGAAGTCGGCGTTGAACGCTGTACATACGAGCGGATGGAGCTTGATTGCTCTACCCTCAACAAGTACGGGTTCGAATGCCTGAATACCAAGACGGTGAAGTGTAGGCGCACGGTTGAGGAATACGGGGTGTCCCTGAATTACGTGTTCGAGAGCATCCCATACTTCGTCGCTTGCACGCTCAACGCTCTTTCTTGCGCTCTTTATGTTGTTTACCTTACCTGTGTCTTCAAGGCGCTTCATTACGAAAGGCTTGAAGAGTTCGAGTGCCATTTCCTTGGGGAGACCGCACTGGTACATCTTGAGTTCGGGGCCTACAACGATAACCGAACGGCCTGAGTAGTCAACACGCTTACCGAGAAGGTTCTGACGGAAACGTCCCTGCTTACCCTTGAGCATGTCAGAAAGTGACTTGAGCGCACGGTTGTTCGAACCCGTTACGGGACGACCATGTCTTCCGTTGTCGATAAGTGCGTCAACAGCTTCCTGGAGCATTCTCTTTTCGTTTCTTACCATTATTTCAGGAGCATTAAGCTCAAGCGTCTTCTTGAGTCTGTTGCTTCTTGTGATAACTCGTCTGTAAAGGTCGTTGAGGTCGGATGTTGCGTAACGTCCGCCGTCGAGCATTACCATAGGTCTTATTTCGGGAGGAATTACAGGGATAACATCAAGTACCATCCATTCAGGTCTGTTGCCTGAAACTCTGAACGCCTCAACGATTTCAAGACGCTTGAGGAGTCTGAGTCTCTTCTGGTTGGTTGTTGTCTTTTCGAGTTCTTCCTTGAGCTGAGCTGAGAGTTCATCAAGGTCAATTTCCTTGAGGAGCTTCTGGATTGCCTCCGCACCCATTTCGGCAACGAAGTCGTCCTGATATTTTTCTCTCATATCATCGTATTCTCTTTCAGAAAGGATGTCTTTCTTCTTGAGCTCGGTGTTACCGGGGTCGATGACAATGTACTTTGTGAAGTAAAGTACTTCTTCAAGACGCTTCTGGGGGATTTCAAGCATCTGTCCTATACGTGAAGGTGTGCCCTTGAAATACCAGATGTGCGACACAGGTGCTGCAAGCTCGATGTGTCCCATTCTTTCACGTCTTACCTTGGAGTTTGTGATTTCAACTCCGCACTTTTCACATACTCTTCCCTTGTCACGGATTTTCTTGTATCTTCCGCAGGGACATTCCCAGTCCTTTGCAGGTCCGAAGATTCTTTCGCAGAAAAGTCCGCCCTTTTCGGGTTTCTGAGTACGGTAATTTATTGTCTCGGCCTTTTCAACAACGCCGTAAGACCATTCTCTGATCTGTTCAGGCGATGCAAGACCGATTTTAATGGACTCAAATGTATTAAATTCCAAAGTTCAATCACTCCTATTTATAATCGTTTTTCGGAACTGACAATTCGGATTATTCTTCGTCGTCGTATTCTTCGTCGGTGTCTTCGCTTCCCTCAATCGTGAAGTTTCCTGCAAGATCGCCTTCATCTACATGATTGGTGACGCTGTCTTCGGAAAGCAACACAGGCTGAGGAATAATCTCGTCGTCAAAAGTGAGCTTGAGGTCGATTTCTTCATCGTCCTTGTCAAGCACCTTGACATCGAGTCCGAGTGAACGAAGTTCCTTGATGAGAACCTTGAATGATTCGGGAATTCCGGGATTCGGAACATTGCGTCCCTTTACGATAGCTTCGTATGTCTTTACACGACCCACAGTATCGTCCGACTTGACCGTAAGGATTTCCTGAAGGGTGTAAGCAGCACCGTAAGCTTCGAGTGCCCAAACTTCCATTTCTCCGAATCTCTGACCACCGAACTGAGCCTTACCTCCGAGAGGCTGCTGAGTTACGAGTGAGTAAGGACCTACCGAACGTGCGTGAATCTTATCGTCAACAAGGTGATGGAGCTTGAGGTAATACATATATCCGACAGTAACCTTGTTGTCGAACTTTTCACCTGTACGTCCGTCGTAAAGTGTGAACTTTCCGTCCTCTGACATATTGAGTGCCTTTGTATTGATTGTTCCGTACTGCGGGTCAATGAGGAACTCTTCGTCCTTCGACTGTTCCGCAATTTCGTTTGCCATATTGAAGCATTCTCTGATGTCCTCTTCGTGTGCACCGTCGAATACAGGGGTCATAATCTTCCAGCCGAGAGCCTTTGAAGCCATACCGAGATGTACTTCAAGAACCTGACCGATATTCATTCGTGAAGGTACGCCGAGGGGGTTGAGAACGATATCAAGCGGTGTTCCGTCTTCGAGGAACGGCATATCTTCGGGAGGAAGGATTCTTGAAACGACACCCTTGTTTCCGTGACGACCTGCCATCTTGTCTCCGACAGAAATCTTACGCTTCTGTGCTATATAACAACGAACAAGCTTATTTACTCCTGCTGAAAGTTCTTCGCAGTTGTCTCTTGTAAATACCTTTACATCAACAACTACGCCCGATTCACCGTGAGGAACACGGAGTGAGCTGTCACGGACTTCTCTGCCCTTTTCGCCGAAAATAGCACGGAGGAGTCTTTCGTGTGCTGTAAGTTCTGTTTCACCCTTGGGTGCAACCTTACCTACGAGAATATCTCCCGAACGGACCTCTGCACCGATACGGATGATACCGTCTTCGTCAAGGTCCTTGAGAGCGTCTTCGCCGACGCTGGGAATATCTCTTGTGATTTCTTCGGGTCCGAGTTTTGTGACTCTCGCTTCGATTTCGTATTCTTCGATATGAATAGATGTGAATCTGTCGTATCTTACGAGGTTTTCGTTAAGAAGAACAGCGTCTTCGTAGTTGTAACCTTCCCATGTCATGAAGCCGATGAGTGAGTTCTTACCGAGTGAGATTTCACCGTCGCATGTTGCGGGACCGTCAGCAAGTACCTGTCCGACATGAACTCTTTCGCCCTTGTCAACAATAGGTCTCTGGTTTACGCAGGTTGACTGGTTTGAACGCTTGAACTTGATGAGCTTGTATGTGTGGAGCTCGCCTGTTCCATCCTTGATTACGACTTCATCACCGCTTACCTTTTCAACCACGCCGTCGTGCTTTGAAATTACGCAGACGCCCGAATCGACACCTGCACGGTATTCCATACCTGTTCCGACGATAGGAGCTTCTGTCTTGAGAAGCGGAACTGCCTGTCTCTGCATGTTCGAACCCATGAGGGCACGGTTAGCGTCGTCGTTTTCAAGGAAAGGAATCATTGCCGTAGCGATTGAAACAACCATCTTCGGCGATACGTCCATATAATCGATATTGCTGCTGTCTGTTACAAGAATCTGGTCACGGTAACGTGCAGCAACATTCTTGTTTGCAAACTTTCCTTCTTCCGTGAGAGGTTCGTTTGCCTGTGCAACAACGAAATTATCCTCCATATCGGCTGTCATATAGACAACGTCGTTGAGGACAACGCCTGTCTTCTTGTCAACTCGTCTGTAAGGAGCTTCGATAAATCCGTATTCGTTAATTCTCGCAAATGATGCAAGGTATGAAATAAGTCCGATGTTAGGACCTTCGGGGGTTTCGATAGGACACATTCTTCCGTAGTGTGAGTAGTGTACATCTCGAACTTCGAATCCTGCACGGTCACGTGAAAGTCCTCCGGGACCGAGGGCAGAAAGTCTTCTCTTATGAGTAAGCTCTGCAAGGGGGTTTGTCTGGTCCATGAACTGTGAAAGCGGTGATGAACCAAAGAATTCCTTGATAGAAGAAGCAACGGGTCTTGCATTGATGCAACTGCTGGGAGTGTTTGCCTTTTCCGTATCCTGTCCCTGGGTGTTCATTCTTTCCTGGATTGCCTTTTCCATTCTTGAGAAACCGATTCTGAACTGATTCTGAAGAAGTTCACCTACCGAACGGATTCTTCTGTTTCCGAGGTGGTCGATATCATCAAGAAGTCCGACACCTTCGCAGAGGTTGAGGAAATAGCTTATTGCAGCATAGATATCATCGCATGTGATATGCTTCGGAACAAGTCTGTCAACATTGCTTCTTATAGCTTCTTCGAGAGCCTCCTTGTCATTGCCGCATTCATCAAGGATTTCCTTGAGAACAACAGCTGAAACTCTTTCGTTTATGCCGCAGAGCTTGTGGTCAATTCCTTCGGGAAGGTAAGGTGCAATATCAACCATACCGTTACCGATAATCTTGATTTCCTTGTCAACGATTCTTGTCTGGAGAAGACCTGTGGGGTCTGTGTAGTTTTCCTTGTATTCAATCTTTATGAATACTTCGGATACACCTGCCTGCTCGATTTCGCAAGCCTTTTCGTAATCGATTTTTTCTCCCTCATCAGCAATGATTTCGCCTGTGAATGTATTTGCAACAGGGCGTGAGAGAACCTGTCCGTTAAGTCTTGCCACAATACCGAGTTTCTGGTTGAACTTGTAGCGTCCGAAACGTGCAAGGTCATATCTTCTTGAGTCGAAGAAAAGATGGTTGATGTTCTTCTGGGCATTTTCTGCCTGAGCAGGCTCTCCCGGATGGAGCTTTTTATATACTTCGAGGAGCGCTTCTACGTTGTTCTTTGTTGCGTCCTTCTGAAGAATTGTCTGGTTGAGTCTTTCGTCTGCACCGAATTTTTCTTCGATTTCAAGGTCTGTACCGCAGCCGATTGCCCTGATAAAAGTTGTAAGCGGAATTTTTCTGTTCTTGTCGATACGGACATAAATCACATCGTTTGAATCCATTTCGAATTCAAGCCACGCACCTCTGTTGGGGATAATCTGTGATTTGAACAGGTCCTTACCTGTCTTGTCCTTCGCTACCTCAAAGTACGCACCGGGGGAACGTACGAGCTGGGATACGATAACTCTTTCCGCACCGTTGATTACGAATGTTCCGCTTTCTGTCATCAGCGGGAATTCGCCCATATACACATCTTCGTCGACGAATACATCAGTTTCCTTGTTGTAGAGTCTGACATTCATCTTGATGTGTGCGGAATAGGTAACGTCCCTTTCCTTGCACTCCTCGACACTGTAGTTCGGGGTTTCGTCAATGTGGAATCCCAGGAACTTGAGAACGAGATTTTCATCATGATTTGTGATTTCGGGCAAATCATTGATAACCTCGTTAAGTCCTTCCTCGAGGAACCACTTGTACGAGTTTTTCTGCACCTCGATAAGATTCGGCATGTCGATAGCTTCGGGGATTTTTCCGAAACTCATTCTTTCATGCTTACCGAGCTGCACCTTCTTGACATTCACCATAAGCCATTGATTCTCCTTGAAAATATTTGCGGGAATATCAACTCTCCCCGTCCTTCTTCAACGGAGATTTCCGACGCAACCGCATTTACGCCGTACCCCTCCGAGCCCATCGGACATCATACCCACAGAATGCAGGTTTTACGGGAGATTATTAACTTAAAGAAATTTACGCCTTTTAAATTTAAAAGCAGGCATAAAATTCGATACTAATACAGTATATAATTTTACTCTTATATTAAAGCAAAGTCAAGGTCTTTCAAAAAAATCGGAAAAATAAACCGCCGCCACTTTTCAGTGACGACGGTTTTTGTGATTTTTGACGAATTTTTCGTGCTATTTCGCCCAGTATTTTCTGTCCAGACTGCGATACTGCACCGCCTGAGCTACATCGCTCTTTCCGATGACCTCCTCGCCACGCATATCTGCGATTGTCCTTGCGACCTTGAGTATTCTGTCGTACGCTCTTGCCGAAAGCCCGAGCCTGTCAAAAACGCCCTTGAGCATTGCCGTTGCGTCATCTGTCATAGGGCATACTTCGTGAAGAATTTCGGAGGTTATCCGTGCGTTGCAGGTCACTCCCGTTCCTCTGAAACGGCGGTTCTGGATTTCTCTCGCCGCCTGCACTCTTTCTCTTATCGATGCGGAGCTTTCCTCCTTCTCTTTCGAGGAAATATGTTCGAATTCAACAGGTGCCACTTCGATATGTAAATCAAATCTGTCGAGCATAGGCCCCGATACTCTCGAAAGATAATTCGAAACCTGTTTCTGACTGCATATACAGTCCCTCGACGGATGACCGTAATACCCGCAGGGACAGGGGTTCATCGCCGCTATAAGCATGAACGAACAGGGATAGCTGACCGTTCCGGACGCTCTCGAAATCGTGACTTTTTTATCCTCGAGTGGCTGACGGAGAATTTCAAGCGTCTGGCGTGAAAATTCCGCAAATTCATCAAGGAAAAGTACGCCGTTGTGTGCCAGCGAAATCTCTCCCGGTCGGGGAATTCCACCTCCGCCCGAAAGTCCCGCAGGCGATATGGTGTGATGCGGCGAACGGAACGGTCTTTTTGTAATCAGCGGAACATCTTTATCCAGCAGACCTGAAATCGAGTGGATATTTGTTGTTTCTATCGACTCCTCAAACGTCATTCTCGGAAGTATCGACGGGATGCGTTTTGCAAGCATACTTTTTCCCGATCCGGGAGAGCCTATGAGAAGTGCATTGTGACCGCCGCAAGCGGCTATTTCAAGCGCTTTTTTAGCCATCTGCTGTCCCTTGACATCGGCGAAATCCAGAGTGTCCGAATAATCATCCTCAGACACGGAATAAGGCGTCTGTTTTTCTATTTTTTCGCCCTCAAAATGTGCAATAATTTCCGACAGCGTTTCAACGCCGTAGACATCTATTCCCTCAACTACGGAAGCCTCAAAAGCATTTTCCTTAGGCACAAAAACCGAGCGGATATTTTCCTTTGCGGCAAGCATAACCATCGGCAGAACGCCGTTGACTGCACGCACTCCTCCGCCGAGGGAAACCTCACCGATAAACGCACAATCATCAAGCTCACGGGGAATGTGCCCCGTCGTCGCAAGTATCGCCACCGCTATCGCAAGGTCTGTAACCGAACCTGTTTTTTTCGTATCCGCAGGCGCAAGATTTATTATTATTTTCGCCTGTGGGAATGCAATTCCGCACGAACGCAGTGCCGCACGTATTCTGTCACGACTCTCACGCACAACTGCATCGCCAAGCCCCACAATATCAAATGCAGGGAGTCCCTTGCTGACCTCTATTTCCACATCAATCGGAAACGAATTGAGGCCGAAAAGTCCCAGACTATTCACCTTTGCAAACATAATGTCATCCCATTCTTGCTATAATTTTTTCTATCCACAAATAAAGCTCGTCAAATATTTCTTCTTTTCCTATTTCGTGCAGGAGTTCGTGCCTCATTCCTGCATAAAGCCTGATTTCAGCGTTGTTCCCCTCTGCGCTGAGTGCCTCGAATACCCTCATTACGCCACGACCGTAGTTGCCTACGGGGTCGCAGTCGCCCGACGCCAGAAGTATCGGAAGTTCCTTCGGTACTTCGCTTGCCCACTCCGCCCTCGTGACATAGGAAAGCAGTTGCACAAGGTCGAGAAATCCGCTTGCCGTGAAAATGAAGTTTGTCCTTTCGTCAGCAAGGAATTTTTCGATTTCCGCAGCGTCACGGGTTGTCCAGTCGAGATGCGTTCTGTTGTCGGGAATTCTCTCGTTGTACAGTCCCGTTGACAGCTTGTCGAGGGTTTCGCTCCTGTGATGAGAGCCGTTCTTCTTTATCATCTGTCGGCAGACAGCTTCGCCGAGGCGTGCGATTGTCTCTCCTCCGTTTGTCCCGAGGAGTATACAACCGTCGATTTTCTCCGAAAAATCCGCAATGTACGCACGCACCGCAAATGAACCCATGCTGTGCCCCAGAAGAAAATACGGCACATCGGGATACTGCTTTTTCATCATAGCCGTAAGCGTGCGTAAATCACGCACTATATAGCGCCAGCCGTTTTCCTCCCCGAAATAGCCGAGGTCTTCGAGGGTGCTGACGCTGTTCCCGTGCCCGAGATGGTCATTTCCGCATACGAGAATCCCCTTTGACGCCATGAAAACGGCAAATTCCTCATACCTCCCGAAATTCTCGCACATCCCGTGGGAAACCTGTATTATCGCACGGATTTTTGCTTTCGGGGTATATACGCAATACGCAATGTCATTCACGGTGTCGGTGCTTTTGTAATATCCGCTTTCCTTGATATAATCCATCAATATTCCTTTCGCCGAACGGTCGGGTGTATACTTGTTCCGAAAATATCAACACTAATCACACATAGTATATCACATTTTGAAAAGTTTTACAAGAAATCGTAGTATCAGGTCAGAAAAATTATCAAAAAAATCTTTGCAATTATAATAATATTATGCTATAATATTTATAAATATATTTTTGGAAGAGGTGTTCCGATTTATGAATGAGAAAGAATTGTACGAACTCTGGTGCAAAAAAGCAACAGACGATAAGGATTTACAGGACGAACTTCTGGCAATAAAAGACGACGAAGAGGCAATTAAAGATAGATTTTACCGTGACCTTGAATTCGGAACGGGAGGATTGCGTGGCGTTATCGGTGCCGGAAGCTACCGCATGAACATATACACAGTACGCCGTGCAACGCAGGGACTTTCCGACTATGTAAACGAAACCTTCCACGACGGAAGCGTTGCAATTGCTTACGACAGCCGTATAAAGTCCGATGTTTTCGCAAAAGCGGCTGCATCCGTACTTGCCGCTAACGGAATAAAAGTATACATATACCCCGAACTTATGCCCACACCGATGCTTTCATTCGCTGTACGTCAGCTCGGTTGTAAGGCAGGTATCGTAGTTACCGCAAGCCACAACCCCGCAAAATACAACGGATACAAGGTTTACGGCTCCGACGGTTGCCAGATGACTCTTGAGGCGGCTGAAATCGTACTCAACAAAATCAATTCCGTTGATATGTTTGACGGTGCAAAGACAATTTCATTCGACGAAGGTCTTTCAAACGGAATGATTGAATTCATCAAGCAGGATGTTATCGACGCATACCTCGAAAAAGTCGCTGAGCAGGGAATTCACACAAACCTCTGCGCATCAAGCGGACTCAAGGTTGTATACACTCCCCTCAACGGTACGGGAAACAAGCCCGTGCGCTCAATCCTCAAGAAAATCGGAATTGAAGATGTGACAGTCGTTCCCGAACAGGAATACCCCAACGGGAACTTCACAACCTGCCCCTTCCCCAACCCCGAAATCAAAGAGGCTCTTGAGCTTGGTCTCAAGCTCTGCGAGACAGTAAAGCCTGACCTTCTCCTCGCAACAGACCCCGACTGTGACCGTGTGGGAATTGCTGTTCCATCCCCTGACGGAGAGTATGTTCTCTTCTCAGGAAACGAAGTGGGTGCGCTTCTCCTCGAATACATCTGCAGTGAAAGAACAGCGCTCGGCACAATGCCCGCAAACCCGATTGCAATAAAGACAATCGTTTCCACCGACATCACAAAGAAAATCTGCGAAAAGTTCGGTGTAAAGCTCATTGAAGTCCTCACGGGATTCAAGTTCATAGGTGAGCAGATTGGTTTCCTTGAACAGCAGAACGAAGACGAACGCTACATTTTCGGTTTTGAAGAAAGTTACGGCTACCTTGCAGGCTCGTATGTACGTGACAAGGACGCTGTTGTGGCATCAATGCTCATCTGCGAAATGGCCGCATTCTATCGCACAAAGGGAATTTCACTTCTCGAAGCAAGAGAAAATATGTACAAGAAGTACGGCAATTTCTACCATACACAGAAGAGCTTCACCTGTGAAGGTGCTGCGGGTATGGAAAGAATGGCTGAAATCATGGCAATGCTCCGTGAAAAGACTCCCACCGAAATCGGCGGACTCACAGTCACAAAATTTGCCGACTACAAGGCAGGAATCGAATACGACAAGGTTCAGGGAACAAAAACCGCACTTACTCTCCCGAAATCAGATGTTCTCGTATTCGAGCTCACATACGGCGCGAGCGTAATCATCCGCCCGTCAGGTACAGAGCCTAAAATCAAGGCATACTACACAACAATCGGCGAAACAAAGAGCGAGGCTGTTTCACTCGAAGAAACAATCTCCGAAGACTTCAGAAAAATTCTCGGATTTTAATATTTCTTGAAAGTGGGGTGCAAAATATGAAAAGACTCAAACGGGGAATTATTGTCTGTTCGGTAATCCTCCTGACGCTTTTTATGTTTGCATCCTGCAGCTTCACGAAAGACGCTTCCGACACAGCGCTTGAGCGTTCAAAGGATTACACCCACTACACCGAAATGCTGGACAAGTTCCCTCTCGGCTCGGACTATAATGATATAACCGCCTACCTCGACGAAGAAAAGCTCTACTACACCACCGCAACGGATAGTCTTCCGAGAATTCAGGTGTTCGGCGGGCATCTAATCTTCAATGCCGACAATGAGCTGGTTTCCGTTTTCAGCACAGCCTGGCAGCATCCCGATGGCTGGGGTACAGGAAGTGCGCTCGATGAAGTAGAGGCGATATACGGTAAAGGCTCAAAATTAAATGACACACAAGAAACAACCTATATATTTAAAGGTAAAGACGGCAAAACGCTGATAACTGTCGTTTTCGACAAACACTGCGTTGCTGAGCAATGGGCGATAAGCTGATTTATACAAAATTTCAAAAATCCCTTGCACCACATACTATATTATGATATACTATTTTAGCAATGATTTTTCCATAGCACTACTGTCTTAAGTTTGTATGATGGGCTGCTATGTAATCATACTTACTTTTCACAGAAAGGAGAATGTACAATGAAGGAAGGAATCCATCCTAACTACGAACAGACAACAATCAGATGTGCTTGCGGAAACGTTATCGAAACAGGTTCCACAAAGAAGGACATCAAGGTTGAAATCTGCTCAAAGTGCCATCCGTTCTACACAGGTAAGCAGAAGCTCGTTGACACAGGCGGACGTGTAGACAGATTCAAGAAGCGTTTCAATATGGACAAGTAAGAAATTACAGGCGGATTTTATATCCGCCTTAATTTTTTCCTGATGAAAGGAGTTTCCTCTTTGAATTACAAAACGATATACGAAAGAGCGGAAGCCTCTTTCATTGAGAAAAAATCCGAATTTATCGGCTACATTGCCCCTGTGCATACCGCCGATGAAGCGATAGACTTCATAAACGAAATCCGTGCCATGCACCGCAAGGCAACGCACAATGTCTACGCCTATATCGTGCGTGAAGGCAACGCCACCCGTTACAGCGACGACGGAGAGCCTCAGGGCACAGCGGGGGTTCCCGTACTCGATGTACTGCAAAAAGAAGGTCTCACTGATGTCTGCGTTGTGGTAACGAGATATTTCGGCGGAATACTCCTCGGCGGAGGAGGGCTTGTCCGTGCGTATTCACACTCGGCGAAAATTGCGGTTGACGCCGCACGACTTATGATAATGTGCTCGTGCTATAAGGTGAGCTTTACCGTCGATTACAACCTTTACGGGAAAATCACGCACATTCTCCCCGAATTCGAAATAAAAATGCTCGACACTGACTTTGCCGACAATATAACCTTGACTCTCCTCGTAAAAGCGGAGGATTTCGACGCACTTTCAGACAAACTGACCGATATTTCAAACGGACAGATAAAGCTCGAAAAAGGCTCAGAGCTTTTTGAGGATTTTGCATAAAAATATGTCGAATTTTATCCCTATGCTATTAAAAATCACAAATGTTGTATTTTTTATTCTGAAATAAAGGATTTTTACACCGAAAAAGCGTATATAGTATTAGACGCCATAAAAAGCGAAAGGAAGTGACTCTGTGCAAACGATAAGAGAACAGCTTGAAAATTACGAAAATTCCACACTGTGCGAATATGCGTGTTTCTCTACAAAGGGCGGAAAGCGTACCCGTCCCGAAGAAAAATGTCCTTACCGTACCGACTTCCAGCGTGACAGGGACAGAATAATCCACAGTAACTCCTTCCGACGCCTGAAGCACAAGACGCAGGTTTTCCTCGTTCCCGAAGGCGACCACTACCGTACACGCCTCACCCACACACTTGAGGTTTCGCAGATTGCCCGCACTCTCGCAAGGGCGCTCCGCCTGAACGACGACCTCACCGAAGCCATTGCGCTCGGCCACGACCTCGGGCATACGCCTTTCGGTCATTCGGGCGAAAGCATACTCAACGAAATCTGCCCGTACGGTTTCAAGCATTATCTTCAGAGCGTGCGTGTAGTTGACTACATCGAAAAAAACGGCAAGGGACTCAATCTCACATACGAAGTCAAAAACGGAATTGCCTGCCATACAAATCAGGTGGCTGCCACAAAGGAAGGCTATCTCGTACGACTTGCCGATAAAATAGCATACATAAATCACGACATAGACGACGCCATCCGTGCGGGAGTGATATGTGAAAACGACCTCCCGAAAGAAATAACGGATGTCCTCGGCAACACAAAAGCAAAGCGTATAACAACGCTTGTAGGCTCAATCATCGACAACGGTGCCGAAGACATAAGAATGTCGCCCAAGATAAAAAAAGCCCACGATGACCTGCGTACATTCATGTTTGCCAACGTCTATACAAATCAGCTTGCAAAAAAAGAGGAAGAAAAAGCGAAGATGCTCGTTGAAAAGCTGTACAAATACTTCCTCAAAAACCCCGAAAGAATGCCCGATGAATACAAGCGCATAATGACCGTCTACGATAAAGACCGTGCAGTGTGCGACTATATTGCGGGAATGACTGACGGCTATGCAATCAAGCTGTATGAGGAGCTTTTCATCCCCAAGGCTTTTGAACTTCAGCTCAATCTCAACAACTAATATATAAAAGGAGGCGACACTATGCTGTCAGATGATTTTTTATACCAGCTCCGACAGAGTAATCCGATAGAAAACATAATGTCGCCATACACCACTCTTACAAGGCGGGGACATAATTATGTGTGCCTCTGTCCTTTTCATTCCGAAAAAACTCCGTCCTGCACGGTTTATCCCGAAACCTCAAGCTTTTACTGCTTTGGCTGCGGAGCGGGAGGAGATGTAATCACCTTCGTGCGAATGATGGAAAACCTCGACTATATGGAGGCTGTAAAATTCCTTGCCGACAAGTCGGGAATTTCTCTCCCCGAAGATGGTGTCAACAGCGAATCGGCGCACATAAAGGCAAGAGTGCTTGAGGCAAACCGCACCGCCGCAAGATTTTTTCATTCGGTATTAAAGCACGAAATCGGAGAAAAGGGGCGCAGGTATTTCGCCGGCCGTGAGCTTAAACCCGAAACCGTCATAAAATACGGCCTCGGATACGCTCCCAACGATTTCAACACCTTTGTCAGATATATGAAAAAAGAAGGCTTTACGGAAGATGAGCTTATCACCGCCTATCTTTGCAAAAGAAGTCAGCGTGGTGGAATTTATCCCGTTTTCATCGACCGTGCGATGTTCCCGATAATCGACCTGCGAGGGAATGTAATAGCTTTCGGCGGGCGTATTCTCGACGGCGACGGCCCGAAATATCTCAACTCGGGCGACACCCCCGTGTTCAAGAAAAGCCGAAATCTTTTTTCTATGAATTTTGCGAAGAACGCAAAGACCGACAGAATTATCCTCGCCGAAGGATATATGGACGTCATTGCTATAAATCAGGCGGGATTTGAAAATGTCGTTGCCACTCTCGGCACGGCGCTCACTCCCGAACAGGCAAGGCTTATTTCAAGATACGCCAAGGAAGTTGTTATCGCCTACGACTCGGACGAGGCGGGACAGAAAGCCACTCACAAGGCGATAAATCTTCTTTCAGAGGCGGGACTTGTGACAAAAATCATAAAGATGGAAGGCGCAAAAGACCCCGACGAATACATCAAGAAAAACGGCTCAACAAGATTCAAGCTGTTGCTTGACAATTCGGGGGGAGCGATTGCATTCGAGCTTGAAAAAGCCAAAAACGGCCTCGACCTTACCACCGAAACCGACAGGGTGATATATCTCCGTCGTGCGATAAATGTACTTGCGGATATTTCATCGGACATTGAGAGAGATGTATATATCTCCCGTGTTGCCGACGACCAGAAGGTTTCCGCAGACACGATACGCACGCAGGTAAAGGGCGTTATCCGTGGTCGTGCAAAGGCAGGCAGGGAGCTTGAATGGACAAGAGATACCTCTGTGGCTTTCCGCAGAAACGCAGTAAATCCCGACGCCATAAAATACCCGAAAGAAAGCAAGGCGGAATGCGGAATTATCGCATATCTTTTCCAGAACCCCGAGAAATCGGAAAAGATAACGCAAAAACTTTCCCCCGAAAAATTCATCACAGCTTTCAACAAAAAACTGTACGATGCAATAGCAAGAAAAATCAACTCTTCGCCAAATTTCAGCATATCATCGCTTTCGGATGAATTTTCTGTTGAAGAAATGGGTAAAATATCTGAAATAATCGTGAAATACAGCGATATAAAGATTACCGACGAAATTGTTGATGACTATATAAATGTTCTGTTGAATTTTACGGAAAGACCGACGGGCAATCTGTCCGACGATGATTTCCTGAAGCTTGCAGAGGCACTTAAAAACAAGTAAATCATTTCACGGAAGGAGAAAAATACATGAACAACGAAAAGAAAGCAACCATTGACAGCCTTATCGAACAGGGTAAAATCAATGGAAAGCTCACCACAAAGGAAATCACCGATGCACTTGAGGAACTTGACTTTGACATCGACCAGATGGACAAGTTCTACGACAACTGCGCCGACCTCAACATCGAAATCATTGAAGACTTCAATGTTGACAACGACATTTCCCTGCCGATTGACATTATGGCTGAAGAGGCTGACGACTCAGGTTCTTCGGGCGAAGGCGTATCAATCGACGACCCCGTAAACATCTACCTCAAGGAAATCGGCCGTGTTCCCCTTCTTTCAGCGGAAGAAGAAATTGAGCTTGCAGAGCGTATGGCAAAGGGCGACCCCTATGCAAGAAAGCGTCTGTCAGAGGCTAACCTCAGACTTGTTGTATCAATTGCAAAGAAGTATGTCGGCCGTGGAATGCAGTTCCTTGACCTCATTCAGGAAGGTAATCTCGGACTCATCAAGGCAGTTGAAAAGTTCGACCACACCAAGGGATTCAAGTTCTCGACATACGCTACATGGTGGATAAGACAGGCTATTACAAGAGCTATCGCTGACCAGGCAAGAACAATCCGAATTCCCGTCCACATGGTAGAAACCATAACAAAGGTAAAGAAGGTTCAGAGCAGACTTCTCCACAAGAACGGACACGATGCGTCACCCGACGAAATCGCAGCAGAACTTGATATGCCCGTTGACAGAGTACGTGAAATCATGCGTATAGCTCAGGACCCCGTATCACTCGAAACACCTATCGGTGAAGAGGAAGACAGCCATCTCGGAGATTTTATTCCCGATGACGACGCTCCCGCTCCCGCAGAGGCAGCATCGCTAATACTCCTCAAGGAGCAGCTCAGCGAGGTTCTTTCAACTCTTACAGAAAGAGAAGAAAAGGTTCTCAGACTCCGTTTTGGTCTTGAAGACGGTCGTTCACGCACACTTGAAGAAGTCGGCAAGGAATTCAATGTAACGAGAGAGCGTATCCGTCAGATTGAAGCAAAGGCGCTCAGAAAGCTCCGTCACCCCAGCAGAAGCAAAAAGGTAAAGGATTTTCTTGATTAGGAGATTATTATATGCATATCACACTGGAATCCGATTACGCAGTACGAATTGTTTCCTGCCTTGTCAGAGAAAACAAGCGGCTTGACGCAAAAACAATATCCGAAAAAACCTGCGTAAGTCTGAGGTTTTCACTCAAAATCCTCAGAAAGCTCGTTGCCGCCGACCTTGTAAAATCATTCAAGGGAACACAGGGCGGATATGAGCTTGCAAAAACACCATCGGAAATATCCCTTTATGACATAATCGAAACAGTAGAGGGTACATATCATTTCAGCCGTTGCCTTGACAGCGACTATGAATGTTCCTGCGGGAAATCCGGCATGTGCTGTTATCAGCGTGCTTTCAGCAACATAACCGACATCGTCAAAACGGAACTGAAAAAGTACACCTTTGACAAGCTTTCCGATTAAAAACAAAAACCCACGGAGATTGAAATTTCTCCGTGGATTTTATTTTTCACACAATGCTTTTTGCGAATATAATTGACAAAGGGAACGATAAGACCTACCGTTCCCTTCTATAAATTCAATTGGTGTTATTGGTTTTCAAACCAGCCAGGGCTTATGCCACGGGACTCACTCCTTACATTGTAATTTTGGTATAACCCTTTATCATAAAACCAACTTCTTTACGAAAAATTTGTCATTCAATCTTGAGCAAATTTCTTTGCATCGCCTAACTACCTGTTGGACTCACCCCTTATATTTCTATTTAAATATTCAGATCGTGAAAAGCAAGTATCAATCCCATCATAGATGTATCACCTGCCCTTTCTCCTTATTTTAGTCAGGTCATTGAAAAAAGCTAACTAAACAGGTGGTCTCACCCCAATCATATTACATTTTCAGAATTTTTCCTCTTTTAGTTGCTTTAAACGAAATCATAAGCATCCAACCTTTTTTAAGATTTTCGGGTGTCAGCTTTTACGCCACATCTTTATCACCTTTTCTAAAAGATTTGTATACTGTTATGATTTTCTTACTGCATAGGACTCACCCTTCATAGTTTTTTCGTAGCCGCTTTATATTAATCCTTCCGGACTTAATCTCGGTTTTTATGTGCCCCAAACCGTCCAAACCATCCCGGCTTCAACCTGTAACTCAATGCACACCGAAGTTCTTTCCTATATCGCAATGTATATTTCTCTTACTCCTCACCCGACCTTCGCTGTACGCCCGCTCATCAGCGGTAAGTCGCTAAAGTCAATGCAATTTGTAACGGTCTCGCTATATCAACTGTCGTATTCCTTACAACAGGCTAACTGCCTAATTCGGATACCGGACCATGTCCGTGTCAATCCCTCTATCAAACGGAAACTTTACAGTTCGGCTACCAACGAGCCGCAAGAAATATACTGCGATGACTGTTCAATTTTATCCAACGGACCCGCCTTCCTTTCCGATACTGTCTGCACCCTGCCGCCTACACCCCGTATAACCATGATGCCCTCTCCCTCGAGAAGATATCCGGCGTATACTGTCAAGCATAAACCGTTGCTTATCTGAGGTACTCACCTTTTGGTGTAACCCTTTGTGTTTTCCCTGTAACTATAATATACACCATCTTTTGTACAATGTCAATAGTTTTTCTCAAATATTGTGGTAAACTTTTGTGTAGTTTATTTGTTGACTTTTACTATTGACAATAAATAAATATAATAGTATAATAAAAATGTTGGGTGACTTGTTCACCCTTATTTTTTACCTGAAGGGAGAATTTACAATGGCTGACGAAATTATGGAATACGGCCCCGATTTATATACACTCGTCGACGAAGAAGGCGAGGAGCAGACTTTTGAACTTCTCGACTGTATGGACTACGAGGGTGTGACATACTACGCTCTTGTTCCCTACTCACCCACTGCGGACGACCTCATTGACGGGGATGGAGAGCTTGTAATCCTCAAAGCAGACAAGGACGCTGAGGGCGAGGATATGATGGTATCCATCGATGACGACGAAGAGTTTGACAGAGTGGGTGAAATTTTCCTCAAGCGAATTGAAGAAATCTTCGAAGGCGAAGACGACGAAGAGGACGATTTCGAATAAACAATTAATGTGGTAAAAAATAAAACCTCGGGAAGAAAACTTCCCGAGGTTTTTTAACGCCTGAGCGTTATTTTCAATTAACCGCCTTGCCGTCGGTGAAGCAATAAAAACCCGCATACAGCAGGTGGGCAATGTCCCTGCTGTTTCACGCTCCCTTCTTCCGCAGGACGGGAGGTCTGCAATCCGCAGCAGCCGACAAATCCCTTTTAATAAGTGTTGGATTTAAAAAACTAAACCAAACGCACAAGGCAGAATATCTTCTGTTTATAGTATAACACCGCCGCACGATTTTTTCAAGTGCAAATTCTGTATATTTTTATTGCAGCGGCAAAAAATATTCCCATCAAAAAAGAAAAGAGGAAACCGCCGTGAATAAAACACACTACCGTCTGCTCGGTGCGGTGTCGGGACTGCTCAACGGATTTTTCGGTTCGGGCGGAGGAGTCGCCGCAGTGCCGCTGTTGGAGAAAGCAGGCACTCCCCCGAAAAAAGCACACGCTACATCAATAGCGATAACATTCATACTTTCGATAGTGAGCATTATATTCTATCTCATAAACAACTCCGTCGACCTGTCAGGTACAGTAATCCTCATTCCGTCCGGAATTGTCGGCGCACTTGTCGGATGCTTTCTGATGAAGAAAATCCCGACGAAAATACTCAAGCGTATATTCGGCGGACTTCTTATAATTTCTGCTGTGAGGTTGTTTTTTGTATGAATACCTTTCTTATGATAGTTGCGGCATTTGTTTCGGGAGTTGCGGCGTCGCTCGGAATAGGCGGCGGTATGGTGCTGATGATTTTTCTTACCGTTTTCGGTGGGTTCAAACAACTCGAGGCGCAGGGGCTCAACCTGCTCTTTTTTCTCCCTGTTGCACTACTGTCGATAATCCTGCACAACAGGAACGGACTTATTGACAAGAAAGCAATCGCACCGTCGGCAATATCGGGGGCTGTTGCCGCTGTTGCAGGGACTGCGCTTGCACACTACATCGGCAACGAAAATATGCGGTATATCTTTGCGGTATTTCTCCTGTTCGTCGGAATTGCGGAGCTGGTAAAATCATTCCGTATTAATTCGGAGGAATAGCCTTCGTTGACGGTGCATATCCCGTGTGATATAATACAACAGAGGTGACATTATGCTTTTTCACACATCTGATTTTTATGAGGAATACAAATCCTCCTGCTTTATAGAGCTTCAGTTCTGCCGTATGCCGAAAAGCTCCGACATTAAAGAAATCGTATCGGTTGACAATATAGAAAACCGACTTGACGACTCGCTTTACATCACGGACGAAAATCTTTTCTATCGGGAATACAGCAGGATTTTCGACTGTGGAATATACAACAACCTGAATACAGGAGTTGTGGACATCTACGGCATCAACTATTATCCACCGTCGGAAATGGATACTATTATAAATAGAATTACGGAAAACAATCCCGAGGATTATTCCGCATTAATTAAATGGCTTGAGAAAGCAAGGAACTTCAACGGCTTTTATATCCTCGGAATATAGCCTCTATTGACTATACAGTTTATTATTGGTATAATGAGATGACAATTTTTCTCACAGGAGGGACAGCATTATGGCTTTCGTATCAATGATATTTGCATACCTTGCGCTTTTTGCGGGGTTTCTTATAGGTCTTTTCCTTATAGGACTTGTAATACTTACAGTCGGAATAATATTGCGTTGCCTTAAAAGAAACGAGGGGCGGATATTCCCGACTGTTATTATAATTGTAAGTGCGCTGTTTCTTGCGCCGGGCGTAGTTACCTGCGAAACTCTCGTGATTTCAGTCGCAAAGTCGACAATAACGACTTCTATTGCCCGTGCGAACTACGAATGTGTGCCTGACAAATGGCGTAATGAAAATGTCGGCGACAATGCGGCGGCGGCAGAAGTAATCGAGGCACTCCTTCAATCCGCAGATGCAGGCGACCGTGAGGCCTTCGCAAAGAACTTTACGCCGAATATTCAGAGCGAGGCACGATTTAATTCCGACCTTGATAAATTCTTCGAATCCTACCCCGTGGGACTCTCCACCGTTGAGCTTGACGGAGGCGGTGTCAGCGGCGGGGCATCTGCCAATGACGGAAATCTTGAAAAAGACGGTTACACACACTACACCTGCTATCTTGACGGCGAGTGGTATATAATCTACCTCAACTTCTGCCATTGCAATGACCTTTCACCCAACGATGTCGGCGTCACGGGATTTTACATAGAAAATGTCGAGGGCAATGCGAGCGATATAGACTACAGCAACAAAGCCCTTGCCTGCTCGGTGTTTTACGAAAACGCCATCTGCGCAAGACTGATTGACGGCAGAGGGTTTGAATTCACGCCGTACGACAGACAGATTTCCGCCTCCGAAATGCAGGCACTCCTCGGAAAATACACAGATTTAAGAGACATCCAGAATGAAATCGGCCCCCCGAATGTCACGATAAAATACTCCAACTGCACAGGCTGGGACCACTACTACGAGCTCACCCCCGAAGATGGCGAGCCGAGGTACTGTTATCTCTGCACCCAGGGAGAATGGGGTGGGGAAATCTACTACGGTTATCTTGTGTCGGACACAAAGACTTTTTACGACTACGATATGATTCCGGGAGAAAACTGACAAATACGAAAACTTCAGATTTAAAAGCAAACCCATAGGGATTTACCCTATGGGTTTGTTTTTAGCTTTAAAGTCTTTGAAGGGGAACCTTTCTTCAGAAAGATTCCCCTCAATAAATACATATAAAATTTCTGCACGGGTATCACTCTTACATCGGAGTGACTTTATATTTTATTCTTTGTTTTCTTTCTGAAGTTCTCTGTACCTCAGATAGCTTTCGAGAATAACCGTTGCCGCAACTGCATCGACAACCTCTTTTCTCTTTTTGCCTCTTGTATCGGTTTCGTTGAGGATGTTATGCGCCGTGATTGTTGTTCTGCGCTCGTCCCAGAGCTTTACGGGGAGGCCTGTGACTTCCTCGAGCTGACTTGCGAACATTTCGCATTTCTGCGCTCTTTCACCCTCGCTGCCGTCCATATTCTTCGGGTGGCCGACAATGATTTCTCCCACGCCGTATTCCTGCGCCACATAGGAAACCTTGAGTACACATTCCCCGAAATTACGCTCCTGTATAACGCCGATTGGTGAGGCGAGAAATTCCGTTCTGTCGCAGACCGCAAGACCTGTCCTTACATCACCGAAATCAACTGCAAGTATCTTCATACGCCAGTACCTCTTACCACTTTTCGACCGTTCCGACAATTTCGGAAACGCTCTTTATTCCCTTGCTGTCAAGCCAGCTGTTCATTCCGTCGGCAATCTCAACCGCAGCGTAGGGGTTGTTGAAAAGAACTGTGCCTATCTGTATTGCCTTTGCACCTGCCATCATCATTTCGATTGCGTCCTCGTAGTTTGAAATTCCGCCCATGCCGACAACATCAATTCCGACAGCAGAGGCAACCTGCCATACCATTCTTACTGCAACGGGGAATACGCACGGGCCTGAAAGCCCTCCGACATTATTGCGGAGAATGGGGCGGCGTGAATTTATGTCTATTCTCATTCCGAGAAGTGTGTTGATGAGTGAAAGTGCGTCTGCACCTTCAGCCTCAACAGCCTTTGCGATGTCAACGATGTTCGTTACATTCGGGGAGAGCTTTACCATAAGCGGCTTTTTGGTAGCGGCACGCACCAGCTTTGTCACGCCCGCAGCACCCTCGCAGGAAACGCCGAACGCCGCACCGCCCTGCTTTACATTGGGGCAGGAAATGTTAAGCTCTATCATATCCACATCGGTGGAGTCAAGCTTTGCCGCAACCTCGGCACATTCTTCGGGAGTAGCACCCGCAATATTCGCAACGATAGTTGTATCCTTGGTGAGAAGATACGGGAGTTCCTTTTCGATAAACGCATCTATTCCGGGGTTCTGAAGTCCTACGGAATTGAGTATTCCGCTCGGAGTTTCGGCAATTCTCGGGGCGAGGTTTCCCGTTCTCTTGGCACCCGTTGTTCCCTTTGTGGAAATCCCTCCGAGCTTTGAGAGGGGGAAAAGTTCCTCATATTCGTGACCGTAGCCGAATGTTCCCGACGCAACAATTACGGGGTTTTTGAAGTCGACCCCTGCGACCTTTACGCTTAAATCCGCCATCAGAAAATTACCTCCTCGGAATTGAATACGGGGCCGTCCTTACAAACGTGAGCGTAGTATTCCTCACCGTTTTTGACTGTACGGCACGCACACACAAGGCACGCACCTATACCGCAGCCCATTCTCTCCTCAAGGGAGATATAACACGGAATTCCGTTTTCCTTTGCAATGTCAACGACGCCCTTTATCATCACATTGGGACCACACGCATAGATTACATCGGGCTTTTTCTTTGCAACTTCGTCTTTGAGAGCCTCGGTTACATAGCCCTTTCTTCCTGCTGTGCCGTCGTCGGTGCAGAGTATTGTTTCAGCGCCCGACGCCCTGAAATCCTCCTGAAGAATTACAGCAGACGCACTTCTGAATCCGCTTATTGCACGGCAGTTTTCACCGAAGTGCTTTGCGACCTCAACCATCGGGGGAGTGCCTATTCCGCCGCCGACAGTGATAGCTGTCTTGTATTCTCCCGTAGGGAAGCCTTTTCCGAGAGGGGCGAGAATGTCGATAAGCTCGCCCTCGTTGAGCTTTGCTATTTCCTTTGTGCCCTTTCCACGCACCTCGAAAACGATACGGAGAGTGCCGTTTTCCTTGTCAATTCCGCAGATTGAAATAGGACGGCGGAGGGTGTAACCGTCCGCAATGACATTGATAAACTGTCCCTTTTCGGCAACCGCCGCAATTTCGGGGCAAAGAATTGTAAAATCGTAAATTTCCTTAGCGAGAGTTGTCTTCTTCACTATCGGATATTTTCCCTGAGTGTACTTCAATCTAAATCCTCCTAACATTAATACGCATTAGATATAGTATAGCATTTTTTTCGACTCTGTGCAATATAAAATTCCCTGCCGCCGAGTTTTTCGGTAACAGGGAATTTTTCATTTTTGTTTATTTGCCCTTCTGCCAGTCCCTGACCGCAATTACAACTGCAATAGCGGAATTTATCGCCGCCAGCGACAGACCGACAATATTGAGTACCGTACCGCCCACAGAACGCTTACGGGATTTTTTCTTGTTGCCGAGAGAATATATCAGCCCGGGCACACAACAAGCGTAGCTTGCAAGCGGAAACACAAGTGCGAGTATAATCCCGACAATGCCGAGAGGAATTCCCGCAAGAGAAAATTTATTTGTGGATTTCATTTTTCGTATCCTCCTCAGTTGTTTTTGTCAACATCCTCTATATCTGTTATTATACAGTTTTTTATCGCAAAATCAAGCATAATATTTATAAGCTCGTTGCGTGAGCGGTTTGTCTGCTCGGAAATAGCGTCCAGACCCGACACAAGCGAATCCTTGACACGCACGGAAAAGACCTTGTACCCGTCCTCTCCCCTGATATTGTTCTTCTTCGGAATCTTCAGCTTTTCGCTCATAAAACCACCCTCTTATTATACATATATTTATTATTTTACCCGTCAATTATAATTATACTTGACAATTATGATATTTATATGTTATAGTGTATGTTACAGGGTATGTTATAAACAGAAAATTGTACAAATCCAACAAAAGCATGATAAAAAATTATCGAGGTTGACAAACCCTATCTGTCAATTTTGTCATTAACTTTGTCATTTTTGCAAAACTGTTGAATTTGCAGATTTTCTGATGTAACATTAACCCACATTGCATTATTGCAAAAAAACACACAAAGGAGTAAAGATTATGAAGACAAAAAGAACCCTCGCAATGCTTTTGGCATCTATGATGGTAATGTCAATGGCAACAGTTTCTGCTTTTGCTTATACCTGCGACAGTCACAACTGGTCAAACGGTGCATGCACAAACACTAATCCGGAGAACGACACAGAAACATGTGACGCAACACACAGCGGATGTGACAATGCCGGTGCAACATGTACAACACCGGGAACATGCAGTGTATGCGGTGCAGAAGGCGAAATAGACCCTGATGGCCACGCTCCCGGCGATACTTCAGCTAACGAAACTCATCATTGGAATGTCTGTGATAACGGCTGTGGTGAACACTTAAATGAAGTAACACACACTTTCGGTGAGTGGAGCATTACAAAGGAAGCTTCTTGTACAGAAGAAGGTTCGAGAAAAAGAGTATGTTCATGCGGATCAGAGGAAATAGAAGCAATTTCTATGACAGCACACAATTATGTAGATGGCAAGTGCTCATCGTGCGGTAAAGATGAACCGACAACACCCGAACCTAATCCCGAAGATACACAGATTGAAGAAGTAATAATCAATATGTCTATTTTTGAAGTTGGTGGTACTCTTCCTACAGTTGAAAACGACGGCGGAACAGGATATACTGTGGATTATGTATGGACTCTTGATGAAGAAGAACTTGACAGTGACCATATTATCACAGAAGATTTGTATGTTTGTACAATAACAATCACTCCAGAAGCGGATTACACACTCGGTGAACTTACTGTTGCTACTCTTACTGATTGGAAAGATGTTACCATGTCAGTTAGTAACGATATAGGAACAATAATAATCAGTCTTAATAAAACTCCCAAAGATGAACCTTCATCAGGTTCAGGTTCATCTTCAACACCTTCAAACCCTTCAAACACAAAGGCTGGCATCATCAATGCCAAGAAGGATGAAAAGATTACTGTAACAACAACGAACAACGAAGTTTCAAAGGACTACATTGCAGCTGCTGCAAAGAGCAAGGCTACACTCGTTGTAAACTACGAAGGCTACACATGGGAAATCTCAGATGTCAAGGAAGCAAAGGGCAACATCAACCTTTCTATCAACAAGAATGCAGTTTCAATGGTTGACGTTGACGCTCTCAAGGACATTTCAGGCGACAGCACAAACATCATCGACATTGCACACGACGGTGAACTCGGATTCAAGGGAACACTCAAGTACAATGTAAAGAAGGAAAACGCAGGCAAGTTCGTTAACCTTTACTACTACAACCCCACTACAAAGAAGCTCGAACTCCAGGGAAGCACAAAGATTGCTGAAGACGGCTCTGTAAAGCTCCCCTTCACACACTGCTCAACATATGTTCTCAACATCACAGACAAGGCAGTAGCTACTACTCTCTTTGAAGACCTCGCAGCAGGCGAAGCTGAAACAACAGTTGAGGCTGCTCTCCCCTCTGCTCCCGCAGCAACAACAGTAGCAGCTGCAACAGACGCAGCAGCTAACCCTTCAACAGGTAACTCAGCAGTAGCACTCGCTGTAATCCCCGTTGCAATCATGGCTGCAGCAGTAATCGCTAAGAAGAAGTAATTTTCATAATAACAACCTCTTGATTAATACCTGAAAAGGCATCGGATTTAATTCCGATGCCTTTTTCTTTTTGTAGAAGTGGTATTTATCCTTTGCGGTGCATATTATTCTTTATAATAGTACAGGAGGATTTTGCTATGAAAAACAAGAATGACAAAAAGACGCAGACGGCTGTAACGCAGAAATATATGGACGAAATGATGCGTATGTACCGTGACCGCACCCCGACGGAAAACACCTCAAGGGTGACGCCGCCGACAACGATACCGCCCGACCCTATGGACGAAGTTCCGTTGGTGCAGGAGGAACTTCCCGACCTGCCCGAAGAAAACTACGGCACGCTGATACTTGAAGTCACTACCGCACGGGGAGATATTCCCCTTGCCGACGCACACATAACGGTATTCACGCAGGACGACGGAAAACGGAATATCATCGCTTTCCTCACGACAGACAAAAGCGGGCGTTCAAATTCACTTGCGCTTGAAGCACCGCCGAGAAATCTTTCGCTTTCGCCCGACAGCGACGGAAAACCCTACGCATCGTACAGCACATACACGACAATGAACGGTTTCTACCCCGTTGTGAACAACAACATCCCCGTTTTTTCGGGAGTGAAGTCCATTCAGCAGGTGAATATGATTCCCCTGCCCGAATTTCAGCTCTATCCCGACAGAGATATTGTTTTCAACGAAAATGAACCGCAGGATCTGGAATAGGAGGCGTCTATGCAGGGAGAACCTTTTATACCCGAAAAAATCACGGTACATCTCGGCTACCCGAAATCCGACGCCGAAAATGTGACCGTCAGCTTTCCCGACTATGTGAAGAATGTGGCATCGAGCGAGATATATCCCACCTGGCCCGAAAACTCAATACGGGCGAATGTGTACGTTATAATCTCCTATGCGCTCAACCGCATATACACCGAATACTATCGCAGTCAGGGGTATGACTTCGACATAACAAACTCAATACAGTACGATATGTCCTATGTTCCGGGGCGGGATATATTCCAGCCGATAAGCAGGGTCGTGGATGAAATTTTCAACTCCTACATATCACGGCAGGGAAATATCGAGCCTCTCTTTGCTGTATTCTGCGACGGTAAGGAGGTGCAATGCAACGGGCTTTCGCAATGGGGAAGTGTAACGCTTGCAAATCAGGGGTACATACCCTACAACATACTGACATACTATTACGGCGACGATATTGACATTATCTCCGACGCACCCGTCCAGGCAAACGACCCGTCATATCCCGGAATACCGATAAATCTGGGAATGTCGGGAGGAAATGTGTCACTGATACAGACAAGGCTGAACCGTATCTCCGCAAACTATCCCGCTATACCGAAAATATATCCCGTTGACGGAATTTTCGGGGTGTCTACGGAAAATGCCGTCAAGGAATTCCAGAGGATATGGAATCTTCCGCAGAACGGCGTTGTGGACAAAGCGACCTGGTACAAGATAATCTACATCTACACCAGCATAAAACGGCTGTCGGAACTCAACTCCGAGGGGCTGGCACTTTCCGACATAAGCAGTAAATTCCCCGAGGTACTGCGTGTCGGGGATTCAAACGACTATGTGCGTGTATTCCAGTATTACCTTGCGGTAATCGGTGCGTATTACGAGCGTGTTCCGCCCGTTGACATAACGGGCAACTTCGGCACAATGACCGAGGACAGCGTGAAGGCTTTTCAGAAGCTTTTCGGACTTGAGCCGACAGGGATTGTCGACGAGGATACCTGGAACGAAATCTATCGTGCATACGCAGGCATTATCGAGAGCGTACCTGCTCCGTCGCCCGAAAACAACATTGCACTTTATCCGAACATTGTTCTTTCAGAGGGTATAACAAACGAGTATGTAAGAATTCTTCAGCAGTATCTTTCCTACATACACAAAACCTATCCGCAGGTTTCGGATGTCAACCCCACGGGATATTTCGGGCCGATGACAAAAAGCTCCGTGATTTCATTTCAGAATCAGTTCGGGTTAAACCCTACGGGAGTGGTATCGGCGATAACCTGGGACGAAATAGCGTCGGTATACTCCGACCTTAAATTCGGATACGACAAAAACCCCGAGCAGAACCCGGGGTACACTATAAAATAGGAGGATTTTCCGATGGCTTATACAGAAGAAGACAAACGCAATCACATACGTGAGGTGCAGAAATTCCTGCGTAATATTTCCTCCGTAAACGAAAAAATCCCCGCCATTATAATAGACGGGGTGTATGACGACGCCACCCGTGACGCCGTACGGATTTTTCAGCACGAATACGGTCTTCCCGAAACAAGCGAGGTTGACACGCTGACCTGGAACACTCTTGCCCGTGAGCATAACGATGCGCTTGAGATTATCGGGCCACCCGTGTATATCATTCCGTTCACCGCAGACAGTGCGGTAGTAAGCGTCGGCGACAGCGGAAATCTCATCTTCATCATACAGGCGATGCTTGACACCGTTTCGGGCGAATGGGATAACCTTGAGTCAATCAGGATTGACGGCATTTTCGGCGACAATACAGCCTCAGCGGTAAGGTCGTTCCAACGGCTTTCGGGACTTCCCGAAACGGGAGACGTCGACTCTCCCACCTGGAACAGACTTGCACGAAGCTACAACTCCGCAAACGCAAAGGTGTAAATCACTTGTGGTATTTTCCGCCGACGGAAATCTGGTACGCACGATAAACCTGCTCGAGTAGCATTACTCTTGCAAGCATATGCGGGAATGTCATCTTTGACATTGACATTCTGAAATGGCATTTTTTCTTGACTTCATCGCAGATACCGAATGAGCTTCCGATGACGAAATTTACCGTACTGCTCCCCGATACCGCAACATCGTCGAGTTTCTGCGAAAGCTCCACGCTGGAGAGCTGACTTCCTTCAATACACATTGCAATATTGTATGCGGATTTTCCCGAAATGAGAGAGAGCATTTCCTTCCCCTCGGAGTCGAGGGCTTTTGCGATTTCACTCTCCGACGGGTTATCGGGAAGTCTGCTTTCAGCAAGCTCAATCACATTTATCTTGCAGAACGCTCCGAGACGCTTGACATACTCTGCGCAGGCGTCACGGAAATAGCTTTCTTTTAATTTTCCGACGGTTATTATATTTACAGTCTGCATATTTTCCCTCCAAAAAATAAAGGGCATCGGTCTTACCGATACCCGCAAAGTCAGAATGGCATACAATACCCCGTGGTTTCAACGGGTGCAACCTCCAATATGTAATCCCTGTTACGCACAAGGCCGCTGAGATAACTCTCAACAGTGCGGCAGGCTACCGACGGGGTGTTGTTGTCCTGGCTGAGATGCCCGAGAATAAACCTCATCGTTCCGCCCTCTATGAGCTTTCTTATCTGCTCTCCGCATTTGACGTTGGACAAGTGTCCGTTGCCGTTGGATATACGCTGTTTTAAATAGAACGGATACTCTCCCTTTCGGAGCATTTCCTCGTCGTAATTTGCCTCAAGCATTACTGCGTCACAGCCACGGATTCCGTCTGCGACCTCGTCGGTGATTCTTCCGACATCGGTGCAAACAGCACAGATTTTTCCGTCGGGTGCTGTGATACGATAACCACAGCTGCCTGCTGTGTCGTGAGGCGTCGGGAACGAAAAGACCTTCATACTTCCTACCGAAACCTCGCCGTCGACAGCTATTCCTTCGGAGTTGATTTCGCCCGATTTCATCAGCTTTTCTATCGTTTCACGGCGTGCATAGACAGGAATATTATGCTTTTTGGTGAATGTCTTTATCCCTGATATATGGTCGGAATGGTCGTGCGTTACAAAAATCGCCTTTATGGCATTGATATCAAGTCCGCAGGTGCATAAAGCCTGACACAGTCTTTTGTAGGACACGCCTGCGTCAATGAGAACCCCCTCTGTCGATGAACCGACAAAAACGGAATTTCCCTTGCTTGAACTGAAAAGCGGATATATCCTTGCCATAAGCCCTCCATTCCATTAAAACTAGCCTATTGCTTTTCTTACCGATGTTCCGGGGATTGTCTTCTTTGAAATATCTGCACCGAGTCCACGGAGCTTTTCGACAAGCTCTTCATAGCCACGCTCGATATGATGAATGTCCTCTATTTCGGTAATTCCCGTTGCGCAGAGTCCCGCAATGATGAGTGCGGCACCTGCTCTGAGGTCGGGAGCCTTTACGGGAGCACCCATTAACTCTCCCACTCCGTCAATGACGGCAACCTTTCCGTCAACGGAAATATTGGCGCCCATACGACGAAGCTCGTCTACATATCTGAAACGATTGTCCCAGATGCCTTCTGTTACGATGCTTGTACCTTCCGCAAGACAGAGGAGCGTCGCAATCTGCGGCTGCATATCGGTCGGAAATCCCGGATGCGGCATTGTCTTTACAGAAGTCTTTACAAACGGGCCGTCAACGGAAATTCTCACGCTGTCGTCGTATTCTTCGACATTTACGCCGATTTTTTCGAGCTTTGCCGTAATAGACTCAAGATGCTTGGGAATTACATTCTTTATAAGAACATTCCCTCTTGTAGCCGCTGCCGCTATCATATATGTTCCCGCTTCAATCTGGTCGGGAATGATTGAATATGTCGTGCCCTTGAGATAAGGCACGCCCTTGATTTTGATTACATCGGTACCTGCGCCCATGATATCCGCACCCATAGAGTTAAGGAAGTTCGCAAGGTCAACAATGTGAGGCTCCTTCGCCGCATTTTCAATGATTGTAAGACCGTTTGCCTTGACTGCCGCAAGCATTGCGTTTATCGTTGCGCCGACAGATACCATATCAAGATAAATCTGTGAGCCGATAAGCTGCTTTGCAGTAACGTCAATCATACCGTGCTCGATGTTGCACTTTCCGCCAAGCGCTTCAAACGCCTTGAGGTGCTGGTCAATCGGTCTGTCACCGAGATTACACCCTCCCGGCATTGCTACCCTCGCTCTTGAAAACTTGCCGAGGAGTGTTCCGAGAAAATAATATGACGCTCTCATCTGACGTGCCATATCGTGAGGCACAACAGGGTCTTTTATCATAGTAGCGTCGATACGCATTGTCGATTTGTCAAGCATCTTGACATCTGCGCCCATTTCGTAAAGAATACGGATTATTATAGAAACGTCACTGATATTCGGTACATTTTCAAGTACACAGGGCTCGTCCGAAAGAATAACAGCAGGAAGAATTGCAACTGCGGCATTCTTTGCGCCGCTGATTTCAACCTCTCCTACGAGCTTTCTTCCGCCCTTTATTACATACTTTTCCAAAAGTTCATCTCTCCCTCAATAGTCCGGCCCAATATATTGTATACAAGGGCCAAAAACCCACTAAATATTATACCACACTTTTCACAAAAAATAAAGCACTTTTTTATATAAAAAATCACTATATTTTCATTAACCATAAGGCATTTTTATAAGGATATTAACGGTTATTTATCCGGTATAATGAATTTTACGGGCTTTTACGCTATTTTCGGATATTATTCCGCTGTATATTCAATAATTTCAACATTTTCAATTGTTACGTGCTTCAGGGGCTTGTCCATTTCGTCTGTTTCAACCGCAGAAAGCGCATAGATTACATCCATTCCCTCGATAACCTGTCCGAAAACTGTATATCCTCCGTCAAGGAAAGGCATTCCGCCGTTTTCGATGTATGCATTCTGTGCGGCGGTGTTGTCGGGACAGTAGTACTCTGCAATTTCCTTGTCCATAGGAACAGGCTCCATGCCGTATGTCATTCCCGGCTGTGAATTTACAATGTAGAACTGACTTCCGTTTCCGCCGTTCTGCGCGTGTGCGTATGCCACAGCGCCCGTAACATGATAAAGGTACGGAGATGTTTCAAGTGCAAAATCCTGACCCCATATGCTGTTTCCGCCTGTGCCGTCACCCTTGGGGTCTCCTCCCTGCGACATAAAGCCTTCGATTATACGGTGGAATATAAGCTCATCGTAGTAATCCATCTCTGCAAGTCCGATGAAATTTTCTACTGCGTTTGGTGCGTATTCGGGGAAAAGAAGAATTTTCACCTCGCCGTAATCCTTCACGGTCATAACCGCAATCTTGTCGCCCGCCTGAAGCTCACGGTAGTTTGCGACATATCCTGCATTTGAAAGAAGGTCTTCCTTTCCGCAAGCTGTCATAGTCGCAATTGCTGTTATCAGACAAAGTGCCATCGCCAATACTCTTTTGATTTTCATTTTTCTGCCTCCCTATTCCTTGTATGTTGAAATTTCAACACTTTCTATTGTGATTTCTTCCTCTGCCGTTGCATTTTCGGCATTAAATCTTATTGCGGAGAGCTTTTCGTAAACCTCCATACCGTCATAGACCTGACCGAATGTTGTGTACTGACCTGCGAAATTCAGCACGCCGCCATTGTCTATGTAGGTGCGGATTATCTCCTCTCCGCCGTAGTTTGTTGCAAGAGTTCCGAGCTGTTCAAGCTCCGTATCGGTAAATTCATAGCTGTCAACAAAAAGAAGCCTGCTTCCGACATCTGTACTTGTCGGGTCGTCCGTTATCGCACAGACAGCACCCTTGAATGTCCAGAGGTTTTCGTTTATTTCGTGTTCCATTGCTGTGCCGTCGTATTCTTCCGTACCTGCAACGGAATACACACCGTTGTTTCCGAGGAGGATTTTAACGCCGTCGTATTTTCCCTCTTTTGCGGAGGAAACAAAATACTCCACGGTGTTGGGAGCAAATTCTCTGTAAAGAGCAACCCTGAATTCTCCCACCGAGGTTTTGAATATTGCGATTTCCTGACCGTCTTTCGGGCCGTCAAGCTGTGTGTAGGTTGCGTCTTCGAGAGCCATTACGACACTGCCCTCACTGCTGCGTTTTGCATTTTCAAACGAAATGTACGAAAGCACAAAGATAACAGCTATTGAGCAAAGCGCCATAATGAGAATTACTTTGAGGAGGAATTTTACTATCGTTCCCCTGTCCTGCTTAAGTATTGCCATTCCGTCCTCCTACTGCTTTTTAGTAACCTTTGTTCCCTGACGGGTTTCTTCGATTATATATCCCATAGCTGTGATTTTGTCACGGAGCTCGTCTGCAAGCGCAAAATTCTTGTCTTTTCTTGCCTGCTTTCTTTCTTCAACGAGGTCGATAATCTCCTGCGGGAGTTCTTCCTTCTTTCTGTTGTAGAGAATACCGAGCACGCCCGTAAGTTCGTCGAAGAGCTTTGCGCCCTCTGTGAGCTGTTCCTTTGATGTACTGCTGTCCGCCGACATGATGTTGAGGTCACGGACAAGCTCAAACACTGCGGTAAGTCCGTCGGCTGTGTTGAGGTCGTCGCTCATAGCGTCGATGAACTGTGCCTTTCTTGACGCAAAGATTTCCTTTGCCTCTGCGGTGATTTCTCCGCTTGCGGCATTTTCAGCCGCTCTGTCGAGAGTGTCACGGCAGGTGTAGAGTCTTTCAAGCGATGCCTTTGCGGCGTCTATAATCTCAACGCTGTAATTTATCGGTGTGCGGTAGTGAGCCTGTATCATAATGTATCTTATAGCCTCATAGCCGTACTTTTCAGCGACATCTCTTACGGTAAAGAAATTTCCTGCGGATTTTGACATCTTCTTGTTGTCGATGTTGATATATCCGTTATGCATCCAGTATTTTGCGAGAGCCTTGCCCGTTGCCGCCTCACTCTGTGCGATTTCGTTTTCGTGGTGCGGGAAGATAAGGTCCTGTCCGCCGCCGTGAATGTCAATCGTATCCCCGATATAGTGGCGTGACATCGCCGAACATTCAATGTGCCAGCCGGGACGACCCTTGCCCCAGGGAGATTCCCAGTAAGGTTCGCCTTCCTTTGCGGCTTTCCATACTGCAAAGTCGAGAGGGTTTTCCTTAAGGTCGTTTACTTCAATTCGTGCGCCTGCCTTGAGGTCGTCAAGCGGCTGCTTTGAGAGCTTTCCGTATTCCTCGAACTTTTCTGTGCGGAAATATACATCTCCCTTTGATTCATACGCATAGCCCTTTTCAACAAGCGTCTTGATTATGTCGATGATGATATCCATATTGCAGGTTACCTTCGGGGCAACATCAGCGTCACGGACATTGAGGCCGTGTGCGTCTGTGTAGAATTCCTTTATATACTTTTCGGAAACCTCGATTGCAGGAATGCCCTCCTCAATCGAACGCTTGATAATCTTGTCGTCAACATCGGTGAAGTTTGAAACATAGGTTACATCATAACCGATATACTCCATAAATCTTCTGAGTGTGTCGAACACGCAGAGTGGGCGTGAGTTACCGATATGGATAAAGTTATACACCGTAGGGCCACAAACATAAATTCCGACTTTTTTATCCTTGATGGGTACGAATTCTTCTTTCTGTCTTGTAAGTGTGTTGTATATTTTCATTTACTTTTTCTCCTGACTGTTGTATTTTTCTCCGAGCTTTCGGATTTCTTCCTTGTTGTCCTGCGCGTCAAGCCGTTTTTCGAGCTTTTCTATACGGACGAGGTGACGGCAGAGCTCCTGCGAAACAGGGTCGGGAATATGCACCTGGTCGAGGTCGTTCTTGCGCACCTTCTTGCCGTTGCACTTTACTATTCTTGCGGGTGCACCGACTGCCGTACAGTTCGGCGGAACAGCGTCGAGCACTACGGAGTTTGCGGCGATTTTCGCACCGTCGCCCACCTTGAAAGGCCCGAGTATCTTTGCGCCTGCTCCGACCATTACATTGTTGCCGAGCGTCGGATGACGCTTGCCTTTGTCCTTACCCGTACCGCCGAGAGTAACTCCCTGATACAAAAGACAATAATCTCCGATTTCAGTGGTTTCTCCGATTACAACGCCCATTCCGTGGTCTATGAAAAGCCCCTTACCGATTTTAGCGCCGGGGTGAATTTCAATTCCCGTAATAAAGCGTGCAAGCTGTGAAATCGCTCTTGCTACAGTTTTAAGTCCCATCGTCTGAAAGAAATGTGCCACACGGTACATTATGAGAGCATGCACTCCCGAATAGGTGAGGATTATCTCAAGTCCGCTTCTTGCGGCAGGGTCACGCTCCTTTATCGAGGCAATGTCTTCCCTGATTGTATCTATTATCATTCCGTTCCCTCCTTATAAAAATAAAAGCCCCCTCAAAAGACACAGTCTTTCAAGGAGGCGATAATTCAGATTACCACGGTTCCACTCCGATTCTGCGGAGGGTTTCTCCGCACTCTTTTCCTTTTAACGCAAGGCTACGCAGACGGATACTGTTACTTCCCCGCCCGGGCTGACAGCCGCACTTCACTGACCCGTTGCTGTATCGTTACACCAAACCGATACTCTCTGAAAGCAACTGATGAAAGCTACTCTGACTGCTACGCTTTTTTCAATATATTTTTATTATATGCAATAGCCGCGGAAAATGCAAGTCTTTTCACATATTTTTCAACTGTATTTTTTGCTATTTTGTCGGGTCGATGTGTTTTCTCATCTGCCAGAGGTATCTCACGCCCGAAACAACGGTGAGTGCCGTAGAAATCCACACAAAAACAATGAGTACCGTCATAAACACAGACATTGCTTTTGTAGTCGGAACAATATTCATTCCGACAGAAGCGGCGGAAAGCTGTTCGGCGTAAATTCCGCTGAATGTATACGTCGCAATAATTGTCACCATAGTGAACGCCGTCTTGAGCTTGCCCCAGATGTCAGCAGGAACGACAACGCCCTCCCCTGCTGTTACAAGTCGGAGGCCCGACACCATAAACTCTCTCGAAACTATGATAATCACGGGAATTGCGCCCACAACCGCAGGGAGAGTTTCGTGGAGGCATACAAGCGCCGCCACTACAAGAACCTTGTCGGCAAGCGGGTCGAGAAATTTCCCGAAATTCGTTACAAGGTTATGCTTTCTCGCAAGATACCCGTCGAAGAAATCCGTCACCGACGCAATAATAAATATCGCAAGAGCAACAAAATAGTGATACGGGAAATCTATAAGCGCCGCCGCCACAAAAAACGGCACTAATATCACCCTCATAAGAGTGAGCTTGTTCGGCAAATTCATCTGTCTGTATTCTCCTTTTGTTATTTTACTACCGTACCTATGAGGTCGTAGTCCATTGTATCCTCAATCCGTACATTCACGAACTGACCCATTGCGAGCTTATCCTCCGACGAGAAGAAAATCTTTCCGTCAATGTCGGGAGCGTCCGCCGCAGTTCTTCCGAAATAGCATTCTGCCCAGCGGTCGAACCCTTCAACGACAGCCTCTACAATTTTTCCGTTCATCTCGGCATTAGCCTGCTCGGATATAACGCCCTGGATTTCCATAATCTGCTCGGCACGGCGATTGCGTACATCCTCATCAATCTGAGGCGTCATTGACGCTGCGGGAGTACCTTCCTCCTCGGAATACGCAAAACAGCCAAGACGGTTGAAACGGATATCCTTGACAAACTCGGCAAGCTCGGTATACTGCTCCTCGGTTTCGGTGGGGAAGCCTGTAATGAGCGTTGTCCTGAGAATGATATTCGGGATTTTTCTTCTTATCTTTTCGATGAGCGCACGGAGGCTGTCCTTGTCGCCACGGCGGTTCATCTTTGAAAGTATTTCCTTGTTTACGTGCTGAATGGGAAGGTCGATATACTTGACGATTTTTTCTTCCGACGCAATAACATCAAGAAGTTCATCGGTAATTCTGTCGGGATAGCAGTAGAGTATTCTTATCCATCTGAAACCGTCGATTTTGCAAAGCTCACGCAGAAGCTTCGGGAGTTCGGGTTTGCCGTACAAATCCTCTCCGTACCTTGTAGTGTCCTGCGCAATGAGGTTTATCTCCTTAACGCCGTTATCGGCAAGCCACTTTGCCTCTTCGATAATATCCTCGATTTTACGGCTGCGGAATTTTCCTCTTATAAGCGGAATTGCACAATACGAGCAGCGGTTGTCGCAACCCTCGGCAATTTTAAGGTATGCAAAGAACGGGAGAGTGGAAATAAGTCTTCCGCCTTCCATGGAGAGCTTTTCTTTATCGGGGAAACGCTCAACAACCTCTCCGACGATAACGCTGTTGATGACATCGACAATGTCCTCGTTACAGCCTATGCCGATAACCGCATCAGCCTCGGGAATAAGCTCACGCACTTCCTCACGGTATCTTTCGGAAAGACATCCCGTGATTACGACCTTCTTTATTCTGCCCTCTTTTTTGAGCGTGCAGAATTCAAGTATCGTTTCGATTGCCTCTTCCTTTGCACTCTGTATAAATCCGCAGGTGTTGATGATTACAATTTCCGCAAGTCCTGCGTCCTCGATAATCTCAAATCCCGATTTCTTGAGCTTGTAAAGCATCTTTTCGGCGTCAACCTGGTTTTTTGAACAGCCGAGTGATACCATTCCTATTCTGGTAGCCATAAAAATTCCTCACCATTCGTTTTCATATTCTTCAAGCACGGCGTTTATGTCGCCGTAGGAATACCCCATCCGTACAAGTGCGGATTTCACCTTGCGTATTCCTTTTTCGTCGTTGAGATAACGTGCGTATTTCTTTTCGATAAGTTCGGTAATACGCTCAATAGTATCGTCTTCGTACTCCTCAAGAAATTCCTCCGCCATTTCGGGAGGAATTCCCTTACGGGTCATTTCCTGCTTTGCACGATACATTCCGTATTTCTTGACGGTAATATAGTGCCGTGCGAGTTTTTCGGCGTATCTTCTGTCGTCTATGAGCGAAAGCTCAACCATATTATCGCAGACGGCAAGACATATCTCGTCGTCGTAGTTTTTCGACAGCTTTTCGTAAAGCTCGGTATAGGAGCAGTCACGCCCTTCGAGGATATACAACGCCCTCTCCCTCGCACGCCTGAATGTTGCCTTGTCCATTATTCTTCAGCGGGATTGAACTCTTCGAAGTCGTCCTCGGCGTCAACCTTCACAGACTCCTTCTTAGTGCCCGTTTCCTTTGCGGCAACAGCTTCTTCTGCTGCGCCCTTTACAGCTGCGGCTTTCTTGTTCTTCTTTGATGCAAAAACAAGACTTTCTTTATTTTCAAGGATTTTCTTTTCGATTTCAGCCATGATTTCGGGGTTGTTCTTCAAAAATTCCTTGGTGTTGTCTCGTCCCTGCGCAATCTTTGAGTCGTTATAGCTGTACCATGCGCCGCCCTTATGTATAATGTCGAGGTCAACCGCCATATCGACGATTTCGCCGACCCTTGAAATTCCCTGGCCGTACATGATGTCAAAGCCACACTCCTTGAACGGAGGAGCAACCTTGTTCTTTACAATCTTACACTTTGTGTGGTTGCCGACGATTTCTGCGCCGACCTTTATAGCTTCTCCACGACGCACTTCAATTCTTACCGAGCTGTAGAATTTAAGCGCACGGCCGCCGGTTGTTGTTTCGGGATTTCCGTACATTACGCCGATTTTCTCACGAACCTGGTTGATGAAGATAGCAACGCAGTTTGACTTCGAAATTGCCGCTGTGAGCTTTCTCATAGCCTGTGACATAAGACGAGCGAGAAGACCAACATGAGTATCTCCCATTTCGCCGTCGATTTCTGCCTTTGTTACCATAGCCGCAACGGAGTCGAGAACGATAACATCGATAGCGCCTGACCTTACGAGAGCCTCCATGATTTCAAGAGCCTGCTCGCCCGAATCGGGCTGTGAAACGAGCATTTCGTCAATATTTACGCCGAGTGCCGCCGCATACACGGGATCGAGAGCGTGTTCAACGTCGATGAATGCAACTTCTCCGCCGAGCTTCTGCGCCTCTGCAACTATTGAAAGCGCAACCGTTGTCTTACCTGAACTTTCAGGGCCGTAGATTTCGGTAATTCTTCCCTTGGGGATACCGCCTATTCCGAGTGCCATATCGAGCGTCATCGAGCCTGTCGGAATTGCGTCGACATTGTAGGTCTGTGCGGCACCAAGACGCATAACAGCACCTGCACCGTAATTCTTTTCAATCTGTGCTATTGCGGTTTCGAGGGCTTTCTTCTTGTCCTCTGAGCTTTTTACAGCCGCAACCGCACCTTTTTTAGAGTCCTTTTTCTTTTCGATAGCCATATACGTTTCCTCCTATTTCTTTCGGGCGCTTACTACCCTGATAATTTTACATAAATCCTGTGTGAATTCAATATCGTCAAATCCGTTTTCACGGAATATCTGTGCCACATCATTTTCCTGACCTGCGCCGATTTCGTAAACCATATATCCGCCGTCGGAAAGACTGTCCTTCCAGAGCGCTGTGATTTTTCTGTAAAAGTCAAGACCGTCATTTCCGCCGAAAAGTGCGGTTTCGGGTTCTCTTTTCACTTCGTCCTGTAATTCCTCCATATCCCTTTGCGTAAGGTACGGCGGATTGCAGACGATTATATCGCACCCTCCGACTGCCGAAACGGTATCGGCGTCAAGTACATCTCCCCTGACTACCGCAATGTCAGAGTTGTTGAGCTTTACATTCCGCTCAAGATACTTCATTGCACCGTCGTATTTTTCAACCGCTGTAATTCTTGCGGCGTCCGTTTCCTTTGACAGCGTTATTGCGATACATCCGCTGCCGCTGCACAAATCGACAATCTTAGGTGTCGGTATTTCAAGCGACTTTACAACCTCGATTATCGTTTCGGTGTCCTGCCGTGGTATCAATACTCCCTCGCCGACGAGGAAGGGATACCCATAAAACTCCCACTCACCGAGAAGATACTGTAAAGGCTCTCCCTCGGTGCGTTTTTTTACCGCTGAAATAAACTCCGTCGATTTTTCTTCGTCTGCGGTCGTATCCCGTTCGGTGTCGGTCATCATACGGAAATCCCGACCGAAGAAATGCTCAAACAGCCACATACTTTCATTGCGGGAATTTTCAATACCCGCTGTTTCAAGTGCGGAAAGCGCATACTCGTACGCTTTGCGGAAGGTTACCATTTGTCTTCCTCGCTGTCGTCGGGAATACAAGGCTTTATCGCCGCTATCGCACATTCAATCTGTGCGTCGGTAGGCTCGTATGTTGTTATACGCTGAAGCCACAGCCCGGGTGCCGAAAGTATTGCCGTGAAAAAGTTGTCGTATCTTCCTGCGAGCTTTATTATTTCGTACGCTACCGATGCCTCAACGGGCACAAGCAGTAACTGCATACCGAGGCGTATCCATATATTTTCCCATGTAAGAAACATTCCGACTATAATCGCAATAAGCACGGTTATAAGAAGAAAACTCGTTCCGCATCTCTTGTGGAAGCGTGTGTGCTTTCTTACGTTTTCAACGGTAAGCTCTTCGCCGTGCTCGTAGCAGGCAATCGTCTTATGCTCCGCCCCGTGATACATAAAGGTTGTTTTCATCGTTCCCGTCAACGAAACGATTTTCATATATGATATGAGTATCACAAGCCTGAGTACACCCTCTGACACGGTTTTGACCACATCGGGCGCACCGAGTTTTCCGAGGAGTGACGACATCAGCATCGGCACGAACTTGAACAGCACAAGCGTCAACCCGAGCGAAAGTATAACGGTAAGTGCGGAAACAACCGCCATTACCTTCTTGTCGTCGCATTTTTCCAGCTTGCTGTCAATCCATTCTTCGAGCTTGCCCTTCTTTTCGTTTTCCTCATCAAAATCCTGCTTGTCGATTGACTTCATCATACACTGATAACCCTCAATCATCGAGTAGAGGAAATTGAATGTTCCCCGTATAAACGGAACTTTTCTGTACCACGGCGCATCCTTGCCGTTTTTTATGTCCCATACCTCGACATCAATCTCTCCCGAAGGGAGTCTGCACGCCATGGCACACTTTGATATGCCACGCATCATTATCCCCTCAATGAGAGCCTGTCCGCCGATTCTGGATTTGAATTTTTCCTTGCTTTTTTCTTTTTTACTCATTTACTTCCCTTTTTTCCTCATCGTTGTCAGGTCGGAAATGCCGTGCAGGCTGAGAAATCGCAGGTATCACGATGTTTACCGTTGTACCCTTGCCGAACTCACTCACAATATCGAGAGTGCCGTTGTGCATCATAATGATTTCGTTTGCAACCGCAAGCCCTATTCCCGAGCCCTTGACAGTATTGTTTGCCTTATAGAATTTTGTTTTTATTCGTGGAAGGTCTTTTTCGGATATTCCACAACCCGTATCCGATACGATAACCTGTATCTTCCCGCCCTCCGCAGATGCGTCAACCGTGACAACTCCTCCCTCAGAGGAATATTTGATTGCGTTGTCTATGATGTTGATGAACACCTGTCGCAGTCTGTCGCTGTCGCCGTAAACGAACGGCAACATTTCGGGTTCGTCGTAATATATCTTTATTCCTAGCTGACGGGCACGCTCCTCGTAAATCAGAACTGCCTCTCCAAGCTCGGCAAGGATATCCGTTGTCTCTTTGACGAGGGTGAGCTTGCCGTCCTGCATTCGTGAAAAGTCGAGTAACTCTTCGACCATTCTCGATAAACGCTCCGCCTCGTTGGTGATTACCTTCATACCTTTTTTGTGCGTTTCGGGGTCGTCTATTTCCTGAAGCGTTTCCGCCCAGCCCTTTATTGCCGTAAGCGGAGTACGCAGTTCGTGCGAAACGCTTGAGATGAATTCGTTTTTCAGCGCCTCGGAGTTTGAAAGCTCATCCGCCATATAGTTGAGCATATCACAAAGCTCTCCTATTTCGTCGTCGTTCTTCTTGACAATTCTCACCGAGAAATCTCCCGTTGCAAAACGCCTTGCGGTGACGCCCAGCTGTCCCACGGGAATTACAATTGACTTGACAAAATACAATCCCGACGAAATCATAAGCACAATCATCAGAAAACTGAGCAGTGAAACCCCGATGATGTATGTCGAGAGCTGTTTGTCAATCTGCTCCATTGATATGACCATGCGGAGTGCCTTATACTCTCCCGTTGCGCCGGGGATAACAGAGCATACCGCCATTATCTTTTCGCCCGTCGGTGACTTGCCGACATAGTATCCGAAGTTCGACTGTGATTTTATCGCCTCGTAATAGTCCTGCATCTTAGGCTCACCCGAAGGGGTAAAGCCTGAGGATGTCAGCTTTATACTTCCGTCGGAGCCTATCACCATAAGCTCCATCCTGTCCTTCTCGCTGAAATTTTCAACGGTGTTCTTCACTTCTGAAGAGAAATTGACATTACTGCTCTGCGCATATTTCGTGAGGACTGCCGTGTATGTTCCGAGGTTGACGGAAATATATTGTCTTGCCGCCGAATAATAGTAATTCTGCATTGTCACGGCAAAGGCAATTACCACCGCAAAAAGAACAACCACCATTACGCCGAGGCTGTTAAAAAGCCAGCGCTTTGTGATGCTGTTTCTTCTCACGGTAATCCCCCCTATGAAAAACTATCCTTCCGAATTTCCGCCCCACTTGTATCCGAAGCCCCATATAGTAACGATGTACTTCGGGTTTGAAGGCTCGTCTTCGATTTTCATTCTTATTCTTCTTATGTTTACATCGACAATCTTGTCGTCACCGTAATAGCTTTCTCCCCATATATGACTGAGGATGCTTGAACGGTCAAGCGCCGTGTTCTGATTGTTGAGGAAATATTCGAGTATCTGATATTCCACCTGCGTAAGCTCTATCGGCACGCCGTTCTTGGAAACAGACCTGCTCTTGAGGTTGAGGACGAACGGCCCTGACGATATAGTCGGTGAAACCTCGTCCTTGTTGAAGCTCATACATACCCTGCGGTATACGGCGTCAACCCTCGCAGTAAGCTCCGACGGGGAGAAAGGCTTTGTGATGTAGTCGTCCGCACCCATCATAAGCCCCGAAACCTTGTCCATTTCCCGTGACTTCGCCGAGAGCATTATTATTCCTATCGTGCTGCTCTTTTCACGGAGTTTCTTGCACACCCCGAATCCGTCAATTCCCGGCATCATAATGTCAAGAAGTGCAATGTCAAAAGCGCCTCTTTCCTGTTCAAAAACCCTGAGTGCATCTTCGCCGCAGTTGACATCAACAACATCATAACCTGCTCTTTTAAGGTTTATAACGACAAATTCCCTGATTACGTCTTCATCTTCACAAACAAGTATTCTTTTCATGATTTCCTCCTTTTCGTCAAACAAGCATGAAATTATACATAAGTTCGCTCTTTGTCGGAACAAGAGCCTCCGTTTTGTTATTCGGTATCTTCACGCAGTATTCCTGCTGATTATTCTGCGAAAGTATCGTATAGCCGTTTCTTATTTTATCCTCAGAGGTTCCGCTGTTTACTACGGAAATTCTGAGCAGTTCTGTCATATCGCCGTTTATGTCACCTGCATATTTGTAGAAAACCACCTCGTCCGTAGTGGCGTCTTCTTTTACAGTGACCGTTCCTGCCCATCTGCTCGGAAGCATAAGACAGTACCCGTCGGTTATGCTGAAATATCCCGAGTTCTTCTTCGCAAGTGCAAGGGTGTCGGTATCGAAGTGATACCAGTCGGTAAGGTATATCTTATCGGCGTCTGCCACAGTTTCGTACCCCGGCATTACCGACAAGGACGGAATTTCAATTATCCCGTCGGAATTTATATCCATCGAGGTGTATTTTGACGGGCGCACGGTTTTCATCATGGTGTCTATTCCCGCATTCATCTGAAGCTGATAAATCGGATTTTTGAGTGCCTGTCCCTTACAGTAGAGCACCTGCGTGCTGATTGTTCCGTCACCGTTGGGTATGTCAAGGAATGCACCCGTTACATTTTCACTCACCTTGCCGTATGAAACCGCAGTGTATTCGCCGTTTGCACCGAGGGCAATTTCCGTCTGTGTGAGAATAGTGAACTTTCCGCCTTTTATAGTAAACAGCTTGGCATAGGAATTTTCACTTCCTCTCTCAAGGACGAGAAGTTCGTTGCCGTCGTTTCCCGAAATATCGGCTATATCTGCCGATACATAGTCCATACCGATTATCTTGTTGAGCTTTCCTCCCGAATATGTGTATCCCGAGAGCTTTTTGTCCGTTGTTGCGGGCACTGAATATCCGACAAAAATCATAGTATTTTCGTTTTCGCCCAGCTTGCCGATTATGATTTTGTCGACATCGGCACCGTCGCCTACTGCGTCAAAAACGGCATTCCAATTTCCGTCGGCTGATTTGTCGAGAACCGCCATCCGCACTACGGATTCGGAAGTTGCCACTCCCGTCTTTTCGTAGAATACAACAGCCTCGTCATTACCCTCGCCGTCAATATCGGCTATGACATACGCCGAACGATAGTCACCGTTTTTGGGATATTTGAGATTTACATTATTCCCGACGGAGTTTATCAGCGCTTGTTTTATTGCCGTCTGTTCCTCTGAAAGCTTAGGCGGAGTGACAAGACTTTCTATATTCGTACCGAGCTGAGCGCAGCCTGACAAAAGTGCCGCTGACAATACGCAGCTCAACAGCTTTTTTATCTTCATACGCTCACCTCCGTAAAAAAATATGCAAAAAATGAGATGCAGACAAATCTACATCTCATTATAACATATTTTTGCTTAAAATAAAAGAGTTTTTGCAATTATTTTCGGTCGTCTATACCTACATAATCTCTTGTCTTGGCAATAGCCTTATATGCAGGACGGATTATCCTCTTGCCTGTGAGCATTTCTTCAAGACGATGAGCCGACCAGCCTGCCATTCTGGATACTGCGAAAAGCGGAGTATAAAGTTCCGTCGGAATGCCGAGCATTCTGTACACAAGACCCGAGTAAAGGTCGACATTCGCACAGACTGTCTTTTTGTTTCCACGCTCCGCCATGAGTATAGGCGTCAGACGCTCAACCGTGTCGAGAAGACGGAATTCCGCCTCGATTTCCTTACCCTCGGCAAGACGCATTGCGTTTTTCTTGAGTATCTTCGCTCTCGGGTCGGAAATGGTGTATACAGCGTGACCCATACCGTAGATAAGTCCCGACATATCGTTTTCACGCTTGTCAAGAATACCACGGAGATAATCGGCAACCTCGCCTTCATTCTCCCAGTTCTTTACGTTCTTTTCAATGTTTTCAATCATCTGCATTACTTTTATGTTCGCTCCGCCGTGACGGTGACCCTTGAGTGAGCCTATCGCACCTGCGTATGCGGAATATGCGTCGGTTCCCGCAGATGTAAGCACACGGCAGGTGAAGGTTGAGTTGTTACCGCCTCCGTGTTCAGCGTGGAGCATAAGCATAAGGTCGAGGAGCTTTGCCTCTTCCTCGGTATACTGTCTGTCGGCACGGAGCATTGAAAGTATCGTCTGCGCCGTGTTTTCTTCCTCTCTGAGAGGGTGCACGATAAGGCTGTCGTGGTCGTAATGTCTGCGCTTTACCATATAAGCATTAACCATAATTACAGGCAGACGGGCAATAAGCGAAATAGCCTTGTCAATTTCCGATTCAATCGAGCCGTCTTCCGCCATTTCATCGTAAGAATAAAGTGCCAGCACCGAACGGGACATCTTGTTCATTATATTCGGTGACGGTGCCTTGAAAATCATATCCTCCGCAAAGTCAGAAGGAAGCTCACGCTTTTTAGCGAGAAGCGCCTTGAATTTTGCAAAATCTTCGGCATTGGGCAGTTCACCGAGAAGAAGGAGATATACAATCTCCTCAAAGCCGTAACGCTTGTCCGAAACAACGCTGTCAACGATGCTGTCAACGCTGTATCCACGGTAAATGAGTTCGCCCTCGATAGAACGCTTTTCGCCTTCGTCCATTACATAACCGTGAACATTACAGATGTTTGTAATTCCGGCCATAACGCCCGAACCGTCGTCGTTACGCAGACCTCTCTTGACTCTGTACTGATTATACAGCTCAGGTTCAATCTTGTTATTTTTGAGAAGCTTACCGCATATATATTCTATGTATCCGCTATCTTCGTACATAATTACCCTCCCGACAGGGACAACCGTTCCCTGAAAAAATACATTATACAGTTACTATAATACCTTTTTTTCGGAGTTTTGTCAAGATTTAAGGGTATTGCTGTATAAAACAAGGCAGGAGAGGCAATAATCATCAACGGAAAACGGATTTTATCAACACAAAGGAAGTGATTTTTCAAGGTGAAACAATTTTTCTCTCTGATGGCGGTTTTCGCCGTACTTCTCGCGGTTATTCCCGCACTTACAATGGTTATCTTCCCGTCGGCAGAGGAATCAATCGAGGCGGTAGGCACTCCGCAGAAAATCGTGCAGGCGGACCCCGTGCAGACGATTTCTCCGCCCGTGACAACAACGGAAACATCCGCTCCGACAGAAGAAAAAGCAGAGGAAATCTTTCTTGTACTCGACACCGAAAGCGGAGATGTCCTCTCCGTAAGCGCACGGGACTATGTCATCGGTGCGGTGTGCGCAGAAGTCCCTGCGTCATTCCACCCCGAAGCACTCAAAGCGCAGGCGGTAGCCGCCCATACATACGCCGTAAGACAGCGTGAGCAGGAACTTATTTCCCCGACGGAAAGCCTGCACGGAGCATATTTTTCAAACGACTCACGGTACTATCAGGCGTATTTTACAGAAGAGCAGGCACGGAAATTCTACGGTGACAGCTACGAGGAAAACTACGAAAAAATCGCTTCAGCAGTCGACGAAGTGCTGAACGAAATCATCGTCTATGAAAGTGAACCGATTGTAGCGGCGTTCCACTCAATGTCGGGCGGAGTTACCGAAAGTGCCGAGGTTATATGGGGCAGCGAAATCGACTATCTCATTCCCGTTGAAAGCAGTTCCGACACGGAAGTAAGCTCGTTCACACAGGAATATAAATTCACCCCCGCCGAAGTAAAGGCAAGGGTGTCAACAAACATAAGCGGTGTGAATTTCAACCACGACACGAAAAACTGGCTCGTCGTTCTTGAACGCAGTTCTTCCGGCACGGTGACTTCAATGGAGGTCGGCGACGCTGTAATCACGGGCACGCAGTTCCGTGAAATAATGTCGCTGAGGTCGGCAAACTTCACCGTTTCCTACACCGACGGGAATTTTGTGATTACCACAAAGGGCTACGGTCACGGAGTGGGATTAAGTCAGTACGGTGCAGATGCAATGGCACGTTCGGGCAGTGATTACCGTGAAATTCTGGCGCACTACTATCCATCAACCGAGATAATAACTCTCTCCTGAACTTCCTCATAAAAAATCCCGTATACCTTTTCGGTATACGGGATTTTTGCCGATTAATAATTGTCTGCTGCAATTTCAAAGTAAGCCTTGGGATGTGCGCATACGGGACAAACCTCGGGAGCCTTCTCTCCGACATGAATGTGGCCGCAGTTTGAGCACTTCCACACAACAACGTCTTCCTTGATGAAAACCTTGTCTGTATTGAGGTTTTCGAGGAGCTTGAGGTATCTTGCCTCGTGTTCCTTTTCGATAGCACCTACTTTTTCAAAGAGGAATGCAATGTGGTCAAAGCCTTCTTCCTTTGCTGTCTTTGCGAACTCAGCGTACATTTCTGTCCACTCGTAGTTTTCGCCTTCTGCAGCAGCCTTGAGGTTAGCCGCAGTATCTCCGATACCGCCAAGGAGCTTGAACCAGATTTTTGCGTGTTCCTTTTCGTTTTCAGCTGTTTCAAGGAAAAGCTTTGACATCTGTTCATAGCCTTCCTTCTTGGCTACAGACGCATAATAAGTGTACTTATTTCTCGCCTGTGACTCTCCTGCGAAAGCAGCCATGAGATTTTTTTCTGTCTGTGTTCCTTTGATTTCCGGCATGATTTTGTCCTCCATTCATTTATGAATTTTATTTTATTTTTATCAATATTACATTATTTATTCGTGATTGTCAATAAGTCTTGACGATTTTATTTTTTTGAATTATAATATTTTTTGAAAGTATACTATTTTTATCTACAAAGTATTTTACATTTATTGAAAAAGGAGGATAAAACTCCAATTTTACGGAGTTTTTGTAATATGACAAAGAAATTCAGAATTGCAGGAATGACCTGTGCAGCCTGCGCCGCAAAGATAGAACGCACACAGTCCCGATTGAAAGGAATGAACTCCGCAACGGTAAATCTTGCGACAGAAGTGCTGACGGCGGACTTCGACGAAAAGACGCTCTCCGAAAAGGAAATAATCGCCGCTATCGAAAAAGCGGGATTTTCAATAGCAAAGGAAGAAAAAAAGGAACGGTCGCTGAAGGATACACTCCGCACACGACTGATAATCTCGCTTATTTTTGTAATTCCCCTGCTTTATATCAGTATGGGGCATATGATGGGACTCCCTCTTCCCGAAATTGTATCCCCTCACGAAAATCCGCTGAATTTTGCGCTGATACAGCTTATACTGACAGTTCCCGTAATAATCACGGGATATAAATTCTATATCGTCGGTTTCAGAAATCTCATACACCTTTCTCCGAATATGGACAGCCTTATCGCTGTCGGAACAGCGTCGGCGTTCGGCTACGGAATATATGCGGCACTGAAAATTCACGGCGGCGACGAATCATACGCAATGTCGCTGTATTTTGAGTCTGCTGCTGTAATACTGACGCTCATCACCGTCGGAAAGTACCTTGAGGCAGTATCGAAGGGCAAGTCCTCCGACGCTATACGCCGACTTGTCGAGCTTACTCCGAAAACAGCAATTGTCCTCCGCAACGGGAGGGAGCTTGAAGTCCGTCGTGACAGCATAGTTGTCGGCGACATTGTCCTCGCAAAACCGGGAGAGAGCTTTGCGGTCGACGGCGAAATCATCGAGGGCGTAACATCTGCCGACGAAAGTATGCTCACGGGAGAGAGTGTTCCCGTAGAAAAAGGTATCAGCGACAAGGTGTTCGGGGCGTCCGTAAACAAAACGGGCTTTGTAAAGTACCGTGCCGAAAAAGTAGGCTCAGACACGGCACTCGCACAGATTATAAAGCTCGTCGAAGACGCACAGGGCTCAAAAGCGCCTATTGCACGAATGGCGGATAAAATCTCGCTCTATTTCGTACCGACGGTCATTTCACTTGCTGTTCTGTCGGCTGTTGCGTGGTATATCGCAGGGGAAGATTTTTCGTTCTGCATAAATATTTTTATCTCCGTTATGGTAATCGCCTGCCCCTGCTCGCTCGGACTTGCAACACCTACCGCAATTATGGTCGCAACAGGAAAGGGCGCAGAAAAGGGCATCCTGATCAAAGGCGGAGAGCCACTTGAAACCGCACACAAGATAACTACCGTTGTTTTCGACAAGACGGGAACGCTAACCGAGGGTAACCCCGTTGTAACCAACATGATAACCTACGGTGCCGAAAAGAGAGAGGAAATCCTCGCACTTGCGGCGACGGCAGAAAAAGGGTCGGAGCATCCTCTGGCGAAGGCAATAGTTTCTATGGCAGAAAAGCTCGGGCTGGAGGTGAAATCCCCCGACAGCTTTGAGGCACTCGTCGGCTTCGGGGTAAAGGCTGTCATCGACGGCAAGGAAGTCCTCGTCGGAAGCGAGCGGATGATTATCGAAAACAACATTCCGTTTGAACGCTTTGACGAGCAGGCACACGAAATATCCGAAAGCGGAAAAACGCCGATGTATGTCGTTGAGGATAAAAAAATAAAAGCGGTAATCGCCGTTATGGATACAGTCAAGGTTTCGGCAAAGGCGGCGGTAAAGCAGCTTCACGAAATGGGCATCGAAACCATTATGCTCACCGGTGACAACAGAAACGCCGCTCAGGCAATAGCCGAAGAAGTGGGAATTGACACCGTACTCGCAGAGGTTCTCCCCGAGAACAAGGCAAGCGAAATCGAAAAGCTCTGCAACAGCGGAAAGATTGTTGCTATGGTCGGTGACGGAATAAACGACGCACCCGCACTTGCCTGCGCATCCGTGGGAATAGCGATAGGTTCGGGAACCGATGTCGCTATGGAAAGCGCAGACATTGTCCTTATGCACAGCAACATTGAAGATGTAATCACCGCAATACGACTCTCAAAGGCGACGATAAGAAATATAAAGCAGAATCTCTTCTGGGCGTTCTGCTACAACTCCCTCGGAATACCGATAGCTATGGGTATCCTCCACATATTCGGAGGGCCGCTCCTCAACCCGATGATAGGCGCTGCGGCAATGAGCTTTTCTTCGGTATCGGTAGTATCGAATGCGTTGCGGCTGAGAAAATTCAGGTAACGGAAGTGACGACACAATGAACCTGCTCGGGAATACAGAAAAACTCCACACGACAGAGCTTGGAGAAATAAGAATAAAAAGAAATCTGTCCCTCGGTGATGTCGATGCGGTTGAGTGGTGCAGGAAAATAATCACAGACAAAGCGTCGCACATCGAAAGACGGGGAAAGAATTATTATGTGCGCAACGGCAAGACAGAAATCACCGTCAACGCACACAGCTACACGATAATAACAGCACACATAAAATAACAGTAAAGGGTATCGGATTAAGGGCAATACCCATAAAGAAGTTTTTATGCGTACTGTTGAGGAAAACCCTTTTGAAAAAGGTTTTTCCTCAAACTCCTTTCCTAAAACTTCAAATTTAAAAACAAGCCCATAGGGATTTACCCTATGGGCTTGTTTTTTGACTTAAAAGTCTTTGAAGGGGAGTACGAGGGGAACCTTTCTTCAGAAAGTTTCCCCTCGATAAATACATATAAAATTTCTGTACGGGCGTTATCCTTTTTCCGATACCCTTTGTTTTGTCTTAAATCACAGCCTCGCTGTGTCTTGTCACATGACAGCCGACATTCACCGCAACGGGAAGTCCCGCTATGTGAGTTGCACCCTGTTCGATATTCACGGCAAGCGCAGTAACCGTTCCGCCGAAGCCCTGCGGGCCTATTCCGAGGCGGTTTATTCTGTCAAGGATTTTTTCTTCCATTTCAGCGTAGGGCTTTTTCGGATTTCTCACCGACACATCACGGCAGAGCGCTTTTTTTGCGAGGTATGCGCAATGCTCGAAATCTCCGCCTATCCCCACTCCGACAACTATCGGGGGACAGGGGTTACTTCCCGCCTTTGAGATTGACTCTACAACAAAGTCGCAGATTTCGTCAACCGTCACGGAGGGCGTCATCATTTTAAGCGCAGACATATTTTCACTTCCGAAGCCCTTGGGGCATACGGAAATTTTCACTTTATCACCATCGACAATGCTTGTGTGTATAACAGCGGGAGTATTGTCGCCTGTATTTACTCTCTCTATCGGGTCGGCAACTATCGAACAACGGAGATACCCCTCGGTATACCCTCTCGATACGCCACGGTTAATCGCCTCGACGACATTTCCCCCGACAAAATGAACATCCTGCCCTACCTCGAAGAAAATCACCGCCATACCCGTATCCTGACAGACGGGGAGATTCTGTTCCTTAGCAACCCTGAAGTTACGGCAGATGTCCCCGAGGACTTCCGCACCCGTAGGGGATTTTTCCTTTTCAACGGAACATTCTATGCATTTTTCGAGACTTTCGGGGAGAAACACATTTGCCCTAATGCAAAGGTCACGGACGATGTTTTCTACCTCCGACACATTTATTTCTCTCATTCTAAAAATCCTCTTTTCTGAAAAATCAGATGATTTTTCCGTCTATCATTACCATAACGGGAGTTTCCTCAACGCCTAACGGTGAGTCCTTGAAAAGTACAAGGTCTGCGTCCTTTCCGACTTCGATGCTTCCCACTCTGTCATAAATTCCGCACATCTTTGCGGCATTTACGGTGATACCCTCAAGCGTTTCGGAAAAGCCGTTCTTCCCTGCGATTGCAGAGGAAAGCGACAGATACTGTATCGGCACTTCGGGGTGGTCTGTGCAGATTGATACGCACACTCCCGTTTTCTGAAGAATACCTGCGTTTTCGGTAGTAAGACCGTTGAGTTCGGGCTTTCCCTTGTCGGAAATCACGGGGCCGACACACGCCGACGCTCCCTTTTCTGCAAGAATATCCGCAACCATATGTCCTTCGGTGCAGTGCACAAGAACATAGTCAAGGTCAAACTCCTCGGAAATTCTCACAGCCGTCATTATATCGTTTTTCTTGTGGCAATGGAAGAATGCCTTTATTTCACGCTTTAACAGTGGTTCAAGTGCCTCGTTCTTTGCGTCGTATTCGGGAAGGTCTTCGTCGTTTGCGACCGCCTTTTCCTTGTCGGAAATATAGCGTTTTGCTTTCGTCAGTGCCTCACGGATTATCGCCGCCGTTGCCATTCTGGTCACGGGTGCGCTGTCCTTGTCGGAGAATGTACTCTTCGGGTTTTCTCCGAGTGCGAATTTTATTCCGACGGTGCGGATAACTGCCTCGTCGGCGTATCTTCCGTTTGTCTTTATCGCTATGAAATCGCTGCCTATCGGGTTTGCCGAGCCACTTCCCGTAACAACGGTAGTGATACCCATCTTTCTGGCGAGGGCAAAGCTCTCGTCGTCGATATTCACAGCGTCTATCGTGCGGAGGTTCGGTGTTACAGGGTCGCTGTCCTCGTTGCAGTCGTCGCCCTCTGCACCTATGCCGCTTTCAAAAAGCCCCATATGCGTATGGGAGTCGATAAATCCGGGGAAGAGAAAATTCCCGCCGCAGTCGTAATCCCCGTCGGAGATTTTCGGCGGATTTCCCACTCCGACAGAAGTGATTTTTCCGTTCTCGACAGCAACATATCCGTTGCCGATGATTTCGCCTGTAAGTGTATTTATATTTGCGTTGTACAGATACATTTTATCCTCCATAAAAAAATTGGATTTCAAGAGAAATCCAATTAGTTTAGCTTATTTTGAACCACGGCGTCCTGATTTTCTCTTGTTATCAATTATTCTTTTCAGGTCACACTGTTTTTCCTCGCTGTTCTGCTTGAACTTTGCGAGCATATCCTCAAATGACATTTCAGACTGGGGAACAGGCTTTTTCGGTTCCCATACATTTCTTCTGTTGTCGTTGTTGTGGTTGTTTCGTGGGGGTCTCTGTCCGCCCTTGTTGTTCTGGGGAGGATTGTCAACAGCTTTCTTTATCGAAAGGCTGATTTTCTTGTCCTCTACCGAAAGAACCTTTACCTTGACAACCTGACCTTCCTGAACGTGATCCTTGATTTCGTTTACGTATGTGTTTGCGATTTCGGAAATATGTACCATTCCCGTAACGCCCGACTCAATCTCAACGAATGCGCCGAATTTTGTAATCCCCGTTATTTTTCCCTCATAAATCTTACCGATTTCAACCTGCATAAAGAAATAAATTCCCCTTTTTATTAATTGCGTGATGTGTCATAGAATCTTATTTCGGTAGGGTATGCGTAATCGAGCTTTTCTACCGCAATCTGTTCCATATATTCACGGTCGTTTTCCATATTGAGCAATCTTTCATATTCTTCATTTTCAAGCTCAAGCTCAGCCTTTCTTTCATTGAGGGCTGCAAGCTCCTCTCTCTTGTCGGAGAGGCTCACCTGAACTGAAATTATATTGACGAGAACATATATTATGAAAGCGAAGAATGCCAGTTTTGCAAGTTTAGCGAACAGCATTCCGCGTCTTTTTATTTTTTCTTTCGCCAAACTTTTTCACTTCCTTTTTATATAAGCCGGCACTTTCTTTTTTGCGTATACAGTTATTATACAATACCTTATCCCGTGTTTTCAAGTTTTTTTTGATTTTCGGAATTTTTTTTATTAAATTTAAGTAAAGATTACAAAAAATAGGTTTTAGCATTATATAAAGTGCATTAAAAAATCTGCCCACAGGTCGAACAAATGTTCGTAAAATCAAGGAAAAAAGCCACTTTACAGCACGGGCAAGCGTCCGTATCACACGGTTGACGACATTGCCGACGGTCAGAAAATAAAGAACAAAGCCTATTATATTCCCGATGACGAAAAACAGGCGCAGCTCTCCCCGCCCTAGTTCAATAACGAAAACGAGCATTGAAAAGCCCCATATAAAAGAAAACAGCAGGTCTTCAAAGAAAACGGCAATATCATTATGCGGAAGCGTTATCCTTATCACACGGAAAATTTCGTACACCACGCCGAGCAACGCCCCGACGAGTATCGACAGAAGAAAAAGATTTGTCTGTTCGGTAGTTGTGAAGAAGGTTTCAAGTGGCATAATTCACCTACCTGAACAGCTTCCCGAGGAATGATACCGACGAGCGTCTGTCCTTGTCGCCGTAGGAAAGCGACCATATATCCCCCTCTATTGACATATCTCCCGTTTCGACGCTTATTTCATTGACATGAAGATTTTTTCCGCATACCGTCAGCTCTCCCATATGAGTGAAAAGCACCACTGTCTTTTCGTCAAAGCTGTCGACGTCGGTAATCCCCGAAAGTGTCAGCTTGTTTCTTCCCTCAAGTATAAGATTATGTATTTTGTTTGTATCCTGCATAAAAAACAGCCTCCTTTTGTAGCAAATATATGCGGACAAGGAGGCTGTTATTCTGTTTTAAAGGGTTATCCCGAAAAGTCGGCAGGTGTTGGCGTTCGCCATATCTATTACCGCCTGTGCGTCCATATTGCGAAGTTCTGCGATTTTCTCCGCAACGTGACATATCATTCTGCTGTCGCAGCGCTTTCCACGGTTTGGTTCGGGAGCCATATACGGACAGTCGGTTTCAAGAAGAAGTCTGTCGTCGGCAACGGCAAGCATAGACTCAACCGCACGCTTTGCATTCTTGAAGGTCAGCACGCCTGTGAAGCTGACGTACATACCAAGTTCCTGCAGTTCCCTCGCAATTTCGGGAGAACCCGAAAAGCAATGCATTACGCCTTTCGGCTTGTACCTGCGTAAAAGCTCCATCGTGTCGCCCATAGCGTCACGGGAATGGATTGATACGGGCAGGTCAAGTTCCTGTGCGAGTATGAGCTGTTCCTCAAAAACACGGAGCTGTTTTTCTCTGTCGTATTCGTCGTAGTGGTAGTCCAACCCTATCTCTCCGATAGCGACAACCTTTTCCGATTTCGTCATTTCACGGAGTATGTCGAGATAGTTGTCGGGAAGGTCGTCCACATCCTGCGGATGCACTCCCACTGCGGCATACATGAAGTCATATTTTTCCGCCATATCAACGCCCATCTGTGAGCGTTCAAGGTTTGCGCCTGCGTGGATTACCGCAACGACGCCGCCTTCTTTCAGCCCCGTTGACAGAAGTTCGTCACGGTCTTCGTCGAAAGCCTCGTCCTCGTAATGACAATGTGAATCAAATATATTTGTGAGCATATTTTTTCTCCGTTATCTGATTTTTGCACCGCAGGGAAGATTCTGGTCGGGGAAAATAACCGACGCACCGTTATCTGTGTCAGCGGCAAGAATCATTCCGTTGCTCTCCACTCCGCAGAGCTTTGCAGGTGCAAGATTCGATACAATAATAACCTTTTTGCCGATGAGGTCTTCGGGCTGATACCATTCGGCAATACCCGAAACAACCTGTCTGCCACCCATTCCGTCGTCAAGCTGGAGGCAAAGGAGCTTCTTCGACTTCTTTACCTTTTCGCAGGATTTTACCTGTGCCACACGGAGTTCAACCTTTGCGAAATCCTCAATGCTGATTTCGGGCAAAAGGTCGAATGCGGGGATTGTCATAGGCTTCTGAGCCTCAAGCACCTTGTTGAGTTCTTCGATTTCCTTGTCGATGTCAATTCTCGGGAAGAGTACCTCTCCCTTTGTGACAGTTACAGTTGCAGAAAGTACGCCGAATGTCTTTGCACTTTCCCATGTAACATCATTTTCGCCTGCGCCTATCTGCTTCCATACCTCAGGCATTGTGTGAGGCATTACGGGATAGAGCATTACCGACGCAATTCTTATTGTTTCAAGGAGGTTGTACATAACCGTTGCAAGTCTGTCACGGTTAGCCTCGTCCTTTGCAAGAATCCACGGTGCTGTTTCGTCGATATACTTGTTTGCTCTCGATACGAGCTTGATTATCTCTGCAAGAGTTGTTGAGTACTGGAAGTTGTCATAACCTTCCGCCACCTTCTGCTCAAGTGCAGTCGCCTGTGCGATGAGGTCGTTGTCGAGTTCTTCTGCCTTTCTCTCTGCGGGAAGAGTTCCGCCGAAGTACTTGATAACCATTGCAACTGTACGGGAAACAAGGTTTCCGAGGTCGTTTGCAAGGTCGGAGTTTATACGGTTAATCATAATCTCGTTTGAGAATGCACAGTCCGAACCGAAAGGCATTTCACGGAGAAGATGGTATCTTACTGCATCAACGCCGTATCTGTCAGCAAGGATAAACGGGTCGATTACATTTCCTGTGGACTTGCCCATCTTCGCACCGTTGAAGGTAATCCAGCCGTGACCGTAAATCTTCTTCGGGAGAGGAAGGTCGAGTGCCATAAGCATTGCAGGCCAGATAATTGAGTGGAAACGCACAATTTCCTTCGCCATCATGTGAACATCTGCGGGCCAGTATTCTGCCATATCATCATAGTGCGAGTTTTCATAGCCGAGTGCAGTGATATAGTTTGAAAGTGCGTCTATCCACACATATACGATGTGCTTGTCGTCAAAGCTGACGGGAACACCCCACTTGAAGCTCGTTCTCGAAACACAGAGGTCTTCAAGTCCTGGCTTGATGAAGTTGTTCACCATTTCGTTTACACGGCTCTGCGGATTGAGGAAATCCGTTTCCGTGAGGAGCTTTTCAATTCTGTCGGCAAATGCAGACAGCTTGAAGAAATACGCTTCTTCCTTGGCGTCTGTGACATCACGGTGACAGTCGGGACATTTGCCCTCTACAAGCTGGCTTTCTGTCCAGAAGCTTTCGCAGGGGGTGCAGTATTTTCCGACATATTCGCCCTTATAGATATATCCCTTATCGTAGAGCACCTTGAAAATCTTCTGTACAGACTCAACATGATAGTCATCTGTTGTACGGATGAAACGGTCGTAGGTTATTCCCATACGCTCCCACAGTTTTTTGAAGTTCACGCATATATCGTCAACGAACTGCTGGGGGGTAACACCCATTTCTTCGGCTTTCTTTTCAATTTTCTGTCCGTGCTCATCAAGTCCTGTAAGGAATTTTACATCATATCCCTGCATTCGCTTCATTCGCGCGGTTGTATCGCACGCAAGTGTTGTGTAGCAATGTCCGATATGCGGGTTTCCCGACGGATAATAGATGGGTGTTGTGATGTAAAATGGTTTCTTACTCATAGTAATACTCCTTTTAATAAAATAATCAAATATATTATACTCTTTTTATTGCCTCTTGTCTAGTTTCTGGGCAAAAAAAGTGCGGAGCCAAGCACGGCTCCGCCAGGTGAGATGAAAAAATAGGATAAATATGTGTAGAACAAAAGAAAGGAGACAACAAAACGGATGCTAAAATATATTCGTATTCAACTTATAATTCTAACATCATACATAGTATAACGCATTTCCTTTAAACCGTCAAGGGCAGTTGTTGCAGCATCAAAAATTTCGTAGATTTGCACAAACGATGCCCGATATTTTGTGCAGTATTTATGTAATAAAATCCCGATTTTTCCTGTATGTACCTTGCGGCGATTGTTTTTCGCCGCAGCAAACCCCGTTTTTTCCAGTCTTATACTTCGCTTTCGATAAGGCTGTTGTGCTTGAACAGAAGCGATATACACCACACCGCCGCAATCGCAACGATGATGTATAACACCCTGCTGATTACTGCCGCCGATCCGCCGAAAAGCCAGGCGATTATGTCGAGCTGAAAAATCCCGACAAGACCCCAGTTGACTCCTCCGACAATCAACAACGCCAGAGCAATACGGTCCAGCATATTCTTTACCTCGTTCTTTTATTTTGCAAACCCCGATAACGCATTTTTTGTGCGTCTGTTGCTATTCTATCCTTAAAAACGAGAAAATATACATCTTTTTTAAATTTCTATCTGAAAACTCCTTGCGTTTTCGTTCCAGTAAAGGCTTATGCTCTGCGGGAGCTTTCCCGGTGCCAGATCGAAAATCATATTCTTCTTGAACATATAGTACACTACTTCTTTATAAAGCGTACTGTCGGAAAATTTTATCCGCACATAATGCTCACCGTTGTCATACGCTTCGTTTATCGAGCGTGTAAGGATTTCCACGGCCTCCTCGTAGGTTGTGGCATAATATCCGTAATGCACGAAATAATTTGCCTCAAGCGAATTTGCCTCGGGAAGTGTGAAGAGCGTCTCGTCAATCATAACGGTAGGCTTTACCTCAAACCTCGGAAAAAGGAAGTAGCTGTAACTGATGAATGCATCGTCAAGCGCATCAGCCTTACTTGAGGTTGTCGGGTCGTCCCATGTTAAATCTATGTTGTACCACAGGCCGTCAACCTTGACCATATTCCATATATGCTCCTCGTGTGCCTGATTGCCGTACTGGTCGGTGACAACCTGACTTCCCGTTGCGAAGAGGTTTTCTATGCCGACTTTGTTGCAGAGTATCGCAAACGCCCTTGCATAGCCCTCGCACAAGGCACTTCCGTCGACAAAAGCACCGTAAGGTGTGGAAATATATTTGCCGTCGACAGAGTATTTGCAGTTGAGGATAATCTCGTCGTGGAACAGCTTTATCGTATCCACCGTGTCCATTTCGGGAGTGATTTTCGCAAGTATCTCGCTCACTCTCTGCTCCGTCAGGACATTCATGCTGTTGACCTCGTCGTAATCAAAGACATAGGAAAGCTGAACGGACGACGCTTCTTCCGTTTCGGCGTTAAAGGAAACGCTGTACTCTTTGGAAATGTAGTAAAGCGACGTTTCCTCAAGATATATAAGCTTGCAGATTTCTTCGAGTCGCTCCTTTGAAACGGTACGGGTAAGCTCTATCGTTTCTTCAAAATGATGAGCGCCGTTGACGATTTCATCGTACACGGATTTTTCATCTGCGTTAAGGCTGTAATATCCGTATCTGCTAGAGCAGATATTCGGTATTGTATCCTCCCGGAGTGTGACAGTTGTTTCTGCGGGAAGAGTTTCCTCCGTCACGGAAGTTTCCGCTGTGACAGGAGGGGCTTCGGTATACTCAGGCTCTCCCCCCGATGATTCTGTGCAGGCGGAAAACAAGGTCATTATAAATATCATTGCCGTCAGGAAAGATATTTTCTTTTTCATTTTCCGCCCTCCTTTTTATTTTATGATGATTGTTATTGTTTTTCTTTCCTCGCTGTGAAGGAAGGATATCTGTCTTACATCAACATTTTTACCCGACGCAGACGACGCATTTCTCAAAATCGTGAAGATTTCCTGCGAATTCACAAGATTAAGTGCCGCATTGTATGTTTCGGCGTCAGCCGCCCTGAAATAAATGTAGTTTCTTCCTTCCTTGAAAGAAGTCACTGCGCTGTTGAAGATGACATCCTTTATTTCGTTTGTATTATTTGCGTAAAATCCGTTTTTAATATAGAAATTATGCTTTGTTGCCGTCGCTGTCGGAAGAGCTATGTTATCGGCATAAAGCACTCTGTCGCTCATAAAATCCGTGGTAACAAGGAAGTATGCGTAGCTTATAGCACCGCCGTCGTAATCCTCACTGTCGGTATCGTCCCATGTGACATCTATGCAATACCAGTCACCGTCGACCCTGACCATATTCCACGCATGAGGCTCTCCCCCTGCGTTACCGACAACTATCGTGTTTTCAATTCCACGCTTGTTGCACAGAAGCGAAAATGCCTTCGCATAGCCTTCGCATAAAGCTCTGCCCTTGACAAGCGCACCGTACGGCATATCACCATACTCCGCCCCGACATCATATACACAACCTGTTACAAGAACATCGTGGAAATACTTTACCGCCTGATAGTCGCTCATCGACTTTGTTGCCGCAACGATTTCCTTTGCCTTTCTTTCGGTTTCGGCTATGTTTCTGTCGGTTTCTTCCTTACTGCAGTTATATCTGAATTCAATATGCGACGCCATTCCTGCCTGCGCACCGTCGGTGTACATAAAGACGCCGCTGTTGTTTGCGTCGAAATAATCATAATACGGGTCGAAATAATAAAGCGCCTTGAGAACCTTCACCACCGAGTCGGGAGAAACTTTTTCGTCATCGAGCCATACCTTGCGTCTGTGATTTTTTATCGTATCCGCAAGAATGTCGTAAATGCGTTTTTCCGAATCACTGAGGCTTCTGTATACATACGACTGCGAGATTTCATCAGCCGCATACGCTTTCTCGGCAGCAGCCGTAGTTACGGGAGCTTCCGTCGCTGTGGTTGTCGCAGCCGTAGTAGTCGTTGCCGCAGTTGTTGTAGTTGCAACGGTTGTGGTTTCCGTAGTTGTTGCAACTGTGGTCGTTTCGGGCGTTGTGGTAGTTTCGGGCGTAGTCGTGGTTTCGGGTGTGGTTGTTTCCGCAACGGTAGTGGTTTCTTCGGTTGCGGGTATTACCGATATGTCAAATTCCGTCTCCGAAAACTGCTCTTCGGGAACCGATGTTATAACTTCGGAAATAATTTCAGAAGTTTCGGGTAAGGTTTCACCGCTGTACTTTGTCACATAGCTGCATCCGCTTATACAGCACAGAAGAAGTGCCGCCGCTGTCGAAAAGCAAAGTATCTTTTTCATTTTCTCACTCCCCGTAATTACTGGAAAAAGGGCAGTCTGTGCGGATTTTATGCGCAAAACTGCCCCTTAAATTATTCTGCGTAGGTAAGGTTAAGGTGAATGATATTCGCCTCTTCGTCACAGCTCATACTCATCGATACAATCTGTGAGCATCCGCTTGTGTTGTTTGTCGTATTCTTGAGGTCGTTATATTTACCCTGATTGATGATATAATCGTATGCCGCAGCGTAAGTTTCATCGCTGTCGCAGGCCACCTGACAAGCAACAAGCTCCTGCTGAGCGCAGTCAATCATAACCTTCTGCATGATGGAGAATGCTTCATCTGCCGATGTTGCGTAAGTTCCCGTATGCTTGAAGTATGTGAGTGCCGTTGATGTAGCAGCGGGAGGTGTGAAGTCACACTCAACGATATGTGTGATGCCGTTGATAGCCGCATCGTCGATAAAGAGATAGTTGTGTCTTACATATATGCCGGATGTTCCTTCGGGGTCGTCCCATGTAACATCGACGTTGTACCATTCGCCGTCAATCTTTACCTTGTTCCATGCGTGTGATGCGCCTGTGTACTTGTTTCCTGTGATACGGACATTTTCAATGCCGAACTTGTTACAAGCATAAGCGAATGCCTTTGCGTAGCCTTCGCACTGTGAGTATCCTGCAACCAGCGGGCCTGATACGTCCTTTGCGTTCTGGTGTTCCTTTGTGAATTCCGCATTAAGTGCAAGGTAGTCGTGGATTGCGATAACCTTGTCTGCGTCTGTTGCGTTTTCGGGGAATGTTGCCTCAATCTTTGCTATACCCTCGTCTATTGACTTCTGGAGTGCGGCTGTCTGTTCCTTGTCGTATCTGTACGCAAGGTTTACAGTGTCTGTCTTTTCGCCGCAGGATTCAAAGTTGCTTCCCGATGCCATGAACCAGAAGATTTCGGGTTCCTGATAATATACATTCTTGTAAGTTGCCTCAACAATGGCTGTGTCGTATTCCTTGTCGAGAACAACAGTATTTTCGTAATTGAATACTCCCGCAAGAATCTGGTCGTAAATGGACTTTTCATCCTCGCTGAGTGTGTTGTATACATATCTCTTGTCAGCCGCAGATGTGGAGCTTCCTTCAATCGCTCCCGCTTCGGTTGACTGTGCCGCAGTAGTCTGTGCGGCGTCGCCGTTACCTGTTGTGGAAGGTGCCTCTCCGTTATCGCCTGCGCAAGCAGTGGACAGCGTCATTACTGCTGCCATAAGGAGAAATAATAATCTTTTTTTCATTTTTTCAAACCTCACTATAATAATTGAACAGGGTTCCGTACCTGCCCGAATTACATAAAAGCCATAGCATAAATTCCGCCACCGACATTTTTCTGTCGGTGGCCGGAATTATTGTTGTCTTAGTAAGCTACTCTGAGCTCGATGATGTATCTGTCTGTTGTCTGGAATGATGTATCTCCGAGAGATTTTGCTGTTGCCTTATGACAGCCTGATGTTGCGTTTGATGTAGCTACGATAGTTGCGTATCCGCCGTTTGTGCAGATGTTTCTGTATGCTTCATCGTAAACTGCCTTTGATGCACATCTGATCTGTACATACTCTCTCTTTGACTTAGCGCATGAAATCATAGCCTTCTGCATCATTGTTGTAGCCTCTGCTGCGCTTGAAGCGTAAAGACCGTAAACCTTGAAGTAGTTAGCTGCCCATGATGTTGCCGCAGGAAGTGTGAAGCTGCTCTGAACAACGTGAGAATTCTTCATATCCGAGTCGGGAAGTGCGAAGAATGTGTATCTTACCATCGAGTTTGATGAAGCTGAGTCAACTTCGTCCCACATAGCGTCGATGTTGTACCATGCTCCGCTGATCTTAACCTTGTTCCAAGCGTGTGAAAGACCGTTGTACTTTGTACCTGTTACACGTACGTTTTCAATGCCGAAGTAGTTGCAGGCATAAGCCATAGCCTTTGCGTAACCTTCACACTGACCAACGCCGGCTACGAGAGGACCGTATGCATATCCGCTGTAAGGATTGTCCTTTGAGTATACAGACTTCTTGATGATGTAGTCGTGGATAGCCTTTACCTTGTCAAACTCTGTTGCGTTTGCAGGGAATGTAGCCTTGATATTGCCCATAGCTGAGTTGAGTGCATTGTTCATCTTCACAAGGTCGTTTGATGAGAATGTGAAAACTACCTCTACATCCTTTGCTGTAACTTCACCGTAACCCTTGAACATGAGTGAGGGCTCCTGGAAGTAAACCATCTTTGCAACCTTTGCAACATCGTTAGCTGACATATTTACAGGAACTGCAATCTTTGTCTTGTAGTTCTTGATGCCTGTTACGAGTGCGTCGTAGAGTGCCTTTTCATCTGTTGTAAGTGTGTTGTAAGCGTACTTTCCTACTGTTCCTGAAGGAGTTGTAGCAGGAAGTGCTGCTGTTGTTTCAACGGGCTGTGCAACCGATGCGGCTGTTGTAGCCTTTGTTGTAGCGGCTGTTGTTGTTGCTGCCTTTGTTGTAGTTGCTGCTGTTGTTGTAGCTTCTGTTGCCTTTGTTGTTTCTTCGGTAGCCTCTGTTGTTGTTTCAGCAGGGCCTTCCTTTGAAGTACCGCAGTTGGGGCAGAAGTTTGATGCTATTCCCGATGAGCCGCATACTGCGCAGTCCCAGAGGTTTTCGTTGACAGTAGCCGCTGTTGTTGTAGCCGCTGTTGTTGTTTCAACGGGTGCGTTTTCGATTTCGTCGCCACAGCCTGCAAATGCAGAAGTCACAAATACAAGTGACATAAGAAGTGCAACGATGGATGTGCTTTTTCTTTTCTTCATCTTTAAACTCTCCTTTTTTATAGTAAATTTAATTACTGACCTTCTTCTTCGGGAAGAACAACCGCCTTGACTTTGGCAATTCGTTTTTCCTCTACTACCAGAACGGTGAATTCAATGTTCTTGTATCTCACCGTAGCGGTTTCGTTTTCGTCGGGTATCTTTCCGAGGATGTCGACAACCAGTCCGCCTATCGTGTCGTATTCGTGGTCTTCGGGGAGTGTCACCCCGAGCTGTTCAAGAATACGCTCAGGCTCAGCCGTGCCGTCGAGCATGTATACACCTTCGGAAATTTCCGATATTTCCTCTTCGTCATTGTCGTATTCGTCCTGAATGTTTCCGACGATGGATTCGAGTAAATCCTCCATACTTATAAGCCCTGCCGTGCCGCCGTATTCATCGACGACAACCGCAAGCTGTGCTTTATTGTCGGTAAAAAGTTTAAACGCTTCACCGCAGCTGTTTGTAGCGGGAATATAAAGCATATCACGGAGAAAATTCTTTATGGTAAAGCCGTCGACGCCTTCGCAGCCGACAAGACACAAGAGGTCTTTCACGCATATAAAACCGAGGATGCTGTCTATTGTCCCCTCATATACAGGAATTCTCGACCGTCCCGAGCTTATGGCAAGGTTCACGACATCGGTGACGGTGTCATTGATTTCAACGGCGTCGATGTCCATACGGTGAGTCATCATATCCGATACGGGAGTGTCATCAAACTCAAAGATATTGCTTATCATTTCCTTCTGGCTTTCTTCAAGCTCGCCCGTTTCGTTGCAGGCGTCAACCATCATGAGAATTTCTTCCTCGGTGACGATTTCACGTCCGTTGTCTTCGGTAATGCCGAATATAAAAAGGAACAGCTTTGTCAACAACGACGATATCGCCGTGACAGGCAGCAGAAAAACAACAAGGATTCTCACCGTGCCCGCAGAAGCCACTGCGAATGTGCCGTTCCTGCTTTTCATTGCAAGACGTTTCGGTATTCTCTCCGAAAAAACGGTGATGACAAGTACCGTCGCAAATATTACAAGCACCGCAGATATTCCGAGACACAGCGCATACCACGACGTATCAGGAAACGATACAGCTTCGGGATAACGGAGATTGTATATCTTCTCCGCAAGCGGCTCAGAAAAAGCGTTGAACCAGAAATATGCTATCGCAACGGTTGAAAGAACACGCCAGACTGAAAACGCTGTCATGAGCTGACCTGTATTTTCAAGCAGACGGTACAGTATTTTCTTCTGACCTTTTTCGTTTTCAAAACTCTTGACTTTTGCGTCGCTGATTTCCGTAACCGCAGTTTCGCACGCAACATAATACCCACGAAGGAGTAAAAGAACAAGCGCAGTGATTGCGAAAATCATTATTCGACTCCCGTCAGAATCCATGATTGATTATCTCTCCTCTATTTTAAATGTATTGTCAGGGCGCAATTACCTAACATACAACGATTATATCACGTAAAGAAACAAAAGTCAACATAAAATCGGGTTTTGAACAAAAGTGCAGAAAGTTCCTCGTATAAAGAAAATCCCGTAAAACCGCCGTTTCCGACAGCAGTAACTCAACCGTATCCTAATTGTAAATCTATTGTAATAATTACCGTCGGAGTTAGGCAGTACTAACTACTTATTGCCGTTTTATACAATAAACAGACATAAAGTTTGATAAAAAATTCACATTAAAAATCTGCGCTTTTCTCTTTACTTTTATATAAATGTGTGATAAAATTGATGAGTAAAGTCTGAAAAAACATCTCAGACAGAACAGAATATTTAGGAGGACTTAGAAATGGCTAGAAAAATGAAAACCATGGATGGTAACAACGCTGCTGCTTGGGTATCATATCCTTTCACTGATGTTGCTGCTATCTACCCCATCACTCCTTCATCAGTAATGGCTGAAGTTACTGATACATGGTCTGCTGCGGGACAAACAAATATGTTCGGACAGACTGTACGAGTTGCTGAAATGCAGTCAGAGGCTGGTGCCGCTGGTACTGTTCACGGTTCACTCGCTGCAGGTGCTCTCACAACAACTTATACTGCATCACAGGGACTTCTCCTTATGATCCCCAACATGTATAAGATTGCAGGTGAACTTCTCCCTTGCGTAATCCACGTTTCAGCTCGTGCACTCGCATCACACGCACTTTCAATCTTCGGTGACCACTCCGACGTTTACGCTTGCCGTCAGACAGGATTTGCAATGCTCTGTTCATCAAATCCCCAGGAAGTAATGGACCTCGGTGCTGTTGCTCACCTTTCAACAATCAAGGGTCGTGTTCCTTTCCTTCACTTCTTCGATGGTTTCCGTACATCACACGAAATCCAGAAGATTGAAACATGGGATTCAGACACTCTCAAGAAGATGGTTGACATGAAGGCTGTTCAGGCATTCAAGAACCGTGCTCTCAACCCTGAGCATCCCGTTCTCCGTGGTACAGCCCAGAACCCCGACATCTTCTTCCAGGCTCGTGAAGCTTCCAACGTATACTACAATGCAATCCCCGGTATCGTTGAAGAATACATGAACAAGGTTAACAAGGAAATCGGTACAGACTACAAGCTCTTCAACTACTACGGACATCCTCAGGCAACTCATGTAATCATCGCTATGGGTTCAGCTTGTGACACAATTGAAGAAACAATCGACTTCCTCAACGCACAGGGTCACACACTCGGACTTATCAAGGTTCGTCTTTACAGACCTTTCGTTGCAGAAAAGCTCATCGAAGCTATTCCTGATTCTGTTGAACAGATTTCAGTTCTCGACAGAACAAAGGAACCCGGCTCACTCGGTGAACCTCTCTACCTCGACGTTGTTGCTGCTCTCAAGGGCTCAAAGTTCAACAACACACCTATCGCATCAGGTCGTTACGGACTCGGTTCAAAGGATACAACACCTGCACAGATCAAGGCTGTATTCTGGAACGCTTCATGGAAGGAAGACTTCAAGCAGAAGTTCACAATCGGTATCAACGACGACCTCACAAACCTCTCACTTCCTCTCGAAGGAAACCTCGACACCGCTCCTGCAGGAACAACAGCATGTAAGTTCTGGGGACTCGGTGCTGACGGTACAGTTGGTGCTAACAAGAACTCAATCAAGATCATCGGTGACCACACAGACATGTACGCTCAGGCTTACTTCTCATACGACTCAAAGAAGTCAGGCGGTGTTACTGTTTCTCACCTTCGTTTCGGTAAGACACCTATCAAGTCAACATACCTCGTAAATATGGCTGACTTCGTTGCTTGTCATAACGAAAGCTACATCGACAAGTACGATATGGTATCTGACATCAAGCCCGGCGGAACATTCCTCCTCAACTGTCAGTGGGATGCCAAGGAACTCGAAAAGAGACTTCCCGGACAGGTTAAGAGATACATCGCTGAGAACAACATCAAGTTCTACACAATCGACGGTATCAAGATCGGTAAGGAAATCGGCCTCGGCAACAGAATCAACACAATTCTCCAGGCTGCATTCTTCAACCTCACAGGAATTATTCCTATCAAGGATGCTGTTAAGTTCATGAAGGACGCTGCTACAAAGTCATACTCCAAGAAGGGTGAAGCTATCGTTAAGATGAACCACGATGCTATCGACGCCGGAGTTAAGGGTGTAGTAGAAGTAAAGGTTCCTGAAGCATGGAAGAAGTGCAAGGATACCAAGATGGGTATCGACAAGGCAAAGGGCACAAACAAGACTCTTGTAAACTATGTAAACAACATCCAGATTCCTGTAAATGCACAGCAGGGTGACAAGCTCCCTGTTTCAACATTCAAGGATATGGCAGACGGTACATTCCCTCAGGGTTCAGCTGCATTCGAAAAGCGTGGAATCGCTGTTGACGTACCTGCATGGAACAGCGACAACTGTATCCAGTGTAACTTCTGTTCATATGTTTGTCCTCACGCAGTAATCCGTCCTGTTATCATGACAGACGAAGAACTCAAGAAGGCTCCTAAGCTCGCTCAGGATAAGGCTAAGCCCGTAACAGGTATGCCCGGATACAACTTCGTAATGACAATGTCAGCTCTTGACTGTACAGGATGTGGCTCATGTATCAACGTATGTCCCGGTAAGAAGGGCGAAAAGGCACTCGCATTCGCTCCCCTCGACACACAGATTGCAGAGCAGGAAGTATTCAACTACGCACTTACACTCGCTGACAAGCCTGAAGTATTTGAAAAGTTCAAGGAAACAACTGTCAAGGGCTCACAGTTCAAGCAGCCTCTCCTCGAATTCTCAGGCGCTTGCGCAGGTTGTGGTGAAACACCTTACGCTAAGCTCATCACACAGCTCTTCGGCGACAGAATGTATATTGCTAACGCAACAGGATGTTCATCAATCTGGGGCGGTTCAGCACCTTCAACTCCTTACACAGTAAACAAGGAAGGCAAGGGTCCTGCTTGGGGTAACTCACTCTTCGAGGACAACGCTGAATACGGCTACGGTATGTTCCTTGCTCAGTCAACTCTCCGTCAGAGAGCAGTTGCAAAGGTTCTCGAACTTCAGAAGAAGGCAAAGAAGGCTGACGTTAAGAAGGCTATCGAAAACTACCTTTCAACAATGACAGCAGGCGCTGCAAATGCTGCTGCTACAAAGGAACTCGTTAAGGCTCTCGAAGCTTGCGATTGCGCAGAAGCTAAGGAAATCCTCACACTCAAGGATTACCTCAGCAAGAAGTCACTCTGGATCTTCGGTGGTGACGGATGGGCATATGACATCGGCTTCTCAGGTCTTGACCATGTAATCGCATCAGGCGAAGACGTAAACATCTTCGTATTCGATACAGAAGTTTACTCAAATACAGGCGGACAGTCTTCAAAGTCAACTCCTACAGGTGCTATTGCACAGTTCGCAGCAGCTGGTAAGGAAGTTAAGAAGAAGGACCTCGCTGGTATCGCAATGTCATACGGTTATGTATATGTTGCACACATCGCTATGGGTGCTGATATGAACCAGTGTATCAAGGCTATCGCTGAAGCTGAAGCTTACAACGGACCTTCACTCATCATCGGTTACGCTCCTTGTATCAACCACGGTATCAAGGGCGGTATGTCAATCGCTATGACAGAAGAAAAGAAGGCTGTTGAGGCTGGTTACTGGCACCTCTTCAGATACAATCCTACACTCAAGGCTGAAGGCAAGAATCCTTTCATCCTCGATTCTAAGGCTCCTTCTGCAAACTATAAGGACTTCATCATGGGCGAAGTTCGTTACAACTCACTCGCTCGTGCAAATCCTGAAAGAGCAGAAAAGCTCTTCGCTAAGGCAGAAGCAACAGCACAGGATAGATACGACTACCTCTGCAGACTTGCAAAGCTCTACGGCGACGACGCTAAGTAATTTCACTTACACGAAGAACCCCACACGCTATGTGTGGGGTTCTTTTTCGTCATCATCTGATATATAGATTTCCTCCGCAGAAATCTGCCCTGATTTCAGTAGCGACACAGCATCGGAAATATCTCCTCCGCCTTCAAGAAGATTTACGGCGTCGGTAACCTTGTTGAACAACGTATAATACAGTTTTTCGTAGTCCATTATAATCACCTCGTTATTTTGACATTTTATGAATGTCATATTTGTATATATACTAGCACATAATTATTAAAATGACAATAACTAAATGTCAGAGGTGATTGTGTGTTCAAAAACAAAAACGGCAGTTCTCTTAATCTCTGCGGCCAAAATGTTGCAAAATACCGCACTATGCTGACGCCGAAAACATCACAGCGGATGCTGGCAGACAAGCTCCAACTGATAGGCGTTGATGTGGACAAAAATGCGATACAGCGTATAGAAAGTGGTCAGCGTTTTGTGACCGATATTGAATTGGTTGCACTTGCCACCGCACTCAATGTTTCAATTTCCGATTTGCTTGAATAAATTGTAACTCAACTTGTGCTGAATTTGGTGATTGATATGTATGAACGAATAAGAAATCTCCGTGAGGACAAGGATTTATCGAGGGGAATCTTTCTGAAGAAAGGTTCCCCTCGTACTCCCCTTCAAAGACTTTAAAGCTAAAAGCGAACCCGTAGGGATTACTCCCTACGGGTTCGCTTTTAAATCTGAAGTTTTCGGAAAGGAGTATGAGGAAAACCCTTTTTCAAAAGGGTTTTCCTCAACAGGTACATACAATATTTCCGTATGAATGTTATCATTGGTCGGCGCCTTTTTGGTATTACGTTTTACTGCGCAAGCTCCTCCAGAGGAGCAACGCCGAAAATCTCCGCAAGCTCGTTCCTGAACTCCACCGAAACGGTGAACTCCTCGCCGTTCCACTCGCCGTCGGGAATTACCGCCACGGCAGGCTTTGTGTTCGGGACAATCATATTCTCGATTGCCTCCTTGCGATATTCGTAATCACGGAAGGATATATTCGTGAAAGTCTGGTTTACGACAATACCGTAATATTCATCAAGGGAATTATACAGCCTGTCGCCTATCGCCTGGTTAAGCATATCGGTAAAGAGTGTCGCTGTAAGGCTGATCCTGTACGCCTCGTCGAGAGTGGGATTTGCCACAAGCTGTCTTGCCTGGTTTGACGTGAGCACCGTTGTTCCCGCACGGATTACAACATCTTCTCCACCGACGGAGTTTTCGTATATAACGTCCTGCGTTACGGAGTATCTCACTCCCCCGAAAATAGTGTCGCCCGCTGTCGAGAAACACACATTATCCATATATACATATCGGTCAATCGGGACATTCATCGTCGCACTGATTGCTTTCGATGCTGAAATCACTCCGCCCCTGCGGAAAAACTCATACGCACTGTATTTTTCGGTTCCGAGCTGGCACACCGTGCGTGGCGAAACAGGAACGATTACAATGCGGTTTTCCGTCGGCTGAAAACGCATAAGCAGAAATACGATATTGTCCTCATGCTCACCGTCGCCTATTACCGCAAGCACCGTCTGATTGTGCTCTGCCTCCGCCTGAAAGCCCATGGGCACATATTCAGGAAGAGTGGTCGCCGCCTGTGTTGTTTTTGTGCCGAGTATATCGAATTTGTCCACAAGGACAAAAAGTGTCCCCCCTACAAAGACAAGCGTCAAAATAACGGTGAGGATAAACACCGTAGCTACGCTTCGGCCTTTTTTTGCCATTTTTCTCTCCTCCATATGAAAAATGAATATTTATTCACTTTTCGCCAAATTCCGTTGTTAACAAAGTGAATATTCACCCTTATATATGTATATTCATTTTGTTGAAAAAATTGTTGAAAGTGTGGAAATGTCCGTCTGCTGATGAACTTTTATGTTTGTCAAGAGCAAATATATAATTTTTTTCTTGATTATATTTCGCCCGTGATATATAATTAATATGGTATTTATTTTATAACCTTGGGCTTTTCGGTAAGAAAATCCTTCATCGCACCCACATTGATTATCTGAACCTCTATCCCCTTTTTCTCGGCATAACGGACAGTCTGTCCCGTGCCACTGCGCTGTTCTGAAATCACTGCGATGAGCTTGTCCGACATATCGACCATCTTTTCGTTGCGAAGACGCATACAGTTCTTCTGATACCCGTCGCAGACGGAAATCACCTCGTCGGCCTTCTCCATGATGTGAAATAACTCCCATCTCTCGTAGCCCTTCCAGTCCTCGCCGTAGTTTTTATACGGCTTGACGCATATAAGACGGAGGTTTTCGTTTTTTGTCTTGAATTCGATTATCATATCCGCCGCCCAGTTGTCTATCCCCTTTGCAAGACCCGTCACAAAGTTGGTATATCCCGCATCAATGCAATCATATATTGCCTTGTAAAGCATACTTTTCAGTCTGTTGGTTTCGGGACTTGCCTCATCGTGACACGGCAGCTTGGTAGGTCTGTGACCCGAAAAACAAACGGTTTTGCCTTCCATACGCCCTCCGCAGTATTATAATTTTCAATTCAGTATACCATATATTTTCAGATAAACAAATAGTATTTTCCCATTTGTAAAGGAGTTGTAATTATTTGAAACCTTTTCTTAAACGAGCTTATGCGGAAATCCACCTTGACAGAGCACGCAGGAACATCGAAAAGCTGAAAACCCTTCTCAAAGGCGACGCACAGCTTATGGCAGTCGTGAAGGCTAACGCCTACGGTCACGACGACAAGACGATGTCTGTCCTTTTTCAGTCAATGGGGATAAATAATTTCGCAGTTTCAAATATTCACGAGGCTGAAAACCTCCGCCGTTACGGAATTAACGGCGATATATTGATTCTTGGCTACACCTCCCCCGAATATGCAGGGGAGCTTTCCGAAAACAACATAATCAGCTCGGTGGTATCGGTTGCGCACGCAAAAGCGTTGAGCGACGCCGCAAATTCCCCCGTGAGAGTACATATAAAGCTCGACACGGGAATGGGAAGAATAGGCCTCAGAAACGACACCCCGAAAGAAACCGCCGACGAAATCGCACAGATAATCTCTCTGCCGAATATAGTCGTTGAAGGAATTTTTACGCACTTTTCAGTTGCCGACGGCACTACCGACGAGGACGACGAATACACTCTCCGTCAGCGTGATTTCATACTCGACACCGACAAAGAACTTCGCAATATGGGAATTTCAATACCAAAACTGCACTTCTCAAACAGTGCGGGAGGGACATATTACTCCGACGAAAGAAGCGCATTCTCCCGTTTCGGAATAATGATGTACGGCTGTGCACCGAATTCTGCAAAGCCTCTTCCTTTTGAGCTTGAGCCTGTAATGGAACTCAAGGCCGAGGTATCGCACATAAAGACCATACAGAAAGGTGACTGCGTAAGCTACGGACGCACCTTTATCGCAGACCGTGATATGAAGGTCGCAACCGTGACAATCGGCTACGCCGACGGATATTCCCGTCTGTTATCGGGAAAAGCCTCTGCGCTTGTCTGCGGAAAGCGTGTTCCCGTCATCGGCCGTGTATGTATGGACCAGCTTATGCTCGATGTCACGGGCGTTGATGTTTCTGTGGGAGATATTGCGACAATGTTCGGCTGTGACGGCAACGAAAGAATTACCGCAGACGAGCTTGCCGACCTCTACGGAACTATAAGCTACGAAATCGTATGTAACATATCAATGCGTGTACCGAGAGTTATTATTGACGGCGATGAAATCACCGACGTCATTGAGTATCACTACTAAACCGTATTCCCTGATAGCTGTCACGGCGCACCATTTCCTTGTCGATTTCATTCATTACGACAAATTTCTTCAAACTCCAGAGAGGGCCTATAAGGTCCTCTTTTTTTCCGTCACCCGTAACACGCTGTATTATCGTTTCGGGCGGAAGAACCTCTAACTGATTGCATATAATATCAACATATTCTGTAAGCGTCAGCAAAGGGAATTCCCCACGCTCATACTGCTCCGCCATAACCGTTCCCCGTATTATGTGAAGAAGGTGCAGTTTTACGCTATGCGGACGGAGTTTTCCTACCCTTACAGCGTTTTCGAGCATCATATCCGCCGTTTCTCCCGGAAGACCGTTTATCAGATGAACGCATATATTTATGCCTCTTTTCTGAAGCTTTTCGTACCCCGAAAGAAAGTCCGCATAGCTGTGGCAACGGTTGATTTTCTCACCGATTTCGTCGTGCGTGGTCTGAAGTCCAAGCTCAACGGTAAGGTATGTCCTCTGCGACAGCTCCGCAAGGTAGTCTGCAACCTCGTCGGAAATGCAGTCTGCACGGGTAGCTATTGCAAGTCCCACAACATCCTCCTGCGCAAGCGCACTTTCATACAATTCACGAAGCCTTGAAAGCGGTGCATAGGTGTTCGTGTTCGCCTGAAAATACGCAATATACCTGCCCTGCCACTTGGTATTCATCTTTTCACGCACCTCGCAGAACTGCTGCGGTATTGAAAGTATCGGGTTCCCTGCAAAATCTCCGCTGCCCTCCGACGAGCAGTAGGTACACCCTCCGACGCCCTTTGTTCCGTCGATGTTGGGGCAGGTAAAACCTCCGTTCAAGGAGATTTTTATGATTTTTCCGCCGAATCTTTCACGCAGGTAATAGTTCTGCGTATGATAGCGTTTATTGTCCGAAGAAAACTCGAATTCTGCTGTTTTTTTCAATGTTTTTCAGCCCTTTCAGAATTAACAAACTTATTGACCGTTATTTATATATATTGCTAACTAATTGCATTTTTTCCGTTAATATGTCAATATTATCAATTACTATTTTAGCATATTTGCATAATTTAAACAATTAAAATCTCTTTTAAAAAGATAAATTATAATTTTTTCACATATTTCATCCAAAATGGTCTTGATTTTAATCTTTGAAATTGGTATAATTAAATAACAACACTGTAAGATTATCTTCTTCTGGTGAAAATTAAGAAGATTGGGAGGTATACCCTATATGAAAACTATATTGATTACAGGAGCGAGCGGATTCATCGGTCGTGAAGTTACAGGCGCACTGCTCCAGAAAGGTCACAATATAATCGGAACTGATGTCAAGGCAAGCCCGTTCATCGGCCAGCCGAACTTCAACTTCCTCCAGACTTCCATAATCGACAAGGGAAAGATACTTCCCCTCCTCGAAAGCGGAAAGCTCGATGCGGTAATCCACCTCGCATGCTCATGCGACAATGACCTCGACGGTATCATCACCGACAAGGAAATGAAGGATTCTGCCGCTGTTGACAAGTACCTTTATAAAGCTGCCATCACTTCAGGAATAAAGGATGTTATGCTCCTCAGCACAACACAGGTTTATGCTCCGCAGAAGACAAGAGAGCCTGTACGTGAAACCAGTGATGAAAAGCCTTTCTCAAACTACGCAAAGATGAAGAGCGAAAGCGAAAAGGAACTCGGTAAGAGCCTTAAAAAAGGCGGCGCTACAAGAGGCGTTGTAATGCGTGTTGCTCCCGTTTACTCAAAGGACTACAACCAGAACCTTCACGATAAAATCTACGACTATAAGGATGGCGTAGGCTTCCTTTACGGTGAGGGTAACTACGGATTCTCATTCTGCTGTGTATACAATCTTGTTGACTTCATCAACGGTATTCTCAGCCAGGACGGTTCTTATCAGTATCAGGGTATCTACAACATCTGTGATACAAAACCCACAATGGCAAAGGACATTGTTGAGTTTGAGCGTGACTTCCACAAGCTCGGTGCTGTAATTTCAAGAAACTACAGTGCAGACGCTATCAAGGCTGCTCTTGCAAACTCAGGAAAGAAGCCCAAGACCGACTATCGTTATGTTGACCTTTCAACTCTCACAAGTAACATCAACTACGATAACACAAAGGCTCAGCGTATTTCAACATTCCGTTGGAATCTTTCAAACACAAAGTAAAAATTATAACCCGTGAAGAATTTTCTTCACGGGTTATTTTTATATCCCACAGATAAATTGGGATTTGTTGCTCCAACAAACTGAAATTTGTTACTTAGCATATCTTGGGTCAAGCAAAGGCTTTCCATCCTTATCGACCAACACTGTGAGTCCGCCTATATTGGTCCAATGAGCTAATAAATACTGAACCCCTGTCTCTTTGTCAACAATGATACGAGTTCCTTCCATAAGACCGTTCTTTTCAATAAATTCAAACCTGTTATCCATTGCGTTTTCCTCCTT
>SVNT01000007.1 GCA_015066785.1 Ruminococcus sp.
CTGAAAGATTACTAACTGAGTAAATTCCAATTTAGCGAGCAGTTACGATCTGTAAATATACCTCCCTCCGTCACCTTGACGAAGGGAGGTTATTTATATCCTAAATCAGTCCAAAAGGTAAAAGGGAAGATTATCTTTCCCTATTGACAAAAATAAGTTACTGTATTATAATGTAAGTGTAGAAGTATCTGCAAATTCAGATGAAAGGAGTTGTGAAAAAATATGACAGTAAACGCAATGGCTAATTTTTCTGTCAATTCTGCTTATGCATATGCGAATTACAGCAAAACTCTGCGCAACGGTGCATCGGGTTATAAAATCAACTCGGCTGCCGATAATGCCGCAGGACTTGCCGTGTCAAGCTCAATGGAAGCTCAGATTGCCACTTCATCTCAGCAGATAAAGAACAATCAGGATCTCCAGTCTATGTCTGCTGTCAAAGAAGGTGCTCTTTCCTCAGTAAGTGAACAGCTTTCAAGAATGAAAACACTTGCATCAAGTGCGACAAGCTCATTCTACGGTGAAGAAGAACGCTCCGCTATCCAGATGGAAATCGACGCTATAAAGGACGATATTCAGGACATCTACGGCAGTGCGGAATTCAACGGAAAGAAGCTGTTTGAAGACGATGCTTTTGACAAGCTCGGTATTTCCGATTTCAGCGTAACAAGCGGTGACTACGATACCGACACAATTGAAAGCGCAATCAATCAGGTATCTCTCGCAAGAGGAAAAGAAGGTGCCGAAACCAACTCCCTCCAGTCTACGATAGATTACCTCAGGAACTCAACCTACAACCTCACTTCATCGGTAAGTAAGCTCACCGACGAGGATATGGCTGAAATGGCAAGAAAGCTCTCAAGAGACAAGACAATGTCAAGCATTCAGATGCTTATGCAGGGCAACCAGCAGGGACTTATGAAGCAGATGCAGTACAGTTTCCTCAATATGCTCGCATAAATTCTTAAAAACATTACAGCACGGGATTTATCTTTTCCGTGCTGTTTTTGTGTTTTTCTAAAGTTTGCCGTAAAATACGCCGATATATATTTTATCGATACTATACCAAAAAGGCGGATTGAATTATGAAGGTTTTTGTTACAGGTGCGGACGGACAGGTCGGAAAAGCTGTCGTTTCCCTGCTTGAAAAAAAGAATATTTCTGTCATGGGGATTGACCGTGACATTCTCGATATAACGGACGAAAACGCCGTGAAGGAATTTTTCGGCGGTAAGGATTTCACCCACATCGTTCATTGTGCCGCATACACAGCGGTTGACAATGCAGAAAAGGAAAAGCTCTGCTGTCTTGCGACGAATACCGACGCCACAAGATACATCGCAGAGGTCTGCAAAAAAGCAGACGCCACCATGATATATCTTTCGACGGACTATGTTTTCGATGGAACGGCGGGTCGCCCCTATTACGAGCATGACTACTGCCGCCCCGTTAATTACTACGGTATGACAAAGCTCCTCGGCGACGGAGAAGTGCTTTCGTTACGCAAGAAATTCATCATACGCACAAGCCGTGTTTTCGGAGACGGGACAAACTTCGTCAGAACGATGCTCCGTCTTGCCGACGCAGGAAAACCGCTCCGTGTCGTATGCGACGAATTCGCCTCCCCGACATACGCTGTCGACCTCGCAAATATGATTTACGAGTGTATCTGCTCCGAAAAATACTACGGGATTTTTCACTGCACAAACTCGGGCAGTTGTTCGTGGTACGAATTTGCACAGAAGATATTTGAACTGACGGGAAAAACCGTTGATATTTCCCCCGTCGAAAGCAAGGACTACCCTACCCTTGCAAAGCGTCCGCCTGACAGCACCCTTTGCTGCAGGAAGATGCAGGAGTGCGGATATACCCCCATGCCATCATGGGAAGACGCACTTGAAAGATACCTCAAAACACTATAATCGGAGAAAAAAATGATAGTCAGCATTGAAAATGTAAACAAATATTACAACGGTAATCAGGTTCTGGAGAATGTTTCCCTCACCGTTGAAAACAACGACCGTATCGGAATTATCGGGCGTAACGGTTGCGGAAAGTCTACCCTTCTCCGCATACTCACAGGGCTTGAAGAACCCGACCGCACCGCAGAAGACGGAATAATCTCGGTGTCACGCAACACGACAATAGGCTTTTTACAGCAGAACAGCGGTCTTGACAACGACAACACCGTAATTGCTGAAATGAAAAGCGCTTTTTCAAAGCTTCTCGAAACGCAGGAGAAAATGTCTGCCCTCGAAAAGCAGATGTCGGAAAATCACAGCGATGAAATCGCCGCAGAATACACACAGCTTTCCTCGTGGTTTGAAGCAAACGAAGGCTACCTCATAGATGTAAAAATCAGAACGGTACTCAACGGTATGGGGTTCGGGCAGGAAACCTACGACAAGATTATCTCCACGCTCAGCGGAGGAGAAAAAACCCGTCTTGCACTGTCAAAACTGCTTCTCGAAAACCCCAATCTGCTTATACTCGACGAGCCGACAAACCATCTCGACTTTGAAACGGTAATGTGGCTTGAGGATTATCTCCGCTCGTACAAAGGGGCGTTGCTCATAGTATCGCACGACAGATACTTCCTCGACAAGCTCTGCACCTCAATTGCCGAGATTGAATTCGGAAAACTCACACGCTACAAGGGAAATTACAGCGCATTCGTCAAGCTGAAGGAAGCGGCGGTAATCCGCCAGCAGAAAGAGTATGATATTCAGCAGGCAGAGATACGCAAATTACAGGACTATGTAGACAGAAATCTCGTCCGTGCAACGACATCATCAAGCGCAAAGAGTAAAAGAAATACTCTCGAAAGAATGGAAATCATCGAAAAGCCTCGTGAGGATACGAAGAAAATCAAGCTGAACTTTGAATACGATGTCGTTCCCCCGCTTGATGTACTGAATGTATCGAACATTGACCTCACCGTAGGTGACGGTGCGAAAACAATCGCTGAAAATGTTTCCTTCGCCGTAAGACGTGGCGAACGAGTGGCTTTCGTCGGGGCGAACGGCGCAGGAAAATCAACGCTTCTGAAGGTTATACAGAATAAACTTCCGCACAGAAAGGGCTTTATCGAATGGGCGAAAAACACCAAAATCAGCTACTTCGACCAGGAGAACGCCCAGCTCGATATGAACACTACCGTCATTGACGAGCTGCACAAACGACACCGTTCCATGACCGAGCAGGAAATACGTTCCGCCCTCGGCCGTGTTCGCCTTACGGGCGAAAATGTCTTCAAAAAGGTGGGCGTTATCAGCGGTGGCGAAAGAGCAAAGCTATGTTTTGCTATAATGATTGAGGAACGTGGAAACATCCTCATCCTCGACGAGCCGACAAACCACCTCGACCTTGTGAGCAAGGAGGAACTCGAGGACGCACTCAACGATTTCGACCAGACGATACTTTTTGTATCGCACGACAGATACCTCCTCAACAAGCTGGCGACGAGAATAATCGAAATCCGTGACGGCGGAATAGAGTGCTTTGACTGCGGTTTTGAAGGCTATCTCGATGTAATGCGTGCTCGCCGTGAAAGCGAAGAACGTGAAAAGGAACTCGAAAAGCAAAAGAAGGTTCAGGAAAAGGCGCAGAAGGTATACCGCACTAAAGAACAACGCAGTGCCGACGCCGCACGAAAGCTGAAAATCAAGGAAATCGAAAAGCAGATGGCTGACATTGAAGAAGAAATCTCCCTGCTGGAAAGTGAAATTTCCGACCCCGAAGTTGCAAAGGACTATGTTCTTCTTGACGAAAAATGCAAGACGCTTGAAGAGAAAAAAGCTACTCTTTCAGACCTTGAGATAGAATGGCTTGAGCTTAATGAATAAAAAAACAGGTAAAGGCAATCGCCTTTACCTGTTTTTGTTTTATCAGCACTCGATATTTGTTTCCTTGAGGGAATAATAAGCGTTTTCGAGAACAGCCTTCGCCTTTTCGAGAACCTTGTTCATTCCGTCATAATCCGTACTGTTCAGCGCTTCCATAGTCTGATTTATAGCCTCTCTGCCTATCTCAACCTGAGTATGATAGATACTGTCAAAACGCTCAAGAGCGCTTTCCTCAAGAAGAGTGTAAGCAGCGGCAAGGTCCTTGATTGTGCTGTTACGGATTTCGTCGTATTTTTCAAGTGTTACATCAATGATGTCTGTATGCTTTTTGGTTCTGAGAATGAGCTTGAACGAGGAAATTGTCGTCGACGGAAATGCCCCGCTTGTCTTTCCTGTTACATTCTTTACGGACTTCGCAACCTGATGGTTGACATCCTGCATAAACTCGTGAACAATTCCGTTTTTGCCGCTTACCACGAGATTATCAATGCCAAGTTTCTTGGAGAGGTCACGGCTCATACGCTCAAGAATTTCGTCGGTGCGGTTCTGGTGAGCCTCGATACATTTTCTGTACGCCTCACCCACCTTATCCATAAGGTATGAGTGGAAGTGTGCCTCGACATCCTCTGCCTCGACTTCGTTACGGCAGGCGAGAATATCCACACGGAGCTTTGTGAAGAATTCGTACATCCAACGCTCAGCCTCCTGCTTCATCTCGGCAATGCTGAGAGTGAGCTTCGGTCTGTTCGCCTCAAGTGCGGCGTTGAGCTGTGCGCTTTCCTTTTCGAAGCTTTCCATAATGTCAAGGAGCTTCTGTCTGTCGAGAGCGGACATATCCATAATCATATCGACACGGTTCATGGTGTCGGTCACCATAAGCTCCTGCATGGTAAGAACACGCTGTACACGCAGGAAGTCCTTCTGGGTGATGATTTCACGGCGAAGTGAACGCTCAAACTTGAAGAATTCTGTTTCGTAGTATTCCTGGAAACCCTTTATATCCGCACGGGGTGCGCCTGTTTTTCTTCTGAATTCGTCGATACCGCTTATTCCGTAAATCATTGCATTCGGAATAATCTGTCGGCAACATCCCTGCACTCTGTTGATTATCTTTTCGACATCTGTAAGACTTCCGAGAGCGTCAACCATATTCACAAGTACATATACCCTGCTGAATTTCTGCGGCTGAACATGAGTCGCAAGGAACATCTGCTCGGATTCGGAGAACGGGAGCAATGCGCTTGCCACATAGATAACAGCGTCAGCGTTCACAAGATACTCCTGTACCTGCTGGTCAAGGTCGCTTATATCGGAAAGTCCCGGGGTGTCAACAATGCGGATTTCCTTGAGGATTTCGGCATTATCCCGTATATCGACATAATCAATCTTGCTGGGGAGTTTATCCATCATTTCCTCAAGACTTTCACGGAGGAGGTTTTCTTTCTGAAGCTCAACACGCTGTCCGTTTTTGAGAACGGCAGTTATCGAAGACTCTTCCCCGTAGGAGATTGAGTTGATTGTGAATGTTTCGGGAGCCGCATTTACGGGTGCGAGCTGTTTGCCGAGAATTGCGTTGATTATAGTACTCTTTCCACGCTTGAAGTCACCGAGAATAACAAGCGAGAAGGGTTCATTCATTCGTTTTGTGACGGTTGAATCCCATTCTGTCATACGGGTGACAAATTCTTCGCCGAGTACATCGCAGAGCTGTTTTTCCTCTATAAGACTGCGGTAACAGCCCTGAACATAATCAATGCTCTTCTGTGCGTTTTCAAGTTCTATCGAAGAACGGCTGGTAGCTTTTGTCGTCATACTAATCATCCCCCTTTGCTGTTCCGAGGATGATGTCGCATCTCAGATCCGCCATCTGCTTTGAAACGGTATGAGGTGCTGTGATATCCGCACGGCAATTATAGAATATCTCGCAGTTGAAGAATTCCATAGCGCAGAGAATTCTTCTTGCGGACATTCCGTATTTTTCGTCAATCATGATAGAACGTGCCGCTGTACGACGGAGAAGCTTTGAGTACTCTGTAATATCGGCAAGGTCGAGAGTTTCCTCGACTTCATAGGGCTGAATGTAGTTACAGAGGTTCTTTTCCATAACCGACTTGAAAACCTCGGGGAACTTCTCGGGGTGGTCAAGGCATATAAGCGCCGCACGGTCTGTTGTGGTATTCGCACCTACGGGCCACTCGTTCATAAGATACTTCACCTGCGCCGAAATGCCTTCAATTCGCATGAAGTTCTTGCGGCGTTCGTCGGTATCTTCCGAAAGTCCCACATATGGTGCTGTAAACATATAAATGCAGTGACCGTTCTGCGTTCTTGATATTTCGGTTGCAAGAACGAACATCATTTCATCTCTTGTGCAGGACGAAATGAACGACGGTGTGAGGACAATGCACGGGTCAATATCCTCCGAGCAGATGGAGTAACATCTGCATGTCTTATCCTTTGTGTTTATAACAATTGACGGTAATCTTGTTTTAAGGCGTTCGGCGCAGATTGTTGCCATATCATAAATTTCTGCGTTATTCCATGCGTCAACCGCAACTGCGCTTGAAATCGTAGTTTTCATAATGGTCGGCATATCTCTTGTCGTTATCGACTTGTAGACTTTATTCCAGCCTGAAACGCCATTTATACTCTGCCTGATTGATGAATCCGATTCATACACATAGTTGTAATCGTCATCCATTATCTTCGATGTGAGCGAGTGAAGAATGAGGTATGACTGAAAACTCGTGTCAATCTTCAGCAGAGGATTCCCCTGTTCAATAGTTGAACTCATAGAGCCAACCTCCTCCATTTAAAATTAAGTCGAATTTACTCTGCTGTCTGAAGCTCAGACTCTTCGCTGTTTGCTGTAATCTCCTGATACAAGCCGTATGCTTCACCAAGAAGTCCGCCGACATATTCGGCAACGCTCTTGAGCCATTCACTTTCTGAGTCTGAAAGCATCTTCTGTTCTGACTTAAGTTCATTGAGGTGGTCGAGTGTTTTCTGTGTATCCTCAAGGATAACTTCAGTTTCTTCTTCGAGCTTTGTCTTGAGGCTTTCGAATGAGTTGAATACCTGCTGACGAACTGTTTCGGAGAAGTCGCTGTTGATTTTCATTTCACGGAACTGCTTCTTGACGGTGTTCTTGAAGTCCTGCTTGAACTTGTCAATACGCTCCTGAACGAGAAGCTTATCAACCGAGAACTTGCCCGAGAATGTTCCTGCGATACCTGCAATTGCAACGATACAAATCATAGGTCCGAGTGTTACGATACCGAGTGTGCTGACAAGGAGGTATGCCGCAAATCCTGTTGCAAGTGAGCCTGCAAGACCTGTGATACCGCCGAGGAGCGCACCCTTGATACCTGCTTCACGGAAGCCGATGAACGCACCGCCTGTTCCGATACTTACAACTCCTCCAAGGGCAGAACCTACAACGTGGTCTACACGGCGGTCAGTAACGGAGAACATCTCCTGGATACGGGCAACCGATGCGAAGAATTCTTCTTCGAAGGACTGGAGTCTTTCGGTTTCGTCGCAGAGTGCGATGTTAACCTCGTTCTGAATCTGTTCGCAGATAATCTGTGCTTTATTTTCAATGCTCTCCTTGATTTTTTCGGTGAGCTTTGTTGTAACGATTTTCAGCTTGTCACGCTTGAGGTCTTCCGATGTCATCGGGAATTCGTCGATAACGTTCATAGCTGTTTCTTCAATCTGTACCCAGTAATCGTCAAGAATAGGCTGCAAGTCACCGAATGACTTGTTTGCAGCGTCGTTGATTCTTACGAACTCAGCACGCTTCTTTGTACGGATTTCTTCAATCTCGTCAACAGCAGCCTGGTACTTTTCAAGGAACTCGTCTGTTTCCATGAGGAGTGCGTTTTCACGGAGAACGATTGAGTTTACAAGTTCAGAACCTGCGCTGATAATCTTGTTAGCGAGAATCTGAAGAGTAATAGCACCTCTGTCCTTTGTAAGCAGGGATTCGAGAGTTGCCTCGAATGTCGGGAAATTACTTTCTTCGAGAAGTTCAGCGTCGTTAGCCTGCTTTGCAAGGAGAGCCTTCTTCGCATAAACGCCGATAACCTTGGGCATACCAATCTTACGCTCGTAAACGGCAAATTCCTTTGAATCTTCGCCCATTACACGCTTTGCCTTTTCCATAACATACTGTGCTATACGCTTTCTTACTGTTTCGACGATACGCATTTCATCTTCCTTTGCGAAAGTACCGAAGCAGTTTACAGCAAAGATAATTCTTCCGAGGTCGCTTGTGAGCATCTTGTTTTCGAGGAATTCCTTTTCAAACTGTGAGAAGGGTGAATTCGCACTGATAACAAATACAGCGGCATCGATTTCGGGAAGGATGGAGAGCGTGACATTTGTCATCTGCTCGTCATCGTTAAGTCCCGGAGTGTCGATGATATCTACATTGTTCTTACAGAAAGCCGTATCGTAATGAACAGTTGCTTCCTTTACGGTTTCAGCCTTTCTTTCCGATTCGTATGAGAGCTTTGTAACATAGTTTTCGAGTTGGTCAATGTCTACCTGCTCTGTGTCACCGTTCTTGTATTCGATGGTAACATAGGGGTTTTCGCTGTATGTAACTCTGTTGAGTGTAGCTGTAGCAGGGAGTACATCGGCAGGAAGAACCTCCTGTCCGAGAAGAGCGTTGATGAGGGTTGATTTTCCTCTCTTGAACTCGCCGACAATGGCAACCTCAAAATGCTCCGACGCAATCTTATCAACAGTTGTCTTGATGGACGCAGATGTGTTTACAAGACCGAGGGAGTCGCAATATTCCATAAGAAGATTAAGGCGACCCTTGAGAGCCTCAACTGTGTCTTTGAATGCAGAATAACTACCGTAATTAAAAGTCTGATTCATAGTTAGCCTCCTGAACTTTTTATTTTACCGCCAAGCGAAATAATGTACAATTACACATATTATATAGTAACATAGCAAAGCATTTTTGTCAAGAATTCTGAATAGTTTCGACATAAATCTGTAACTTTTATACTAGTTGACAGAAGGCGACGGATTTGTTATAGGCTCGGGAGAAGCAATTATACATCCGAAGTTTACAGAAGAGCCTGAATTTATGTTCGCATTCGTGCCGTCGGGACGCACTCGCATATTTGCGCCTTCAACTGTGTAAACGCCGTTCCAGCTTTGCTCAATGCGTGAATTTGCGGGAATAGGCATAAGTACAGTCCAGTCGGAAACACTATTTGCGTTGTTGGTGATAACGAAATCCACCTGTGTATATATCATTCCACCGTTTTCCCATGAGTTTGATGCTGTTGCACTGATGCTCATAACCCCTGCAGGTGCGGCGTTTGCAGTAGTTGCCGCCGTTGTCTGTGAAGGCGAAACACTTGTCTGTGCCGCAGTAGTTTCCGCAGAGGGATTTTCTGTATCGGCAGGAGAATTCTCCTCTATGATTGTGTATTCGTTTCCGTCATCAACATACACGCTGTTGCCGTTGCTGTCGGTAGCAAGCGTCTGTGCAGGCGGCGTAGTTTCAGGAAGATTGTCCGATTTAAGCTCGTTTATACCGATAACCGCCGCAGCGATTACTCCTCCCGTGACGAGAAGTGCCACAAATGAAAATTTAGTGATATTCTTTACTGCATCTGCATTCATAATAATACTCCGTTTCTTTATTTTTTAGGCGTAAACGCCAATAATACACCATTTTTTATTCTACCACAATCTCTCCTTTGTTTCAATATAATTCCTGCAATATTTCTTTTTTCAGAAAAAAATTGACAAGACGGCACAAAAAAGTTATAGTTAAGTATAGCACTTGTAACATTCTATCGGAAAGGAGCGGTTTTATGACCGAAAACACAGATTTTTCAAATATTCCCGATAATCACAAGACCTGCTCCGACCTCTCGTTCGGAAAGTTGGTAAGAGGCTACGACCATAAACTCTATGTTATAAAGGAGTTTCCCCGTGACAAGACGGGACTTTTCACTGCGCTGAAAAACCTCAAGAGTCCGCATTATCCAAAGATACACGAAATAAATTTCGACGGAAGCAAAACTACCGTAGTTATGGAATATGTAGAGGGCAAGACCCTGCTGACATATCTCAAGGACAACAAAGTTTCCATAAAGGATGTGGAATGTATTTTCGAGCAGTTGCTTGACGCAATAGAACAGCTCCACAATGCAGGAATTGTACACAAGGACATAAAGCCTGCAAACATCGTATTTACCGAAGCAGGAAAGCTCAAGCTCATCGACTTCGGAACATCATATCTCCCCGACGCCGACCTCACGGAATACATCGGCACCGTCGGATATGCCGCACCCGAACAGTTCATAAGCGGACGGACAGACGCCCGTGCGGATATTTTCTCTCTCGGAGTGACGCTTGAAAAAATGCTCGGCGTTGCAGGAAAAGACGAATTCCTGATGGCTGTCGCAAGAAAATGCGAAAACTGCCGCCTCGAAGAAAGATACCAGACCATCGAAGAAATCCGCAATGAAATAAAAAAATATAATCTTTCCCGTATGATTATACCCTCGGTTGTTCTCCTTGCTACTGTGGCAATTATCGCACTTTTGATAATTCTGCTGTAACCCCGTATCGTTACCGCAACATTTTTAGTCGATATTTTTAAAAAAAGATATTGACAAGCCGTTTTTGTTGTAGTATAATTATTTATGTTCTAAAGAACATTGGGGTATCGCCAAGCGGTAAGGCAGTAGACTCTGACTCTACCATTCCCTAGGTTCGAATCCTAGTACCCCAGCCAATTGTCCAGAATACAATGATAAGATTGCAATAATGATGTAAACTTATCATAGTATTCGGGCAAAAAATACATAGGACAGGCGGACGGAACGCCGCCCATCCTAATAAAATTAAGCTCATACGCTCCAACTATCTTTTGATAGGACCATCACTCACCTGCCACCTATCACCACTCATAGGCAACCGCAGCGTGCGTGTCCTCCCTTGAAACAACAGTTTCCCTCAATATCTGAAGTAGCTCACCCCACAGGGATATATACTCGCTATGATGTATATCAATTACGGCGCAGTTGTTACAGATTTGATTTTTTGTTCTTCATCGGAGTTTTATTCAATTGTCGATGCTGTTGAGGTCAAGCATTAGCTTAACAGCACCCTATTTAATATCCTCGTAGACATAAAGAAAAGAGGATGTTAATAGCAACAAAAAGAGCTTCTCAGCACAAATTGCCAAAAAGCTCTTGAAATCTTATCATCAATATGCTATAATAAAGCATAGATAAAGCATTTTCACTAAGTTTTCGGATGTGCGTCCGGAGATTATGAGTACAATAATTGCTACCAACAATTATTGTACTTGTGGAGGTGCTTTTTTTATTTCCATTTATTATTATATCATTTTGCTAAATAAATGTCAATTTATCGCACTCTTTCACCGTTAAAATACATAGCACGAGGTCGGGACATCTTCTGTTCTCTCTTGCGTGCCTTACGCTCCTCGATGGCACGAGCAACTCTGCCAAGTCCAGGGAGTCCCGTAAAAAACTGAGCGTGATTTGCGATAGTCAGCACAAATGTAAATATCCCAAAGAACCAACATACATAAGACGGTGCTCCCAGCCCCATCTCGCCCAATATCAGATATCCGACGACGCCCGCAGAGAAAAAAGCAGCTACCAACGCCACAATAATCTGAATATATGGTATAAACAAAAGGATAAAATAAGCAACAAAGCCTATAAGCGCATACCAAAAATTTTGAGAAGCCACATAAATAACCAATGCAAAAGTCAATGCCTCAAGAAAAAGTCTCATTTTTCTTCCTCCTCCATAACCGTTAAGATATATCCGACCATTTGAATGAGATATTTCGGTGCTTTGCGGCGTTCTCCTCTGATATTGGGGTTATCATTTTCCTTCGCACACCAATGCTGGACTGTGCGTAAAGGTATATTGGTAATTCGTGAGAAAGTCGTCTGACTATAACCGCTATTTCTGATGAGTTTTCCCATATCTTCATCGGCAACCGCCTTCATTATCGGCGTTTTTTCTTCTTCCGACTCAGCATACACTTTTTCGAGAAAATCGTAAAAAATCATACCCCATTCACCTCTATAATTATATAATACACCCATTGGTCGTAAAAGTCAATAGTTTTTTAAAAAATATCTTCAATTTCTCTTTCTTCAGGTGTAAGCTGGAGCCACGACCACAGGCAAGCTCGAAGATACCGTAAAGCACAATGCACTTCTCGTTCATCGCAAATCACGCTCCATTTACGCTCGGCATATACGATAAAATCATAGAGTCCACCCAATTCGCCCATTTTTTCGTTTATAACATCAATGACTCTTGTGTGCGTTATGTTCGCTTTATTGTAGGCGGCAACATCAATAAGACACATCTGTGCGAGCTGCTGAATAATCAAGTTGAAGCTCGACATCTGATATGGAGTTCTGGCCGAGCTCACCAGTACTTCATATTCAGCAAGAATTTTTATAGCATCCGTAAATATATTCTTTTTGCGTGGCAGCGAATAAGGAATTTGCAGATTTCGTTTTACAAATTCCAATTCTTCTTTTGTTTTTTCTTCATCAATCAAGTCAATCAAATCTTCTGTAGAAGTTACAAGATTAGATTGATTAGAATTATTATAAACAAGATTATTGTTTATTTTATTATTTAAATAAGTATCCACTTCGCCGTTTTCGGCAACTGGTTCTTCGTCATAATCGTCAGAAAGAGAGAGCATTGTGATGAGAAGACCTCGGTCTGTTATTGAGAGAGAAGTATCCCAAAGAAAATCATTATGTACAGTCGTAAAGTTGTTTCTAACTATTTTTTTAATTCTCGGCATAGTATTTTTCCTTCTTTCTAAAAAAATAAAGCCGTAATTATAAAATTACGGCTTTTGTGATATTGACAAATCAAGATTTTTGAATTATAATAAGTGAGCAAATATAGCTTTTTGAAAAACACACTTGACGATTTATCGTCAGTGCGTTTTTCTTTTTTTATACCCTATTGGTTATTTTTTTGAATTCTGAAAATGATATATCTATGATTTTTTTCACAGAAGTACCAATAGTATCAGCAATACATTGTTTGGATGGGCAATCATCATTTTTCAAGGAAGAAATCAAGAGTTTCCTGCTTGCTGACATTCATTTCGTCGTAATGATTGATAACGGCAAGCACCTTATCTTCGGACATAGAAAAAGCAGTATCAGAAATTGTTTCCGATACTGCTTCATTTTCATTTAGCTGTAAATCAGTTCGCTGATTATCATTTCCTCTGCCTGAGCTTTCAGAGTATTCATCATTCCCACCCAAGCCATCTGGTCTGTCGCTTTCAATTCCTCGGTCGCTCCCGCTTCTTTCGCCATCTTCGGAAGAATTTCCGAGAGCCTGCGGCTCGCTGTTTCGTCTATCTCTGCCAAATGACTGTTCAGAGTTCCATTCAGAAGCATTGCCTGATAAATCGACTTTCTGTTGTTCATCAGATAATCCCTTCTCATCAGTCCGTATTTCCCGATTTCCTTCTGTTCGGAAATCTCCCAATCCGGAAGATATGTCTGCGTTTCCTCGTCCAGAATGTACTGAATTCCGTTTTCTGTTATTGTTTTCGGTAATGTTTCGGTCATTTTCTTTGCTCCTTTCGGTTCTGAGCGTTCGCTCGATTTCTCTTAAAATCTGTTCCGACAAATCGCTTGTAGCGTTGCCGAGAATTGACATAGTTTCAAGGCTGTTGAACTCGTGTATTCCTCGGAAATCATCATTCTTGAAATACAAACTTGCATCATATCCACATCTTGTCAAGACGGTGTATGCAATACTTGTTCCGAGCATATTCTCGAAATTCAATCTGACATTGAACTTGTCAACTCCATCCAAAAAAGTACCTTCAGCCTGTCCAATAAGGTCATTGAGATAATCTCCAGAATAAATTCTTGCAGTTTCTCTCGCTTTTTCAATAATCGCCGTATCGAGAGCAACTGTAGTTGTCCCGAGTTGCTCCAGAACAGCATTTTCATTTTCGGGAGTTATGCTCCAGAAAAATGGTGTTTTCGAGCGTTCGTCTAGTGCTCCCGTATCGGAGAAATCAAAAACATATCTGAGCTTAGCTTTGCCGTTGTCGTCTGCAATGAGGGCGATACCCTTACTGCCACGCTTGACATATCGGTTTGTAATATCCTCACGTCCCCAAGTGTCGTATTCGGCGCAAGCTACTGCATCAGGGCGCTGGGAATGTATCATAACTTGGTCTTTGAAACTGTATTTATAAAGTCTTGACGATGTTCGGAGCAGCGACATATATTCGTTGCTGTCTGTCCAAAGCATTTCGATACGGTTATCTAGCAGCTCTTGGTACTGTTGAAGTTTTGTGGACATTTCTTCCTCCTCAATTACATTTTACACCCAATGGGCGTATATGTCAATATCTTTTTTAAAATTTTTTTGTTTTTTTGAGTTTGTATCTATCTGATTGATAAGTTTATCGATTTCATCTGAATTTGAAAGATTTTTATGATTGAAAAATGAGTTTTCCAACTCTTTAAATCCAAATCTATCGCAATAATAGGCTTTTTTCTCTCCTGCAATATTCGTAACAACAACATCTGATACAGAAAGAGAACGACCTCTATAATCGGCAGGATGCTCCTGATTAAAGCGATAATATATATTTTCTAACGATGTTCCGCTTTCCAAATTCGACAGATATATAAATCTATAGTCATCAATATTTGGTTCAGCCTTTAATCTGTCATAGGGTTCAAAGGTGCTTGGATGTCGATTTTCGAGTTGATAGATTGAAAATGTGCCGTATTCATTATTTTGATTTTTTTTTAGACTTTCCTCAGAAACTATAACATCTTTGCTATCTTCGGACATTTTTTGAGATTTTGTCAATACATCAGATAAATTGAGCTTTATATCCGTCAATTCAAAACCTGTTGCTTCTCGGAGAGATGTGATTTCATTATCGGGACTTGTACAATATATTTTCTTTTCTATTGTCACCTTGTCGCCAACAGAAAGATTAGCGAGTTCAAGGTATTCCAGATACCGCTCTTCCAAATCAAATTCAAATGGTTCGGCAGACATAAATCTAGTGGTATTATTATCGTTAGAAAACGAAATCACGGAAAAAAGCAAATTATCTTGCACCTTTTCATTTTCAACGGCGCTGACTGCATCGGATAACGACATATGTACAACCTTGTAATCGATGTCCTCATATTTTTTAAATCTGTCATCTGTTTTTTCCGAAACTCTATTGACAATATTATTACTTTTGTGTATAATAATATTAGAGTCAAGAATATTTAATGCCTCGGGCAATTGGAGCCCCTGAAACATAAATATTTCTTGACTTTTTTCTTTGTCAAAATACAATATCTTGTTTTCATATGCCGCAGTTTCGATATATCTTTCAAAGTTATTATCCTTTCCGTAAATACTTTGTATAAAATTTGAATCGATATTCTCAAGTTCATACATACCCTTACCATTAGGTTTGATATTTACAATTATAGGAGCGTTATCGCCATCAAATTCATTTAAAACAACAACGATACTATCATTTCTGTGTGAAAGCGTATCTAATATTATCGCCGGTTCCTGAAGCAATTCAGGAACCTTTTTTATATTATCAACACTAAGGCCGTGCCAATGAGAATTATGCTTACTTTTTTCGTGTAAAGCATCTCTCAGATGTTTTTGAGTATATAACATAGGAAGCTGCTCACACCCCACATCTAATAATATCTGTGGGGTATCACAAACCTTCAGAGCGCTATAAAACGGGAAAGAACCATTCAACACATCGTCTACCTGCTTTGAAAAACTATTTTCTGTACTCATGTTTTTCACATCCTTTCTTTTATATTTAATAGCACATCATCTTTTTACTTCCTGTTTATTATCAGCGCCGTAACTCATCTGCAACAAATCATCAATACTCTTTTCAGTCCCCAGACTGACGATGTACTGTACTCAACATAAAGCGTTATTCCGCTGACCTGAGAACCGTCTGTTTTACGAATGTAGTTTACAGGCTCTACGCCTACAATTTTTGCTAACATAATCAATTACCTCTCTTTACTTATTTACTTTTTTATTCTTATTTCTGATAGCCTTGGATATGATATCAACCAGGCAAAGACCCGCAGCAATAACGACAGCTATGCAAATCAGGAATATGAATGGATGTTCTGACAAAAAAGGAAAGCTCTGATACAACCACTCACCAAACTTCTCAATCATAATTACTCAAGCTCCTTTCTTTTAAATTTTGTTGCTCCGCATGAACGGCTATCAGATGATAGCCGGCGGAGCTGTCAACAGACACCGAATAGCCGACGGTATCGGTTGGGGTTTTTAGGTCTTTTCCTTGACACTTCGTTCTTGAAAGTAAGCAAATTATTATTTGGACTAATATTTATATATTTTTTATGCAAAGGGTTTTCTGATATATTAGTAAGATAACCGCATAATTAATATGTAAAGATATAATCTCGCTCTGTGAGTGAATTATTTATTACTTATTTTATTGAATTATTATTACTGTATTTTAGCAGACAGATTATATACACAACTAATCCCCTTTAGGTTTTCTAAAGGGGATTAGTTTTTGCAGGAAACAACCGCCACACGCTAATTTACTGCTAAAACAAGTCTACAATGCAAGAAATCTACTTTCGGTTTTTTCGCTCGCCGCGAAGGCAGGGTTGCATTGATGATGCAACCTGAGCGACAGCGTATTATTTTGCCGCCACGGTAAAGAGGCTCGAGCTCTGAGCAAGCTCAAGGCTCGGCGGTTGTATTTTTTCTCGGTCGGCTTCTGGCGAGAAAAAATCTCCACCGTCAAGTATGACCTCTTGACCTGTTCGGCAAAAGGAAACGACGAAAAATGCTTGACAAAACCTGAAGAAATGTGTATAATAAATATAGGATAAATCCTATATCTTGAGAAAAAAGGGGGGGATGACGATGGACGAGTTTGAAGTAATTTTCTATCAAAAAAGCGACGGTTCTGAGCCTGCCAAAGAATTTATTGACAGCCTCGATACAAAAATGAAAGCTAAAATGCTGAGGACTATTTCCATATTACAAACAAATGGGTATGAGCTCAGGGAGCCTTACTCAAAACATCTTAACGAAGGTATATTCGAGCTCAGAGCTAAAGTAGGCACGGATATTTCAAGAGTACTGTATTTTTTCATAGCAGGAAAGAAAATAATATTAACAAACGGATTTATAAAGAAAACGCAGAAAACACCCAGAGAAGAAATAGAAAAAGCCAAAATGTACAGAATTGACTACCTTAAGAGAGGAGAAGAAAAATGACAAAGTTCAATGATTATCTGAAGGAGCAAATGAAAAGCCCTGAATTCAAAGCCGAATACGACGCCCTCGAACCCGAATTCGCAATAATTCAGGCTATAATCGATGCAAGAAAAAAGAAAGGTCTTACTCAAAAAGACCTTTCTGATAAAACAGGCATTGCCCAGGGCGACATAAGCAAGCTGGAGAATGGGAACGCAAACCCCTCGATAAGAACTCTCCAGAGGCTCGCTTCTGCAATGGATATGAAGCTGAAAATTGAATTTATATCAAATTAATTTCGCTATCAAAACAATTCGAATCCTAGTACCCCAGCCAAAAGCCTGTAAGTTTTTCTTACAGGCTTTTCTTTTTTATTTATGCAAAACAACAGCCATCGGAATTGTTTGTTCCGATGGCTGTTTACATTTTCGGTATTTGTCAATCATATAGTTAATCAGCGGAGCTTTCTTACATTCGCCATGCACTCTTCAACCGTAGCCTTGTCGGGCATTGCGACAATTCCCCCACGCTTCGAGGCCGTAAGCGCACCTGCGGCATTTGCGAAGTCTGCAAATTCCATAAGCTCGGAAAGCGTAAGGTCTGCTATGTTCTTTCCGCTTTCGGAGAGCTTGTACAGAAACGCTCCGAAAAAGCTGTCGCCCGCACCGAGCGTATCAATCACCTCAACATCATATGTCGGGAGATATTCGATTCCGTGACGGCAGGCAACAATGCACCCTCTGGGACCCTGAGTGATAATGACAACCTTCATTCCGATTTTGAGGAGCATTGCTATTCCCTGAAGGAGCTTATCGCAATCGGTAAGCATCTTCATCTCGTCCTCGGAAAGCTTCATTATATCAACATACTGGAGAACGCCCTTCATCGCAGAAATTGCGGCGTCGGGAGAAGACCAGAGCTTTTCACGGTAATTCGGGTCATAAGTTACTGTCTTGCCTTTGGATTTTGCATATTCGGCTGCTCTCGAAACGGTAGAGCGTGAAGGCTCATCCGTAAGAGAAACAGAACCAAAGTGGAATATATCACAGTCGTCAATCTGCTTGAAATCTATCTCAGAGTAATTGAGCAGAGTATCTGCGCCGGGATGACGATAGAATGTGAAATCCCTCTTGCCGTTTTCGTCACGGTGGACAAACGCAAGGGTTGTATCGGCAGTCCTGTCCTTTATGAGTCCCTTGGTGTCAACGCCCTTTTCAACAAGAACATTTTCAAGGAATTTACCGAAGTTATCGTCGCCGACCTTGCCTATAAAAGCACTGTCGCCCCCGAGAATACTTGCCTGAACGGCAACATTCGCAGGAGAGCCGCCTGCATTCTGCTGCATTATATTTTCTGCGCCGTCAACATCAAACGGAATGAAGTCTATCAGTACTTCTCCGATGGAGACTATTTTCGACATAGAACTACCCCCATATCATAAATAAAATAACACTTATATTTATTATACACATCAACAAAAATTTGTCAACACAAAAACTTCTTTTTGTGCATAAGCAATACCGTTTTTTCGGTGTTTTCACAAACATTTACCAAAAGGAGCACTACCTGATGAAAAGGACTATCATCATAGAAACGATTATTTCTGCAATATGCGGAAGTATGACCGCACTCGCATTCTCTTCCGCAAGGTTATACCCGTTGGTGTTTTTCACACTTGCACCGTTGTTTTTTCTGCTGGCGAAAACCCGCTGTCCATTCCGTGTAATGTTCTCCTACGGATTTTTCCTCTACGCCTGCACGACGCTGTGGCTCACGAACACAACGGAATTCCTACCGTTGCCGAAAGCCGTCGGATTGCCGCTTATCTTCATCGGAATTATCTTCTTTTCGGCGGTACAAGCGGCAGCTTTATCACTGCCTTTTCTGTTTTTTCACCATCTGCGCCGTGACGGAATTACCGACGCCTTCTTCTTTTCATCATTGTACGCTCTCGGAGAATTTATGCAGGAGTATATACCGATATTCGCATTTCCGTGGGCAAGGCTATGCAATATCGTTTCGCCGTTTACGGAATTCACGCAGTCCGCCTCTCTTTTCGGAGGGCTTTTTGTGTCATTCCTTGTATCACTCCTCAACGCCCTGCTCTGCCTTATAGTTTCGTATGCGCACCGTATGAAAAAAATCAATCTTCCTGCGGCAATTCTTGCTGTTGCGGTATTTTCCGCAAACACAATTTTCGGTGTGGTGAGAATTTCAAACAGCAACGAAACTCCCGACGCAACAGCAATTCTCGTTCAGGGTAATTTCAGCGGTACCGACAAACGATACAACGACACCGACGAAATGATACTCCGTCACATTTCGTTAGCGGAAGGTTGCAATGCCGATGCGGATATGGTTGTTTTTTCGGAAACAAGTCTTCCCGAATACCTCGGGGAAAAGCTCAGGGCGGAAGAAAAAATCCTGGGCCTTGCAAGAAAAAAGAACTGCCCCGTAATCACGGGGGCGTTGCACAAAGCCGACGAAAAACGTTACAATGCAATGGCTGTTTTCTACACCGACGGAAGAATATCGGAGCCGTATTTAAAGCGGAAAATCGTACCCTTCGGAGAATATCTGCCACTGCGTGAAATCCTCGTGGGAATATTCCCGACGCTTGAACGTTACGGTGGATTTTCAGCAGGTGCCGAGGCTGTTTCTCTCCCCATCGGAGAGCATACCGTCGGCGGAGTAATCTGTTTTGAATCCATATTCCCCGAAATCGTGCGTAGCACCGTCAGAAACGGTGCGGAAGTCATTGTGGTAATCAGCAATGACTCCTGGTTCGGAGAAGGCTCGGCGCTCTACCAACACCACTCCCACGCTGTGATACGTGCGGTCGAAAACGGAAGATACACCCTCCGTTCAAGCAGTACCGCAGTGACCTCCTGCATTTCTCCTGCGGGAGAAATAAAAGCGACGGCAGAGCCTTTCGAGCCTGTTGCCGTCGCTGTAAATTTTTCATATCTGAACACCGTGACACTGTATTCACGCCTCGGGAATGTTATAGTTATTCCGTTTTCGGTTGTTTTTATATTCAGCGTGATTTCATATTTTCGCAGAAGAAATGCTGTGTAACGCTATATTTTTTCCGCAAGCTGTTTTATGTATTTTTTCAGGTCGTCGCCGAACTCCTCACGGCGCAGTCCTTCTTCGATACACGCCTTGAGTATCTCGAACTTATCGCCCATATCGTGCCTTATGCCCGAAAATTCAACGGCTGTCATACCCTCTGTCCGTGCAATGACCTTCATGGCGTCGGTGAGCTGTATCTCTCCCCCCGCACCACGCTCCGTCTTTTCGAGAAGTCCGAAGATTTCGGGAGTGAGAACGCATCTTCCCATAATCGCATAATTCGAGAATTTTTCTTCGGGCAGAGGCTTTTCGTTCATATCGCTGACCGAAAAAATATTGTCGGTTATTTTATCAGCCTTTACGGAAGAGCATTTTCTTACGATTTCATCAGGAACTTCCTTCACGCCGACAACACACTTGCCGTATTTTTCAAAAGCATCGCAAAGCTCGCTTATCGCAGGAACTTCGCCCGTAACGACATCGTCACCGTAAAGCACGGCAAAAGGGTCATTCCCGATAAATTCCTTGGCAAGAAGTATTGCGTGGCCGAGGCCCTTAGGCTCCTGCTGTCTTACGAAATAGATGTTCGCAAGGCTGTTCATCGACATTATCGAATCGTAAAGTTCCTTTTTTGCCTCGCCGCTTTCGAGTAATTTCTGCTCAAGCTCGGGTGCTCTGTCAAAATGGTCCTCAAGGATTGATTTTCCCCTTGAGGTTATTATCATAATTTCGGTAATTCCGCTGCTTGCGGCTTCCTCAACGATATACTGTATAGCAGGCTTGTCTATTATCGGGAGCATTTCCTTCGGCATTGCCTTTGTCACGGGCAGAATGCGTGTCCCGAGTCCTGCCGCAGGAATTACAGCTTTTTTTATCTTCATAATAACACTCCTTTTACGGTGTTATGAATGCAAGTGCCATAGCGCATCCCAGAAGGAACGTAGCTGTCAGGATGAGGATTACCGCAGGTGCCGACCCTCCGCCGACACGCTCAAGTTCCTTCGGGGTGCATTTGTTTTTCGCCTTGAGTTTCTTTATCTTCTTCACGCAGTGCTTGTAGTAAATCCAGTTCGTGAACACTCCGAAAAGAAAAAGAACGATATAATTTGCAAATATCGAGCAGTTATAAAGCGTTCCGAAAAGTGCGCCGTTGAAATCAATGCTTTTAATAAAATTCACCATGAAGTTGTCGGGCATATTCACCCTTGCAATCATATCCGCAAGAGAAAGTGCAAGCGACGGAAGCGTTATCAGTGTCTTGACAATAAACGAAAGCAGCATCATACCCCACATTTTGCGGTAAGCAAAATATTCCGTCGGGAAAATCATAGCAGGAAGATTGAAGGTTGCCTTGCGCTTACGCTCCTTCATCAGCTTGAAAACGGGCAGGAAGTAGTATGTGTTACTGCCCACGAAATCAGCAAGCTCGGAAGTTTTCACGCCGTCGAATTCCTCGTCGGGATTAAGCCCGCAAAGCTTGTCATCATAATTTATAATGAATGTATCGAATGAGAAATCGGTAGTCTTTGCGTCTGATGCACCACGGGTTTCCTCGTGTGAGCCTACTCTTTCGGAGCCTACGACAATAGGCTTTCCGCACTGCTCGCAGAATATCGAGAGTGAAGGGTTGTCAGCACCGCAGTATTCGCACTTTATCGACGCACCGATACTCTTTGCACGCTCTGCGGCGGCACTGAAGCTGCCCTTTTTTTCGTGCAGTTCATCATTTATGCATTTTCCGTTTTTCTTGTAGCACGCCCTGTGATACGGCGTACCGCAGTCGGGACACACGACAATATCATCGTCTTCCTTGAAGACTTCCCCGCAGGAAAGACATTTGAGTCCTGTATACAAAGCCATTTTTTCATCCTCCTTTATAGGAAATGTAATCTTTTCTCTTAACCCCTGTTTTATCATATAATTATATCAATTTTTTCTTATAATGTCAATTATATCACCTTTCTTATATAGTCTTCCTTATTTCCGCATATTTAAACGCAGATATTGACGATAACGAAATATTCTGCTATACTTAAATAATTAAATGTATTAGGAGAAAAATATGCTTTTACTCGATGATATAAGATATGAACTCGAGGGGTATCACGCCAAGGTCGATGAGCTTTACAAGGTCCTTGAAATCGACAAGGCAAAGGCTGAGGTTGAACGCCTGCGTGAAATTTCGTCGGCACCCGATTTCTGGGATGACCTCGGAAATTCGCAGAAAGTCCTTTCCGAAATAAAGGCGCTTGAAAACAAAATCGACAGCCACGCAAAGCTGAAATCCTCTCTTGAAGACTGCCTCACACTGATTGAGCTTTCCGACGAAGAAGGCGACCCCGACGAAGATATGATTGCCGAAATCACAAACGAGGCAAATGCCTTCAAATCTGCGTATGAATCAACAAAGCTGTCTACTCTCCTTTCGGGAGAATATGACGCAAACAACGCATTCGTCACCTTCCACCCAGGTGCAGGCGGAACAGAGGCTCAGGACTGGGCGGAAATGCTTTTCCGTATGTACAACAGATGGGGCGAGCGTCATAATTTCAAGGTCAAAACGCTCGACTACCTCGACGGAGAAGAAGCGGGGCTCAAAAGTGCGACAATCCTCATCGAAGGCATCAACGCATACGGTTTCCTCAAGTCAGAGCATGGTGTTCACCGTCTGGTAAGAATATCGCCGTTTGACTCATCGGGGCGCCGCCACACATCTTTCGCCGCAGTCGAGGTAACCCCTGAAATTTCAGACGACGCAGATGTCGAAATAAATCCCGAAGACCTGAAAATTGACACATACCGTGCAAGCGGTGCAGGCGGACAGCACATCAACAAAACCGAAAGTGCGGTAAGAATCACGCATCTTCCGACGGGAATAATCGTTGCCTGCCAGACACAGAGAAGCCAGATGCAGAACAAGGATTTTGCAATGAAAATGCTGAAGGCAAAGCTCGTTGAAATAAAGGAACGTGAGCATCTCAGCAAAATCGAAGACATCAAGGGCGTTCAAAAGGAAATTGCGTGGGGTGCGCAGATACGCTCGTATGTATTTATGCCATACACCCTTGCCAAAGACCATCGCACAGGCTTTGAATCAGGAAACATCGGTGCCGTAATGGACGGCGACCTTGACGGTTTCATCAACTCGTATCTTGTTGCGTTATCGCACGGAGAAATATAAGATTTTTTTTGGAGGAATGACAACATGAGAACAGCAATACAGGTTATGATTATCATCGGAATGGTAGTGGGATGCTGGATGATACTTCCCATCATCTTCGGAATTATCGCACTTAACGATATGTCAAACGGAAGACGTCCCAGCACTGCAATGAGCGTACTCGTACTTCTCTTCTGCAGCTGGATAGCTGGTATCCTTCTTCTCGTTGCAAAGGATGAGGACTTCATAGTACCTCCCAAGGCAAACCAGCAGTAAAAAAAGAAAAGGCGTCAGGATTTTCATCCCGACGCCATTTTTGTTTTTCTTATCCGAAATATCTCTTGAGAAGACCTGCAAAACCGCAACCGTGTCTTGCTTCGTCCTTTGCCATTTCATGAACTGTATCATGGATAGCATCGAGGTCGAGTTCCTTTGCACGCTTTGCAAGCTCGAGCTTGCCCTTGCAAGCGCCGTTTTCAGCCATAACACGCTTCTCGAGGTTTTCCTTTGTGGATGCAGAAACTTCTGTTCCGAGGAGTTCGCAGAATTTAGCTGCGTGTTCAGCCTCTTCCCATGCAGCCTTTTCGTAGAATGCACCTACTTCGGGGTAGCCTTCACGGTATGCCACACGAGCCATTGCAAGATACATTCCGACCTCTGTACATTCGCCCATGAAATTCTGTACAAGACCTTCATAAATTTCCTTGTCAACGCCCTGAGCAGAGCCTACAACATGCTCGCAAGCCCATGACATTCCTTCGGTTTCCTTTACTTCCGAGAATTTCTCCTTGGGAGCCTTACACTGAGGGCAAGCCTCGGGAGCCTCATTACCTTCGTGAACATAACCGCAGATTGCACATACATACTTTTTCATATCAATTAAAATTCCTTTCTGTTATTTTGCATTGTACCTCCCTGGTACAATTAAATGATACTACGCAAAGTTCAAAAAGTCAATATTTTAATTGCAAGCAAATTATGCTTTATTATGAAATCGCTGTTGCAATTTTAAAGATAAATTCTCCGTCGGAAAATGCAAGCACCGCAACATCCCCCGATTGAACGGTTTTTTCGAGGTACATTCCCGAAAGAAGATTTTCCACCTTGCTGACAATGGTACGCCGCAGCGGTCTTGCGCCGTAGGTATCGTCAAATCCGCTGTCTGCAAGAGCCTTTACGGCGTCACTCTCAAACGAAAGCGAAATGCCGAGTTTCATTGCACGCAGGCGAAGTTCCCCGAGGAGCTTTTCGGCTATCTGCTCTATCTCGGTGCGGTTGAGCCGACGGAAAACTATCATCTCGTCGATACGGTTGACAAGCTCGGGGCGGAAATTCTTCTTTACCTCGGAAATAACCGCCGACTTTATATCGGAATTTTCGTTTCTTCCGTCGGTAAAGCCGAGGGTTTTCTTCTCGGTTATAAGTCGTGCCCCTATATTTGAAGTAAGGATAATTATACAGTTGCAGAAATCGGTTTTTCTCCCGTGGGAGTCGGTAAGACTTCCCTCCTCTAAAATCTGGAGAAGTATATTGAATATGTCGGGGTGAGCCTTTTCAATCTCGTCGAAAAGCACGATGGAATACGGCTTTCTGCGCACCCTTTCTGTCAGCTTGCCGCCTTCTTCAAAGCCGACGTATCCCGGCGGAGAGCCTATCAGCTTTGACACGGAATGAGGCTCCATATACTCCGACATATCAAGGGTTATTATTGATTTTTCGTCACCGAAAAGACATTCCGCAAGTGCCTTGCAGAGTTCGGTTTTGCCGACGCCCGTAGGCCCCAGAAACATAAACGACCCGACAGGTCTGTGCGGGTCACGCAGACCTATCCTGCTGCGGCGGATAGCCTCCGCAACTGCCGTGACAGCCTCGTTCTGCCCGACAATTCTTTTGTGGAGCGTATCCTCAAGCGAGCGGAGCTTTTCCTCGTCACTTGAGGTTATCTTCTGCACGGGAATACCCGTACGCATTGCGACAACATCGGCTATATCCTCCGCTGTGACAACTTCTTCACGCACCGAGGATATTCTGCGCCCCGCATTTGCCTTTCTGCGAAGATACTCGTCACGCTCGGCGATATTTGTTTCGCCGCTTTTCATCAGCATACGGTTGAGTGCCTCTGACAGTTCGTCAAGCGTCTGCGGAGGGCTTGACGCTTTCATTCTCACCCTCGACGAAGCCTCGTCGATGAGGTCTATCGCCTTGTCGGGAAGAAATCTGTCGTTGATATATCGTACAGAAAGCGACACGGCACTTTCGATTGCCTCGTCGGTGATTTTTACATTATGGTGTTTTTCGTAGCGTGACTTCAGCCCTTCGAGAATACCGACCGCTGTTTCGGCAGAAGGTTCCGCAACATACACAGGCTGGAAACGCCTTTCGAGTGCGCTGTCTTTTTCGATGTATTTCTTGTATTCTTCAACGGTTGTGGCGCCTATAACCTGAAGGTCGCCTCTCGCAAGCTGTGGCTTGAGGATATTTGCGGCGTCTATTGCGCCCTCCGCAGAGCCTGCACCGACAATAGTGTGGATTTCATCTATAAAAAGAATTACATTCCCCGAAGTTACGACTTCCTCTATGCAGGATTTTATCCGTTCCTCGAAATCGCCACGATATTTTGCCCCCGCAACCATAGATGATATATCCAGCGAAAAGATATGCTTGCCCCTGATACATTCAGGGACATCACCACGCACAAGAAGTTGTGCTATCCCCTCGGCAATGGCTGTTTTTCCGACTCCCGCCTCACCTATAAGGCAGGGGTTGTTTTTTGTTCTGCGTGAAAGCACCTGTATAACCCGCTCGATTTCCTCGTCCCGTGCGAATACGGGGTCGCATTTTTTCTGTATTGCCAGAAGATTGAGGTCACGCCCGTATTTTGTGAGCACAGGCAGTTTCAGGGTATCCTTGACCGCAGTATCACGCATTTCGGTACCGTTGCAGTCTGTGTAGAGCTTTGCTATACTGCCGCCAAGCTCCTTTATTATTCCCATAGCGGAAGAGCCGTTCTCCTTGAGTATAGCCATAAGGATATGCTCCGTCCCTGCCTGCTTTGACTCGCTTGTGCGTGAAATTGCCGCAGCGCTGTCGACAATCCTGCTTGCCGTCGGGGTAAGGGAGGAAAAATCCATCTTCGTAGGTAAACCCTTGCCGACAAGCTCTATTATCTTCTCACGGACATTCTCCTTTGTTATTCCGCCCGACGAAAGAATAGCCTTTGCTGTGCCCTCAAACATAATGCCATACAGGATATGCTCGCTGCCGACATAGGTGTGCCCCATCTCCGACGCCGAATTCACCGCCCTTTCAAGCGCTGTATTTGCCAGCTTTGTGAAACATTCCGAACGATACATTGTTATACCTCCTCAATAATACATTCCGATAACTATTGTACTGCGCAGAGAATTAAAAAAATGTCGCAATCTGTCAGAGGATTTTTTTGTAACAGATTTATCGAATCCCCATACAATGTACTATAAAACGGAGCAAACACGAAAACAAATTCATTGTCCTTTGTTTTCGTACCGTTTTATAAAACTCACCATTTTAATAATGCGTGAATTACACTACATCATTCAAATCTTTTTTAAAGGAGAGTGTCATTTATGAACTGTGGATTTGGCGGCGGCGGATGCTGGTGGATTATCATCCTTATTCTTATCCTCGTATGCTGCGGCGGTGGCTGCGGAAGCAACTCCTGCGGCAACAGCTGTGGCAACAACTGCGGTTGCGGTTGCGACAACAACTGCGGCTGTGGCTGCTAGTACAGCAAAAAAGCGCACTCCGTTACGGGTAATTACCGCATAGTGCGGTGCTGAGCCGAAAAACCTCCGATACTCTGTGATTCTCACGGTATCGGAGTGGCTCTCCCGTGAGGGAGCAAGCTATTCTTCACGAAGTGCATCGACGGGTTTCATTTTCGACGCCTTGAATGCAGGGTATACCCCGAAAAGCACCCCCGACAGCAAGGAAAACAACACCGCAATTATAACGGTGACAACATCAAACGGTGCGTTCACCCCTGTAAGCAGGCGTGCGCAGTAAAAAAGGACAAGCCCTGCGACAGTACCGAAAAAACTCCCGATGAGTGATATTAATGCCGATTCGGTAAGGAATTCCGCCATGATGTCGATATTTCTTGCTCCGAGTGACTTCTTTATACCTATTTCACGCCGACGCTCACGCACAGTAGTCAGCATTACCGTCATAACGGACAGACCCGACACTGCAAGGGAAATTCCGCCGATTGCAGTAAGCCCGACGGAAACGGTATCCGCAATACCCGTGAGATGCGATTTCTGTCTGAATAGATTTTCGGCGTCGACCTCTACCGTTTCGTCCGCAAGGCAGGAAACTACCCGACTGATTTTCCTTTCCGCCGTATCAGCATATTTTTCATCGGTCAGCTTTACCGTTATTTCATCAAAACTATATGCTGAAATTTCGTTGTTGAGTGATGTGTACGGCACGTAGACGAATGCGGGAACAAGGTCTCCGAACATATTCTGAAGGATATTCACACCGTTGCTGACAACACCGATTATGAGGAACTCCTCCTCACTGCCGTTAATCGTAATGTTTGCCGTTTTGCCGACTATGTTTTCTCTTTTGTAGCCGTTCAGGGCGAGCTGTTCGTCAACTATACATACCCGTTCACCGCCGATAACATCCCCACGGTTGAACATCCGCCCGTGAAGCACATCAAGCCGTATGATTTCGCCTGCGTCCTCGTTGACGCCCCACACCATTGTAGGTGCTGTGGTTTCGTGTATGGTCGTCTTGGTGTAGCAGTTCATCATCGGCATTGCATTTTCGACACACGGAATACTTCTGACGGCCTCAAGCTCGTCCTCCCACAAGTCATAATCCGACGAGGTTATAACGACGCTGTCCATTCCCATATCGCTCATCTGCCTGTTTATAGCCTCTTTGCCGATATTTCCGACCGAAGAAACGGTTATTACCGATGCAACACCGATAGCAATTCCGCCTGCCGTAAGAAATGTACGGGCACGGTTACGCATAAGTCCGCCGAATATTTTCCCGATACCGATATACATTACTCGCCCTCCGATATGCTGACATATTCCCCGTCCGATAATTCGCTGTCGGAGAGAATAACATAATCTCCGTATCCAAGACCGTCCGTGACCTCTACCCCTCCGCTGAATTCAACGCCCGTGTCTATCTCCTTTTTCACGCAGATACCGCTGTTGAAGACATAGACAAATTCATTCCCGTCGTTGTCGACATCGATGGCCTCGTACGGAAGAACTTCGACGTCACGGGACTCGGCGGTGAAAATCCGTGCCTTTGCAGTACAACCCGTTCTCACAAGCTCATCGGGTTCGTCAAGACGGACTTTCACGACAATTACGGTGGATTGCGCCGTTCCGACAACACGCTTTACCGCAGTCGATGAAATTTCCTCCACGGTAGCTGAATACTCATTGTCAGCGAAGGCATTACCGCTGACGACTGCCTTCTGCCCTGCCTTCACAGAAGCAATACGGTTCTCCGGGACAAGCACCTCGGCGTAGAATATTCCTCCGTCGCTGATTATTTCTCCGCCTGCAATAACGCTCTCGGTATATTCGACGGTTTTTACCGACACGACATCAACCTCGGGGATATTCTTTTTCCAGACGGAAATACCGTAAAGCACCACGGCACACAAAAGCGCCGAAAGTGAAAAAAGTATTGTAATACGTTTCATTATTCATTCCTCCTTTTCCTTATTATGAGACCTGCAAAAGAATTTTAAACCTGCCATAATTGTAAATTATAACCATAAATGTACATTATTTGTATACCAAACATTTTCAAAATCACCTTTTTGTATAATAAAACTAAATGTTTTTATGCCCTTTGTACAAATTCACGGCTTTGAGCACTGTTGATATTGACTTTTTCTATAAAATAAATTATAATTAATACATTAAACATGGTGGCATTGTTAATAAGCCACTTATAGCAAAAAAATATATCCGAAGGGGGCATACAGTATATGTCTAAAATAGGAAAACAACTGATTTCAATCGTATCGTTACTCATCGCACTTGCAGTTGCGGTTGCGCTCGTTGCAACGGTGCTATTGTTCTCAAACTACAACAACGACATAATGGCAGTTCATGCTGAAGTCGGTGTAAAGATTCTCAAGCAGGAATTCGAAGTTGAAACTGACAGACTCGAAAACATCTACAAGGTATTCCAGCAGAACACAGGTTTCACAAATGCAGTTGCATCAGGCAACACTGCAACCATTGAAACAGCATGGAACGGTGCCAAGGAACACGAAGGTGACTTCCTCCTTGTTACCGACAAATCAGGAAATGTAATCTGGAAATCCGAAAACTGCACACTTGCAGCACACGATGTTTCTTCAGCTCTTAACGGCGGAATAACAAAGGGTATTGTTTCAGATAACAACATGGCACTTTCACTCCAGTACATAGCTCCCGTAAATGCAAGCGGATCGACAGTCGGCGCATGCATCATCGGTATGGACCTTGCTGAAACACAGTATCTCGATGCAGTAAAAAGCCAGTCGGATACAGAAGTAACAGTATTTGCAAACAACGTACGTTACTCAACAACAGTAATTCAGAGTGACGGCACTCGTGCAGTAGGAACAACAATGTCCGATGCTGTAAAGAAGGTCGTTCTCGACAACCAGTCAACATATATAGGTCAGGCTGACATCCTCGGTCAGAACCACTTCGTTGAATATGCACCTATGTACGACATCAACGGAAAGCTCGTCGGTGCTTATTTCGCAGGTAGCTCATCAGCAGAAGCAGACGCAGCATTCACAGGCGTTATCGCAATTTCAAGTATACTTGCACTTGTTATCATCATCGGTTCAGCTGTTGTTCTCTTCATCATCATCCAGAGACTTATTTCAAATCCTATCACAGAAGTAAGCGCACTTTCAGAAAGCATGAGCAACGGTATCCTCGATGTTCCCGACTTTACAACAAAGTTTGCAGACAACGAAATCGGTTCGTTTGCAATGCAGCTCCAGGATACAAAGCATATCCTCGACTCTTACATTCAGGATATTTCAAGAATCCTTATTGCAATGTCTGACGGAGACTTCTCAGAAAAGCCTCAGGTTCAGTACGCAGGTAACTTCATTACAATCAGAGATTCATTTGAAAAGATTGAAGGCACACTCAGCGCTATCATCAACAACATGAATGCTTCTTCACAGGAAGTAATGATTGGTTCTTCACAGATGGCAAACGGCTCACAGGTACTCGCAGACGGTACTACAAAGCAGGCTAACGCAATCGAAGAACTCACAGCTACAATCACAGATATTTCAAAGCATGTTCAGCTTAACGCTGAAAACGCTGCTAAGGCAGAAAAGCTCTCGTCAGACGTTCAGAACAAGGTAATCTTCCAGAACGAAGAAATGACAAACATGCTCAACGCTATGGCAGACATCGAAGACAAGTCAAACGAAATCGGAAAGATCATCAAGACTATCGACGATATCGCATTCCAGACAAACATCCTTGCACTTAACGCCGCTGTTGAGGCTGCACGTGCAGGTGCTGCAGGTAAGGGCTTCGCAGTAGTTGCTGACGAAGTACGTAACCTTGCTTCAAAGAGTGCTGAGGCTGCAAAGAACACAACAAACCTCATCTCCGCTTCAATCGACGCTGTAAACAACGGTGCTGCAATCGCAAACTCAACTGCAGAATCGATGAAGGAAGTAATGGAAATCTCCAAGGAGACAAACTCACTCATCATCAATATTGCAACAGCTACAAACGAACAGGCTGACGCTATCAGCCAGGTAACAATCGGTCTTGACCAGATTTCACAGGTAGTTCAGCAGAACTCCGCAACAGCAGAAGAAACAGCTGCTTCCTGCGAAGAGCTCAGCGGACAGTCAAGACTCCTCAAGGAACAGGTTGCAAGATTCAAGATCTAGTTCCCGTTCAGTATATCTACTATCAAAAAGCGACATTGCAAAACGCAATGTCGCTTTTTTCACGCCTTCGTGATATTGACATTTTCGTAACAATGCTGTATAATGATATTGACGGATAGCGTGATTTTATTGCGGTATCGGTTTCTTTCAAAAATTCACATCGGATTGCAAGGATTTTTCTGAACAATCGGACGGTTGAAATTACACCTATAACTGTAATTACTGCGCCCTTTTGTCAGAAAAGGGCGTTTTTATTTTGGAAACGGAGGGTAATGCTTGGACAAAAGAATAGGTGTTGTCGGAATAATCATCGAAAGCGAAGACGCCGTTGACGCTGTGAACACAACGCTCCACAGCTACCGTGACATCATTGCGGGGCGAATGGGACTCCCCTATCGAGAGCGTGGCTGTTCGGTAATTTCGCTGATTGTTGACGCAGATTCAGACAGAATAAGTGCATTGACGGGAACTCTCGGAAAAATAACAGGAGTTTCAGTAAAATCGGCACTTCAGAAAAATAAATAAAAAAGGAAAGGAGATGCACTCTCCCCCAAAAGAGTGCAACAAAGAATATGTATAATCCAAAATCACTCAAAGCAGAAGAATTCATAAGCCACGAGGAAGTCCTCGACACACTCGAATACGCCGAAAAGAACAAGGACAATCTTGAACTCATCGACAGCATTATCGCAAAGGCAAAGGAAAGAAAGGGACTTTCTCACCGTGAGGCGTCTGTTCTCCTTGCCTGCGAAAACAAGGAAAAAATCGAAGAAATGTACGCTCTCGCAGAGCAGATAAAGAAGGATTTCTACGGCAACAGAATTGTAATGTTCGCTCCCCTTTATCTTTCAAACTACTGCGTAAACGGATGTGTGTACTGCCCGTATCACCTCAAGAACAAGCACATCGAAAGAAAGAAGCTCACACAGGAAGAGGTTGCCAGGGAAGTAATCGCACTTCAGGATATGGGACACAAGCGTCTTGCTATCGAGGCAGGCGAAGACCCCGTAAACAACCCGATTGAGTATATCATCGACTGCATAAAGACAATTTACAGCATCAAGCACAAAAACGGTGCAATCCGCCGTGTAAATGTAAACATTGCCGCAACAACGGTTGAAAACTACCGCAAGCTCAAGGAAGCGGAAATCGGCACATATATTCTTTTCCAGGAAACCTACCACAAGGAAAGCTACGAGCAGCTCCACCCCACTGGCCCCAAGCACGACTATGCATATCATACCGAGGCTATGGACAGAGCTATGGAGGGCGGAATCGACGATGTAGGTCTCGGCGTACTCTTCGGGCTTGAACTTTACAAGTACGAATTTGCGGCACTCCTCATGCACGCTGAACACCTCGAGGCTGTTCACGGAGTAGGCCCGCACACAATCAGCGTTCCCAGAATAAAGCACGCAGACGACATCGACCCGTCAGCGTTCGACAATAGTATCAGCGATGATATTTTCGCAAAAATCTGTGCCCTCATAAGAATTTCAGTACCTTACACAGGTATGATTATCTCAACAAGAGAAAGCCAGGAAGTCCGTGAAAAAGTAATCCGCCTCGGCGTTTCGCAGATAAGCGGTGCGTCAAGAACATCTGTCGGCGGCTACTGCGAAAAGGAACGCCCACACGACACAGAGCAGTTCGATGTTTCCGACCAGAGAACTCTCGACGAAGTTGTACGCTGGCTTATGGAAATCGGATATATCCCCTCTTTCTGTACTGCGTGCTACCGTGAAGGCAGAACGGGAGACCGTTTTATGAGCCTCTGCAAGAGCGGACAGATTCAGAACTGCTGTCACCCGAATGCGCTTATGACACTCAAGGAATTTATGATGGACTACGCTTCCGAGGAAACAAGAGCAATCGGAGAGCCGCTTATTGAAAAGGAACTCGAAACAATCCCCAAGGAAAATGTAAGATTTGTTGCAAAAGAAAACATCCGAAACATCGAAAACGGAAAGAGAGATTTCAGGTTCTAGGAGGTACTCTATGGTAAGTGAACTCGGAAACACCCCGAAGGCGCTCCGACTGCACATAGGAATTTTCGGTGCGGCAAATGCGGGAAAATCCACCCTTATCAATGCTGTCACGGGGCAGGACATTGCACTCGTGTCAGAGGTTGCAGGCACTACCACCGACCCCGTATTCAAGCCGATGGAACTTCTCCCCTTAGGCCCCGTGGTATTCATTGACACCGCAGGTTTTGATGATGAGGGAGAGCTCGGAAAACTCCGCATGCAGAAAACTGTCGCACAGATTGACAGCTGTGACGCCGCAATCTTTGTAATTTCATCAAAAGAAGAAGATATATCGCACGCAAAGAAAAATCTTCTGAAAATAACAAAGGCGAACATCCCGTTTATCGTGGTTGTAAACGCAATAAACGGAGATTTCCCCTCGTTTGATTTTTCGGATATGGGAATAACCCCGATTGTCGCAGACCTGCACAAAAGCGACGACGCCGCAGCAATCAGGAATGCACTCATCGACCTGCTGAAAGACAAGGTTGAGGAGCCTGTTCTCACAGCAAACCTCGTCAAGCGTGGCGACACGGTAATCCTTGTAGCGCCGCAGGATATTCAGGCGCCGAAAGGACGACTTATTCTTCCGCAGGTTCAGGTAACAAGAGATTTGCTTGACAACGGATGCATCGTGGTTACGGTCACCGCTGAAAATCTCGGGGCGGCACTGAAAAATCTGGCATCGCCACCTGCACTTGTAATCACAGACTCGCAGATTTTCAAGGCGGTCAACGAAATCGTACCAAAGGAAATTCCGCTGACATCTTTCTCGCTGCTTATGGCGAAGATAAAAGGCGATATTTCGGAGCTTGTACACGGTGCCGAAGTGATAGACACACTTTCCGACGGCGACAAAATCGCTATAATGGAAAGCTGCTCGCATCATTCCCTTGACGGAGATATTGCGAAAGTCAAGCTCCCCGCACTTGTACGCAAGTACACGGGAAAATCTCTTGAAATCGTGAATTTTTCGGGACAGAATATTCCCGAAGATTTATCGGAATACAAGCTGATTATCCATTGCGGAGGGTGTATGGTAAACCGCAAGGCATTCCTTGCAAAGCAGAAAAAATATCGTGATATGGGCGTGCCGATGACGAATTTCGGCGTTGCAATCGCCTATATGAACGGCATACTGAAAAGAATAACCTATTAAAAAAAGCGGTAAGGGAAAATTCCCTTACCGCTTTTCTGCCGTATGTAACCGGCTTATGTCAAAAGTTAATTATGTTAGCAGCCAAGGCCGAAAATCTGGCAAAGCATTGCGTAAAGTTCTGCAAAGTTGTTAAAGCACATATCATTTTACCTCCTGTTGTATTTCCCCTTTGGGATAATACAATTATAACACACAAAACGGTGGATTTCCAGCGGTAAGTGTTTGAAGAAAATGAAGATTATGCCTGTAATGCGTGGATTTCGATACAGCTGCCTTTCTTTGTGTTGCGTACATAGATTTTATTTCCTATACGTTCCTTGAGAGCGGATACGTGGGATATAATCCCCACTACACGATTTCCGTCGGCGAGCGAACAGATTACATCAAGCGCCTGGTCGAGAGATGTTTCGTCAAGTCCGCCGAAGCCTTCGTCGATAAACATGGTTTCAACCTTTGTCCCTCCGCTTGTTGCCCGTATAACATCGGAAAGTCCGAGTGCAAGGGCAAGCGACGCCTTGAAGCCCTCTCCTCCCGAAACGGATTTCACGGGACGGCTGGTTTTGGTCACCATATCGTACACGCTGATGTCAAGCCCTGTATTTCTTCTGAGGTCAGAAACCTCGTCGCTCTGTTTGAGAATAAATCTGTCGGTCATATTGAGCATATGCGTATTTGCGTGCTCGAGAACCTGAGCAAAATACGCCTTCTGGACATACTGCTCAAATGAGATTTTCTGCTTGCCGTCAAGCTTTCCGTGTGCTGTCTTGTAAAGGTCGGAGATGCTGTTGTACGCATTTTCTATCGTCCTCTGCTCTGCTACCTTCTTTTCAAGTGCGTCACGGATATTCTTGTTGCTTTCGTATCTGACATTAACGCCCTGATACTTTTCTTCGAGAGCTTTTATTTCCTTTTCGAGAGCCTCGACAGTTTCCTGAAGTTCCTTGGTATCTGTACGCTTTTTGCCCTTTATCTGTGCGGAAATCTGGCTGTGTCTTGCAGTTTCTGCGGTAAGGTCGTTCTTATGCTGTTCGACCTCTGCCTTCATAGCCGCAAGTTCTTCCTCCGAAACCGCCGCCTCCTTATACGCCACAAGATTTACAAAGCCCGATGCGGCAAGTGCCTCCTCAAACTTTTTCTCTGCCTCAAGGCAGGCCTTTTTGGCGTTGGATTTTTTCTTTTCGTTGTCAAGAATAACAGCGTTTCCGTTATCTATGAATTTCTTGCATTCGAGATAATCGTTTTCTGCCTTCTTGTAAATTCCGTCAACGATATTGCATTCTTCCTCAAGTGTTGCAATTTCCTTTTCAGCCTCGTCTTTCGTCGGGAAGCTGAGGAACGACTGCACATTCTCGTAAGATGCGAGCTTTTCCTTGAGAGCCATTGTGGTTTCGGTACGCTCGGACGACTTCTCGGCAAGACGCTTTTCAAGTTCCTCTACGGACTTTACAAGCACCTTTTCTTCTTCTGAAAGTGAGCCTTTCAGCCTGAGGTCGTTTTCGTAGCTTTCCTGAACCTTCGCAAACTCCTGCTCCCTCTTTTTCGATTCGCTTTCTTCCTTTTCGAGAAGCTGTAAGAGAAGCTCCATTGTCAGTTTTTCCGTCGGGAACAGCTTTTGCGCCTCGTCGTTGAGTCTTTGCGCCATAGCCGCACACGCTGTCTTCTTTTCGTGAAGTTCATTCGACACTGTCTGGAGCGCCGCACGCTTTTCCTCCGCAATTCTCTTGAATTCACGGAGTTCTTCCTCACTCACGGCGTTTTCGGGCATCTTTGCAAGCTCGGGGTGATGATACGAGCCGCATATCGGACAAGGCTGGCCGTCCTTTATCTTCGAGGCGATAATTCCTGCCTGCGAACGATAGAAACGGATTTCTCCGTCCTTGTAGATATCTTCGGCGTCGGAGAATTCCTTTTCCTTGTCTGCATAAGCGGAGTTAAGTTCCTTGTACTGAGTGCTCACAACTGCAAGCTCGTCGGAGATACTCTTGACAAGCTCGTATTTTTCCGCCCTTATGCGATGCTTTTCCATTGCATTGCGGTTAGTTATTATACGCACATCAATATCGCCGAGTGATTCGAGCGACTCTTTTACTTCGGCAAGTCTGTTCTTACTCTCCTCAAGTTCGGTTTTCAGCGAATTTTCAGCCGTTTCGTATGTTCTGTCCTTGAGCTTGAGTTTTTCGATTTCCTCGCCGAGAATAAGAAGTCCGCTGTATCTTGGAAGTTCTTCCTTTATGCGTGCAATTTTTGAAGCAAGCTCGTTCTTTCTGTAAAGACGCTCCTTGCATTTTTCAAGCTCCTTTGAGAGTTCCTCAAGCCTCGGCTTTGACTCCTCAAGGCTTTTGCGGAGTTCCTCAAGTTCCTTTTCTGCGGCACGAGCGCCTTCACGCTCACGCTCAAGCAGAAGTTCTGCGGGACGGACTTTTTTTATTGCGTCTTCGGCAAGAGAAATTCTTTTTTCAAGCGCTGAAATATCGTTCTTCTTTTTTTCGAGTGCAAACAATCTGTCCTGAACCTTTGCAATTTCTTCGAAAAGGTTGTTGATTTCTGTTGCCGCCGCATATTCTGTATGAATACCCGTGTATTCCTCACGCTTTTTCTCGATTTCAGCATAAAGCGAATTCACGAGCTTTTCGTCCTCTGCGATAGAGGCATATATTTCCGACATTATTTCGGTTATCCTGTTAGGATTTCCTTCCTCGGCAAGCTCTCTGAGCTTTGAGTCTTCGTCGGCAATTATCCCTCCGAAATACTGCTTTATGCCGTCGTAGCATCTGTCAAGGTCGGCTTTGAGCGTTCCTTTACGTGTGCAGAGTATTTCCTCTGTCTTGCGGAAATATTCCGTGCCGAAAATTTCACGGAAAATATCTGCACGCTCGTTGCTGTTTGCGTAAAGCAGTCTGAGGAATTCCCCCTGTGCAAGCATTCCGATATACTTGAATCTTTCGTAATCGAGACCGATGATGTTCACCACTTCGGCGGTAACATTCGCATCTCCGTTGCAGGTACTCTGCGGGCCTGTGAGTACAGCGCTTGCAGGCTCCTGCGTGAAGCCGTCGCCCTTCTTTTTCGGGCGCATATATGCAGGCTCTCTCCTCACGGTGTATTTTATGTCGTTGTGGAGAAATTCAAGCTCGACAAAGGTTTTTGTTTCGGGGGAAGCATAGTCGCTCCTCACCATATCAACGGTTCTTTCCTTTCCGCTTGCACGGCCGAAAAGAGCGTAGCAGACACCATCAAAAATCGTGGTTTTTCCCGCACCTGTATCTCCTGTCACGAGGAATATTCCGTTGTCACCGAATTTGCGGAAATCGACAACAACCTCATTCGCATAGGGTCCAAACGCACTGAGTGTCAACTTTAAAGGTTTCATATTTCTCCTCGTCTCCCCTCGTTGAATACCTCTGTCATTATGGCTTTCTTTTCGTCGCTGAGTTCAACGCCGTTCTGAAGAAGATAAAACTCCTCAAAAAGCTCTTCAGGGGTTTTCTTTGCAATACTTTCGCTCATAGCGATAGCTGTTGCTGCCTGCGATGTGCGTGAATTTTCCACCCTTATCGTCAGATAGTTCGGGTAGAAGACTTCCAGCTTGTCGCTTGCATTGTACTGCTCGTCCTCGTCGGTCAGCACGATGTGTATATAGTCCTCGGTTTTCTGTACCGAGGGAGAAGTAAGCTCCGCCAAAGTGCCACGAACCTCACGCATATCGTGTTTGGGTGAAAGCGGAATTGTCTGCGAAACAACCTCGCCTTTTCCCTTGATTTCAACAATCGTTACAGATTTTATCTGTTTCATTTCAGACGCAGAATATTTCAGCGGAGTGCCACAGTATCTTATCGTGTCACGCCCGATTTTCTGCGCTGAATGGATATGTCCGAGTGCCACATAGTCAAACTTATCGAAAGATGACGCATCGATGTTGAATGTTCCGCCGACGCAAAGACGTGATTCGGAATCGCTTTGCTGAGGCTCCACGCCCGACGCTGTGACAAACTGATGGGTAACGAGAATGTTCCTCTCATTCTCGTTTATCTCGGTTGCGGATATGATTTCGTCAATTGCCGACTGATATGAATTTATATTGCTGTCGGGATAATACATCTTCACCTTTTCGGGATAGACATACGGGAGAAGGTGTATCTTGAGTGTGCCGTATTCGTCCTCTGCGCTGTATTTCTTTATTCTTCCGTCGAAGGAAGAATAGATATGTACTCCACTTTCCTCCATAAGACGACTGCCGAAGGAAAGCCTTTCAGCCTCGTCGTGATTTCCGCTTATAAGAAAAACTTCAATTCCTTTGAGGGAAAATGCGGTAAGAAATTCGTCAAGCAGCTTTACCGCCATAGGTGAAGGATTATGCTTGTCGTATACATCACCCGCAATGAGAACTGCAGAGACTTTTTCACTCTCCGCAACGGACAGTATTCTGCCAAGAATATATCGCTGGTCTTCCAGCATATCAATGCCATTGATTTTTTTACCGAGGTGCAGGTCTGAAATATGAAGAAGTTTCATTTTCGTAAATCCTTCCGTATTTTATTCGCCATATATTGTATTTATATCCGTGTTTCCGAAAAAATGCATAGCCAGATATAGTAATTATAACACATTACGACATTATTCGCAATATCAAGGCTTATTAAATAACAATACACAATCACAAAATAAAATACCAATATTTGTGTAAAAAATCAAAAAGTGTATTATCTTGTTGCAAAAAAAGAAGCATTATGATATACTTATTAATAATATTATTTCAACCATCAGAGAAAGGCGGCTGTTATGTTCAATAAACCGCACAGACTAAAAACTATTATGCTGGCACTAATGCTGTTTCTGCTGCTGGTATTTTCCGTGCTTATAGTATCTCTTTCAAATTTCTTTGATATTCCCGACGCTCTCCTCAGGAAGAATTCCGAGCATTTCAGCGCACAGAATATCATTGACGGCTCCAGCATCGAAGCTGTAATGACGGATGAATGGTCAGATGTTGCCGACAATGCCGAAAACATTTCGGACATAATCCACGCTTACGAAATCGAAGATGAGCTTTTCTCGCTTTCGTCGGAAACTCTCCACACCGAAAGAGTAAAGGAAATCCTCATAAAAAGCGCCCCTGAAATCGAGGAAATCCTTGATGAAAACAATGTAAGCGGCGCATTTATGGTTCTCGATGTAAATTCCAAGGTAGGAAAAATCACAAACCGCCCCGGGCTTTATCTGAGAAGAAACTCCGACGGAAATTTCGAAGCACTTTACGGCAACGATGCAGTTATTTCAAAGCTCGGATATACAAAATCTCCCGACTGGAGCAAGAATTTTGTATTCGACATAAACGACGATTTCTCAGACAGTTATTACGACTGCCCTTCCGAGATAAAACATCTCACGGGTGAGTTTGATGCCGAAGATTTCGGCTACTGGTCAGACCCGTTCGTACTGAATGAAAATTCCGAAGAAATTATCACCTATACCATGCCGATATACCGCAACGGTGTTTTTTACGGAATTATAGGCGTTGAAATCCCTGCAAACAGCTTTTTCAACCATGCGGGATTTGTTTCTCAGTCAAACAAGTCGGAGATAATTACAATCGTCAACAACAGCTCCGCAGCGGTTATCACGGGTACTGTAATGAGCCAGACAGCTTCCGAGCTTTACAACATCGAAAACGGGCTTGTTCTTTCCTCTACCGTTACGCAGAAGCTCAATGATATGGGCACCAATGCGTACAGGGTAATCACCTCTAAAAACGGAGAGATTTACGCATATACCTACACGCTGGACATATACCCGGAAACATCCCATTTCTACGAAAACGAATGGACTCTCATCTCGCTCGTAAGCATAGATGAAATCACATCCTTCTCGGATTCTATTGTAAAGGTCGTTTCTTCGGCGTTTATGGTATCCATACTCCTTTCAATCGTTATTGCGATACTTCTCATCAGCGTAATCGCAAGCCCGACAGAAAAGATACTCAAAACCGCCGAAAATATCGACATCACCCAGAAGGTAGTATTTGACCACACGAAAATCCGTGAAACAGACACACTTATCGATATTGTTGATTCGATGAACCTCAAGATAACCAATAACATCGAAAAGCTCTCGAAAATTGCGGATATGATAAGCGTTCCCACAGCGATTTTTGAATCAGGGCCGAACGACAAAAAGGTATATGTTTCAAAGTCGATAGTCAATATCCTTTCGCTCAATCCTGCAATTGTAATCAACAGCTGCATCGACAAGAACGAATGGAACGGCATTTACGAAAACCTCATCAAGTCGCCCTCGTACGAAGGCAGCTACCACATCAACAAGGGTGAGGACGACGAAAAGTGGCTCGTTATCAACACATTCGAAAACAACGGCGGAATTATCGGTGTAATTACGGATATTACCGCAAGCATCAAGGAACGTCAGCGTATCGAGTATGAGCGTGAATACGATGCTGCCACAGGTATCATAAACAGATACTCATTCTTCATCAGGGCGGAGAAAATCCTTCCTCGTTCAAAGCAGGCTGTAATAGCAATCTGGAGTATCAACAACCTGAAACACATCAACGACAACTACGGCTACATTACGGGCGACAAGCTCATCAAGGCAATAACCCTTGTAATGCAGACGCACGCAGACGAGCAGGACACTCTCACCGCAAGACTTTCGGGAGATGAATTTGTCACACTCATCTACGGCAACGGCTCGATTGAGGATTATAAAAAGCGTATATACGCCCTTAACGACGCTATCAAGGAAATCGTGATCAATGCGCCCGACGGAACTGATATTTCCGTTGAACTTCATGCGGGAGTTGCAACCTACCCCAACGACGCAACGACAATAAACGAACTCCTGAAATGTGCGGATTATTCGAACTTCTCAAATAAACTGAACAAAAATAATTCGCCCGAAAATCAGATTTCGGAATACCGCAAATAAAAAGTATCGGGATTAGGATAACGCCCATACAGAAATTTTATATGTATTTATCGAGGGGAATCTTTCTGAAGAAAGGTTCCCCTCGTGCTCCCTTTCAAAGACTTTCAAGTCAAAAAACAAGCTCATAGGGTATAAACCCTATGAGCTTGTTTTTTAATCTGAAGTTTTGGGAAAGGAGTATGAGGAAAAACCTTTTTCAAAAGGGTTTTCCTCAACAGTACACATAAAAACTTCTTTATGGGTATAATCCTTAATCCCGATGCTTTTTTATACATTAAAGAGCAGGTCGCTGTATGTGGGATACGGCCAGATTTTCTTCGGAACGATAGTTTCCATTTCGTCAGCCGACTCACGCAGGCTTTCCATAGCGGGAATAACCTCGTTGCGATAGCACTGCGCACGCTTGAGAAGATTTTCAATAGCCTTTGCCTTTTTATCCAGCTTTTCAAGCTCTGCAGTTTTTTCGGAAACCTCCGATGTGAGCTTTGTAATTCTCTTTGCGAGAGCCTCCTCTGCACCACCTGTAATTCCTGCAGACTTCTTGAAGGTAATTGTTTCGCAAAGCTCCTTGGTGAATTCAATTCCTGCATAGAGAATCTGCTTTTTCGCCATGTCAATCATGGTAACAGCCTCGATATGAAGCAGTTTGCTGTAATTCTCAATGAGGATTTCGTATCTCGATTCCACCTCTGCCTTTGAGTAAACCTTAAACTTTTCGAACATATCGACATTCTTCTTGTCAAGATAGTGAGGAAGAACATCTACTGTTGAAATGTAATTCGGAAGACCTCTCTTTTCAGCCTCCTTCACCCACTCATCCGAGTAGTTGTTGCCGTTGAAGATTACCTTCTTGTGATTCTTTATCGTTTCGGCAAGAAGTGCGTTAAGTTCGCTTGTAAAGTCCTTTGCCTTTTCGAGTCTGTCAGCAAATTCGCAGAGCTCGTTTGCGATTATTGTGTTGAGGATAATATTTGTGCAAGAGATTGAATCCCCTGAGCCTAACGAACGGAACTCAAACTTGTTACCTGTGAAGGCGAACGGAGAGGTTCTGTTTCTGTCGGTTGTATCCTTCGGGAAGTTCGGGAGCGCCTCTACCCCGATGACAAACTGCTTCTTCTTGTTTGCACGGATGAGTTTTCCCGATTCGAGAGCCTCCACGATTTTCTGAAGCTCGTCACCGAGGAATATCGAAATAATAGCGGGAGGAGCCTCGTTTCCGCCGAGGCGATGGTCGTTTCCTGCGCTTGCAACCGAAAGTCTCAAGAGGTCGGCGTATTCGTCAACGCCCTTGATGATTGCGCATAGGAACGTGAGGAACTGGAAGTTCTTGCCCGGTGTACTTCCGGGCTCAAAAAGATTCTGACCGTCATCGGTTGACATTGCCCAGTTGTTGTGCTTACCCGAGCCATTCACGCCGTCAAAAGGCTTTTCATGGAGCAGGCATACAAGACCGTGCCTGAGCGCAACCTTTTTCATCACGTCCATTGTAATCTGGTTCTGGTCTGCCGCAACATTCGATGTCGTGAATATCGGGGCAAGCTCGTGCTGTGCAGGCGCTGCCTCGTTATGCTTGGTCTTTGCGTAAATTCCGAGTTTCCAGAGTTCTTCGTCGAGGTCCTTCATATAATCTGCAACACGGCGCTTGATGGAACCGAAGTAGTGGTCATCCATCTCCTGTCCCTTTGGAGGAGGTGCGCCGAAAAGCGTTCTTCCTGCGAAAATAAGGTCTTCACGCTTTTCGTAGGTTTCTTTGTCAACCAGAAAATACTCCTGCTCGGCACCGACTGTCGTTGTGACGCTTGTAGCCGTTGTATTTCCGAAAAGACGGAGAATACGGAGTGCCTGCTCGTTGCAGATTTCCATTGAACGCAGAAGCGGAGTCTTCTTATCAAGAATTTCGCCACTGTACGAACAGAATGCTGTCGGAATGTAGAGTGTGTCATCTCTTACAAATGCGTTTGATGTGGGGTCCCAGGCTGTGTATCCTCTCGCCTCGAAGGTTGCTCTCAACCCGCCCGATGGGAAAGAAGATGCATCAGGCTCACCCTTGATGAGTTCCTTTCCCGAAAACTCCATAATAACCTTGCCGTTGGGCGTAGGCGTAATGAAAGAATCGTGCTTTTCAGCAGTAATTCCCGTCATCGGATGGAACCAGTGTGTGTAGTGCGTAGCACCCTTCTCGACTGCCCAGTCCTTCATCGCATTTGCGATTACCTCGGCAGCCTCTTTATCGAGCTTCATACCGAAATTCTGTGCATTCTTCAATGCCTTGTAAACATATTTCGGCAGTCTGTCCCTCATAATGTCGTCGTTGAATACATTGCAGGCAAAGTAATCAACAACGCCCTGTACGGATTTTGTTTCGTCCATTTTTATCCTCCCCGAAAAAACAATTAAAGTGCCGCAAGCGCTCTCTTTCCGATGTCCTTACGGTAATGTGCCTTTTCAAAATCAATCTTTTCCACTGCGGCATAGGAATTTTTCAGCGCAGTCGAAAGGTCAGCGCCCGTTGCTGTCACGCCGAGTACTCTTCCCCCTGATGTGAGGAATTTTCCGTCTTCAAACTTTGTTCCTGCGTGATAAACGAATGCGGAGTCAAGCTGTCCCTTGTCGTCGAGTCCCTTGATTTCCTTGCCCTTTTCGTAGCTCTGCGGATATCCGCCGCTTGCCATAATTACGCAGGCACAGCTTTCGTTCTTCCAGGCAATGTCGATTTCGGAAAGTCTTTCATCGTAGATTGCCTCGAAAATGTCGAGAATATCCGTGTCAAGAAGAGGAAGAACAACCTGTGTTTCGGGGTCTCCGAAACGGCAGTTGTATTCAATGACCTTAACGCCCTTGGGGGTAACCATAAGTCCGAAATAAAGACAGCCCTTGAATGTGCGTCCCTCGGACTTCATTGCGTTGATTGTCGGAAGGAATATCTTTTCCATGCATTCCTTCGCAATGTCTTCCGTGTAGTACGGGTTGGGGGCAACAGTACCCATTCCGCCCGTGTTAAGACCTTCGTCATTGTCAAGCGCACGCTTGTGGTCCATTGACGAAATCATCGGAACCACGGTTTTTCCATCGGTGAACGAAAGTACGGAAACTTCGGGCCCTGTAAGAAATTCTTCGATTACAACGGTTGAACTGCTTTCTCCGAACTGCTTGCCGTCAATCATAGACTTTACGGCCTCAATTGCCTCTGCTTCGTTCTGGGCGATGATAACGCCCTTTCCGAGTGCGAGTCCGTCAGCCTTGATTACAGCAGGATAACTGTTTTCGGACTTGAGATAAGCGATTGCGGAATCGCTGTCAGAAAAAATTTCGTACTTTGCGGTAGGGATATTGTACTTCTTCATAAGGTCTTTTGAGAAAACCTTACTGCCCTCGATGATAGCCGCCGCTTTGTCAGGGCCGAAAGTCCTGAAGCCCTCGGCGTTGAGTGCGTCAACCATTCCGAGTACCAGCGGGTCGTCGGGAGCGACAACTACCATATCAACTGCGAGCTTTTTGGAAAGTGCAACTACCCCGTCGATATCCGTGGCAGAAACATCAAAACACTCAGCATAGCGTGAAATTCCGCCGTTTCCGGGAGTGCAGTAGAGTTTCTCCACACGGCTGCTCTCGGAAAGTTTTTTTACGATAGCGTGTTCTCTTCCGCCACCGCCTACTACGAGTATATTCATTTTATCATTCCTTTATATTTCTTTTTGCGCATGCAAACACCGCAGATGCGGCAATTGTAATTACTGCCGCCGCGTAAAGCACATAGAGAATCAGAGATGCCGTCATTTTCACCTGACTGAATCTTGCCAAATAATCAGCGCCCTTTATTGCAACAAACTTTGCCTGAACATAATCAGAAGTAAATGTCGCAACAGGAATAAGTGCCGTAGACACCGATGACAGAACAAGCGGAAATACGCCGAACTTATTCTTCACTAGAAGAAGATTTGCAACAATTATAAGTATCCCCGATACTGCCTGTGCAATTACCGACACAACGATAACAGGTTCGGTGTTTTCAACGCCATATACAAAGCTGTCCTGAAGTACAAGCGATAGCACTGTCAGCGCAGCCCAGAGAATAATAAGATACTGTGATACATACGCTGAAATTCTTACAGGTTTCAGATTCTGCATAGTAACACCTCCGTTTTTCGATAGATATTAGTGATGGAAAAGTCTCATTCCGTTGAATGCCATAGCAATTCCGTACTTGTTGCAGGTAGCAATAACATGGTCGTCACGGATTGAACCGCCGGGCTCAACGATGAATTCAACGCCTGTCTTGTGCGCTCTTTCAATATTGTCGCCGAAGGGGAAGAATGCGTCTGAACCGAGTGAAACCTTGTCGAGTTTCTTGAGCCATTCCTTCTGCTCTTCCTTTGTGAATACTTCGGGCTTTACCTTGAATGTGTTCTGCCATACGCCTTCAGCGAGTACGTCTTCGTATTCGTCTGAGATATAAACATCAATAGCATTATCTCTGTCGGGACGGCGGATGTTGTCTACGAACTGAAGTCCGAGAACCTTGGGATGCTGACGGAGCCACCAGATGTCAGCCTTGTTTCCTGCAAGTCTTGTGCAGTGAATTCTTGACTGCTGACCTGCACCGATACCAATTGCCTGACCGTCACGGGCATAGCACACGCTGTTTGACTGTGTGTACTTGAGTGTGATAAGTGCGATAATAAGGTCACGCTTTGCATCCTCGGGGAGATTCTTGTTCTCTGTCACCATATTTTCAAATGTGCTGTCGTCGAACTTGATTTCGTTTCTTCCCTGCTCGAATGTAATTCCGAAAACCTGCTTGTGCTCGATAGGTTCGGGCTTGTAGTTTTCGTCAATTTTGATAATGTTGTATGTGCCCTTACGCTTTGTCTTGAGAATTTCAAGCGCCTCGTCAGTGTATCCGGGAGCAATAACTCCGTCAGAAACTTCACGCTGGAGCATTATAGCTGTTTCCTTGTCGCACACATCGGAAAGTGCAACAAAGTCACCGTAGGATGACATTCTGTCTGCACCTCTTGCTCTTGCGTATGCGCAAGCGAGAGGTGAAAGCTCAAGGTCGTCAACGAAGTAAATCTTCTTGAGTGTATCGGAAAGCGGAAGTCCTACCGCAGCACCTGCGGGAGAAACATGCTTGAACGATGTCGCAGCAGGAAGACCTGTTGCTTCCTTGAGTTCCTTTACAAGCTGCCATCCGTTGAATGCGTCCATAAAGTTTATGTATCCGGGCTTTCCGTTGAGAACTTCAATCGGAAGGTCGCAGTTTTCTGTGAAAATCTTTGCGGGTTTCTGATTGGGGTTACAACCGTATTTGAGTTCGAGTTCCTTTGACATTGTAATCTCTCCTTTTATACATTCTTGTTGATGATTCTTGATTCTGTCTTTCCTGTTTCGATGTCGATATATCTTACAAAAAGAGATACCTTGTTTTCTTCGTTGAGCGAATTCCAGAGAATATCCTTGAATTCATCTATGTCGTTGGGAATTCCCACGAGTTCAGGCTCACCCTCAAAGCTGGGGAGAGGATTTCCGTCGCCCATATATGTGTGGATAAATCTTCCCTCGCCTGCGATAGGATTCTTGTATGTGAATGTGTGGCGTTCGCAGGATTCGGGATTTCCGTTTGCACTCTTGAGGATTGACATAGCGTAGTTGTAGTCGCCGTTGTCAACCTTCATAATTCCCGAAATTCTAGGGGTGTAGTTAGGAGCGTCGTCTTCAAACTCTCTTGTGCGGAGGGCTTCTTCGAAAGTCTTCTGCTCGTTCATAAGCTCATAGATTGTATCTGTCTGGTCGCCGTTTGTAACGATAGTCTTGTTGCCGAGAACTCTGACAGGTGCATAAATGATGAGGTGCGGGTCGGAGAGCTTTGACGGGTCGAATGCCTGTGTGCGGATTCCGTTGCCGTCTTCAACGAATACACGGTTACGGCTGTTTACGCTTCTTCCCATAATGAAGTAGCCTGTTACAGCGCTTTTACCGTCCTCTGATCTTCCGATTACTATACCTCTTCCGGGGTATGCGTTGTTTCTGAGCAATTCTGCAATGTCTGCCTTTTTCATTGATAATCCTCCTTAAATCTATGAACTTATTTTATGTATGCTTTGCCGTCTTCTATAAAAATTCTGTCTTCACAGAAAAGTGATGCAGCCTTCGGGAGCAGCTTCCACTCAACTTCTTCCATGACACGCCTTTGCAGTATTTCGGGAGTATCACCGTATCTGACTTCCGATGTACCCTGAAGAATTATAGCGCCGTCGTCGGCAATTTCGTTTACGAAGTGAACTGTCGCACCCGTAACCTTAACGCCCTTTCTGAGCGCCTCCTCGTGAACACGGAGCCCGTAATACCCCACTCCGCAAAAGCTGGGAATAAGTGCGGGGTGAACATTTATTATCTTGTTCGGGAAAGCGTTTATCACCGACTTGTCGAGAATTGTCATAAATCCCGCAAGAATGATAAGGTCTGCATTTTCAGCCTTGAGAAGTTCGAGCATTGCCTTTCCGTAAGACTCATTATCGCTATATTCCTTTCGGGGAAGAACAAGGCTCTTTATGCCGTTGTTTGCGGCACGCTCAAGCGCATAGGCGTCTTCCTTCGAAGAGATGACGCAGGTTATCTTTCCGTTGTGGATTTCCCCTCTCTTTTCAGCGTCGATAAGTGCCTGGAGGTTCGTCCCTCCTCCCGAAACGAGAACAACTATATTTTTCATAGTGCGTCCTTTCCGTTACTCGATTACGATACCCTCATCGCCCTTTGCGATTTCACCGATTTCGTAAGCGTCAATGCCATATTCCTTCATAAGCGCGATAGCCTCAGCAACATCACCCTTGGGAATAACTATTGACATTCCGATACCCATATTGAAGGTGTTGTACATATCGTGCTCGTTGATGTTTCCTCTTTCCTGGAGGAGCTTGAAAATATACGGAACTTCGTAGCTGTTCTTCTTGATTTTTGCAGTATATCCGTCGGGGAGTGAACGAGGGATATTCTCGTTGAATCCGCCGCCTGTGATATGGCTGATAGCCTTTACCTTTGTCTTTTCGATGAGAGCAAGAACTGCCTTTACATAAATCTTTGTAGGTGCAAGAAGCGCCTCGCCGAGAGTTCTGCCGTCGGGAAGAACCTCCATAAGAACTTCCTTGTTTGTGATGTCAAATACTTTTCTTACAAGTGAGAAACCGTTTGAATGAACGCCTGTCGATGCAAGTCCGATGATAGCGTCGCCTTCTTCGACGATGTTGTTGTCGATGATTTTCTTCTTGTCAACAACGCCTGTGCAGTATCCTGCGATGTCGTATTCATCGTCGGGCATCATTCCGGGATGTTCTGCTGTCTCTCCGCCTATAAGCGCACAGCCTGACTGAACACAACCCTCTGCCACACCGCTTACGATTTCAGCGATTTTTTCGGGATAGTTTCTTCCGCAGGCAATATAGTCAAGGAAGAAGAGAGGCTTTGCGCCACAGCAGATGATGTCGTTTACACACATAGCAACAGCGTCGATACCGATAGTGTCATGCTTGTCGAGGAGCATTGAGAGCTTGAGCTTTGTTCCTACGCCGTCTGTTCCCGATACGAGAACAGGCTCGTCAATGCCGTTGAGGTCGAGCGAGAAAAGTCCGCCGAAACCGCCGATACCCTCCATAACCCCGGGGATGTTTGTGCGTTCAACGTGCTTTTTCATGAGCTTTACGGACTCGTAACCTGCAGTTACGTCAACACCCGCCGCCTTATAGCTGTCAGAAAAACTTTTCATAGTTAAAATTCCTTTCAAAATATATTATTCTTTACCGTTCCAGCAGTAAGTACAGAGGCTGCAGCCGTCAATACCTACGGCATCGATAATATCATCGAGGAGATGATATTTCATTGATGTGAATTTGAGTCGCTTTCCGATTTCGTCAACCATAGCCTGATAACGCTCGGTCTTGTCGTCGAGATAGTCGGAAAGATAACGGTCATCTCCGTCAAAGTCACGGATTACACGGCGTGTTATCAGCTCAAGCTCCGACGAGGAGCGTGAGAAGTTAAGATACTTGCATCCGAACATAATCGGAGGGCACGCCGAACGGATATGTACATCCTTTGCACCGCTCTTGTAAAGGAGCTGTACCGTTTCGCTCATCTGAGTGCCACGTACAACAGAGTCGTCGATGAACAGAAGGTTCTTGTCCTTTATGAGAGCCTCAACGGGAATCAGCTTCATCTTTGCGATAAGACTTCTCATACTCTGCTTGGGCGGAGTAAAGCTTCTCGGCCATGTCGGAGTGTACTTGATAAACGGTCTTGAGAATTCTATTCCACTTTCGTTTGCGTATCCGATTGCGTGGGCTGTTCCTGAATCGGGCACTCCCGCAACATAGTCGATGTCGATGCCCTTGTCACGCTTTGCGAGTGACGCACCGCAACGGTAACGCATGGTTTCTACGCTCACTCCCTCATAACACGATGTGGGATAGCCGTAATACGTCCAGAGGAAAGCGCATATCTTCATTTTCTTCTTCGGCTCAACGAGGGTTTCGTAATGGTCGCTGTCGAAGAAAACTACTTCTCCGGGGCCTAAATCCTTTTCGTACTTATAGCCGAGGTTAATGAACGAGAACGACTCGAACGCAACGCATATTGCGTCGTCCTTCTTCGCAAGGATAAGCGGCGTTCTTCCGTTAAGGTCACGGGCCGCATATATTCCGTCCTTTGTCACGATAAGAAGTGTCATCGAGCCGTCGATAACTTCCTGTGCGTGACGGATACCCTCGGGGATTGAGTCGCACTGGTTTATGATTGCCGAAACAAGCTCCGTAGCGTTGATTTTGTCGTTGCTCATCTCCTGAAAATGACTGCACCCGTTTTTGAAGGTTTCCTCAACAAGCTCGTCGAGGTTATTTATTCTGCCGACCGTTGTTATCGCATAACTTCCGAGATGCGAACGCACGATAAGCGGCTGGGGCTCGGAATCGCTGATACAGCCTATTCCCATACAGCCCTTCATTTCATTTACATCTTTTTCGAACTTTGTTCTGAACGGAGAATTTTCTATGTTGTGAATTGCTCTCTGAAAGCCGTCTTCACCACGGACTGCCATACCGCCTCGTCTTGTACCGAGGTGAGAATGATAGTCTACTCCGAAGAAAAGTTCCGTCACGCAGTCGTACCTGGCAGCTACGCCGAATACTCCTCCCATTTATACCACTCCTTTGGTTAATACGGTTTTTATATCATCCGAAGATGCACTTATATTTTAGCAACTTCGTCCTGAATTTTCTTGTCCTTTTCGATTACGCCCACCACCATATCATCTTTCATCTTGTGGAGCTTTTCAGCAATTTCGGGGTCTGAAAGCGCAAGCATCTGTGCCGCAAGGATAGCCGCATTTCCCGCACCGTTGATAGCAACCGTCGCTACGGGGATACCTGTGGGCATCTGTACTGTCGCAAGAAGTGCGTCCATACCGTCAAGGCGTGAACCTGCAATCGGGATTGCGATTACGGGAAGGATCGTGTGTGCCGCAAGCACTCCTCCAAGATGTGCCGCCATTCCCGCTGCGGCGATGATTATGCCAAAGCCGTTCTTTTCAGCGTTCTTTGAAAATTCAGCCGCCATATCGGGTGTTCTGTGTGCCGACATGATGTGCACTTCATACGGGATACCGAGCTTTTTCAGTTCAACGCAGGCATTCTTCACTACGGGGAAGTCGCTGTCGCTGCCCATAATAATTGCGATTTTCTTCATAAAATACCTCCATACTCACAATGCTGTGATAATTTCCATTTTCTTATAAAATCAAAAATAGCTGCGACTATCTCGCAGCTATTTCGTGGTCGTAACCGTGTGAGTATGCACTTAACCCGTAAATTCCGTCACTGTATGAACAGAAACACGACATAGAATGCATAAGCTCACCCCACTCCCATAATAATGTCTTAATTATACTATATTATTGTAAATTTATCAAGCGTTTCACAAAAAATTAACCTTTAAGGAATTCGCCCATCATCGAGGGGCCTTTTTCTATGAAATCGCCCGTCGCCTTTGCGGTTTTTTCGCTGAATCCCTCAACGCCTGAGTTTTTCACCGACTTCTGATAGATGAAGAACGGTACTGCATCGCTTACGTGAGTCTTGATTTCAAGCGGCGTCGGGTGGTCGGGACATACAAGAACCTTGTAATCGTCGTATTTTTCGAGTTCAGCAAGCACGGGGCCGAGAATTTTCTCGTCGATAAGTTCAATCGCTCTTATCTTGTTCTGTATTTCGCCACGGTGTCCGCATTCATCGGGAGCTTCAACGTGGATATAGACAAAATCCTGTCCTTTTGCGAATTCGTCGATAGCAGCTTTTGCCTTACCCTCGAAATTGGTATCGATGTATCCTGTTGCGCCGTCAACGTCAACAACGCTCATTTCAGAGAACTTGCCTATTCCCTTGAGAAGATCAACAGCCGAAATCATCGACGCTTTCTTTCCGTACTTTGTCATAAAGGGTTCAAGCTGAGCTCTTCTGCCCTCTCCCCAGAGCCAGATTGAGTTTGCGGGGCGGAGACCCTTCGCCACTCTCTCCTTGTTCACGGGGTGATCTTTGAGAAGGTCATAGGACTTTACCATCATTTCGTAGAGTTTCTTGGTGTTCGGGTGAGTCGGGATATATTCCTTTATCGGCTTTCCCGTAATATCGTGCGGGGGTGTAAGTGTACCGATATCAAGTGTGCCGTTATTCCAGATAAGGCAGTGTCTGTAACTTACTCCGCTGTAATATGCAAATTCGTCGTTGTTGAGCTTTTCAGCAAGGTATTCAACAAGAACCTTAGCCTCTGCCGTGGAAATATCGTCTGCGCAGTAGTCAAGGATTGTCTTGTCCTCATAGTTTTCTTCGTCGGAAAGTGTAACAAGGTTACATCTGAACGATACATCGGTATCCTTCATATCTATGCCGATTGAACCTGCCTCCAGCGGAGAACGTCCCGTGTAGCATTCCGCAGGGTCATATCCGAGAACGGAAAGATTTGCGACATCACTTCCGGGCTTGAGTCCGTCGGCAACCGTCTTTACAAGTCCTACTCTTGCGTCCTTTGCCAGCTTGTCGATATTCGGTTTTTTTGCACACTCCATCGGAGTTTTTCCATCAAGTTCAGCAAGTGGCCAGTCTGCCATGCCATCGCATAATAATACCAGATATTTCAATATAACATCCCCTAAAAATAATAATTAAAATAACAAGATAATTATATCACAACACCCTTTGGATTTCAAATGATATTTTATACAAAACTTTATTGTTTTAAAAAGAAAAATGTGGTATACTTACAATGATTCAAATACCAAAAAGGAAAGATTGTTATGGTTTCGATAATAATTGTAAATTACAACACAAAAAAACTCACCGCAGACTGTATACGCTCGGTGTTTGCCTCGACCTCTTCCGATTTTGAGATAATCGTTGCCGACAACTCATCGGACAAACGGCAGGTATTGAGGACAAAACACCCGAAAATACGCATTGTACGCTGTATGAACCGTGGTTTCGGTCATGCCTGCAATGTTGCGTTGCGCTATGCCCGTGGAGAGCATATACTCCTGCTCAACTCCGACACCATTGTGCATAAGGGAGCTATCGACAAGCTCTGCCGATACCTTGACGAAAACGACTCCGTCGGCGCTGTCGGAGGGAAAACGCTCCTTGCAGACGGCACTCTCGACCATAGCTGTAAGAGAGGTCTGCCGACACCTGTGGCAAGCCTTTTCTATATAACGGGACTGAGCAGACTTTTCCCGAAATCGAAGGTATTTTCCGCCTACCACAAAACATACCTCGACGAAAACGAAACACACCGTGTCGAAGTTCTTTCGGGGGCATTCATGCTCATACGCCGTGGAATAATGGAAAAACTCGACGGCTTCGACGAGAGCTTTTTCATGTACGGCGAGGATGTCGACCTCTGTCACCGTATCGCTCTCGACGGGTGGGAGATTGTATATCTTCCCGACGCCGTAATCACGCACCTCAAGGGGCAGAGCGGTCTTAAATCACGCAGTCCGAAGGTGATACTCCACTTCTACAAATCAATGTGGCTTTTCTACACCAAAAATCTTTCTGACAGATACAACATTTTCGTTGATGTTGCCGTTTATCTTGCAATTTCGGTGATGTATTCGCTGGCAACACTCAGGACTATTGCGGAGGGTATGAAAAATGGTTGATATTCTTCTTGCGACATATAACGGCGGAAAATTCCTCAGGGAGCAACTGTATTCCCTGTTCTCGCAGGATTTTTCCGACTTCCGCATAATCGCCCGTGATGACGGCTCCGATGACGGAACTGCCGATATTCTCGAAGAATTCCGCTCGCAGTTTTCCGACCGTATGAAGATTGTTCGTTCCGAAACGGAAAAACACTCCGCAAAGGACAATTTTGCCGAGCTTATGAAACACTCCGACGCAGAGTATGTAATGCTGTGCGACCAGGACGATTTCTGGGACAGCGACAAGATTTCCGTTACTCTGGATGAGATGAAAAAGCACCCGTCGGATATTCCCGTGCTTGTGCACACCGACCTTGCGGTAAGCGACGAAAATCTGAATGTAATTGCGCCCTCAATGAACGGAATGATGGGCTTTGACGCTGAAAACATCACCCTTGAAAAGTTGCTTGTATACAACTGTGTTACAGGCTGTACGCTGATGATGAACAAAGCACTCTGCGACATTGCAAAGAATATGCCCGACGAGGCTGTAATCCACGACTGGTGGATTGCACTCTGTGCTATGACATTCGGAAAAATCGTTTATATCGACCGCCCGACTATGCTTTACCGTCAGCACGGCGGGAATGTCGTCGGGGCACGGAGGAAAACCCTGAAATCCGCATTTTCGGAGGGAGAAAAACTCCACCGCAGTCTTGCAGACGGATACCGTCAGGCAGAGGCGCTCATCAGGAATTTCAGGGGTGAAATTCCTGCCGATAAGCTGAAAATAATCCGTGGCTACGCAATTTTTCCCAAACTCAATAAATTCGAGCGTGCGGTTGCGCTGACACGTTTCGGATACACGAAAAGCTCCGCAATAAAAACAATCGGACAGATAATATTTTCATAGAAAAAACCGTAAAAGGCGTTATACCTTTTACGGTTTTATTTTATCTTTTCTTTTTAATACCCTTTTTAACCTGCTTGTAGCATTCCCTTGCGAGAGAGATTTCCTCTTTCGTGGGGAGTATCTTGCCGTAACACGCCTTTTCGGTAAGTGATGTCGCCGCAGAAATATCCACGCCGATGAGCTCCGAGGCTTTACCGCAAAGCTCCACGGGAGTCAGCGGTCTGTAATCAAAGCTGTATTTTTTGCCGAGGAGTTTTCCGATGCGGACATATATCATCACCGACGCTTTCGTTCTGTCGGAAGTACCTGTTCTTATAAGGAAAATCCACTCCACAATGAATGGGAAGATGATCACAAGCACCGCCGCAAAAAGAACAGCAACGACAGCAACAACAACTGTTGTTCGGATTGTCTTTGCGTCGATAACAGCAGCCGCCTCCCCCTCACCGAGTTCATCCGACGGAGGAGTAGCGTCAAAGGTCATCCATCCGTAACCCGAAATGTACACCTCGCAGAAAGCGTGTGCGTGCTCGTCACGGACAACGTAAAATCCGGGCTCAAGCTCTTCGGTGCAGTTGAAGCCTTCGGTGTATCTTGCAGGCAGACCGCACTCCCTCGCCAAGAGAGTCATAGCTGTTGCGTAATCGACGCAAAGCCCCGTCTTATCCTCGAAGATGAATGTTTCGATGTCGGAGTCTGTCGGCTCGTAGCCTATCATATATGTGTACTCTCCGCTACGGAAATAATCACGGATAGCAACCGCCTTTTCGTAGTCGGAATAACAGCCTTCGGTTATCTCTGCCGCAAGCAAGGACATTCTTGCCGATTGCGGCTGATAGGTCGAGTCGTAGTACTCATAGGCTTCATAAAGGTCTCCCCTGAAATTTTTCACCGTCTGAAAAGCCGAATCATACATGTTCAGATTGTCGCAGACATCCTCCCAGCTTTCTCTGCTGTACTGCGAAACAAATCTGTCCACTCCGCTATGGATATCTGTATTCTGCGAGTAATAATAAACCTTGTATTTGTACTCATGAAGTGCGGCATTACCGATAAAAACATCGCCGTGTCCGCTTCTGTAAGGGGTAAAGTTGTTTCCCTCTGTACCCTTTATTTCGTATGTTCTGTTTGTTGTGAGAATATATCTCGTCATATATTCATTCGGGGTTATATATGCCGTTTTTTTATTGTCCGTCTGTTCAGGGAGATACGGAATATATTCACGCAAATCCTCGTTTTCACGAATTGCTCCGTCAGCGGCCTCAATAAATCTGTTGATATCGAGTCTTGCTTCATCCTCCCAGTCGTCGTAACCGTACTCGTAATACTCCTTGTCGATTGCCCACTTTCTGTCGCCCGAATATGTGTCGTAGGACTGTATTTTCAGAAGCAGAGGTTCCTCCGCACTGACATAGAAGAAAATCTGTCCCGTGGGATTACTGCCGAAATTACTTCCGAGGGATTCGGTGTAGAATTCGCCTATGCTGTCACGTCCGCCCTCTACGCCCATTTCAAGCGACTCGATAAAATCGTCGAGCTTCTGCCGCAGAGGAGTGACTTCAACCTTCGGGAAAATCATCGCTACAACAAGCACCGCAAACACGAATGTTCCTGCAGCGAGAATGTAGCTCCTGTCCATAACGGTAACGACATTTTTATCGGACATCTGCCTCTGATGTATCATCAGTCCGAAGAAAATCGCAAGCACCAACGCAATATAAATCAGCGAAGGATTTTCATATCGTTTTGCATAGATTGCAAACGGTACTATCATACACAGCAGTACCGCCGCACTTCTGTATATAATCTGCGTGAAATAAAAAAGCACCGACGCAAAGAAGAATGAAAATCCGAAAAATACAAGAAGTGTATACGGCAGGAAGTATGTGCTTGCGTCCTGCGCACCGTAAAACCACTCTGTAAAAACAAGTGGAGCTCTTCCAAGGAACGACATTGCCAGCAGCGACAGCATTCCGAAGAGAAAGAATAACAGCACGACGACATAAAACAATCCGCCGACATATTTGAAACGCTTGAAAAATCCGAATATCACGAACAACACCGTCATAATCAGCGCCGCACCGATAAAGGAAGCTACAACATATTCGGGGTTATATATATCGATTATCATTGTCACCAGCATTGCACCGAGAAGTATCGGAAATGCCGTCTTTTTAAAAAAATTAATCATATCAAATCCAAAATCTCCGATACCGTCAGTTTAAATACTCAAAATTATAGTTATCGCCTATGAGCCACATATTTTTCGCACTTATGCCGACAGGCTCAGCAACGACAACAAAGCACTCTGTCCCCTTGCTTTCAAGCGAAGATATTTCCGCCATCAGTTCTTCGTCGGGAGAGTTTGTGAACACCGTAACTGCGGCGGCTTTCGTTTCGCCGCTTATCAGTTCTTCGGGAAGTCTCGGAGGAAGTCCGATACTACCCTTTCCGTGAAATTTCGCTCTTGCAAAATCATACTGCAGTTCATATATATTTTCTACATTCTTGACATTCATTCTGCTCCACGAATTCTTCAGCGTGCGGTAAAATACAAGGTCTTTTCCGAGCTTGACAAGAATTGACGAGAAAGCGAGAAATCCCTCGATAAGATGCTCCTCGGCAAATATTCCGTCTTCGGAAGAATTTCCGACATAGTCAAGAACTGCATACTGTTTTGCGTCGGCAACACCTTCGTCGAGGCGCACCATCAGCTTGTCCTGCTTTGATGACAGCTTCCAGTTGATACGTTTTATCTGGTCGCCGGGAACATACTCACGATGCTCGTAACCGGGAACTCCGCTTACGGCACGGGTCATATCCTCAACCTCCTCGCTTTCCTCGGAGGCGGCAACAGCACTTACATTCTGTATCAGTGCATTTTTCAGTGTGGTGTCGGGAATATTCGGGAGTACGCCTATCCTTGCGGAGTATTCGGCAAGTCCCTTTTCTTCATACAGCACGATGGTTTTCAGCCCCATATAATCGGTCATGACAACCGACTGTATTCCCGCAACGCCTTCTCCGCAGACAACGCCCATTACCTTCTTGGATATAACCCTGTCCGCCTTCGGAGCGAATGCGAGCTTGTACTCATTGGTATCAGTCTCAAGATGCTTATCGGTGTACAGCTTTATCTGTATGAACGGAGTTGGCAGTACGGAAGTCGACCTGAATTCCGCAACTATTTCAGCATTCTGCCCTTTTGCGAGAGTTTCCGCTGTCATCCTGACACCGAACGAAATCCTGCTTTTTGCATACATGAGCATACCGTAGGAAACCAACGGCGCTACCGCAAATGCAATAAGGATAAACATTCCCGCCCTGCCGTCAAGAAAGACAAGATACGCCACTGCAAGCAGAAGACAGAGCAGATACTCCATTCTTGCTTTGATGTTACGCATAAATCCGTCCTATTCCGTCAGCGGTACGCCGACTGTTGTCATAAGCGATGCAATGTAGTTCTGCTGTGTTCCGTATGTTGCCTTGCCCTTCTGCGTCATAATGATACGGTGTGAAAGCACGGGCACTGCAAGTCTTTTTATATCGTCGGGAGTAACATAGTCCCTGCCGCAGATGAAAGCGTACGCCTTCGCCGCCTTGTGAAGCGATATGCTTCCTCTGGGGCTGACGCCGAGCTTTACCTCATCGGTTGTTCTCGTTGCCTTCACTATGCGGAGTATATACTCCTTGATTTCGGGGGATACCATAACCTTTTTCGCCTGCTCCTGAAGGTCTATGATGTCGTCCGTTGAAAGCACGGGAGAGATATTCTTTATCGGGTTTTCATTCTCGTTTCTGTCGAGGATTTCAATTTCCTCCGCCTCGCTCGGATAACCCATGGAAATACGCATAAGAAATCTGTCCATCTGCGCCTCGGGAAGATGATATGTTCCGTAGGTTTCGACGGGGTTCTGGGTAGCAAGCGTCATAAACGGCTTCGGCAATGCTCTCGTCTGACCGTCAAGGCTTATCTGGAATTCTTCCATTACCTCAAGAAGACTCGACTGTGCCTTTGCGGAGGCACGGTTTATTTCGTCAGCAAGGAGGAAGTTGCACATTGCGGCGCCGTCACGGTACTCAAACTCTCCCGTTTCACGATTAATCATAGAAAAGCCCACAATATCCGACGGCATAATGTCGGGGGTGAGCTGTATACGGTTGAACTTTCCGTTCACCGATTTTGCAAGCGCCGCCACAAGCTGCGTCTTACCCACTCCGGGAACATCCTCGATGAGAATATGTCCTCCCGAAATAAGTGCCGCCGCAACCTGTACGATGACATCGTGCTTTCCCACGATAACTTTTTCTATATTTCCGATAAGTGCCTGTACCTTTTCGTTCATTTTTATCAAAGCCTTTCTTATAAAATAATTACCCGATTTAATTTATAGCATATTTTACTGTATAAGTCAATTATCCGCCTGCATATTTTTACCTTTTTGTGTCAAGAATATCCTCAGCATAACAGAAAGGGAGCATTTTTATGAAAAGACTTGCAGCAGCTATGATTATATCGCTTATTTTCAGCATCTGTGTGATTGATTATTCCGATTTCACGAAAACACGTAATTCTCTCGAAGAAGGGGTACTCCGCCTGCACATTCTCGCAAATTCAGACTCGGAAGAAGACCAACGGCTCAAACTGAAAGTCCGTGACGCAATTCTTGAGGAGTGTCCGTATCTTTTCGTGAACGCAGACACTCCCGACGAGATGATGAAAACGGCAGAAGAAAACTCCGACCGTATAAAATCCGTAGCGAAAAGGGTGATTTCGGAAAACGGGAAAAACTATGATGTAAAATGCGAAGTCGTGAATATGCACTTTGATACAAGGGTCTACGACGAAATCACAATGCCCGAGGGCGACTACAACGCCGTAAGAATTACCATCGGAGAGGCTCTCGGCAGGAACTGGTGGTGCGTGATGTATCCTCCGCTCTGCGTACCGCCTGCCTCGGACCCGACGGAGCTGTCGGAATACTTCTCCGAAAGCGAAGTGGATATGCTCACAAAGCCCGTAAAATACGAGGCAAAATTCAAGTGTGCCGAACTGCTCGAGGAACTTTCCGAAATGTTGACAAGGGAGTGAAAAAAGAGTAAAATTAGCATTGGGAGCGTGATGAAAAATGCTTAATTTTATTCTTGGCGGAGCGGGCGTTGGAAAGTCCGAAGAAATCATTGAAAAAATCCGCATATGCTCTGAAAGCGGAAAGAAATGTCTGGTCATAATTCCCGACCAGTTCTCATTTGAATACGATAAAAAATTATACAAAAAGCTGGGTGCGGTAACATACAACAATCTTACCGTGCTCAGCTTTTCACGCCTTGCAAAGACTGTATTCTCGCAGTTCGGTGGCAATGTCGGAAGCTATATCGGCGAATGTGCAAAGCTGTCGCTTATGCGCACGGCTACCCTTCGTGTTGCTAAGAATGACAGCATAAGATATTACGGAAAACACTACAATTCAGGCTCTTTCACGCAGATGATTTCATCTGCGGTAACGGAGCTTTGCCGTTCGGGAATATCCCCCGAAAAGCTCACGGAAAAGCGTCCTTTAATTGACGGTGCGCTTTCCGAAAAAACAGCGGATGTCACAAACATCTACTCCGAATACCTCAACCTGCTCAACGAGCGTGGACTCAAGGACAGCGTCCGTGATATATCCACAGCGGCAAGGGTTGCGGCGAAAAATGATTATTTCAGCGGATATGAAATCTTCATCGATGAATTCCGCAGTTTCACTCCCGATGAATACGAACTGCTTGATGTGGCAATAAAACAGTGCGACGGAATGACGGTTGCTCTCACCCTCGAAAATCCGTCGACAAAATGCCGTGTCTTCGAGCCTGTGAAAAAGACATATCTGCACCTTTGCAGAAGTGCCGAGGCGCATAACATCAGGCACAATGACACAATACTCGACGAACAGCACCGTTATCTTTCAAAGGATATTGCTTTTCTCAGCAGAAATCTTTTTCGTCACAATACGGATACGCCCGCAACTTCCGAAAATATACGGATACTCAAATCTCCCGACCCCGAGGTTGAGTGCAATTTCGTTGCGGCGGAAATAAAGCACCTTGTAATGTCGGGAATGAAATACTCAGACATTGCGGTTGTGTCGGGCTGTATCTCCGATTACGCAACAACGCTCGAAGGTACATTCGGCAGATACGACATACCGTTTTTTACGGATACAACTGTACCCGTGTTACATAAACCGCTGGTACTCCACATACTTGCCGCACTGGATTTTGCCCGTGCAAGAACACCTCACACGGAAGATATTTTCAGGTATGCAAAATCGGGACTCCTTGACATTCCCGACAATGATATGGCTGAACTTGAAAACTATGTCTACTGCAACGGCATAGACAAAGCACAGTGGCTCTCACCTTTTACCGCAGGAGAAAATTTCGAAAACTGCGAAAGGACAAGAAACGCACTTATAACTCCCCTTGTGGAATTCAGGCAGGCTGTCACCAAAAAAAGCGGCAAGGAAATATTCAAGGCGATTTTTGCACTTCTCGGAAAGAACGGTGCAGAAAAAACAATTTCCTCATCGGATGAGTCGCTTGTTGAAATCAGGGAACGCAAACAGCTCTGGAACATAATTTCCGCTATGTCGGACGAGCTTTATTCCACCTTTGACGATGAGATAATGTCCGTTTCGGAATTCAGCGAGATTTTCCGCATTTCGCTTTCGGGACAGCACCTTTCCTCTCCTCCGCAGACACTTGACGCAGTCACCCTTTCAGATATTTCGAGAATGCGTCTTTCATCGCCACGTGCAGTATTCATCATCGGTGCAGGAGAGGGATTTTTCCCAGTACATTCCTCATCTTCGGGAATATTCACCGATAAAGACCGTGCAGTGCTGTCATCCCTCGGACTGCCACTGGCTGACAATTCGGAAACCCGTGTCAACGAAAACAGATTCTGCTGTTACACAGCACTCTCGGCACCTTCGGAAAAGCTGTACATATCATACTCCACTTCGGATTTTTCGGGCAAGGCGGTATACTGCCCTGCGCTGACATTATCGATAGCAAAGATGTTTGCAAACGACATAATCACCGACATCGAGGACATTTCCCCCACATTCTTTGCAACCACGAAGCACTCGGCGTACTACACATATGTGCGCAGTTTTGACAGGTCGGACGCAGACCATGCCTCAATAAAGGCATATCTGTGCAATGACGCAGAATATTCCGAAAAAGTAAACTTCCTTGACAGAGTGCGCAATAATTCCGACGCACCGCTTGCGGACAAGTCACTCATCAAGAATTACATCGGCGATAAATTCAGAATTTTCCCGACACATCTGGATATATACATAAAATGTCCGTTCGGGTATTTCTGCGAAAAAGTCCTCAAACTTCAGGTACTCAGGCCCGCAGGCTTTGACACCGCCGCCGAGGGTACGATAGTACACTCCTGCGTGGAGCATATGCTGAAAAAGTACACAAAGGCTGAACTTGCAGCGTTATCGGACAAGGAAATCGACGAAAACATAAAGATTGTAATCGACGAATACATCAATACCGAAAAGCTGAATGTACTTCTCGAAAACAGCGAATATGTATACGGGCTTGAAAAAATCCACGGTACAGCAAAATCACTCCTGAAACATCTTCAGGAGGAGGTTCCGCAGTCGAAGTTCACTCCCTCTGACTTTGAGTTTGAAATTGTCGCTGACGGATACGAACCGTACACCCTCACCGCAAAGGACGGGACAAAGCTGGTAATCGCAGGATACATAGACAGAGTTGACACCTACGAAAACGACTTCGAAAAATATGTCCGTGTAATCGACTACAAGCGTTCCAAGACCTTTGACTCCCGAAAAGTCGCTGACGGTCTTGATTTGCAGATGCTCATATATCTTTCGGCGCTTACGGCACACGACAAGTACAAGGATTTTCAGCCTGCGGGAGTGTTGTATCTCACCTACGGCGACGCAATCCCCAAACTGTCACGCCTTGACGGAGAAGCGGCACTCAGAAAACAATTCACGCAGAATTACCGCATGAGCGGCCTTGTGCTTGATGATGACGATGTCATACTCGCAATGGATTCGGAGGGCGTGGGAACATACATAAACTCCAAGATTTCGACAGCTCCGTACCAACCGAGGACAACCACAAAGACAAATGCGGAAGGCTTTGTAAATCTCCGCAAATTCACAGACGGAATAATAGTCCGCTCGGTGAATGGAATGCTCGACGGAGAATTCCCTGCACTGCCGCTTGAAAACAAGCGCTGTTATTCGCCGTGCGAATATTGCAACTACGCAGAAGTATGCGGAAAACCCGACAAGGTCAACGAAGGAAACGGCTTTGACATAAACGAAATTCTTACAGGAGGTGTTCACATTGACTGATTTTACGCCTGCGCAGAAAAACGCCATTGACGCAAGAAACTGCAACATCATAGTATCGGCTGCGGCAGGAAGCGGAAAAACTGCGGTAATCATCGAACGCCTAAAGAGGATGCTCTCCGACAGTAAAAATAAACTTCCCGTAGACAAAATTGTTGTCGTTACATTCACTAATGATGCTGCGGCGCAGATGAAACAGCGACTCAACACTGCTTTCGAAGAACTGCTTGCAGAAAATCCCGATGATGAATGGGTTGCAAAACAGCAGGCGGCTCTTGCTGACGCAAAAATATCGACGGTGCATTCCTTCTGTTTTGCATTGCTCCGTGAAAATTCCGACAAGATGGAATTCACCCCCGATTTCAGAGTAATTGACGAGAACGAACTCGCCGTAATCGAAGAGAAAGCGGTAGAGGAAACCATCAGAGAATACTGCGAAAACAATCATGATGAGCTTAAAACTCTCGACGATTTCTTCTACAACAAAAGCAATGCTCTTTCGGAGATAATCGTACAGCTTTATCATTCACTTCTAAATATTCCCCACTGGAAACGCTGGCTCGATGACTATATTGTAAAACTCGGCAATATGGCAACCGAAAACAACGGAGAAATTGTCCGCAAGTACCTTAAGTGTCTTAACAAGGAGCTTTCCGCAGACCTTATGGAATGTGCGCTTGCAAAGTCATATCTGGAAAGCGAATATCCCTCCTCGAAGATGTGCGATATAATTTCGCAGGAATACGCCTGTATCTCCGACGCTGTAAAATCTCTCGTACATCCCGACCTCTCTTTTGACGAAAAAACACGGCTCTTGCAGGATATATCTTTCGCCAAGGCAAATTATTCCGATATTAAAAAGGAATACGGTGCGGAAATTGCAGAGGAAGTCAAGCAAAGGGTATCTAAATTCCGTGACAAGTACAAGGACCACATAAAGAGTGTAGTAAGCACAAAGCTCCTCACTCTCGGAGATATATGGGAGGATATACGGATACACCACACCGTTCTCGGTACAATCAGGAATATTCTGTTGCGCACGGATGAGCTTATCACCGAGAAGAAGCTGGGGCTTAATGCGCTCAGCTTTTCCGATGCGGAGCATATGACGATTTCTCTCCTCACAAAAGAAAACAGCGAGGGAAAGTATGTTCCGAGCAAGCTGTGCCGTGAGCTGTCCGAGTACTACGAACAGATTATAATCGACGAGTATCAGGACACGAACGATGTTCAGGAAGTAATTTTCAGGCTGCTGTCGTGCAACGGAAAAAAGCTCTTTGTTGTCGGAGATATAAAGCAGTCAATTTACGGCTTCAGAGGGGCAAACCCCGGAATTTTCAGACATCGTTTTCTTCTTTCCGAGGACTATACCGAAAATTCCGACGGCGACGCAAGAATAAACCTCAACCGGAACTTCCGCAGCAGTAACGATGTTGTGAAATTCGTGAACCTTGTTTTCGGACAAATTATGAATCCGCCGAATTCTTCACTTAACTACGGCGACGAAGACAAGCTGGTATACAGTGCGGAATACAGCGACGATATTGACAGAACAACCGAAATACTCATATGCGAATCGCTTGATAATTCCGATGCCGAGAATTATCCCGACAGCAGTTCTGACAACGAGGAATACACCGAAAAGAACGGACCCGAAAATTCCATAGAGGATATTGTCAATGAGTCCGCCGTCGTTGCAACAAGGATAAAAGAGCTGATAAACGCAAAAACTCCCGTAAAGACAAAGGACGGGACAAGACCGTGCAGACCGAGCGACTTCTGTATCCTGATGCGTGGCAACAAAAGTGCGGCACTCTTCGCCGACGAGCTTGCAAAATACGGAATAAAGGCCGCTGCAGATGATGTCAAGGGATACCTTAAATCCCGTGAAATTTCCGTACTTATAAACTTCCTGCGGATTATAGACAATCCCCTGCGTGATGTTCCGCTTGCATCGGTGCTTATGTCGCCGCTTTTCACGCTGACAAAGGACGATATGCTGAAAATACGCTCATTCCACGCTAAAGGGGCTCTTTATCGTGCGGTATCGGAAGCGTTGAAGCACGGATGTGACGAAAGCTGGTACCACAAGCTGTGCAGATTTTCCGAAAGCTATGAGCGGCTGAGAATTGCCGCCGCAGGCAACAGCATTGAACGGCTTATCAACACCATATACGACAGCACGGATTTTCTGGCGATTGTCCGTGTGTATACCGACGGCGCGAAAAAGAGGGGAAATCTGCGACTTCTCCTGTCGTATGCGAAGAACTACGAAAGCTCAAGCAACGGCGGATTATCGGGATTTCTCCGTCACATAGACAATGTCCTCAAAAGCGGAAAGGATTTCGTTCAGGCGAGTGTTGTTTCAGGCTCCGATGACGCTGTAAGCATAAAGACAATACATAAATCAAAAGGTCTTGAATACCCGTTCGTGTTCGTATGTATGCTCGACACGGAATTCAACAAAAGTGACACACAGAAACGCATTATACTGAACAGGTCGTTTGAAGGAATAGCGCTGAAAATCCAGAAACGAAGCGAACTCAAATACTACGATTCCGTTCTTGGATACATCGCAAAGAATGCTGTTCTCGACGAACTTGTAAACGAAGAAATGCGACTTCTGTATGTTGCTCTCACCCGTGCGAAAGAAAGACTTTTCGTCACATTGAGCATAAACAACAAGACTCTGAGAAAATTGCAGAACATCTCGGAATTCATATCGTTGCAGACAGAAAACGGTTCGGAAGGCACATTGTTCCCGCCCATTACAGCTATGATTGACTGGATGTTCATAACCCTGCTCAATCACCCCGACTCCACATATCTGCGCAGTCTTGCGGGAACTCATTACTGCGACAACAGTATTGATTTCAGGCTGGAATATTCGGTCAACAATGTGGATTCTGCGGAAACTGTGCAGGAAAAGCGGGTATACGCAAAGCCTGACCCGAAAACAGTAGAAGAAATAAAAAGGAACATTGACTTCTGCTACGACAAACAGCTTTCGGAAACCGAGGCAAAGCTGACAGTAACCGAAATCACGCACGACGCAAACGCAGAAATAACAATGTCGCACCCGAAATTCACATACTCCGACGGAACTCTCACGGGTGCCGAAAAAGGTACTGCCACTCACCTTTTTATGCAGTACTGCGACCTCGCACTTGCAGAAAAAGATGTCTGTGCAGAACGTGACAGGCTCCGTGACAACGGTATTCTCGGCGTAAAGGAAAGCGGTGCCGTCGAAATCGAAAAGCTGGAGAAATTCTTCCTCTCGGAACTGTACGCAAGAATGAAATCGGCAGAGAAAATCCAGAGGGAAAGAAAATTCCTCATACGCATAGACGACCTCGGGCTTGAAGGTGCGCTCGGTGAAAAATACCGTGGCACCGACGGAATGCTCCAGGGTGTTGCGGACTGCATATTCTTCGAGGACGGAGAAATCGTGCTGATTGACTACAAGACCGACAGAAATACCTCAGAAAAAAAGCTGACCGACGCTTACGGTGAGCAGTTGAGGCTCTACAAATCGGCACTTGAGAAGATTTACGGCATGAAGGTACGGGAAACCGTGATATACTCTTTCGACCTCGGAAAAGAAATTGTTATAAAATAATAAAAAACACTTGACAAGCTTGTTACTTTCTGCTAAAATATACGGGTATCCTTGCTCATACATAAGGTGTGAGCGTAATCCAGAAGGAGGTGTATTTAAATGGCAAAGGTTACTGCTAATTACGAAGCAATGTTGGTTTTCAACACAAAGCTCGGCGATGACGGAGTTAAGGCTCTCGTTGAAAAGTTCAAGGCTTTGATCGAAGCAAACAACGGCACTATCGAGGAAATCAATGAGTGGGGTAAGCGCAAGCTCGCTTATGCTATTGAGGACGAAACAGAAGGTTACTACGTGCTTTACACATTCACATGTAAGCCCGAAGTTCCCGCAGAACTCAACCGTATTCTCTCTATCACAGACGGAGTTCTTCGTTCACTCATCACAGTCAAGTAGTAAGTAAAGGAATAAGGTGATTTTTATGTTGAACAAAGTTATCCTTATGGGCAGACTTACAGCTGACCCGGAACTCAGACAGACACCATCGAATGTCAGCACCTGCCGTTTTACTGTTGCGTGTGACAGAAATTTCGTTTCACAGGGACAGGAAAGACAGGCAGACTTCATCACAGTTGTGGCTTGGCGTCAGCAGGCTGAATTCATCAGCAGGTATTTCAGAAAAGGCAGTATGATAGTTGTTGAGGGTAACCTCCGCACCGGTTCATACAACGACAAGAAATACCCCGATGTAAAGCACTACACAACAGAAGTATACGCTGACCAGGTTTATTTCGGTGAGTCAAAGAAATCTTCTGAAGGCGGAAATTATTCCGAGAACAGAAATTTCCAGGTTCCTCATCAGGAAGCAACCGCTCCCAAGTCAAGTTCTCCTGAGCTTGCAATAGGCAACCTCAACGAATTTGAGCAGATTATCGGCAACGATAACGATGGCGACGGACTTCCTTTCTAAAATTTGAATGTTTCGATTAACTTGAAAAGGAGGGTTTTGTAATGGAAAGAAATGAAAACAAAGGCGGAAACCGTATGCAGAAGAGACCTCGTAAAAAGGTTTGTATGTTCTGCGTAGACCGTGCTGAAAAGATTGACTATAAGGACACAGCTAAGCTCAGAAAGTGCATGACAGAGCGTTCGAAGATTCTTCCTCGCCGTGTAACAGGTACTTGTGCTTACCATCAGCGTGAACTTACAATCGCTATCAAGAGAGCAAGACATCTTGCACTTCTCCCCTACGTAAGCGACTAATAAGAATTCAAGGGTATCGGTCAGTTCCGATACCCTTTTTATTCGATTTCGGGAAAATGCTCAATTCCCGATATGTATAACGTTGAGATATTGTAAAAAACATTTAAGATTACCCCTTGACAAACCATTTTGAGCGTGATATAATATTAAAGGTATCGGGGTGTGGCGCAGATTGGTAGCGCGCTACCTTGGGGTGGTAGAGGCCGTGGGTTCAAGTCCCGTCACTCCGACCAAATGATATAAGGTAGCCAATCCAAAAAAATTCGGATTGGCTACTTTTTTTATGATATAAAATCCATCCTTTCAGCATACAAATTCAGCTGAAAAGACGGTTAAACATTATGAGTATCTCTTGATATTTTCTATCCATTCCTCATCGTTTGTTATTTCAGCAATTTTTATTGCTTTTTCTTTGTTGTATTCGTAATTTTCTGTGTCTCTCATTATTTTTAATCTGTCTGCTATTATTTCAGCACCAGGCCAGTTCATATCCTGTAACCAGATAAAACAATCTATCAGCCAAGGGCTTAACTGCTCGTCTGTTTTTTTGCTTAATACAAGCGCACAATTTTCCCACAGACTTTTTGATTCATCATCTATTATTGGCTGAAACAAATATCCGAGCCATTTTAATTCAGAAGCAAGCTTGATTCCCTTCTCCTGAATTTCGACGGTATTCTTCCAAGACAGCATTTTTAATATTTCTTCATTTGATATTTCAGGCTTGAATCTTCTTTCTTCAAACCATGATACATCCGTTAATTCATTCCACATTACTGTAGATTTTTTAAACAAGAAAGTAATGCACACATAATTATTTGATTCATCAAAAAAATCCAGAACGCCATAACGATATAATGAATTTACAGCGGTTTCTCCGAACCCCATAATTTCCATATCATCATATTCGTCAAATAAGTTATTTATACACTTTTCACCGTTTATATCAAGTATAATAACTTCTTCGAACACAATGACGCCTTCATCAGATGAATGAGCCTTACCGTTTGGATTTTCAGGGTGTTCGGCATCTATCTCCATCCATTCCATTTCAAGAGTAAGTGCTGAACCTTTCAAAAATAATTTTTTGGCACAGCAATCGTGAAGAGAAATATATTTTGTAGTATCAACGCTTTTTACTTTATAATCCATAAACTCTCACCTCTTTTTGATTATACTACACCGTTTATATAAAGTAAAGAAAATCTATTTTGACCACTATTTACATATAAACCTCAGATGTTCAATCTGCGTTTTTTAGTATCCGCAGATTGATTTACCAACAACCACAGAAAGAAGGATTACATATGTCATCAAAAGCAGACAAGGCGTTATGGCTGTTCTCCAGCAACTTCAACTGCTCGCAGGCGGTGCTCACCGCTTTTGCATCGGATTTCGGGCTTGACGAAAAGCTCGCACTTATGCTCGGCACGCAGTTCGGCGGAGGGGCAAGAAACGCCGAGATGTGCGGCGCCGTATCGGGAGCGTTAATGGTTCTCGGCTTGAAATACGGACATTTCGACCCCGAGGACAACGAGCAGAAATCCCGTGCCTACGCCATAGCAAGCGAGTACACAAAGCGTTTCAAGGAAATCAACGGCTCGATAGTCTGCCGTGACCTTCTCGGATACGACCTTACTATTCCGGAAGATATGGTGCAGATTAAAGAAAAGAAACTGTTCAGCGATATATGCCCGAAGATGATCAAAAGTGCCGTTGAGGTGCTTGAGAGTGTGCTCAATGACTACGAATAACAGCAAGCCGTGAGAAATCACGGCTTTTTATTTTATTGTCCGTACTTTTGGACAGCTACTATGCTATACTGTAAATACAGCAAAGACCTCTTTCCGTTCATTCGGTTTCATACTTACATCCTTTCGCAGAGCCGCCGTTCCGTATCAGATTACGGGCGGCGGTTTTTGCTTATTTGCAAAATTCCCTCTTGAATTTCAAGGGCAACTGTTGTATAATAAATAATTGAAATAAATTTTATTTAAACGGGGTGTAATTATGACGGCAATCGGCTTTGACAACGAAAAATATCTGCGTATGCAGTCCGAACATATCCGTGAGCGTATAGCACAATTCGGCGGAAAACTCTATCTTGAATTCGGCGGAAAATTATTCGACGACTACCATGCGTCGAGAGTTCTCCCCGGGTTTGAGCCTGACAGTAAGCTCAAGATGCTCCTCCAGCTCAAAGAAAGAGTTGAGGTTGTCATGGTCATCAGCTCGCAGGACATTGAAAAGAACAAGCTCCGTACAGACCTCGGAATAACATACGACCTTGATGTTATCCGTCTGATAGACTGTTTCCGTACAATCGGACTTTATGTCGGAAGCGTAGTAATGACGCAGTACAACGGACAGACAGCCGTTGACGCTTTCCAGAAGCGCCTTGAATCTCTCGGCGTAAAGGTATACCGCCACTACCCCATCAAGGGATACCCCTCTGACATTGCAAGAATTGTAAGTGACGAGGGCTACGGCAAAAACGAATTCATCGAAACCACACGTGAACTCGTAGTGGTTACGGCTCCCGGCCCCGGAAGTGGAAAGATGGCGACCTGCCTTTCACAGCTCTACCACGAGCATAAAAGAGGAAATCAGGCAGGATATGCAAAGTTTGAAACCTTCCCGATATGGAATATTTCCCTCAAGCACCCTGTAAACCTTGCATATGAAGCAGCAACGGCAGACCTCAACGATGTCAATATGATAGACCCGTTCCACCTTGAAGCGTACGGAGAGACAACGGTAAACTACAACCGTGACGTCGAAATCTTCCCCGTTGTTACAGCAATGCTCGAAAAAATCCTCGGCACCTGCCCGTACAAATCCCCGACGGATATGGGCGTAAATATGGCAGGCAACTGCATTATCGACGATGAAATTGTAAGAAAAGCGTCAAGTCAGGAAATTCTGAGAAGATACTATACCGCCCTCTGCGATTACCGTAAGGGACTTATTACCGAAGATATAACTCTCAAAATGGAACTTCTCATGAAAAAAGCAAAGATTACAATGCACGACCGCAATGTAATCGCCCCTGCGCTTCAGAAGGCGGCGTTGACGGGTGCTCCCGCAGCGGCTATGGAGCTTCCCGACGGCACGATAGTAACAGGAAAAACCTCCGATATGCTCGGGGCGTCATCGGCACTTCTTCTCAACGCACTCAAGACGCTTGCAGGCATTGAGGATAAGGTACATCTCATCTCCCCGATTATTCTTGAGCCTATACAGCACCTCAAGGTTGACCATCTCGGAAACCGCAACCCAAGACTCCACACCGACGAGGCATTGATTGCGCTTTCAATCTGTGCGGCAACCGACACCCGTGCAGAGCGTTGCATGGAACAGCTCTCAAAACTGAGAGGTTGCGAGGTACATTCCTCCGTAATACTTTCGGCAGTTGACGAAAAGGTATTCCGCAGACTCGGCGTAAACCTCACCTGCGAGCCGACATATCAGAACTAAAACAAAACCGACATTGTACCCAAAAAGCACAATGTCGGTTTTTTATGATTATATGAAGAACAGGGGGGTTAATCGTTTGCCTTTAAAGGAGCCTTTCTGTATGTAAAAAATGTCACAAAGAACATAACAACCGCTAATGTGAAGAGCGTAACCACCGTGTATACGGGGCTTGTGGCAATCCCTTCAATTACCTTTGACACCTTGGTAAGAAATACTTCGAATTCTCTTGAAACCACCGAAAAATATCCTATTACAGAAGGAAGAATTATCGTGAATGTCACAGGGAATCCTACTGCAACAATAATCTTCACTGCCTTGTTTGCACGGTAGAATACTCCTCCGATAATCTGACCGATGAGGAATGCGTCAAATACGGAAAGAATATCGAAAAGCATATTGAGCGTGAACTTTGACGCACCGTTTGCAAACTCGTAGCCTACGCCCCAGTCAACAGAATATATCTGCTCGAATACTGAAACATAGTCCAGTAAAAGTCCGAAAATTCCGCAGATGAGGTAAAGTCCGACAGCAAGAACAACGCTTGTTGCAAGTCCTACAAGCATAGTTGACAGGTACACGGTTTTTCTTGAAATACCGTTTGCGAAACCGAGCCAAAGTATTTCCTTATAGAAAACTATACCGCAGACAAAAAGGAAAATTCCCGCTGATGTTTCCATACCGCTGACAACATTGCCGTTGTCGTAATAATATTCATCTCCGTCGACATCAATATAAGTGCAATTACCGTCGGGGTATGTAATATCCTTTGAACCGTCAGCGTATTCAATGATAATTTCGTTGTTTTCTCCGAGATATGCTTTTTCTCCCTCTTCGGCATGTTCGTTCACCAGATCGATGATAGCCGTATCATATGTCTCCAGCGCTACTATCCTGTCAAGCACTATGCCGCACAGGAATACACACACGATAACGATGCAGTATATGAGCGCCGCCCTGAGCATATTTTTCATCGAAACTTTAAAAATAGGTTTTATATTCATTTTTCTCTCTCCTTACTAATCGTTCGTCATCTGTATAAACAGTTTCTGGAGGTCGAGCTTTGATACCTCGAGGTTATCGGGAATATCAGCCTCGTTGTATGTTCCGATGATGTATGCTGTCTTGAGGTTTCCGAGAACATCTTCCCCTATCTTCTCTTTACCATCGCAGTATTTATCAACGGCACCCGATGCGCCCGAAATTGCATAGCCCTTTGATACAAGCGCCTGCGTTTCCTCGTCGGAAACGATTTTTCCGTTCTTTATCACTATACAGCGCTCGACAAGGTCTGCCGCCTCTTCGATAAGATGTGTGGAAATCACATATGTAGCAGGCTTTTCGGAATATCTCTCTATAAGCGCACGGTAGAACATATCTCTGTGGTTTGCGTCAAGTCCGAGAACAGGCTCGTCGAGGAAAACTATATCCGCATTGCAGGAAAGTGCGATAATCAGCTTGAATATCGACTTATATCCCGTCGAAAGCGACTTCAGCTTCTTATTTACCGAAAGCCCGAATTTTTCGGAAAGTGCAAGTGCGTATTCCATATCAAAGTCCTTGTAGAACTCCTTGCTGTCCTTGAAAACCGTAAGCACCTTGTCGGAATCCCAATAGAGATTCTTATCTGACATACAGTATATCTTGGACAACGCCTTGTCATTTTCGCAGACATTTTCGCCGTCGATGAGAACTTCTCCCTCGTCTGCATAAAGTCTGTTGGAAATAACATTGAGCATCGTCGATTTTCCGGCACCGTTTCGTCCGAGAAGTCCGTATATCACATTTTCTTCAAGTGTGAGCGATACATTGTCGAGTGCCACCACATCCTTGAATTTCTTTGTGACATTCTTCAGTTCTATCTTACTCATTTGTCTCCCTCTCAATCATTTTTATTATCTCTTCTTTTGTTATGTTGAGTTTTTTCGCCTCTCCGAGCAGAGTTTTTATATATGAATCAAAAAACTCCTTCTGTCTTACTGAAAGTATTTTTGCGGTTGCGCCCTGTGATACAAACATTCCTACCCCTCTTTTCTTATAAATAACGCCCGATTCAACAAGAATATTTATTCCCTTGAGTGCCGTTGCGGGATTTATCTTGTACTGCGCCGAAATTTCCGTGGTTGACGGAATCTGCGTTTCTTCGGGGAACACTCCCGAAATGATTGCGTCTTCTATCCCCTCGGATATCTGGACGAAAATCGGCTTGTCTGAATTTGCATTTATCAGCATTTTTTCACTCCTCTCCTGTTTCGAAGTTATTTGGTTAATTACTTCTGTAACTAACTATACAACACATTCCTTTCTTTGTCAACCCCTTTTTTGAAATTTTTTCTTCAACGGGTATAATTCCTCCCGATACTTGACTTTTCTTATTATAAAAAGTATAATTAATACGATTAAAATAAACACAAAGGAAGGTACACACTAATGAAAAATGTTATTGCTGTTCTCATCTCATTCGTTATCGGCGCTGTTGTGGGAGTTATCCTCGGCCCCGAACTCAAGAAAATCCTCGACTCAAAGAAGAAGGGCGACGACTCTCTCGGATTTGACGATGAATTCTTCTATGACGACGAAGATATGGACATCTACTGCGACTAATTTTAACAGAAAAGGACTCTATTCATTATGAAACTTGGTATGGTAGGACTTCCGAATGTCGGAAAAAGTACACTTTTTAACGCACTCACAAACGCAGGTGCAGAATCCGCAAACTATCCCTTTTGTACGATAGAACCCAATGTCGGCGTGGTATCCGTTCCCGATGAACGCCTTGACAAGCTCGCAGAAATGTACGAGCCTGACAAGTTCACACCCGCCACACTTGAATTTGTTGACATTGCAGGTCTTGTAAAGGGTGCATCAAAGGGTGAAGGTCTCGGAAACAAATTCCTTGCAAACATCCGTGAGGTTGATGCAATCGTTCACGTCGTAAGATGCTTTGAGGATATTGATGTCGTTCACGTTGACGGAAGTATAAATCCCGAACGTGACATTGAAACCATCGACCTTGAGCTTATCTTCTCCGACATTGAAATTCTCGACCGTCGCATTGACAAGAGCAAAAAACTCGTAAAAAGCGACAAGAAATATCAGACAGAGGTTGATTTCCTCGAAAGCCTGAAAGCGCACCTCGAAAGCGGAAAGGCTGCCCGTGCATACGACTATACAGAAGAAGAGGCCGAGATGATAAAGACAACTCCCCTTCTCTCTGCAAAGCCTGTAATTTATGCAGCTAACCTCTGCGAAAACGATTTCGTGAACAACATCGAAACCAACGAACACTACAAGACTGTATGCAGAATTGCAGAGGAGCAGAATGCGGCAGTTCTCCCGATATGCGCACAGATTGAGGCTGAAATTGCCGATATGGACGCAGAGGACAAAAAGATGTTCCTTGCAGACCTCGGGCTTGAGGTTTCGGGACTCAACCGTATCATCAAGGAAGGTTATTCTCTCCTCGGACTTATCTCCTACCTCACGGCAGGAAAGCAGGAAGTCCGTGCATGGACAATCACAAGAGGGACAAAAGCACCTCAGGCGGCAGGAAAAATCCATACAGACTTCGAAAAGGGATTTATCCGTGCCGAAGTTGTATCGTATGATGACCTTATTTCCAGCGGAACAATGGCTGCCGCAAAGGAAAAAGGTCTCGTAAGACTCGAAGGAAAGGAATATGTCGTTCAGGACGGCGATATTGTCCTTTTCAGATTTAATGTTTAAGAGGGTAATATATGACTTCGATTTTCAAAAAGTCAATACTTAAAATAGCTCTGCTGACTGCAGGGCTATTTGCCGTTTTCTTTGCCTTTTCACTTCTCCCCGCCCACGCAGAAAATTACGATATAAGCGTTTATATCACAAACCCCGAGGGCGGAACGGTAAGCTACAACGGAATGGCAAGGACATCGGGCTCGTATGTTTCCGTATCGGAAAACAGTCTGGCAATCTTCAATATAGAGCCTGCCGCAGGGTATAAGGTCGGTTCCGTGAAATATACGGGCGGAACACTGTCAAAAAGCGGAACGCTCTACACCACCCCGGCAGTAACCTCCGACGGAACAATATACATCACATTCGAACAACAGAATACATTCAATGTAAAGCTCTCCATAGGAGATGAAGGCGTAATCACCGATACAAACGGCGTAACCCTGCTCTACGACACCACAACCGTCACAGAAGGCGAAAGCTTTGAATTCTGCGTAGTTGCGGCATCGGGATACGGCGTGAAATCCGTTTCATACGCAGGGACAGACCTCACCCCAGACGCAGCGGGCGTGTATTCTTTCACGCCGAAAACAAGCGGAACTCTCTATGTAAGATTTGCGGAACATTGCGAAATCGAATTTTCTGTCGGAGTGGAGGGAATTGTCACCGACACCGAAGGGAATGTCCTTTCGGGCTCCACCATTGAAGTAGTAAAGGGAAGCTCCTTCCGTTTCCTTGTCGACACCGACGAAGGTTACGGAGTAAAGAGTGCGTCGATATATTACGGAAGTGCGATAAAAAAGCTCTCCCCTAACCCCGACGGCAGTTACACGATAAACAACCTCAACTCTTCCTGCGTGGTATATATCGATTTCCAGCTTGTGTACAGCCTTGAAATCGTAAAACCGCCCGAAAAGTGCAACCTCGTTGTAAAATGCGGTGCCGAACAGCTTTCAACGGGAAAGCAGGATATTCTCCGTGGAAGTACGATAAACCTCTCAACTTCAACAGACGCAGGTACGGGATATATCTTCTCCCATTACCTCGTGACAAAGAGCGGGCTTAATTCGGGTACTGAAACATTTACCGAAAAGGAGCTTGAGCTCCCGATAACGACAGACACGGTAATCGAGGCGGTATACAAGAAGGTTGACGCTTATACAATTACTATAATAACAACGGGCGGCGGAACAATCACCCAGACGGGCGGACTTTCCGTCAACCAGACGAACATAAAGGTAAACCGTGGGGATTCGGTAACCTTCACTATCTCCCCCGACGCAAACTACAAGCTGAAATCCATTCAGTATTCGGGAGTCACTCTCGAACAGAACGGCAACCACTTCACAACCGAGCCTATAACCGCAAACCAGACCCTCACGGTTGAATTCAAGGGCAAATCTGACAATGTGGAAGGCATAGAGGTCACAGCCGAGGGTACAGTAGTAACGGTAAAATCCCTTGACGAAATAGAAGACCTTTTCTCAGCAAACGAAGGGAATATTCTCCGTGTCCCCGTGGGAGAAGGCACGCTTTCTGCGGAAATGCTCTATCAGCTCCAGGGAAAGAACATCTGGCTCGACCTTGTCGGCGACGGATATTCGTGGAATTTAAACGGAAATGATGTCGTGCTTGAAAAATACGAGCCTGCCGATATTGCGGTATCGCTCCGTGACCAGTACGCAACCGCAAGCGTCACAAAGCTCTCATCATTCAGCGATAAGATACAGATAAACTTCAACTCACAGACGAAATTCCCGTTCAAAGCAACGCTGAACGTGAATGTCGGAACCAAATATTTCGGCAAGCACGCAAGTCTGTTCAAAGTGGATATGACCGATTTTTCCGTAAAATACATCAGCAGTTCGGAAATCACCCCCGACGGCAATGCGGCTTTCACGCTTGACGAAGGTGGAAACTACATCGCAGTAATCTCCGACGAAGCGGTAACCGACGAAGAAATCAACTCAATCACCGCAGGCACAAAGATTGACACGGGAGAGCGCCAGCTTGTATTCTCAGTAGCGCTGTTGTTCATTCTTGCGGCACTCGGAGGGTTGATTTACTACGCAATGGCGAAGTTCAACAAAACCAAATAAATACCCAAAAAGCCTTGATTATTCAAGGCTTTTGTGCTATACTGATTATATATGTATGCATTATCACTTTTCAGTTACGGAAGGGTTGGTTATAGAATATGATTATGGAAAGAACAAGAAAAATCACGCTTACTTTTGCAGTGACAATCATCACATTCATTGCAATGGCTGTTCTCTGTGCTGTGAATATCCACGCCGAAGAATTACAGCTCAACATAAGCGGTAGCGGTACGGTACAGATGTGGCACGAAGAGGTCGGCGTTGTAGGTTCAAGGTATACTGAGCATACCTCGTCAACGACAATCACTTTTACCGAAAGTGAACTCTACCTCATCATAATTCCCGCTGACGACTATCTCATAGGTGAAGTGTCATATATAAACAGCGCTTCCCAGAATGTACATATCGTAAAGCAGAACGATAACGCAGGGGTTAAATACCTCATCCCCCAGCCCCTCGAAAATCTTGGAACGATATCGGTTGAATTCCTGCCCGTACATACCGTAACAGCGGCAGACCCCGATGACGACCACGGAACAATCGTTGTGACCGACGGTGAAGAAGTAATGGCAGGCGATGAAGTCAGCTACACCGTATCGGCAGACGAAGGGTACAGAATAGAATATGTATATGCAGACGGAATGGACATCGGATATTCATTCACCGATGAAAACGAATATAACGGAAGTCTTACCGTTTCCGACAACCATATAATCACTGCAACATATGTGAAGGAAACCTACGATGTGAATTTTGAGATTTCCTCAAACAGCACCGAAGGAAAATTCTACATCATAAACGAAAACGGCATTGAACTTGCCGTACTCGACCACACAAACGAAACCGAAACTCTCACCCTTACATACGGCGACACTGTAACGCTCAAAGCGGAGGTAAACGACCCCAACGGGCTTTATATCTTCCAGGGAATTACGGCAATAGGCGAAGGTACTCTTTCGGGAACTGACGACCCGTTCGTATACACCTTTACAGTCGGTGACATCGGCGTTGAAGGTGATGACACAGCGTCAATAAGCGCTTCGTTCATCAAGGAATATGTCGATATCAAGTTCGACATCGGCAAGAACGGAAGCATCACCTACACAAGCCCGCAGGGAACGGTAACGGTAAACTCCGACAACAACACATCGTACCGTTCATCAGCAGACCCGTTTACATTCACGGCAAAGCCCGATACTACCCTCTACACAATAGGCACGGTAACATTCACCGATGAACTCGGTGCAACGCACACAATAGATGGCACAAACGGAACATACTCAATAGACAAGGCACTCGGCGACGGTACTCTTTCAGTGACATTCACCGACGCACTTTCCTATAATGTAACAGTAAAGTCACCGGGCAAGGAAAACTGCGAATTTGAAGTAAAAGCGGACGGCGTAAAGCTCCCCAACGGAACGCACCGTGTTTCAGCAAACGCAAAGATAACAATATCGGCGTCTACTGTTGACGGTTCGGGATATGAATTCAGCTATATTTCAAAAAATGACAGTATTCTTTCTGACGACTCTGTATACATAATTGCAACACCGCTCACCGAAGATATTACTCTTTCTGCGGTATTCGACGAAATCGAAACATACAAGATTACCGTGGACTATGACGAAAAAATGGGTGAAATCACGCAGGAAGGCGGACTTTCGAAGGACGGAAAAACCGTACAGGTAAACAAGGGCGACAAGGTTACATTCACTATCGACCCTGCAAGCGGATACAAAATCAACAGCGTAAACTATACAGGTTCGAACATCTCCAAAAAGGGCGATGAATACACAACCTCAAAGGTTACGGCAGACGCAAAGCTCACCGTTAAATTCGTAAGCCTCACGGAAGGCGTAACAAGCATCGATGTCGACAACAACGGCGACACCGTTGTATCACTCAAGGGTGTAGAAAATGTAATCGAGGTTGCGGATATGTACCTCGGGGATATTCTCCGTGCGCCGATGAGTAAGAGTGGCGTACTCCCCACAGATGTTCTCGCTGAAATCAAGAACAGAAACATCACCCTCATTCTCGACGGCAAGGATTACTACTGGGAGATTTACGGAAAGAACATAATCAACTCAGCAACCAACGCAAACCTTACCGTAACAACGGGAAATGACATCATAGATGAGAAATTCCTCGGCGGAATAAAGAATTTCGCAGACACAGTTCAGTTCAATGTTGCATACGACGGAAAACTTCCGTTCAAGGGACATCTTTCCGTTGATGTCGGCGACCAGCACGCAGGAAGATATGCAAACCTCTTCTACTTCAACGACTCGAACTTCACACTTTCGAGAATTGACTGCGTAACAGTCGATAAATACGGATATGCAACATATGCATTCAGCCACGCATCAGACTATGTTATCGTAATCGCTGACAAGAAACTGACCGCAAGCGACCTTGCATCATCGGACAATGTAACATTTGAGGCTATTCCCCTCTCGTCATCAGGCGCAGGTACACTTAAAACTGCAGGTATTCTCGTGGGAGGAGTTCTTCTTGTAGGAATTGTAATCGCAATCGTGATGACAATTGCAGGCAGAAGACACGACAAGGACGAAGAATACGAAATCGAAGAGTAAGACAAAAAATCCTTCCTTAAGGATAACGCCCGTACAGAAATTTTATATGTATTTATCGAGGGGAATCTTTCTGAAGAAAGGTTCCCCTCGTACTCCCCTTCAAAGACTTTTAAGTCAAAAAACAAGCCCATAGGGTAAATCCCTATGGGCTTGTTTTTAAATTTGAAGTTTTAGGAAAGGAGTTTGAGGAAAAACCTTTTTCAAAAGGGTTTTCCTCAACAGTACACATAAAAACTTCTTTATGGGCATCGTCCTCATCGGGAGGGATTTTTTTATTGTAAAAATGCCTTTAAACACAGCGTCTGCCGACAATAATTTATATGAAATTCCGAAAGTTTTTCAGATTGCTTTACATTTCTGCGACAGTATGATATTCTGTTAAAGCAAAACAACAAACAAAAAGGAGTTATATTATGAAAAAGACAATGTTCAAGAGAATTATTGCGACTGCTTTTGCAGCAGCAATGCTTTCACTCGCTTGTGGCTGCGGAGAAGCTGCACAGGCACCCCAGACAGCTACGGGAGAGGACAATTCACTCCAGAATGTACTTGACAGCGGAAAGTTCGTACTCGGTCTTGACGCAACATTCAAGCCTATGGGATACACAGACGACAACGACGAAATCGTAGGCTTTGACATTGATGTTGCTCAGGAAGTCTGCAACAGAATGGGCGTTGAGCTTGTAAAGCAGCCTATCAACTGGGACACAAAGGAAGAAGACCTCAACGCAGGAAGAATTGACTGCATCTGGAACGGAATGTCCGTAAACCCTTCAAGAGCTGAACAGATGAACCTTTCCGACCCTTATATGAAGAACGCAATGGTATTTGCAGTTCCCGCTGACAGCGAGGCAAAGACAATGGCTGACCTCAACGGAAAAATCATCGGCGTGCAGAACGGCTCAACAGCGCAGGAAATCCTTGAGGGTTCTGAAATCGCAGGAACAATCACCGTTCAGGCAATGGCAACAAACATCGAAGCTCTTCAGCAGATGGAACTCGGCATTGTAGACGCAGTTTTCCTCGACTCAGTTGTTGCAAACTACGAAATCACATCTATGGGCAAGGACTATGTAGTTCTCCCCGACGGTCTTGAGGAAGAAGAATACGCAATCGGATTCCGCAAGAACGACCAGAAACTCCGTGACGAAGTACAGAAAATCCTCAGTGAAATGAAGGCTGACGGCACTCTCGGAGAGATTTCAACAAAGTGGTTCGGCAGCGACATCACAACTGTAAAGTAACTGCTTTATCAAAATAATCAGAAAAGCTCAAAAGTAATTTACTTTTGAGCTTTTTTATGTTATACTGTAATAGTGTTTTTACAGTACGATTATTACGAGGTGAATTCAGATGACAGGCGAAGAAATACAGAAGGTCTTTATGATACTCCTTGAGTATCTTGTCCCTACACTTAAAATATTCGGCTTTACGCTTATTTACTCCATTCCTCTCGGAATGATAGTGGCGTTGCTCAAAATGTGCAAGTTCAAGCCGATTTCATGGCTTACGAATGTATACATACTGATTATGAGGGGGACTCCCCTTATGCTTCAGATAATCGTCGCATTCTATGCAATACCGACGCTGAAGTCAAGCCCCAACACTCCTGCCGTGATAGCGAATATGCTCAGCGGCGTGAACATTCAGGGCGAAGACTATATGTTCAACGCAGTGCTGTTTGCGTTTGTACTCAACTATGCGGCGTATTTTGCGGAAATCTTCCGTGGCGGTATAGAGTCTATCCCCAAGGGGCAGTATGAAGCTGCGGCGGCACTCAGCCTCACAAAAACGCAGACATTCTTCCGTATTATTCTTCCGCAGGTTGTAAAGCGTGTTATCCCCGCAAGTGCAAACGAGGTAATCACTCTCGTAAAGGATACATCGCTTGCAAATGTCGTGGCGTATGCGGAAATCACCCTCAAGGCAAAACAGCAGATGCAGAACTACAGCTCACTCACTCCCCTTTTCATTGCAGGTGCATTCTATTTCGTGCTTGCTATGGTGCTGACTGTACTCTCATCGATTATCGAAAAGAAACTCAACTACTACAAGTAAGGAGGCGTCACGGAAATGGCAATGCTGGAAGTAAAAAACCTCTCCAAAAATTTCGGACAGCTCTCTGTACTGAAAGATATATCATTCACCGTCGAAAAAGGCGATGTTGTTGCTGTAATCGGCCCGTCGGGAAGCGGAAAATCGACGCTCCTGCGCTGTATAAATCAGCTTGAAAAGGCAAGCGGCGGAGAAATCGTCGTATGCGGAATGAATATGCTCGAAAAGAACAAGCACGGAAAAACAGTCTACGCCTCGGCAAAAACCCTGCGTGACATAAGGCTCAAAATCGGGCTGGTGTTCCAGAACTTCAATCTTTTTCCGCATCTGAATGTAATACAGAACATCACGGAAGCACCCGTCCGTGTACTGAAGCAGAACAAGGCTGACGCCGAAAAAACCGCAATGGAACTACTCGAAAAAATGGGGCTCGCCGACAGGGCGAAGGCGTATCCGTGCGAGCTTTCGGGCGGTCAGCAACAAAGAGTATCTATTGCGAGAGCGCTTGCGCTGAACCCCGATATGCTGTTCTTCGACGAGCCTACATCAGCACTCGACCCTGAACTTACGGGAGAAATCCTGAAGGTAATAAAGGAACTTGCGGCAGACGGAATGACTATGGTCATCGTCACTCACGAAATGGCGTTCGCTCACGATGTCGCAGACCATGTGATATTCATGGAAGGCGGCGTTATCGTGGAAGAAGGCACGCCAGACCAGCTGTTCGGAAACACGGCAAACGAACGCACAAAGCAGTTCCTCAGCAGGTATAATAATGCATAATTAAACAAAAGATTTTTAACTCAAAAAACTATGTATGTGCATTTTTACAAAAAATACAATAATGCAAAAAAAGTATTGAAAAATGCATTTACTGTGATATAATAAAAATATATTTTTTGTGGCATTTAAAATCCATCAGCCACACTAGGAGAGTTGAAAATTATGATTGAAAAAAGACCTGAATCAATGGAAAGAATCACAACACCCGCACTCGCCGACAAATTCATCGAAGAGCAGATTGCAGAAATCCGTGCGCAGGTAGGCGACAAGAAAGTCCTCCTCGCTCTTTCGGGCGGAGTTGACAGTTCGGTTGTAGCCGCACTTCTCATCAAGGCAATCGGCAAGCAACTCGTATGCGTACACGTAAACCATGGGCTTATGCGTAAGGGCGAAAGCGAACAGGTTATTGAAGTATTCCAGAATCAGCTCGATGCAAATCTCATATATATTGACGCAACAGACAGATTCCTCGACCTCCTTGCAGGAGTTGCGGAGCCTGAAAAGAAGCGTAAGATAATCGGCGGAGAATTTATCAAGGTATTCGACGAAGAAGCAAGAAAGCTTGAAGGAATTTCATTCCTCGCACAGGGTACAATCTACCCCGACATCCTCGAAAGCGACGGAGTAAAGGCTCACCACAATGTAGGCGGTCTTCCCGAAGATATGCAGTTTGAACTCGTTGAACCCGTACGCCTTCTCTACAAGGACGAAGTAAGAGTTGTCGGCAAGGCGCTCGGTCTTCCCGCATCTATGGTTGACCGTCAGCCGTTCCCCGGCCCCGGACTCGGCGTTCGTTGCCTCGGTGCTATCACAAGAGACAGACTTAACGCTCTGCGTGAGGCAGACGCAATCCTCCGTGAAGAATTCGACAAAAACGGCCTTAACAATACTGTATGGCAGTACTTTATTGCCGTTCCCGATATGAAGAGCGTCGGCGTCAAGGACAGCAAGCGTTATGAAGGCTGGCCTGCAATCATCCGTGCTGTAAACACAACAGACGCTATGAGTGCAACAATCGAAGAAATTCCGTACAGCCTTCTTCACCACATTACAGCAAGAATTACTGCTGAAGTTGACGGAATCAACCGTGTGCTTTACGACCTCACACCGAAGCCAATCGGAACGATTGAGTGGGAATAGTACGAGAGTATATAATTTATTATATATCGCAAATAGTTTATGAAATTGCCTGTTGTATTTAATATTTTTGTGAGTATTTCTATTTAGTTGTCAAAAGATAAAGGCTAAGAGGGTAAAATTATGTTTGAAAAAAAGAAAAGTTCGGTAGATGAGTTACAAGAAAAAGAAACTGATGTGATGGATATTTTAAGTAAAATGCTTGAATTAGAGAAAGAGAAGCATAAAGTAAGTCCGATTAAGATAACAGTATGTGTTGCTGGTGGGATTGGAACTGTTATGTTTGTTGGTTTGCTATGTTACAGGTTAGTAAAGACAGACTTTTCTTTTGATAGTATATTATCTACTTTATTGGCTTTCTTTTCTATTTTTATCTCAATATTCTTTTATTTTAAAGCAGACGAGACGAGTACAAATTTTTATAAGTCGTCATATGATATTATGAAAGATGTATCAGTTACATTAGGAAAAATTGAGGAACGATTTGGCGAAAAGCTTAATAGTTTGAATGATAAAGTCTCTCACTTAGATAATATAAGTTCAGAAAAGTCTGAAGAGATTAAAGAACAAAAAGATGATAAGGATAAAATTATTAATGAGTTAATGGATAAAGCCCATTTAGACGAAGAAGAAAAGAAAAAGTACAGACAACAATTAGAAGATAGTGAGCGTCAAATTGAGATTTTAAAAAAGGAACAATTCATAGCTCGAAGAGAGGCTGACCGTTTACGCTTGAAAATGGAATCTGAGGAGTTACAAGATAGATGGGAACCAAACAATAAAGTACTAATGTCACTTTTAAACGGGGAAAAAAGTAATCTTTCGATAGCAACGATAAGGCGATTAATTAGATTAGGATATTTAGATGATGACGGAAATGTAAATGAAGATAAGATTATTAATACATTAGCAATGAGAAGATAATGGCAACACTTTGGCAACAGAAAATCAGTAAGTCAAAATAAAATGTGCAAATGAAGTAAAATATCGGCAGATTTCAGATAAAACTTAAGCAAAATAGTTTAAGTTAAAGCAGCAACTTGCAGAGTGGGAATAATAACACATTCCACACCAACTTTTCAGCATATAACTGATACCAAAATCAATCCCTGACCGCATTATCAAAATACAGTCAGGGATTTTTTAATACATATTATCTACCTTGCTTTTCCGTCACGATGTTGTTTCAGGACCTGAAAGTCAGTAACTACGTGACTAAGAATTATGGTCTGACACAGAGTTTGCAAAGAATGTGTCAATAACTGGATAAAACCCGTTGGCAGAAACGGATTTTTAAACTTTAAATTTATCAAGGAGGACTAAGAAATGGGAATATTTGATTCGATTATGAAATCAGCAGGAAATGCCATCAAAAGCGAACCCGTAAAGGCGGCAAACAACTCCGATTCATCGGTCGGAAAGGGCAGTAATCACACAGAAAGCTTTACCTTTTCCTCACTTCCGAACAGCCTTGCGGAGTTGCAGGCAATGCCCGAGGCTACTCTCGACTCTGCGTTCAAGACAACTGCACTCACAATTGCGGTACTTTGCGCTTACGAGAAAAATCCCGACGGCTGTATGGAAATGCTCGACTTCCTCAAAGGCCCTGCAGAAGTAAGCGAATACGAAAAAGGGTTCATCAAGGAACGCCTCAACGGCAAATTCTACAAGACATTTTCATTCTTTGAGGGTGCAACTCCCGAGAACGGATACAAGCCGAACACTCCGTATGTCATAAAGGTAAGCGAAAACCCCTATTCCTTCGACGAGGAAAACTGGGCAACGCTTTATGTAACAAGTGGCGGTGCGGACAATCCACGCCCCGTAAAGCTGAGAAAAAAGCCCTCCACAAATCAGTGGTTTCTGAATGACATTCAGTGCCTTGCGGACATCCGTGTTCCCGTGGAAGAAGACCCCTGGGCATAACGTCGTAAAGGTCATGCGGAGATGTTTAAAGGACTTGTAAATCAAGGCATTGAAATTACAGAAGAAAAAATAATAAACAGGCGTATGCTTTTTTGCATACGCCTGTTTTTCTGCGTTTTTATAACTATACGCTGTATTTCTCCGCAAACTCTGCCACGGGCATCGGCTTTGCATAAAAATATCCCTGAATAAGGTCACATTCCTGCTCTGTAAGGAATTCCACCTGCTCCTTGCTTTCAATACCTTCGGCAACGATTTTCATATTCAGTTTCTTTGCAAGACCGATAACTTCAGATACAATGAGCAAGCCTCTTTCTTCCGCCTCTACTCCACGGAAGAAATCTGCGTCTATCTTCAGCACGTCTATCTGCATTTCCTTCAATGAGTTCAGAGAAGAGTATCCCGCACCGAAGTCATCCATAGATACAGGGAACCCTGCATCACGGAGTTTCTTTACGGTGTCAAGCAGAACGCTCTTATCATCGAAGAATGCGCTTTCTGTAAGCTCAAGCTCAATTACATCATGCGGCACCTGATATTTGTCAACAATAGCGCAGATATGCTCTGCGAGGTCTTCACGGGTGAAATGCGCTCTTGATATATTGACGGAAATCGGCACCAGACTGCGTCCCTCCGCAAGCCATTCGGACTGCACTCTTGCGATTTCTTCGAGCATATAGTCGTCCAACTTCAATATAAAACCGTTCTTTTCAAAAATCGGAATAAAACGGTTAGGCGAAATAAATCCTTCCGTCGGATGAATCCAGCGGACAAGTGCTTCCGCACCGCCGAGAACTTCTCTCGAAGTGCTGATTTTAGGCTGCAGGTACACCTGGAATTCCTTGTTTGCCAGGGCACGTTCCATATCGTCCTCTACCCTGCGTTCCCAGAGCTTCTGGTTGTTCATCTCGACATCAAAATAAGCGGTTTTGTTCTCTGTTTCTTCTCCTGCCATTTCACAGGCAATCATGGCGTTGTTGCATAACTGTTCCAGATCATCCTCGCCGGTCTGAACGAGATACACGCCTGTGCCGAAATACATCTTCATTCCGGGTAAAGCGCCGCTAAGCAGGGTTTCTATTCTGCGAATACGTGCTTCAAGCTCGTCCTTTTCCGTATAAATCAGCAAAAGACCGAAAGCCGCATTTTCCTGATACGCCATTACTTCCTTACGCTTGATTTCTTTTTTCAATATGTTATATAGGTTTTCGATAAGTTCCTGACCCTTGATTACACCGAAGCAGGTACAGAAACTACGGTATTTACGCATTTCCAGATGGAGTACTGCGTAATTTTTCTTCCCGTTTCTGTTTTTCTTGAGTAATTTTGTCCCCTTTTTGATAAACGACAGCCAGTTATCTCCGCCTGTCACCATATCGGTATAGATGATTTTCGTAGTTCTGCGTACTTCCAATACCACGCCGATAAGCGAAATCAGATAATACAATACAAAAACGGCAAGCAGTATTCCGAAAAACGCAAGATAAACCATTATCATAGCAAAATCCTGAACATATATCTGAATATTGTTGAGGACCATAACATCAAGGTCGTTTACAGGAATAACAATCCATAATGTCATACCGCCGAAAGGATCAGTAACATTGAGTTCTTCCGCATTCAATGTATCTTTGAAAGCCTCAACGGCAGATTCATTGATGATTATTCCCTCGCCGTCAATTGTAAACAGCTGGTCTTTATCATCATTGATAATAACACGGATTTCCTGCTCCGCAATGCCGTGAAGTAATTCCGTGCTTGTCAGTCTGTCGGTATCGGGATATGTACCATTGCTTGACCACACAGGATTTTCATCTGCATCGATTACAGCTACTGCGTCAATTTCATCAAGCACATCTATATGGGATAACACTGTCTGTTCAATGCTTTCTCCGTTGCCCGAATCATAGTTTTCAAAAAGCTCTGCAACCTTCGTTGTTGTTATAACGCTGTCCACCAGTTTTCTATTTACGATATCCGCAGCAGACGCCGTCATTACAGCTATCAGGATAGTGGCGAATATAAAGAGAATTAAAAACAGTCCCAATACAGATGGCCATATGCGGTTTCTCTTGAGATTTTTTATTCTCTGCTCTTTTGATTTCCCCATGTAATATCTTCCTTCCGATTTTGCTATTTAAATACAAATAATCTTCCATATCCACACTTTTCTGATAATTATATCACACTATACTTATAAAGTAAAGCCAAAAAGCGATTTAAGGAATTTTCGCTTCAACGTTCCGCTCTCCTAAACCGAAAACTCCTGCTCCTTCACATATTCAATAAATGTTTTCATACTCTTTGAAAGCCATTTGTTCTTATGATAGATAAGTTGTTTCCAGATGTCGACTTTAAAATCGCACACATCGAGGTAACACAGCTCCCCCGAGGCTATCAGTTCTTCCGTAACAAAGTCGGGAAGAAAAGAAATCATATTGCTTTCGGCAAGCATTTTTGTGATAATATCCGTCCGCCCGATTTCAAGTGACGGAGTTATCTCCAGCGACATCTTGGCAAGCTCCCTGTCGAAAATACGGCGGTAGCCCTGACCGTATTCGGTGAGAATGAAAGGCTTGTCGACAATATCCCTTATCGACAGATTTTTCACGCCCGCAAGCTCCGAATCCGTGCTTGCCACAAAATGCATCGAAAGAGGCTCTTCCATTGCAATCACATAATCCTTATTATACAAGCGCTGGTCGAGAGTGATAATTACATCCGCTTCATTATGGTCAAGCATATCGAGCATCAGCGCAGAGTCCCCCGTTGTAAAACGGATGGAAATCGACGGGTATTTTCTATGGAACTCAATATAGTCGGAATTTATCATATCATCGCACACCGAGTCGGGAGTCACAATATGAATATTACCCGAAAGTACCTCCTCCTCAGAGAGATTTTCTCTGATTTCATCGGTAAGTACACGGACTTTATGTGCATAGGATACCAATTCGTGCCCACGCTCTGTAAGTGTAATTGTATGGTTTATTCTTTCGAACAAAAGACACCCGAGTTCTTCCTCAAGTTGCTTTATCTGAAAAGAAACCGTCGACTGCGAGTACCCCAGCTGCTCTGCCGCTTTTGTAAAACTGCCGAGTTCAGCGACATGAATAAAAGTGATTAAATTGCGTAATTCCATAGTATATCCTCCTATATCGAAAATTTCGATAATAAACATTCAAATCATTTGTTTGACTGATGACATTCTGCATTATATAATAAATTCATCAAAAATGCAAGACCCGAACGGGCACAAAAAGGAGTTTTCATCATGAAAAAAATATTATCCGTTATGTTGGCTGTTGCGCTTTGCGCAGGCTGCACACTTTCTTTCACGGGCTGTTCCTCTGAAACAGGCAGCAACGGCAAGTATAAAATCGGTATCGTTCAGCTTGTTGAACATCCCGCTCTTGACGCCGCAACAGAAGGTTTCAAGCAGGCAATCATCGACGAGCTTGGCGCAGATGCAGTAGAATTTGATTTCCAGAACGCACAGAACGACGCAAATACCTGCTCTACTATCGCAAACCAGTTCGTTTCAAACAATGTTGATCTGATTATGGCAAACGCAACTCCCGCACTTCAGGCTGCAGCTGCTGCAACGGGAGATATTCCGATACTCGGAACTTCTGTAACAGAGTACGGTGTTGCTCTTGAAATCGACGGTTTCAACGGCACTGTCGGCGGAAACATCTCAGGGACTTCCGACCTTGCTCCCCTCGACAAGCAGGCTGCTATGATTACTGAATGGTGCCCCGACGCAAAGAAGGTTGGTCTTCTCTACTGCTCAAAGGAAGCAAACAGTCAGTATCAGGTGGATGTTGTAAAGGCAGAGCTTGAAAAGAAGGGCCTTGAAGCTACTCTCTATCCTTTCACAGATTCAAACGACCTTGCTCAGATATGCACAAGCGCCGCTGACAACTGCGATGTAATCTATGTTCCCACAGATAACACAGTTGCAGAAAACACAGGAATCATCGACAACATCTGCGAACCCAAGAAGATTCCCGTTATCGCAGGCGAAGAAGGTATCTGTTCAGGCTGTGGTATCGCAACACTTTCTATCAGCTACTACGACCTCGGTTACACAACAGGTAAGATGGCTGTAAGAATTCTCAAGGAAGACGCAAATGTTGCCGAAATGCCTATCGAATACGCAGAAAAGCAGACTCCCAAGTACAACGCACAGAACTGCGAAGCTCTCGGAATTACTCCTCTCGGAGGATACACTGCTATCGAAGCAAACTGATAATTATCAATATTCAGCCGAAGAGAACCAATCTTCTCTCCGGCTGTTTACCTATTTTTAATGCAAGGGTGAATTTTAATGGAAATTTTACTACAACTTTTCAATGCCTTACCTGGCTCTGTTTCGCAGGGACTTATCTGGGGCATTATGGCTATCGGAGTTTACATAACATATCGTATTCTCGATGTTGCCGACCTTACTGTCGACGGTTCCTTCGCTACGGGAGGTGCCGTCGCTGTTGTGCTTATATTGAACGGCTGTAACTTATGGCTTGCAATGATTTTAGCTTTCGTTGCAGGACTTATCGCAGGCGCTATCACGGGACTTCTTCACACGCTTATGGGTATTCCGCCTATTCTGGCAGGTATCCTGACACAGCTTTCGCTTTATTCCATCAACCTTAAGATTATGGGCAAGGCAAATCAGTCGGTCAATGTCAATCAGACAGACCTTCTCGTGTCACTCCGCTGGGTCAAGGAATTTGCTTTCCACAACCCGCTTATCACAGTAGGCGTTGTTCTTCTCATTCTTATAGCAATTCTCTACTGGTTCTTCGGAACGGAAATGGGATGTGGCATCCGTGCGACTGGCGCCAACCTCAATATGAGCCGTGCGCAGGGCATCAACACCAGCTTCAACAAGGTGCTCGGAATTATGATTTCCAACGGTCTTGTGGCATTTTCGGGAGCGTTTCTCGCTCAGTACCAGGGCTTTGCCGATGTAAAAATGGGACAGGGCGCTATCGTTATCGGTCTTGCCGCTGTTATTATCGGAGAGGCATTGTTCGGCAAGATTTTCAAGAACTTCGCACTCAGACTTTTGTCGGTAGCTTTCGGCTCTATTATTTACTACATCGTTGTGCAGGCGGTTATCACGGCAGGACTTGACGCAAACCTCCTGAAACTGCTTTCTGCAGCAATCGTTGCGATTTTCCTCGCTATCCCCTACTGGAAAAGACTATATTCCGAAAAACACATGCAAAGAGTGAAAGGGGGCAAGACAAATGCTTGATATTGTAAATGTAGAAAAGACCTTCAACCCGGGGACAATCAATGAAAAGAAGGCTTTGAACGGCATTAACCTTCATCTCGATGAGGGGGATTTCGTGACTGTAATCGGCGGTAACGGTGCGGGTAAATCCACAATGCTCAATATGATTGCAGGCGTTTACCCCGTTGACTGCGGAAGTATCATCGTTGACGACGTCGATGTGACAAGACTTCCCGAATATAAGCGTGCAAGGTATCTGGGCCGTGTTTTCCAGGACCCCATGACAGGTACTGCGGCAAACATGCAGATTGAGGAAAACCTCGCACTTGCCGCACGCAGAGGAAAAAGAAGAACTCTCCGCCCCGGAATTACCGCAAAAGAACGTAAGGAGTATCAGGAACTGCTTAAAATCCTCGACTTAGGGCTTGAAAACAGACTTACCGCAAAGGTAGGACTTCTGTCGGGCGGTCAGCGTCAGGCACTTACTCTTCTGATGGCAACGCTCAAAAAGCCAAAGCTCCTTCTTCTTGATGAGCATACGGCGGCACTCGACCCCAAGACTGCAAAAAAGGTTCTCGACATCACAGAAGAAATTGTTGCAAGGGACAATCTTATAACAATTATGATTACTCACAACATGGCAGATGCTATCCGTGTCGGCAACCGTCTGATTATGATGCACGAAGGCAGAATTGTTGTTGACGTCAAGGGCGAAGAAAAGAAAAAACTCACCATAGAACAGCTCCTCCAGATGTTTGAAGAGTCAAGCGGAAGTAAGTTCACAAGCGATAAGGTTATGCTTTCTAAATAATACAAAAAGGGATTGCAGACGATTGTTTGTAGTCCCTTTTTTACAGGAAAAGTGGTAAATAAAAATGTTAGGTGTCATTGTAAATGTAATAACTGTAATCATCGGTTCGTCAATCGGTTTGTTATTCAAGAAAGGAATACCCGAAAAGGTCAGCAGTGCCGCTATGACAGGACTCGGCGTCTGCACTCTTTATATCGGTATTTCGGGAAGTTTATGTGGCGAAAATGTACTTATACTGATTGCCTCGGTTGTTCTCGGCGTCATTGTCGGAACTTTGCTTGATATCGACGGTGCCGTCAACCGCCTTGCCCAGAAAGTTGAAGCAAAGTTCAGAAAGGAAAATTCAAAAGTTTCAATTGCAGAGGGGATTATCACGGCGACGCTTTTGTTCTGCGTCGGGTCAATGACGGTGACAGGCTCGGTTCAGGCAGGAATTAACGGCGACAACTCAGTTTTAATCACGAAAGCCGTGCTTGACCTCGTTTCTTCCATGATGCTCGCATCCACTCTCGGAATAGGCGTTCTGCTGTCAGCCGTTGCGGTGCTTGTCATTCAGGGAGGGCTTGTTCTTCTCGCAGAGCTGATTTCCCCGTTGCTGAGCACGGGTGCAATCAACGAAATGACCTGCGCAGGCTCCATACTGATTATTATGATAGGCACCAATCTTATGGGAATTACAAAAATCAAGGTGGCGGATTTCCTGCCCGCAATACTTCTTGCCCCGATAATTTACAATATCGTTCCGTTGTTTGAAAAACTCACGGGGCTGTTTGCGTGAAATAATTATAATTGACTTTAAAGGGATTTGTTTATATAATTATATAAACAAATCCCTTGCTTTTTGAAAGGAGACCAATGAAACCGTTATTGATAATATATTTTTCGGGAGTCGGCAACACCCGTGCAGTTGCCGAAAGCATCAAAAAATATGCCGAGCGCAAAATCCCGACGGAGATTTATGCTGTAATTGACGGCTATCCCATAATCAACAAAGCAAAATGTATGAACTGCTATCGGTGTATCCATCATTGCCCGTCGCTTGCACTGTCATTGTCGGCAAAAAGAACGGTGAAAAAAGTCCGTGCGGAATAAACAAAATAAAGCAATTTTATTGAAATTATGCAGAATATATGCTATACTTACTGATATAATCCAACCACAGAAAAGAGGATAAAATTATGGATATCAAAGCAAAAATCGAAGAACTCGCAGAAAAAATCAAGAACGACAAGGACCTTCTCAACAAGTTCAACAGCAACCCCGTAGCTACTCTCGAAGGCCTTCTCGGTGTTGACCTTCCCGACGCACAGGTTCAGCAGCTCATTGACGGAATCAAGGCTAAAATCAGCATTGACGACATCGGCGATAAGCTCAGCGGACTTTTCGGAAAGAAGTAAGAAAATCCAAAAATAAAAGGAGAAGATTTGAAATCTTCTCCTTTTTGTTTTCTGTAAGCTATATGTACTGTATTTCCGCTTTGCCTATTTTTCTGCGGACTTTGTCTGCTTTGCTCTGCGGAAGTATCGTAGCTGTTCCTCTGCGGACAATCACAGCCGTTATTCCCCTCTTATATGCGCCGAGAGCTGTTGCTGCCACGCAGCCGTATTCGTCAAGACCGCACAGATGAAGCTCGTCGTATTCCTTTTGGCGTACGAGTTCAAGCAGTTTTTTGTTGGAAAGTGCATCGCCCAGCAGTTTATCAAAACAATAGTCGGAAACTATATCTATGCCGTCAAAAATCTCAGCACCCTTAGTTCCTGCTATGGAGTAACCGAAAAGCAGTCGGTTTGTCGGAAGATTCTGAATAATATGCCGTATGTATATGATATCACTGCCGTTTTCTCTGTATTGATGTATAAGCCCGTTGACCTCGGATACCAGTTCGTCGGTGTTGTAGGTAAACTGCTTTTTTCTTTCGGCATAAAGGTAATCGTTCTGCATATCAATCACGACAAGCGCAGTTTTCATCACCGTTTTCTCCTTTCTGTACCGACTTTGCCATCATATCATAGCAAAGATAATCTCCGTTTTCTGTTTTTATTGAATAATACCCTGTTTCAGAGTATCCCCGTCTGAGATAAACAGACTTTGCGGGCAATGACGCCGCAAGAACAACAGCGCTATGGTTTTCCGATATTTTATTTTCGGCGAAGGAAAGAAGTTTACTTCCGTACCCCTTGCCCTGATACTCGGGAAGAACGAACAGCCGACAGAGTTCGTTTTCCTTTACCGTAACCGTTCCGACGGCGGCATTATCTTCAAGATACAGATAAACTCTGCCTTTTTCAATGTCGGATTTTATGTTTTCGTCGCTGTGATGCTCCAGAAAAAACTCCACCGCACCATCGGGATAATAATGCGGATAAACGGCTTTTATCGTCTGTTCCGTTATACTCTTTACAGTTTCAAAATCAGAAAATTCCGCCCTTACAACAGCCATTTATCCACCCTCTCACTATGTTACTTATTTTCAGCAATAATTTTAAGTCCGAGTTCAAATGCAAGGAGTATTATCCTGCTTTTTTCGTCAAGCTTTACATTCCCTGCAATACTGCGTGGGTCCCATTCGCTCTCGTCGAGGTTGTCACCTGCGTAGAAGAACTGGAAAAACTCCGTCCCCCTGAAATCACAGAGTGCCTGCATTCCCGCACATTCCATCTCAACGCAGACTGCACCCTGCTCACGACGACGGTCGACCTTTTTCCTTGTTTCACGATAAAGGGCGTCTGTCGTCCAGGTTGTACCCTCAACAAAGGAATATCCGAAATCGGAGAGAACTTCCTTAAATAATTCACGGTATTTCCTGTTGACCTCTATCGTATCCGACGGCGGTGCGTAGTGATAACTGCACCCCTCGTCCCTTATTGCCTTTGTGGGAATGATAATTCCGCAGTCCTCGATATTGCTGTCAAGCACGCCGCAGTTTCCGAGAAGAATAAGCCGCTTGCTACCCATTGCCATAAGCTCTTCATACTCCGCAACGCAGGGAGGCTCTCCGACATAACAGCGGTAGAAGGCAAAACGCTCACCCTTGTAGTTGATTTCGTAAACCTGCTTTGTTCCCACGGCGCTGTAAAGCCTGCAAAGCTCGGTATGCGGAAACGCCTCAAGTACGCTGTCGGCAAGCTCCCACGAGAAACACGCAATTGTCACTTCGGGGAAATTTTCTATCTTCTTTGCCACCATATCGGGATTTATCACCGCAGATACGGTGCTGTCAAATTCTTCGAGTATCATAGGAATATCCTCCGCTTCAACGATTTTTGCCGATAACAACGGGAATTTTTCCCTTTGCCACCGATTTTATTCTAACACACGGGACAAAGCGTGTCAAATCGCCCGAAAACTCTTTACTTTATAAAAGAAATGTGATATTATTATTATGTATCTTTATGTAAATTTTCAGAAAGGACAAGCTGTTGTCACAGCACGGTTTTTTATATGAACACATCTATCGTATTCCCTATCCCCCTGCCACTTCATATTGCATTCGGGGTTATAGGCGTAATTTTCTTTTCGTGGAGATATATTGTCAAGAAAGAGCCTCATCATCTTCTCCTCGCAATAGCTATTGCGTCAACCTTCCTCATCTACATCTGTTCGGAAGGTCTGCCGAGAAAAATTCTCGGTATTGAAGAGCTTATTCTCTACATTCTCATATTGATTTCAATGTTCATCAGCAGCAGAAAAGCTGCCGCACTCGAAAAATCACAGACGGAGGAAGAAAGCAATGAAAATAGTGATGCTTGAGGAAGGTGCTGTCAACAACAACGACATTTCTCTTGACGGATTTAAAGAATACGGTGAATTCATCTCTCACCGCCTTACTCCCGATGATAAGATAGTTGAAACCATCGGCGACGCAGAGGTTGTTCTCTGCAACAAATGCCAGCTCACTGCAGAGGTACTCAAGGCCTGCCCGAACCTCAAATACATCGGGGAATGTGCAACAGGCTACAACAACATCGACATTGCAGCCGCAAAAGACCTCGGAATAGTTGTAACCAACGCAGGACAGTATTCCACTATGGCGGTAGCTCAGCATGTATTCGCATTCATATCGCACTTCTTCTCCCGTGTAGGAGAGTACAATGATTCCGTACAAAACGGCGACTGGGTAAAATCCGACTGTTTCGTGTATTACCTTTCCCCGACATACGAGCTTGCGGGAATGACGCTCGGCATAATCGGTTTCGGCAGTATCGGAAAGGCAGTCGCAAAGATTGCCGACGCTTACGGAATGAAGGTTATCGTTTCGACGAGAACAATCCCGCCACAGAACGAATACCCATACGAATTTGTCACCCGTGAGGAGCTTTTCAGGCGTTCGGACATCGTAACGCTCCACTGCCCGCTCACTCCCGACACAAAGGATATCATCAACAAGGAAACACTCGGCATGATGAAGCCGACAGCATACCTCGTCAACACCTCAAGAGGCGGAACGGTTGTCGAAAGTGACCTCGCAGAAGCACTCAACAGCGGAACTATTGCAGGCGCAGGACTTGATGTTGTATCCGTTGAGCCGATGAAGGCAGACAACCCATTGAGAAACGCAAAGAACTGCGTTATCACTCCGCATATTGCGTGGGCACCGAAACAGACAAGAGAGCGTCTTACAGGCATAGTCCTTGACAACCTCAGATGCTGGATTGAGGGCAACCCCGTAAATGTAGTAAATAAATAACCGAGAGGAAAATATAAAATGTCTAAGATTTCAGAAAAAAAGAGAGTGGTATTCAAAATCGGAACTTCTACCCTCACTCACCGCACGGGTATGGTAAATATCCGCAGAATTGAAAACCTTGTAAAAGTACTCGCTGATGTGAAAAATCAGGGGCACGAAATAATCATAGTAACTTCGGGAGCGATAGGACTCGGTTGCGGAAAGCTCGGTCTCAAGGAACGCCCGACGGACACACCGTCAAAGCAGGCGGCAGCCGCTGTCGGACAGTGCCAGCTTATGTATATGTACGACAAGTATTTCGCAGAGTACAATATGACAGTAGCGCAGATGCTCCTCACGAAGTACATTATTGAGCCTATACGCCGCCAGAATGTTATCAACACGCTGACAAGACTTCTTGACCTCGGTGCAATTCCCATAATCAACGAAAATGACACCGTTGCTATCGACGAACTCGAGCTTGAAGTAGGCGAAAACGACTCCCTCGCCGCTATCGTGGGAGAAATTGCGGAGGCTGACCTCCTTGTAATCCTCTCGGACATCGACGGGCTTTATTCCGAAGACCCGAGGAAAAATCCCGACGCCGTACTCATCCACGAGGTTGACGAAATCACCGACGAGATAAGAGCGCTCGCAGGAGGAGCGGGCACAGCAAACGGCACAGGCGGAATGATAACAAAGCTCAACGCCGCAGAAATCGCAAACGGCGCAGGCATCGACATGGTTATCATGAACGGAAAGAACCCCATGAAAATATACGACTTGTTTGAAGACAAGCCGATAGGTACAATATTCAGAGCAAAGAAGGTATAAAAATGACATACATTGAAGAACTCGGCGCAAAGGCAAAAAAAGCGTCATACACCATAGCAAAGGCGTCAACCGAAAAGAAAAACGAGGCTCTCAGAGCGATTGCGAAGGCACTCATCGACAACACCGAAAAAATCATCGAAAAAAACTCACTTGACATTGCCAAGGCGAAGGACAACGGCATTTCCGATGTTATGATAGACCGTCTCCGCCTTGATGAAAAAAGAATAAAGGCGATTTCCGATGCGGCAATAAAGCTCACAGGACTTGCAGACCCCTGCGGAGAAGTTGTCGGCGGAGGAATCCGTCCCAACGGAATGAAAATCGAAAAGGTCAGAGTTCCCCTCGGCGTTATCGGAATTATCTTCGAGTCACGCCCGAATGTTACGGTAGATGCGGCGGCACTCTGCCTCAAGGCAGGAAACGCAGTTATTCTCCGTGGCGGAAAAGAGGCAATAAACTCAAACATATGCCTTGTGGAAATTATGCGTGAGGCTATAAAGACCGTCGGCTTCCCCGAAGATGTAATTCAGGTCATCACAGATACATCGCACGAAACTGCAAATGAATTCATGCGTTGCAACACCTATGTCGATGTTCTCATCCCCCGTGGAGGAGCGGGACTTATCCGTGCATGCGTAAACAACGCAACCATTCCCGTTATCGAAACAGGTACGGGGAACTGCCATGTTTTCGTTGACGAAACGGCAGATGCCGATATGGCGGTGAATATCGTCAACAACGGAAAAACACAGCGTCCTTCCGTTTGTAACGCAGTAGAAAGCCTTCTTGTGCACGAAAAAATCGCAGACAGAATTCTCCCCTTGATAAAGGCGAAGCTTGACGAACACAATGTCGAAATCCGTGGCTGTAAGAAAACGCTTGAAATCCTCGGTGAAAGCGACAGCGTAAAGCCTGCAACCGATGATGACTATATGACGGAATTTCTCGACTACATCATCTCCTGCAAGGTAGTGTCGGGCGTTGACGAGGCTATTGAGCATATCAACCGTCACACCACTCATCATTCCGAATGTATCGTTACGGAGAATTTCACCAATGCCGAGCGTTTCGCCGCTGAAATCGATGCGGCAGCTGTATATGTGAATGTATCCACAAGATTTACCGACGGCGAAGAATTCGGCTTCGGTGCGGAAATAGGCATATCAACGCAGAAGCTCCACGCAAGAGGACCTATGGGCCTTACGGAGCTTACAACGATAAAATATCTTATCAGAGGAAACGGTCAGACAAGATAAATTAAGGAGTTACCAATGGGATTACTTGATGAAATAAAAAACAATCTCGACCAGGATTATTTCGACATGGACAAATACCGTGCGGAGCAGGCGGCAAAAGAAGCCGCTGAGGCTGAAAAAGCGGCGAAGGAGCAGGCTGAAAAGCCCGAAGAACCCGAATCCCCAGCCGCAGAGGAAAAGCCTGCCGAGACACCTGCCGAAGAAAAAGAAAATCCTGCCACAGCGGAAGCACCTGCCGAAAGTGCGCCTGCACCCAAAAAGAAGAAAAAGAAAAAGAAGAAGAACGGCAATAAATCCGAAAAGGAACTTCAGGAACTGAAGGACGCTCTCGACGACGCACTCGACGAAGACCTCAGCGACCTCGACGAATTCCGTGACATTTCCGATGACGTATCGACTGCAGTGAGAAAGCCTACATTCAAGCGAAATATATATTTTGCTACGGGAATACTCGTTTCTCTCATGGCTCTCATCGGTTTTGCGTTCTCGATAGCGTATATTGTGAACTTCATCGGGAATATCGCAAACAACACACACCAGAAGGAAGTCTTTATCGAAACGGTATATCCTCTTGTAATTGCCGACACGGCGAGCTTTGACACCGTTGCCGACCTTTCGGGAGATACAGTTCTCACGGCGGCAATATGGGATATCATCCTTTTTGAAGATACCAGTGCCTACACCTATGAATTCGGCAATGTAATCGTTCCCGAGGCTGATGTTGAATATCACGCAACGCAGATGTTCGGCGAAGGGCTTACTTTCGAGCATAAGAACCTCGGTGACATCACGCTTACATTCTACTATAACGCTGAAACAAAATGCTATATCATTCCCGTTTCACCGCAGTATTTCTCCTACACCCCGAAGATTGAGGACATCAGGAAATCGGGCGACACATATACGATAATGGTAGGATATATTGCACCTACACCGTCATGGCGACTTCTCCGTCACGAAGAGGAAGAAATCACGGCGAAATACCTCGAATACACCCTCAGAAAAACCAACAGCGGATATATCATCGTTTCTGCCAAGGAAATCGAGGGCGCAGGAATTGGAGATAAACACGAATGATTATTACGGTAGCAGGTCTCGGGCTTATCGGCGGTTCGTTCTGTAAGGCAATAAAGGCAGAGACCGACCATACAGTTCTGGGATACGACATAAACGACAAGGTGCTGACAGACGCTGTCGCAGACGGCACTATCGACGGCAAGTGCGAGGATTTTTCGCTTTCTGACCTGACAATAGTATGTCTGTACCCCGATGCCACAAAAAAATTCATCATCGACAATGCGGATAAATTCAAAAAAGGAAGTACAGTTATCGACTCCTGCGGAATAAAAACCGTGATTGTCAATTCCGTCGACGAAATTCTCAAGGCAAACGGCGTGAATTTTGTGGGAGCGCATCCTATGGCAGGGCGTGAATTTTCGGGATACGCATACTCTCTCCCGACGCTTTACAAAGGTGCCAGCTTTATTATGACGCCTACCCTGAACGCCTCTGACGAGTCTGTTGCGATGCTCGAAAAACTTGCAGAACAGATAGGTTTCGGCAAGATTGTAAAGACCACTCCCGAAAACCACGACAGCATAATTGCATACACTTCCCAGCTTGCGCATATTGTGTCATCGGCGTACATAAAAAGTCCGACCTTAAAAAACGAAAGCGGATTCAGTGCAGGAAGTTTCAAAGACCTTACCAGAGTGGCAAAGCTCAACGAAGATATGTGGACAGACCTCTTTCTTCAGAACAGCTCTCCCCTGTTATACGAAATTGACACAATAATCGAAAAACTCACAGAGTACCGCAACGCAATAGCAGATAATGACAGCGAAACGCTGAAGGAATTACTGCGTGACGGACGAATTCTCAAGGAAAAATCACTCGGACAAAACGAGGAGGAATAATAATGGCCACAATCAGAGATGTCGCAGAGCTTGCCGAAGTATCGGTAGCAACGGTATCCCGTGTTCTTAACAACAACGGCGATGTATCGGAAGAAAAGACAAAGCGTGTACAGCAGGCGGCAAAAAAACTCGGATATACAATAGCACACCCTTCTTCATCGAAAAGAATTACGGTAATGGCACTTCTGCCGAACTCCGTAAAGGACTTTTACGATGACATAATAAAGGGCATACAGGAAGTCACCAAAAGGGAAGGCTTCGACCTTATCATAGGCGTCTGCAACAACAACCGCTTTGTAGAGGCGGAGCATATTGAAAAACTCGTAGACGGCTCTGTATCTGCGATTATTCTGTTCGGCTCATTCCTCCGAAGTGAAGAAATCGAAGACCTGAACAAAAAGTACAATGTCGCAGTCTGCTGCGAATGTATCGAAGGCGCATCGGTGCTTTCCGTCGTTATTGATATGCGACAGGCGGCATACGACGCTGTAACTCATCTGATTAAAAAAGGTCACAAGAATATCGGGCTTATATCTACGGTAACACGTGCGTGGTCGACAATCGAAAAGGAAAAAGGCTACCGCAGAGCCCTTCTCGACAACGGACTTGAATACAAGGAAGAATATATATTCTTCGGGGATTTTGACAACAAGAGCGGACTTTTCTCCCTCGGCTATTTCGACAGCCTTGAAACTCCCCCGACGGCTATTTTCGCCGTATCGGACAACCTTGCACTCGGGGCTATAAAAGCGGCGATAAACAAGGGCCTCAATATCGGGGAAGACATTGCAATCATAGGCTTTGACGATACTATCCTCTGCTCGCTGTATAACCCGTCGATTTCCTCTGTGACTCAGCCACGATACGAAATCGGCAAAACCGTAATGGAAAAGCTCGCAGAAAACATCAACGGAAGTGCCAGATGCACCGACACAATATATCTGCCGCACAAGCTCACACTACGAAAATCCAGCGGCGACTAAACACAAATCACCCTGCATCCATTGACAAATCGGTTGCGGGGTGTTATAATTCGAGTTAGCAAAGGCTAACCGCCTTACTTTTTTCATCATCGAAGGGAGGAACGCCCAATGAAAACGGGCAGAAAAAATATCACAAAATTTTTCGGAATATCTATGGCGGCAACGCTTATGGCAACCGCACTCTGCGGATGCTCGGAACAGAAGGTGAATGTCGTTGAACTCAAATCCGAAGACCTCAGCAGTACCGTCAAGGCAGACGGATATATTCAGAGTTCGGAGGAAAAGAACATCTACACCTCTCTCAACTATACAATCAAGGAAGTAAATGTAGAAGTCGGCGATGTTGTCAGGGCGGGAGATGTACTCTGCACGCTCGACACAAAAATGCTCGAAACGGCAATAATTTCAGCTAAAACCGCACTCAACAGCGGAATGACAAATTCAAACCACAACATCACTCAGGCTGAAAAAGACTATATGAAAATGGCGACCGAAATAGAAAACGGCACATACCAGCCGATAGTTCTCGCTGAAAGAAATGTTGAGTACGCCGAGGACGCACTTGAAATCGCACAGAAGAATTACAACAACAAACTTGAGGACATCGAAAAGAATAACGATTCTGCCCTTAAGACGATGAAAACAAACCTCACAAACATTGCATCGCAGATAAAAATCAAGGACGAAATTCTCGACAATGCGTTCTATTACGCACCGTACGGCGACTTTTACCGCAAGGAATACAAGGATTTCCTGCTTGCACGCCGCCGCTACAATGCAGACAGAAACGACGCCACACGAAAAGAATACGACGACGCCATAATCGATATGAACACAATGGCGATGGGTAATAAGGATATCAACTCGGCGTGGCAGGCAATCTATGCCGACTATGTGACGGAAGACAACCTTCTCATCGAATATGAAAATCTCCTCTCAATGACAGACGACTCGGTTGACGCTCTCAAGGACGCACTCGACAATGCACAGCTCACCTACGACAGCGCTGTAACCGACCTTGAAATAACAATAAGAGACTCCGAAAAGGCACTCGAGGATATGAAGGCCGCACTCGACAACAGCAAGGCTGTCACGGACTTCTCGGCGGAGCAAAAACAACTCGCTGACCTTGAAAAAGACCTTGCAGACTGCACTATAACCGCCGAAATCGACGGCACAGTAACAGCCGTATACGCAAAGGAAGGCAATATTTCGGGCGGAGTGATGTTTGTCATTGAAGATACCGAAAACCTCGAAGTTCTTGCGAAGTTCAAGGAATACGACATCGCAGGAATAGAAGTCGGAATGCCTGCAACAGTCAAGGCTGACGCCACAGGCAGTACCGAATACGAAGGCATTGTAACAAGAATTGCCCCCACAGCGATAAAGAACAACACAAGCACCGATACCGAATTCGAGGTTGAAATTGCGGTATCGGGAAAAGATACAAAACTCCTCATCGGTATGCAGGCAGAGGCTGAGGTCACTCTTGCAGAAAAAGCGGGAGCGTTCAGCGTGCCTTACAGCTCGCTAAGATACGAAGACGACAAGGCTTTTGTTCTCGTTGCCGAAAACACAGGTGACGGTTACACAGCCAAAAAGGTGTTTGTTTCAACAGGAATTGACGGCGACACCGAAATAGAAATCTACGGCACAGAAATCAAAGACGGACTTTATATAATAACCGACTCTGACGAAAGCATTACCGACGGACTTTCGGTAAAGCCCGTACTCTAACGGGGTGACCTATGAAAAAGAAAATCATTGAATTCTGCAATGTAAAAAAAGGCTATGAAATAGGCGGAAACATCGTCTATGCGGTAAACGGGATTGACTTCACCATCGACGAGGGAGAATTTGTTGTAATCCTCGGCCCCAGTGGCGCAGGAAAATCAACAGTCCTCAATCTTCTCGGCGGAATGGACTTTGCAACCTCGGGACAGATTTTTGTCAACGGTGTGGATATCGCAAGCTACAACGACCGCCAGCTCACCGAATACCGTGCTGAAAATGTCGGCTTTGTGTTCCAGTTCTACAACCTCATACCTACGCTCACAGCAGGCGAAAATGTGGCGCTCATCGGCGACATAGTAAAGAATGCGCTCGATTCCCACGAGGTGCTGGCGTCGGTAGGTCTTGAGGCGCACTACGACAAATTCCCTTCGCAGATGTCGGGAGGAGAGCAACAGCGTGTATCCATCGCAAGAGCGATATGCAAGAACCCGACAATGCTCCTCTGCGACGAGCCTACGGGAGCGCTCGACTCCGAAACGGGAGTAATGATACTCTCCCTACTTCAGAATATGAGTCACCAGCGCAACAAAACAGTAATCATCGTTACGCACAACGCCGCACTTGCACAGGCGGCAGACAAGGTTATCCGCATAAAGAACGGAAAAATCCGTGATATAACGATAAACGAAAATCCTCTCCCCGTAAGCGAGGTGAACTGGTAGTGTTATTCCGCAAAATGCTCCGTGATATGAAGAACAACAAGATGCAGTTTGTTTCGATATTTATCATGGCGTTTCTCGGGGTTTTCATCTATATCGGAATAGGCGCCGAATGGTACGGAATTCAGCAGGTGTACAACAGCTATTTCGAAGAAACGGAAATGGCTGACGCCTGGGTTTACGGAGAGAATATGACCGACCGTGATGTCAGGGACATCCTTCGTGTTGAAGGTGTAACAGCGGCAGAAAACCGCCTCACCATCAAAACGATAGGAGATTTCGGCAACAAGCCCGAGATAACACTCAGCTATATCGGCGATGAAGAAATTTCGAATATGGTTATCGTCAGCGGAAAAGAATATGACAGTTCCATCGACGGAATATGGCTCGACGACAACTTCGCAAAAGCAAAACGCCTTGAAGTCGGCGACGAAATCACCCTGAAGGCATTAGGGCTTGAAATCGAAAAAGAAATTGTCGGAACGATAACGCACCCCGAATATGTCTACCACACATACGGCACCGAAATGTTCCCCGACAGATACAAATGTGGCTTTGCTTTCATTTCGGAAAACTATTTCCCGAAGAATATGACGCTTTTCCACACGGAAATCCTGATAAAAACCGACCGTGACGATATGGAGGAATTTGAAAAGGACATCTCCGACGCTCTTGACGGCGATTACAGTATTTTTGTCGCAAGGGAGGATTTTCAGAGCTATTCCATGCTCGTTGACGAAGTCGCACAGCACAAGGCAATCGGAAGTGTATTGCCCATTGCGTTTCTTGCCATTGCAATCCTTGCAATTCTCACGACAATGACAAGACTTGTCGCGAATCAGCGCACGCAGATAGGCTCTCTTAAAGCACTCGGTTTCAGCACACGGACAATACTTGCCCACTATATTTCCTACGGTTTCTGGCTGTCGCTTGCAGGCTCGATAACGGGCGCTGTTGTCGGCCCGATAACCATTCCGTTTCTGTTCTACCCCACCATGTCGCAATTCTATACCCTCCCCGACTGGCGCCCGGGATTTTCTCCCCTGTTCATCAGTATGATAATCCTATCGGTTGTGTCGTGTACGGCGGCGGCGTATTTTTCGTGCAATAAGGTACTCAAGGATACCCCTGCACAGACTCTCCGCCCGAAATCACCGCCTGCACCAAAGGGAAAGATGCACCACGCAAAATTCTGGCAGAAACTCAGCTTCAACACACAGTGGAACATCCGTGACACTCTTCGCGGAAAGATGCGTTCGCTTATGGCGATTGTCGGCGTGGCAGGCTGTACGGGGCTTATCGTATGCGCATTGGGCTCGATGGATTCAATGCGTGACATCGGAAGCTTCATATACATGAAAATGAACAGCTACAACACGCTGATGACGGTTTCGGATTCTGCGACACAGCTTGAAATTGACAGCGTACTTCACCGTTTCAATTCAGGCTCGGAAATGCAGGCGTCGGCGGAATTTTCCTTCGGAAACACCACCGAAAACGGAATAATCACAATCACCGAGGCAAACGGGCTTGTCACCTATTACGACAAGGACGAAAATCCCGTTGAAATCCGTTCGGACGGCGTAATGCTCAGCAACCTTATGGCAAGCGACCTCGGCGTAAAGGTCGGCGACACGATAAGCTGGAATTTCTTCGGTGACGAAAAGGTATACCGCAGTAAAGTCGTCGGGACATATTTCTCCCCGACGGTGCAGGGTTTTGTCGCAACCCGTGAATACTACGAGGGACTTGCAAACGAGCTCAACTACAAGCCCACATCAATATTCACCGCAGAAAAAGTAGAAAAGCTCTACCCCGGGATTTCAAATGTCCAGGACAACACAACGCTCTACGAGGCGTTTGAGCAGACGCTTTCTTCTATGTTCACGATGATTTACCTGCTCATTCTTGCGGCGGCAATACTTGCTGTTGTGGTACTGTATAACCTCGGCATACTTTCGTATACCGAAAAAGAGCGTGAGCTTGCAACTCTGAAGGTTATCGGCTTTCAGGGAAGAAAACTGCGTTATCTCCTCTTTCAGCAGAATATCTGGCTGACGATTGTCGGATGTATCTTCGGTTTCCCGTTCGGCTACTGGCTGATTGAGGTAATGGTAGCAAGTATGAAAATGGATATGAAGATTGTCGTTTCCGCTTTCTCGATAATACTGAGTATCCTGCTGACATTTGCATTTTCAATCACGGTAAATATAATCTTCTCAAGAAGAATAAACGACCTTGATATGGTATCATCATTAAAAGGCGTGGAATAAAAAATCAAGGGTATCGAGCGAATTACTCGATACCCTTGTTTATTGATTATATCTTTAATGTGAGTATGGTATAGAAGTGCGTAAAGTCACCGGGTGGATAAGTTACCATTAAACCGTCAGAAACAGTGCGATGTGCCGGAGGCGACTTGCCTTCCGTTGAGTTCTTTTCTTCTTTCCTGCCAGTCGGGCAGATATTTCGTCATAAGCGCCTTGAAACGCTCTCCGTGATTACACTCAAAAAGATGACAAAGCTCGTGAACGACAACGTACTCAATCAGACGGTCGTTCTTTTCGGCAAGCATATCCGAAAACCACACACGCCGTTTTGTGACATTGCAGGTACCCCAGCGTGTTTTCATAGTTCTCACGGTGTACGGAATTTCTCCCACACCCATGATATTCCCCCACGCCGACATAAACGGCGCTATTCTTTCACCGAGAAGTTCCTTTGAGAGCAGTCGGAACGCATTTTTTCTGTCCTCTGCTGTACTGTCGGCGGGTATCCGCATTATCACCGTATCGTCGACTATGTCGTAGCTGAATTTCTCACTCGGAACAATCAGCAGTTGTTTTTCTTCGCCGAAAAGCAGAACCTTATCCCCTGTCTTGTATTCACATTCGGGAATATCTGCGTCACCTGGCATTTCTTTGAGCTTACTGCGTATCCACGGGATTTTCGTGCGTATGAACTCCTCCGCTTCTTTATAGCTGACATACATCGGCACGGAGCAGTACACGCCTTTTTTCGTAATGCGAAGATTGAGATTTCTGACACGCTTTTTCTCAACAGCTATGTCAATTCCGTCAACCGTCAACAGCTTCATCAATGCCCTCCGCATTTTTCTTGTTGTAGATAAACATTCCGACAGCAGTACCGATAATGAGAACATATCCGATTATGCTGAAAACATCGGGAATCTGGTCGAAGAGGAAAAAACCAAGGATTGCCGTGTAGACCACCTGCGAATAATCGAAAACCGAGATTTCTCTTGCAGGTGCGTAACAATACGCCGCAGTAATCGCAAACTGCCCTCCCGATGCAAAAATTCCCGCAAAGACAAGGATTATAAACTGCTGCATCGTCATCGGTGAGAAGTTCATTATTATATACGGCAAGGTAACCGCAGTTGAAAACGCAGAGAAAAAGAACACGATAAACGGGCCTTTCTCTCCCCTCTGTCCGAGCTTTCGCACACAGGTATAAGCCACACCTGCGGAAAGCCCTCCGAGAAGTCCTGCAATAGCGGGGATAATATCGATATTCTGGAAAGTCGGCTTGACTACAAACATACTTCCGACAAAGGCAACTATAACCGAAATCACCTGAACGGGAGTGAGCTTTTCTTTCAAAAATATGAAAGAGCAGACAATCGCAAAAAACGGTGACATTTTATTCAGCATAGTAGCGTCAGCTACAACAAGATGGTCTATCGAATAGAAATACAGCAGAAGTCCCGCTGTACCGAAGCTCGCACGGAGAATAAAGAACTTGAGGTTGCCCTTCTGTATCTTAAATCCGATTTTCTGCTTAAAAATCAGAATAAGCGAGCATACAAGCGCAATGGAATTACGGAAAAAGCTCTTCTGCACCGACGGAACATCACCTGCAAGACGCACAAATATCGCCATTAAAGCAAAGCACATTCCTGCAATGAGGATGAATATAACTCCTTTATATTTTTTGTTTATTTTCATATTTCAGACCTCAGTTCCGTACCAAAAATAATTTTATACATTATATTATATACCGTTTTTTTGAAATTGGCAATAGAATTGCCGTGAAAATCGGATTTTTCCGCACATACGCAAAACTGAAATGAAGTAAGAGAAACCTAGAGAAAACGAGCAAAACAGAGAGAAAACGCAAGATTGAGGGATATATTTTAAAAATTCGGCAAAATGACTATTGACAGCCGTAAACAAAGGAGTTATAATAGTTCTTGCATGTCGAGGGACATTCTGCCTGTATGAAAATACAGGTCTTGCGGGAATGAGAAAAACAACGATTTTAACCCGAAATCGTTGCTCGATGAAAATTATTAACGGAGGAACAGAAATATGTCTACATTTATGGCAAATGCGAATACAGTAACTCGCAAATGGTACATCTTAGATGCAGCTGGCAAGCCTCTCGGCCGTGTTGCTGCACAGGCTGCTGCTATCCTCAGAGGAAAGCACAAGCCCACTTACACACCGCATGTTGACTGTGGTGACCACGTAATCATCATCAACTGTGCAGAAGCAGTTCTCACAGGTAAGAAGCTCGACCAGAAGAAGCTCCAGTGGCACACAGGCTGGATCGGCGGTCTCAAGGAAGTAAAGTATTCAAAGCTCATGGCTGAAAATCCTGAAAAGGCAATGACAGTCGCAGTTGAAGGAATGCTCCCCGGTAACTCTCTCGGAAGAGCTGCTGCAAAGCGTCTCAGAGTTTACAAGGATGCTAACCACAACAACGCTGCACAGAAGCCTGAAGTATATAACGTATAAAGGAGGCAACATAAATGTACGAATCTAAAGAAAAATACTACTATGGTACAGGAAGAAGAAAGCATTCTGTTGCCAGAGTAAGAGTTTATAAGGGAACAGGCAATATCACAATCAACGGAAGAAACATCGACGATTATTTCGGTCTTGAAACACTCAAGCTCATCGTCAGACAGCCTCTCGCTCTCACAGACAACATCGACAAGTTCGATATCGTATGTACAGTAGCAGGCGGCGGTGTTACAGGTCAGGCCGGTGCTATCCGTCACGGCCTTTCAAGAGCTCTCCTCGTGTTCAATCCTGAACTTCGCCCTATCCTCAAGAAGGAAGGTTTCCTTACAAGAGACCCTCGTATGAAGGAAAGAAAGAAGTACGGACTCAAGGCTGCTCGTCGTGCACCTCAGTTTTCAAAGAGATAATTTCAGCCCTTACAAACCTCGTATTTATGCGGTTTGGGGCATACAAAAACAGAAAAATGTCATTTTTCTGTCATTATTTCAAGGACAAATCCCGTTGTTGCAAAACAACGGGATTTTTTGTATCCTCTTGTATTATGCAAGTTTAAGCGATATTAAATCCGCAACCTTCATCTTTGAGCTTTTGAGTACGTCCGCATACACATCTGCCGTAACCTCAACACCGCTGTGGCCGAGGTGTTCCGAAACAATCTTTAAATCCACGCCGCTGTTAAGCAATAAAGTAGCGTTCAGATGCCGCATCTGGTGCAGAGTCATTGTTTCAAACTCCGTGCCTTTGGTAAATCGCTTGAATGATGTGTACACGGAACCTCTGTCCCTGTAATTGCCAAGTGCAGACGTAAACACCATTTCGGGGTGAGTGCATTTTGTGCCGAGGGTTTTAATCAGCTCATCCTGAAAGGCTTTGTGTTCCATAAGTATATCGTGCAAGGTCTGGCTCATTCCTATAACACGCTGACTGCTTTCGGTTTTTGGCGTCGTAAGAAAATGTTTGCCTGCGATGTCTGCAAGATTATAGTTGATTGAAATTGTGCGGTTTTCAAAATCAATATCCTCCCATCGCAAGCCAAGACATTCTCCCGAACGCATTCCCGTGTAAAGAAGCACCTTGACAATTGTTTTAAGGTCAGCGTCCCACTTTTCCGTATCAAGAAAATTAAGGAACGCTTTGACTTGCTGCTCATCCATAACGGGCTTTTTGTTTCTTTTACGCTTCGGAAGAATAACGTGCTTGCAGGGAGTGTCACGGATAAAGCCCTGTTCAACGGCACGGGTGAGAATGCTTTGCATTACAACATATATTTTCTTCACTGTGTTAGGATTAAGCGTGTAGCTTTGCATAAGCTCAGTAATTTTCGGCGTTGTAATATCCTTCAGCTTCATATTCCCGATTTTGGGTGCAAGATGATTTTCGTACTGACTTTTGTAGTTATACACCGTACTTTCCTTTAATTCAACAGGTGCATAATTCTGAAAGTACCATTCAGCCAGCTCTGAAAACCGCATATTTTCTCTGAGCGTGGAATATCCACGACAGTGCTGCTCGTATTCAACGGCATATTCCTGTGCCATTTTGCGCCCCTTGCTTTCCGTTGTATGCGGCGGAATTTTAAAGGTTGTCGTTTTCTGAATCTGATTGCCGTTCAAATCATATCCGAGAGAAACACGGATACGATACGAAATGATTTCGCCGTTTTTATTCTTATTAGCGATAATATTTGCCATATAATCAAGTCCTCCTACGTTCAATTATTATGGCATACCTCTACACCCTAATTATACCACTTTCGCGCTGTAAAGTCAAGAAGCGTAAAGGCACGCCATAAAATATTTATCTTGATTTATGATTAACAACAGGCTTCAGGAATTCCTCCAGCTTTTCTTTCAGTCTGTGATTTCTGATAAACTCCATAACCCTGTCGAACTTCTCTTGTAAGGCTTTCAGTAAAGATTTGGTCTGGGTAAGTTCTTTTTCCTTGTCCTCAATGCGCTTTTCAAGCTGATACCGTTCCTGTTTTAAACACATCACATCATTTGTCAATATATGCACCTGCGAGGAAATAACCTCAGTTTCCTTTTTCAGTTTCTTGTTTTCCTCTGCGAAATCAATATCATCTGCAACGGTTTCATAAAACCTGCCATACTCATACTCAAGTTGATGAAGCTTACCCGATAGGTTGTCCCTCTCTGATTTCAAACTTTCATTCTCATTTCTCAAAGAAAGACACTCCGCTTTAAGCTGAACATTTTCCGTTTCAGCTTTTTTCGCACTCACATATTTTTTCGCCGCAGCGGAGAGCATTTCAAAATCGTCCTTCTTGATAGCAACTGTGTTCAGCGGAAGATTTGCGGCTTTGATTTCCTCGATATTCTTAATCTCTGCAAGCTGCTCTGTTGTTGCGGCAAGCTGTTCTTCCACCTTTTTCAGCTTGTATTCCGCAACGGACAAATGCTCGGCGGTGCTTCCTTTTTCGCCACGCTCCAAGTCGTATCCGCGGGAGGTAATGAAATCGTAGTATTCATCTTGCAGACGTGAATAGCTGTCCCGACCTTTCCAGAACTCCGAGCAATTGATACGCTTGCAGGGGTTGCCCTTTCTGTCCTTGCCGTTGATGACAGGAATGAAAGCGACGTGCATATGCGGAGTGGCTTCGTCCATATGTACCACAGCAGAGAGAACATACTGCTCGCCGCCAACCTTTGCCGTTACAAAATTGTAAGCGTCCTTAAAGAACCGCTGTGTTCTCTCTTTGCCGAGCCTGTCGAAAAATTCTTTATCCGATGTGATTACAAACTCACAGAGAATGGTGCTTTGCTTCTCACCGTGCAGACGTAAGTTGCCTTTCAACTCCTGTCGGGTGCGTATCCTCTCAAATTCCTGCCGATAAGTTTCAGCCTGTATCCTCTTAAGGTGATAATTTTCAGATGTGCGTGATAGGTCAATATCCTTATTGCTGTAATTATGATTGAGCCTTTCGTTGTGACGTTCAAGGAGGGGTACGGCATTCATCTTGTGATTTTCGTTTCTGATAATTGCGTAGCTCAATGTTTTTCACTCCTTTTTCTGTTCGGGAATCTTTCAGGGGCAAACTTATTCTGCGGAATAGTTCTAACTAACCCACTAGGACTATTTTGCAGGCAAATAGTCCGTGGGCAAGCAGTTCCTCTTGACCCCTCTGAAAAGCGGTCACAGACCGCAGGTGAGCAGATGGATACCCTCTGCATTCTGCGACGATATGCGACGATGTGACGGTGTTTTCGGTACCGCACCCGCTGTCATAAATATCGTCGCAACCGTCGCACACCGTCACGGCTTGGTGTGTGCAAGCCGTATCAGACGTCCGCCGTGAGTATGCTTATTTGTGTAAGAAATGCCATACTCGTTGTACAGCCGACCTGCATTTACGTTCAGCTTTCTTGTGAGAGCATTAGGCGATATGTCGGATTTAAGGATTTCGGCAAGCTGCGTCGGCGACCCTTCCCACAGAGAATTATTTACATTGACAATTTCAGCGATTGCTTCAAGTATAGGTTCGGGAGGCTCTTTCCATAGTTTGGTTTCGGTGCGTTCCAAATCCCAGCATAATGTTTCGGGGTTGCGGATAAGATACAGCTTCTGGTCTTGCTGGTCACGTCCCGAAATTTCAAGAACGGCAGAATTGCCGACCCTCTTTTCCTTGTAAAGAAGAAAAGCGCCGTCTGCCGCACCGAGCAAGCCGTTTGTTCCCGAAATCATATCAAAATTATCCTCCGAACGCTGCTTGCGTGTGTGATGAACAAGCAGCAGACATATTCCACAGCTGTCTGCAAAATGCTTGAGCCGAGTGATAATTTCATAGTCGTTGGCGTAGCTGTAATTATCTCCGCCTGCTTCACGTACCTTTTGCAAAGTATCAATAATTATCAGCCTTGTGTCGGGGTGTTCTCGGATAAACCTCTGAAGCTGTTCGTCAAGCCCCTTGCCAAGCTGATTTGCAGAGGTTGCAAAGAAAAGGTTGTCTGTGCTTTCTGTTCCAAACATACGGTACATTCTTTCCTGTAATCGTCGGTAATCATCTTCAAGGGCAAGGTACAGAACAGTACCTTTGCGGACTGGGTAATTCCAAAGAGGGATACCCGTACTGATGTGATATGCGAGCTGTGCCATAAAGAAGCTTTTGCCCAGCTTCGGTGCGCCGACGAAAAGATATGTTCCCGAATACAGCAGACCGTCAATCAGAGGCGGCCTGCTTTCAAATACGGTTTCATAAATCTCGTTCATCGAAACGGTTTTCAGATATGCAGGGTCAAGCATTTTCTGATATTCTCTGTAATCCATCAGGCAATACCTCCCAAGTATTCCAGCAGCCCAGCCCTGCTGACGAGAATTTTACCACGCTTGCCCTGACCCGTTCTGATGAACGGTATCTTTTCCTGTGCAACAAGCTGACGGACGGTGTGTTCGGATAAGCCTTTCACAGCCTCAGTGCATTCCTTGACGGTCAGCATTTCGACAGGCGCAAATGATTTCTGCTCTGTAATTTGCTGTTCGTTCTCAACTTCGATTACAGCGTTGAGCATTGCAACAATTTGAGCGATAAGTTCCTGCTTTGTCTTTCTTGTCATAATTCCTTCCTCCGTTTTTCGATATTTTCGAGAGAGCATTCATACCCTTTCGTAAGTACCTACAAAAACGGCTGATTTTTTAAGTCTGTTTGCGTAGGTTTTTGCAGCTTTGTAGAATTGCATAAAATCACCCAGAGGAAGTTAGTGAGTTTTGCTATCTTATGGGGAGAATAAAAAACGCTGTTTTCTCAAAAACGAGAAAACAGCGCTTGCTTAAACACCCTTCATCAACGTAAGCCGTTTCGTTAATGATTAAGTTAGCTTAAACCTGAGAGAGAACGCATTACCAAATCCACATCCTGATTTTCAAGTTCCTGAATGATATGTAAATAGGTCTTTTGTGTGGTTGTCATACTGGCGTGTCCTAATCTACGAGCAACACTGGCTATTGAAACACCCGCAAATAGCAATAAAGACGCGTGAGTGTGCCTCAATCCGTGAATAGAAATCTCGGAAAGCTTCAAAGCCTTGCAATGACGACTCAAAATGTCATTTACAGTTGAATTATAAACCTTACCTCTTACAAAAATAGGCTCATCTTCAGGTAATCCTTTTACAAGCTCAGAGAACTGAATTACTGTCTGCCAATCAATCTGTATTTTTCTTACAGATGACTTATTCTTTGTGGGAAGAAATCCCCCGGCACCTTTATAATCCCAGGTCTTGCTAATTGAGAGCATTTGATGAGAAAAGTCGAAATCTCGTGGTGTTAGTGCAAGAGCCTCAGAAAAACGCATACCAGTCTTGGCGACCAAAAGTATAAACCAATCCCAGTTGACTTCTGATTTTAAGTCAAGGGATGTCAGGAGCGTATGCAATTCAAACTGGTTGAGATACTTGATTTTCTTTGCGGAGGGCGTTTTTCCTTTGATAATTGCCTTTCTTGTCGGATCACGCTCTATCAGCCCCTCATCAACTGCGTCAAGGATTGCGCCTTTAAGCTGATGATGAAAATCCATAGTGGTTTGCCTTTCGTGATAAATAGCGTAATCATTAAGTAACTGCTGATAAGCTATTCTGTTCAGATTTCCGAGCATCAGACTTGGAGCAAGCTTTCTTAGCCAAGACAAGGTCATATTGTATTTATCGAGCGTTACCTTTCTGATAGCACCTTCCTTATATACCTTCACCCATTTTTCGTAGTAATCACAGAATAAATCTGTGCGTTTAACATCGTCTAACATAAAATTTTACCTCCATTTTTCGTTGAAACGGCTTACGCTGATGAAGGGTGATAAGGTTGTCGAGGTTTGTAAAATATTGCCCAATTTCAGCTTGTTCTTTGAGTGATTTTGGCACACAAAATTCAGTTGCTGAAACCAATTTCCAATCAGCTCGTGGC
>SVNT01000010.1 GCA_015066785.1 Ruminococcus sp.
TATAGGTTCTTGTTATAGTTGTAATTTAAGAGGATGACGATGGAGCGCCGTGTGCGGGGAAACTCGCATGCACGGTGCGGAGCGGGGGAAAACTCGGAGATAATTTCAAAGAGTTACCTATCGCTATCGCACGCCGCAGCCTATGCCTGCCTTGCGTACAGAACGGCTTACCTTAAATGTCACTATTATAAAGAGTATATGGCGGCACTTATGACGGGTTCACTTGATAATACTGCGAAGATTATCGAATACTCCGCCGAATGTGAGGCGCACGGAGTTAAACTTCTTACTCCCGATATAAACGAGAGTTTTGAAGGATTTACTGCGGTTGCGGGAGGAATACGCTTTGCACTTCTTGCGGTGAAAAATCTTGGTAAGGGTGCGATAGCCTCTATTATCAGAGAGCGTTCAACGGGTGGAAGATACAGGTCACTTGAGGATTTCTGTTCAAGGGTATACGGCAGGGAGATAAACAAGCGTTCGGTTGAAGGGCTTATAAAATGCGGTGCGTTTGACGGACTCGGACTCAACCGCAGACAGATGCTTTCCAACTATGAGAGCTTCCTTGATTTTGCGGGAGATATGGCGAGAAACAACCTCGAAGGTCAGCTTGACTTTTTCAGTATGTCAGCCGATGATACTCCTGTGCAGGAAACTGTTGTTCCGCCGATGGAAGAATTCCCTGTGAATGAACTTCTTGCGATGGAAAAAGATACGATAGGCATATATGTTTCGGGGCATCCCGTGTCGCAGTATATCTTTCTTGCGAGGGCGTGCCGTATGAATACGATTTCCGATGTCTGCGACGAACTTGTTGACGACGGAAAAGAGGTATGTATGCTTGTAATGTTGCAGGGCGTGAAGCCGTACACTACCAAAAAAGGCGACGCAATGGCGTTTATGCAGATTGAAGATATTACAGGCGCTATGGAGGCAATAGCCTTTCCCGATATGTTCGCAAAGGCAAGGACTAAAATCGTAAAGGATAATGTTGTTGCGGTAAAGGGCAGGATTTCGCTCAGGGATGACGAAGTACCGAAGATTATACTTTCCGATGTACTTGACGGAAAGGAATTCGAGGAGATATGCTCGAAAAAATCCCTCCGTCTGAAAATTGCCGACGACGAAATCGAAAAAGGTCGCAGGAGCAGTGAAATCCTTATGAGAAACAGAGGAAATGCGGATCTGATTTACATCAATCAGAAGAAATGCTATAAGAATTACTGTAAAATATCAAATTCTCTGATCTCTGAACTTGCGGAAGCGCTTTCAATCGACAATATATTCTTAATTTAATGATAAAGTCTTGACAAAGCGGAAAGTATGCGTTAAAATGTAATTTAGCTATGGATCGCTAATGATTAAGCAGTGGAGGAATTTATGATGGAAGACGTAAAAAAGATTGGTATTCTTACAAGTGGAGGAGACGCTCCCGGAATGAATGCTGCTGTACGTGCCGTAACAAGAGCTGCTATCCGTAAGGGTTTTGCAGTTATGGGTGTCCACAGAGGATATAATGGACTTATCAACGGCGATATGTTTGAACTTACAGAAAGAAGCGTTTCTGACATTATTCAGAGAGGCGGAACAATGCTTTACACAGCAAGATGCCCTGAATTCAGATATGAAGAAGGAATCCAGAAGGCAAAGCAGAACTGCGTCAAGCATAACCTTGCGGGTATAGTTGTTATCGGAGGAGACGGTTCATTCAGAGGAGCTGCTGACCTTTCAGCAAGAGGAATCCCCTGTGTAGGACTTCCCGGAACAATCGACAACGACATCGCCTGCACAGAATACACAATCGGTTATGACACAGCTATGAACACAGCAATGGAAATGGTTGACAAGCTCAGAGACACATCACAGTCTCACGACCGTTGCTCCGTTGTTGAAGTAATGGGCAGACGTGCAGGATATATCGCGCTCAACGCAGGTATTGCGGTAGGTGCAACATCTATCATCACAACAGAAGTGCCTTACTCAATCGACGATGTATGCGAAAAGATTATGATTGCAAAGTCAAGAGGCAAGCAGCACTTTATCATCATGGTTTCTGAAGGTATCGGAAATGCAGACGGTATCGCAAAGGAAATCGAAAACAAGACAGGCGTTGAATCGAGAGCGACAATTCTCGGTCACGTTCAGCGTGGCGGTTCACCCACAGTAAGAGACAGAGTTGTAGCAAGCCAGATGGGTTACTACGCTGTTGACCTTCTTGCAAGAGGAATCGGAAACCGTGTTGTAGGTATGCAGAACAACAAGATTGTTGACTTCGACATTCAGGAAGCTCTCAGCATGAAGAAGCCTTTTGAACTTGACCTTTACAACATCGCCAACGAGTTGTCATTCTAAATCAAATACTATCGCATCAGAGTAGAAAGCCTTGCGTGAAGTGCCGGATGGACGGGGAGTTGTCATTCGGACGAAAAACCTTTCGGGGTTTGCGGTAAGGCTTTCGCATCCCGCTAATGCATAATACAGAGAAAGCCGTTTTGTGTTGTTCTTCCTGATTATGCACCAGCATAATAAAAAGGAGGATACAATATGAAAGGCTTTTTTTCTATGTTCAGACGCTCTGCGGAAAGTCTGAAGGACCTGCGCACTCTCACAACAGTCGGTATGCTTATTGCAATGGCGGTGGCAATCCGCTCGCTCGCAATACAGATTACACCTGACCTCAGAATAGTTTTCACATTCATTCCACTTTGCGTTATCGGAATGTTATACGGCCCCGTCGTCTGCGGAATGTCAACGCTTGCGCTTGACATAATAGGCTTTATCATCGACAACAAGGCGGCGAGAGGGTACAGCCCGCAGCTCGGACTGGTCGTTGTTCTCACGGGCGTTATATACGGGATTTTTCTTTACAGAGAAAAGATAAATATGGTGTTTGTTGTGCTTTCACGTACAATAGTCGTGCTTGTCTGCAACATCTGCCTTAACTCGTATTTCCTGTATTCGCTTTATATCAACAAGGATTTCAGCGTTTTCACTGCGGATAAAGACGCCTGGGATGTATTTATCACATGGCTGTGGACTTCGTTCCGACTCCCCAAAAATCTTGCAGAACTCCCGCTTGACCTTATTCTTCTTGTGATTGTTCTTCCTGCGGCTATGACTGCGTACAAGAGGGTATATCACAAAATGCCCGTTGTGAAAGCGGTGCAGAAGTAAGCGGTAAACTTCTTGGAAAAATTGATTTTTTTCACTTGCTATTATTCCGTTGCGGTATTATAATAATAGCAAGTGATTTTTATTTTACGGAGGGATTATTATGTCTGAAAAAATCGGATTTATCGGTGCAGGCAATATGGGAGCCGCAATTCTCAAGGGTATTGCGGGTAGCTCTTTTGCCGACAAGGTTTCGCTTTATGCTGCCGACCCCGATACCGCAAAAATCGAGGCACTCAAGGAATATGGTGTAAAACCGCTTGCCGATGCGGCGGCTGTTGTCGCTGAATGTAAGTATATTTTCCTTGCAATAAAGCCACAGATGTTCGAGGAGGTACTTGACGCTGTCGGAAATCTCGTGACAGCCGACAAGGTTATCGTTTCGATAGCTGCGGGAATTACAGGGGAATATATCAAGTCCAAGACTATCCCCGATGCGAAGGTTGTACTTGTAATGCCGAATACTCCGCTTCTGCTCGGAGAAGGTGCATCCGCCCTTGCGGCTGTTGAGCCTGTATCCGATGAGGAATTCGGTCTTGTGTGCGACATTTTTGCATCCTGCGGAAAAATTGCGGTTATCTCAAAGGATAAGATGAAGGAAATCATCGCAATCAACGGAAGCAGCCCTGCGTTCATCTATCTTTTTGCAAAGGGATTTATCGATTACGGTAATTCTGTCGGGATTTCAGAGGAGGTTTCAAAGGAACTCTTCTCGCAGACGCTTGTCGGTGCCGCAAAGATGATTACCGACAGCGGCTATACAATCGACGAGCTGATAAAGATGGTTTCTTCTCCGGGAGGGACTACGCTCAAGGGACTTGATGAGCTTTATGCCGCAAATCTTACAGATGTTGTCGGAAACTGCTGTAAGGCCTGCACACAGAGAGCGTACGAGCTTTCGAAATAGTCTAAACGGATAAAGACAAGCATATACTTTCAAAAAAAACGAGGTATGTGCTATGAGAATATTAAAAAGAAAAATAAGACCTGTGGGCGAGATGGCTCCGATACCGAAAGGAAAGGCTATGTTTGCGGCGCTGATGACGGTGCTGCTTACGGGAGTGTTTATCGGGTCGGCGGTTGCGCGTAATATGGACGGTGACGCATTGCTTTCTATGTCCGCAATAACTGACGGTTTTCGTGCGGGGGTTGCCGAAAAATCTTTTGGTGAGGTTTTTTTGTCGTCGCTCCGTTCCTCAGGGGTGCTTGTGTTTATCTGCTTTTTTATGGGGTTCTGCGCTGTCGGACAACCTGTTCACATCGGGGTGCTTGTTTTCCGTGGGATAGGTCTTGGTGCGGCGATAGCGTATTTTTACACTGCCTATGGATTTTCGGGATTTCTTGAAGTACTTCTCCTGATAATTCCCGGTGCGGTGATGTCGTCGCTTGCTATTATTCTTGCGGCGAGAGAGGGGATTCGTTTTTCAAATATTCTCGGGGGATTTCTCTCAGGCGTTGAGGGAGAGCGTGACACAAAAGTGTTATTACGCTTATATGTGTTGAAATTTGTCGTTTTGTCTGTTATAATATTAGGGTCGGCGCTTGTTGACGGCGTGACGGCATTTATTTCGGCAGGATTTTAAAATTTTAGGAGATATTGAAAAATGGGTTTGTTTTACGATTATCAGAGCAGTGGCTCAGGCGTTGCCAAAGATGAAAAAAAGCACAGGATTATAACTTTTTTCGAGATATTCACCCGTAAGTTCTGGAAACTCATCGGTGTAAATCTTCTGTACTGTCTTTTCTGTCTTCCGATAGTGACAATCGGGCCTGCAACATCGGCTATGATGAAGGTGCTGAAGAATTACTCCATAGAAAAACACTCTTTCGTATTTGAAGATTTCTGGAAGGCGTTCAAGGAAAACTTCTTTAAATCTTTGGGTTTTTTTGCTTTTTATGCGCTGTTTATCGGCGGTGTGGTTGTGGGAATGTGTATTTACCCCGAAATTGCACAGACTGATGACAAATACTATATTCTTATGGCGATTACGGCTGTTGTCGGTGTAGTTCTTCTTATGATGAGTTTTTTCACATTCCTGATGATACCGAATATAAACCTCGGTTTCAAAGAAATTCTCAAGAACTCATTCATACTTACCGTTGTTTCGGCAAAGCAGTCCTTCCTGACGGTTTTTCTGTTTCTTCTGATAATGGCTGTACCTGCACTGCTTATGGCATTTGTTTCGTTTTCTTTTGCGGTGCTGTATGCGTTCTTCCCGTTCTCTTTTGCGGGATTTATCGTCGCATTCAATCTTTATCCTACGATACAGAAGTACATCATCGACCCGTATTACGACGCAAAGGGGCAGGACAATCCCGAGTATGATTACCTCAAGCCTGCGGGAATGGAAGACGTTGCTGTTTTTGAGGACAAGGGCGGAGAAGAAGCTCCCGTCGTAAAGGCTTCAAAAAAGAAAAATAAAAAGACTATTTCTTAAAAAAGGTATTTACAAACCAAAAAGTTTGTGATATAATATCAACTGTGCTTATCGCACAGTGCCGATTACTTGGAGTAGGGATTAAGCCGTAAACACGGACATTACCCACCTTATTCTATGTTTTCGGGGAAATAATATAAAAGGGGTGAAACAACCATGATGCTCAAGGAAGAAAAGGCAGCAGTTATCGCTGCTAACAAGCTTAAGGAAAACGATACAGGTTCTCCTGAAGTACAGATTGCTATTCTCACAAAGAGAATCACAGACCTTACAGAACATCTCAAGACACACAAGAATGACCATCATTCAAGAAGAGGTCTTTTCAAGATGGTAGGTAAGAGACGTAACCTTCTTAACTATCTTCAGAAGAAGGACATCAACAGATACCGTGCAATCATCGAAAAGCTCGGAATCCGTAAGTAAGATAATGCAGATAAGAGGCAGAGGGGATTATTCCCTTACTGCCTTTTAGCATTAATTTAGGCAGTAGCGATTAGCATTAAACTGTGTGCTTTTTGTATAAAAAGCATAGACTTTATTGCTAAGCTGCTGCCCCGAAAAAATAAAAATAAACAGGAGGCAGAAAATTATGTTCGAAAAGTACAAGGTTTTTGAAACAGTCTACGCAGGAAGAAAACTCGTAGTTGAAACAGGCAAGACATGTGAGCTTTCAAACGGCTCATGTTGGGTAAGATACGGTGACACAGTTGTAATGGGTAACGTTACAGCAAGTGCAAAGCCCCGTGAAGGAGTGGATTTCTTCCCGCTTTCAGTTGACTACGAAGAAAAGCTCTATTCAGTAGGAAAAATCCCCGGCTCATTCATGAAGAGAGAGGGCAAGCCCTCTGACAAGGCAATCCTCACATCGAGAGTTATTGACCGTCCTATCAGACCTCTTTTCCCCAAGGATATGAGAAACGATGTTTCGGTTGTTATGACAGTTCTCGCTGTTGACCCCGACTGCTCACCCGAAATCGCAGCGATGATTGCGGCATCAATCGCAATTTCAATTTCAGATATTCCCTGGAACGGACCTATCGGCGGTATTTCAGTAGGTCTCGTTGACGGAGAAATCGTCCTCAACCCCACACTCGAACAGCGTGAGAAGACAGACCTCAACCTCACAGTTGCAGCTTCAATGGAAAAAATCGTAATGATTGAAGCAGGCGCAAATCAGGTAAAGGAAGATGTAATGCTTGAGGCTATTGCAAAGGGCCACGAGGAAATCAAGAAGATTGTTACATTCATCAACGACATCAAGGCACAGATAGGCAAGCCCAAGTTCACATTCGAGTCAATGGAAGTTGACCACGATATGTTTGACGCTATCGCAGACCTCGCAGAAGAAAAGGTAAAGGTTGCACTCGATACAAACGACAAGAACATCCGTGAGGAAAGACTTGCTCCTATCGTTGATGAAATCCACGCAAAATTCGACGAAGTATATCCCGAAAAGATTGCGATGATCGACGAATGTATCTACAAGCTCCAGAAGAAAATCGTAAGAAACTGGCTCTACGAAGGCAAGCGTGTAGACGGAAGAAAGATTGACGAAATCCGTCCTCTCGCAGCAGAAGTAGGTCTTGTACCCAGAGTACACGGTTCAGGTCTCTTTACACGTGGACAGACACAGGTTCTTACAATTACAACGCTCGGACCCGTAAGCGATTCACAGAAGATTGACGGTATTGACGAAGAAACCACAAAGAGATATATGCACCACTACAATTTCCCGAGCTACTCTGTAGGTGAAACAAAGCCTTCAAGAGGTCCGGGACGCCGTGAAATCGGTCATGGTGCACTCGCAGAGAGAGCGCTTGCTCCCGTAATCCCCAGCGTTGAGGAATTCCCTTACGCACTCAGACTTGTGTCGGAAGTTCTTTCATCGAACGGTTCTACATCACAGGGTTCAATCTGTGGTTCAACACTTTCTCTTATGGACGCAGGTGTTCCGATTAAGGCTCCCGTTGCAGGTATCTCATGTGGTCTTATCACAAAGGAAGACGGCAGCTTTATGACAATGGTTGACATCCAGGGTCTCGAAGACTTCTTCGGCGATATGGACTTCAAGGTTGGCGGTACTCACGAGGGTATTACAGCTATCCAGGTTGACATCAAGGTTGACGGTCTTACAATGGACATCATCAAGGAAGCGTTCGAAAAGACACGTAAGGCAAGACTTTATATCCTTGACGAAATTATGCTCAAGGCTATTCCCGCTCCCCGTGAGACAGTCAACGAATACGCTCCCAAGATGCTCACAACAAAGATTGACCCCGAAAAGATTCGTGAAGTTATCGGTCAGGGCGGTAAGGTTATCCAGAAGATTCAGGCTGAATGTGAAGTCAAGATTGACATTTCAGAAGACGGTAACGTATTCATCTCAGGTATCAACGGCGAAAAGGCAAAGAAGGCACTTCAGATTGTTGAAACTATCGCAAATGACCCCGAAGTCGGTGCGATTTACAGAGGTAAGGTTGTCCGCATAATGAACTTCGGTGCATTCGTTGAAATCGCTCCCGGTAAGGACGGACTTGTTCACATTTCAAAGCTCGACAATTCGAGAGTTGAAAAGGTTGAAGATGTTGTAACAATCGGAGATGAAATTGTCGTAAAGGTAATGGAAATCGACCAGCAGGGCAGAATAAACCTTTCAAGAAAGGATGCTCTCGCAGACATCGAGGCTAAGAAAAACCAGCAGTAAATTTAATGCCGATTAATGTCGGAACTTAATTCCCTCAGTTATCATATTATGGATTGTAAGATATGATGATTGGGGGAATTTTTATGGATATTCTGCTTGCAGTCGTGCTTTCCTGTGCGGTTATGACGGCTATTTTTATCATAAGACGCATTTGTTTCACGCTTGCAAAAAAGTCGGAATACTTCCCGATATATACAGTTGTGCTTGTCGATGAAAAATCGGACAATATCGAATTTATCGTGCGTGATATTATGTCGCAGACTGAAAAAAGCCGATTGAAACCGTGTAAAGTTATACTGCTTGACAACGGCACAACCGCAGAAATACGGGAAATCTGCGAAAAGCTCTGTCGTGATTATCCGATATTGTGCTTTATCGAAAAATATCAGCTCATCGGATGTATCAGACGGTGAATTTATAAAGACGGAAGGAGGGGAACTCTTTGGCAGAAAACGAAATTATAAAAATCAGTGGAATTGTCGATACTGTCGTTTACCGCAATGTGAATAACGGCTATTCGATTATTGAGCTTGACATGGGCGATGTCCTCACTACCGTTGTCGGAGAAATCGGCAATGTCGAGGAAGGCGAGGAACTTGAACTCAGCGGAGAGTATGTCACCAACGCAAAATACGGCGTTCAGTTCAAGGCGTCGCTGTGCGAAAGAAAGCTCCCCGAAACCGCCTACGCAATACAAAAATATCTTGGGTCGGGGGCGATAAAGGGTATCGGCCCCGCACTTGCAAAGAGCATCGTCGAGGAATTCGGCGAGCGTTCTCTTGAAGTTATTGAAAATTTCCCCGAATTACTCGTAAAGGTGAAGGGCATTACAGCCAAGAAGGTGGACAAGATTTCTTCCGAATTTCAGCGTATTTTCGGCATAAGAAAGCTGATGAACCATCTTGCGCAGTACGAGGTTTCTCCGTCAGTTGCTATCTCCGCCTGGAAGAAGTGGGGACAGTTTTCTATTGACATTATCAACGAAAATCCGTACTCGCTTTGTAGCTACGGCGTCGGACTTGATTTCCAGAAAGCAGATGAAATTGCCGACCGCCTTGAAATTCCCTTCAACGACCGCAACAGAATTGTAGCGGGGATAGACTATATCCTCTACGAAAACGCAGGCGACGGTCATACCTGTCTGCCGACGGATGCACTTCAGGAAAAAGCGTGTGCTTACCTTGAAATTTCCGAGGAGGATTTCTACAAGGCACTTGAATATCAGTACGAGGAAGAAAACCTTTTCGAGTACATAAAGAAAGGTCGCAGCTTTACATATCTCCGTGATTACTATCTCGCTGAAAGTCACATTGCGGAAAGACTGCAGGTTGCGGGAGATTTTCTTCTTGATACCGAGTATAACTATGACGACCTGATTACGCTTGAAGAAGAATGTAACGGCATAAAGTACGAATCCTTGCAGAGAAAGGCGATTTCTCTTGCGCTTTCACAGGGATTTCTTATTCTTACGGGTGGCCCCGGTACAGGTAAGACGACTACCCTCAACGCTATAATTTCCCTCTATCAGCAGAGGGGGATGGAGGTAATGATTGCGGCGCCTACGGGGCGTGCGGCGAAGAGGATTTCCGACCTTACGGGATATGACGCAAAGACTATTCACCGACTTTTAGAGGTTGAATACGGCGAAAACGGAAACCTGAAGTTCGTGCACGACGGCGACAATCCGATAGACTGCGATGTTATCATCATAGACGAGATGTCAATGGTGGATACGCTGTTGTTTTCTTCGTTGCTTGCGGCATTGAAGAACACCTGCCGTATCATTCTTGTCGGGGACTCCGACCAGCTTCCGTCTGTTGGTGCGGGAAATATCCTCAAAGACCTTATCGACAGCAAGGCTATGCCTACCGTTGCGCTGACGGAAATTTTCAGGCAGGCACGGGAAAGCGGAATAGTAACAAATGCCCACGCTATCGTAAGTGGTGAAATGCCGAACCTCGACAACACCTCAAAGGACTTCTTCTTTATGCAGAGGCTTGAGCAGGAGCAGGCGATGAACACCGTGGTTGAACTCTACAAAACCCGTCTTCCGAGGGCGTACGGATATAATTCCGTGGAGGATATACAGATAATATCTCCCGCAAGAAACGGGATAATGAATATTGTTGACATAAACAAGCGTATCCAGAACGAAATCAATCCGCAGAAGAACGGAATGGACGAGCTTAAAGGCAAGGTATATTCCTTCCGTGTAAACGACAAGGTTATGCAGACACGCAATAACTATGATATTCTCTGGGAAAAGGACGGAGAGCACGGCAAGGGAATATTCAACGGCGATATAGGAATTATCCGTGAAATCCGACGCCGTGACGGAATTGCCGTGATTGATTTCGAGGGAAGAATTGCGGCGTACAGCGTTGAAATTCTTGAACATCTTGAGCTTGCGTATGCAATAACCGTACACAAAAGTCAGGGTAGTGAATTCCCTGCGGTAATACTTGTGCTTGTGGGCGGCTCGGAAAAGCTGTACTATCGTAATCTTTTCTACACGGCTGTTACAAGAGCAAAGAATTTTCTGGTAACGGTCGGTTCCGTGACGAATATCGAGCGTATGGTAGAAAACAACCGACGCACAAGAAGATACAGCTGTCTTAAAGATATGCTTTCCAAGAGGGATGACGATGAATAAGGTTGCAAAATTCATTCTGGATATTTTCTTTCCGAACAGATGTCCGTTCTGCGATGGTTTTATCAAGTGGGATGAGCTTTGTTGTGCGGAATGTGACGGGAAGATTGAGCGTTCAGGGGATATATGTTCCGTCTGCGGAAAGCCTGAATGTATCTGCGACAGCGGAATACATTACGACGGTGCGGTTGTGCCGTTTCTCTATGAAGATGTTTCGAAGAAAGGGATACTCACCCTTAAAACAGGTCACGGAATGACCGCCGCAGAATATTTCGGGAATGCGATTGCCGATAAAATTCACGGGGAGTACGATATGATAGTTCCCGTGCCGATGACGAAGAAGAAAATCTTCGCAAGAGGCTATAATCAGGCGGAGCTTATTGCGAAAAACTGTTTCAGCGAAAACGGGAATTCCCGTTGTGAACGACGCTCTTTGCAAGAAATCCGACAAAGAGGAACAGCATAATCTTTCAAGAGAGGAAAGAATAAAACATATTTCGGGATTGTTCGGCGAGGGCAAGAAAAATATCGAAGGGAAGAATATTCTTCTCTGCGATGATGTTATCACAACTACCGCAACGGTGAATGAGTGTGCAAGGATACTCAAAGATATGGGTGCAAAGACGGTTACGGTAACTGCCGCCGCAACTACTCCGCTTAAAAATACTTGAAATAAAAATACACAAGTGATAAAATAGTATAGAAATGATGATGAAAGCAGGTGTCTGAAATGCCATCGGTTGATATAGGAATTGACCTCGGGACAGCGAATGTAATTATAACTATGGGAAACAAGGGTATCGTCCTTGATGAGCCCTCTGTTGTTGCATATAACAAAAAAACAAACGAAGTAGTTGCGGTAGGTGACGAGGCATACAGAATGCTCGGTAAGACCCCCGGATATATCGTGGCGGTAAAGCCGCTTTCGGACGGAGTAATTTCCGACCACATGATGGCGGAAAGTATGATTTGCGCTTTCATAAAGAAGGTTACTTCAAAGCAACTGCTTATGCCGAGAATTGTAATCTGCGTGCCGTCGGGAGTTACCGAGGTTGAAAGCCGTGCGGTCGTAGAGGCGGCAAGAAACAGCGGCTCACGGAAGATATATCTCATTCAGGAGCCTGTTGCGGCACTTATCGGTGCGGGCGTTGACATTGACACTCCGACAGGAAATATGGTTGTTGACATCGGAGGAGGTACAACCGATGTTGCGGCTGTATCGATGAACGGTATAGTAAAATCTGCGTCGGTAAAGGTCGGCGGAAACAAAATTGACCAGGCGATAGTAAAGCATATCACGAATGCATACAAGCTCCTGATAGGAGAAAGAACCGCAGAACAGATAAAGCATGGAATTGCGAATGTCTACGACCCCGACGGAACGAAAACGATGACGGTAAAGGGAAGAAACCTCCTCAACGGACTGCCCGAGGCAATCGTCGTGACGGATATGGACATACACCGTGCGATTATCGAGCCTGTGACAGACATACTCGTTGCAATAAGAAGTGTACTCGAGGTTACTCCTCCCGAACTTATAGGAGATATTCATACAAACGGAATTTATCTCACGGGCGGAGGGGCGTTGCTCGGCGGACTTGACAAGCTGATTACCGCAGAAACGGGAATACCCTGTCGTGTTGCCGACGAGCCTATGACCTGCGTTGCAAGAGGCACGGGAAAATCCTTTGCTATGCTTGATAAACTCCTTGACGGTTTCCAGAGTGTTTCGTTGTATAAATTCTAGTATAAAAAGAAAACCCGTGAAATTAATCACGGGCTTTTTCTTTGTCTGCAATTTTTATAATCCGCTGTCTGTTGTATCTTTGCATTATCACAAACATAAGGTCAAATGCCGCCGCACCGATTGATGTGAGCAGGAACACAAGAAATGAGCCGAAGAGATGCACTGCGGCAAGCGGCAGAAAGCTCAGCACAACATTGATTTCGTGGACGATTTCGGACTGGCAGGTCGCCTCGGCAATTTCCGACCATGTGTGCTTTTCGGGAGAAAATGTGTCGGGGGAATATGTAGGCATACGGTTTTTCCATTTCTTTACCTTCAGGAGCTTGTAAAGATTGTTTTCTGCTTTTCCGACACGGTAGAACGGCTTGTGGTAATCCGCCTTGTTGTGCATTATCCTGTCGACGATAAATCCGACTAAAAGCCGAATACAGAAGTGATACGCAATAGTTCCGCAGGTTATCGCCATTGTAAGAAAGAAATCAAGCGGGAAGATGATATATCCCGTTGAAAACAGTATAAACAGTACAACGCTTGATACTGCGATGATTTTCATATTTTTAGCCATTTGTTTCACCTTGTTTTCAGAGTGCTGTACGATAATTATAAATAGCATATATGTACAAATGGTAAATAAAATATAGATATTATATTAAAGCTATTGCTTTTATCTGCGTAAATGATATACTTGATTTAGCACTCGTGTCATAGGAGTGCTAACATTTTTACAAAGGAAGACAAAAATATGAGAAAAAAGCAGTTTAAGGCGGAGTCCAAAAGACTTCTCGAAATGATGATCAATTCAATCTATACTCACAAGGAGATTTTCCTCCGTGAGTTGATTTCAAATGCGTCGGACGCTATTGACAAGCTGTATTTCAATTCGCTTTCGTCGGGCGAGGCTATGAACCGTGACGATTTCGCTATCGACATAAAGCTCGACAAGGAAAACAGAACGATTACAATCTCCGATAACGGTATCGGTATGACAAAGGACGAGCTCGAAAACAACCTCGGCACTATCGCAAAGAGTGGTTCGCTTGCATTCAAAAAGGAAAACGAAACAGGCGATGATGTAAGTATTATCGGTCAGTTCGGTGTAGGCTTCTATTCTGCGTTTATGGTTGCAAAGGAAGTAAGCGTTACATCGAAGGCTTACGGCGAGGATACAGCTTACAAGTGGGTATCCGACGGTGCAGACGGATATACCGTGGAAGAGGCTGAAATGGACGGCAACGGCTCTGTTATCGTGATGAAGCTCAAGGATAACGGCGAGGATGAAAATTACGACGAGTATCTCCAGCAGGCAAAAATTCAGAAGCTTGTAAAGAAATACTCCGACTACATCCGCTATCCAATCAGAATGGATGTTGCACATCAGCACCTCAAGGATGGAACAGAGGACGAGTATGAGCTTCATATAGAAAACCAGACGCTCAACAGTATGGTTCCTCTCTGGAAAAAGAACAAGAACGAGCTTATCGACGATGACTATGTTAATTTCTATCTCGACAAGTTCTATGACTATCAGGCGCCTATAAAGCATATGCACATAAAGAATGAAGGCTTCCCGTCATATGACGCACTGCTTTATATTCCTGCGGAGGCTCCGTTTGACTACTATACAAAGGAGTATGAGAGAGGACTCCAGCTTTACTCCAACGGCGTACTTATTATGGAAAAATGCTCCGACCTCATTCCCGACTATTTCGGGTTTGTAAAGGGACTTGTGGATTCAGAGGATTTAAGTCTCAATATTTCCAGAGAAATGCTCCAGCATGACAGACAGCTCAAGCTCATCGAAAAGAGCCTTGAAACAACGATAAAGAATGAACTCAAGAAAATGCTGAAGAACGACCGTGAACGCTACGATAAATTCTTCAAGAACTTCGGCTTGCAGCTCAAGCTCGGAGTGTACAGTGAATTCGGCGTGCACAAGGAAACACTTCAGGACCTCATTATGTTCAGGTCGTCATTCTCGGACAAGCTCACGACTTTGTCGGAGTATGTATCGAGAATGAAGGAAGACCAGAAGTACATCTACTTCGCAAACGGCGACAGCGTAGAGCGTATAAAGCTCCTTCCGCAGACAGAGCTTATCGAGGAAAAGGGATACGAAATACTCTATTTCCTTGACAATGTTGACGAGTTCGTGGTGCAGGTGCTTATGAGCTACGAGGGCAAAGAGTTCAAGTCGATAGCATCGGGCGACCTCAACATCGAAACAGAGGAAGAAAAGAAGGAAATCGAAGAGAAGAACGAAAAGTACAAGGATATGTTCATCTTTATGCAGGGCGTACTTGACGGCAACATCAAGGAAGTCCGCGTGTCACAGCGACTCAAGACTCACCCTGTATGCATTTCCACTGCGGGCGCACTTTCTATGGAGATGGAGAAGATTCTCAACAATATGCCCAGTCCCACAGGAAATAAGGTGAAGGCGGAGAAAATCCTCGAAATCAATCCGACGCACGATATTCTTCCGACGCTTGCAAAGCTCTATGACAGCGACAAGGAAAAGCTTAAGAACTATACAAAGCTCCTTTACACGCAGGCACTTCTGATTGAAGGCGTTACGATAGAAAATCCCGTTGAACTTTCAAAACAGATATGCGAGCTTATGGTTGAAGTGAACAAGTAAACAGAGAATTTATTGCGGTTTAGTCGAAAAAAGACTGAACCGCAATTATTTTTGGCAAAAATATTTTTTGCAAGAATATTGACGGTGACTTTCATTTGTGGTATAGTAATGATATGAATTTATTTTACGGCAAGGAGAGTTGATTATGACTATCAGAATAGGAATTATCGGCTATGGCAACCTCGGAAGAGGCGTAGAATGTGCGATAAAGAACAATCCCGATACGGAGCTTGTTGCGGTATTTACAAGACGTCCGCCCGAAACGGTGAAAATCCTCACCGAGACGGCAAAGGTGTATCATATAGACGAAGCAAAGAAAATGAAGGATGACATTGATGTTATGATTCTCTGCGGAGGAAGTGCTACCGACCTTCCTGTGCAGACACCCGAATTTGCGGAAATCTTCAATGTTGTTGACAGCTTTGATACTCACGCAAAAATTCCCGAGCATTTTGCAAAGGTTGACGCCGCTGCAAAGAAATCGGGAAAGGTTGCGGCTATTTCTGTCGGTTGGGACCCTGGAATGTTCTCTATCAACCGTCTTTACGGAAATGCACTTCTTCCTGACGGAAAGGATTACACCTTCTGGGGCAAGGGGATTTCTCAGGGGCATTCCGACGCTATCAGAAGAATTGACGGCGTAAAGAACGCAAAGCAGTACACAGTTCCCGTTGATGAGGCTGTAAACGCTGTAAGAAACGGCGAAAATCCCGAACTCACCACAAGGGACAAGCATACGAGAGTGTGCTATGTAGTTGCCGAAGACGGTGCAGACAAGGCGAGAATAGAAAACGAAATCAAGACAATGCCCAACTATTTCGCCGACTATAATACAATAGTTAATTTTATCTCCGAGGAAGAGCTTATCCGTGACCACAGCGGAATGCCTCACGGCGGTGTTGTAATCAGAAGCGGAAATACAGGCTGGAACGGAGAGACAAAGCACACAATCGAATACAGTCTCAAGCTGGAGTCTAATCCCGAATTTACATCAATGGTGCTTGTGGCATTCGCAAGGGCTGTTGTCCGTATGAATAATGAAGGTGTAAGCGGTTGCAAGACGGTGTTTGATATTCCGCCCGCATATCTTTCCGCAAAGTCAGGGGAAGAACTCAGGGCGACATTACTTTAATAATATGTATCGGGAAGGCAAATCGCTTTCCCGATATTTTTTTACTTAAAATAAGACTTTTTGCTTTCTTCAATCGTTTATATATCAGAAAGGGGGAGATAGCGTGGAAATCAACGACGGATTTTCCGAGGTGTATGAAAGAAATGTGGACAGCGTATACAGAATTTGTCTTATGCATTTGCGGATAGTATGCGACGCTGAAGACGCCACGCAAGCGGTATTTATGAAGTACCTGAAAAATCCTCGGACTTTCTCCGACTGTGAGCATGAAAAAGCGTGGTTCATTGTTGCGGCGAGAAACCACTGCCGTGATATGCTCAGATGCTGGTGGAGGGCGAAACGCTCCGACATCTGCGAGGTGGCGGATAAAACGGTCAGCTTTGACACCGAGGAGGATATACTTCTTGAAAAACTGATGGCACTGCCTCCGAAGTACAAGGAGGTACTGTATCTGTATTACTACGAGGAGTATTCCGTCAAGGAGATAAGCGAACTCATCGGCAGGAATGAAAGCACGATAAGGACACAGCTTTCGGTAGGACGGGAAAGGCTGAAAATTGAACTTGGAGGGTACATAAATGAACGACAAACACATAAACAGGGCGTTTGAACAAATGTCGCCCACGAAGGAGCAGAGAGAAAAAATGTTTGATAGAATTAAAAATGAAAACACAGAAGAAAAGAGAACAAAGGGGATACGCTTCAGAAAAATCCCTGTGATTATCGGGATAGCGTCGGTGTTCCTGATGTCAACAACGGCGGTGTATGCGACAAATGCATTCGGTGCGGCAGAATGGATTGCAAAGATATTCGAGGGCGGAGAGGCTCTTGAAAGTTCTGTGTATGTTCCGTCTGTTGAAAAAAACGTAACAAGCGAGGATATAGACATAAATGTTCTCGGTGTGCTTGCAAGTGAGTCGAATGTTCATGTTATCGTCGAGCTTACACGTACCGACGGAGAGGATTTCCCTGAGAAGATGTCAGCACGTAAGGAATGGATTGACGCATCTTCTGAATTCGGCATGGCATATTCTCACGAAGGATTTGAGGTTACAGGGAATAAGGCGGTAGTGGTATACGATATATCTTTGCACGGATTTTCAGTTGACGGGCAGGAAATGACAATCAATATGGGCGATTTCTGTGATGACGAGGAATTCGACAGACTGTATCCCCGTGACATTGATGACAAAGAATATACACCCGAGGAAGTGAGAGAAATAATCAAGCCGTCGATTTTCTGCGAAGACCTTTGCAGTGTTACATTCAAGGTTGAGTCGACGATTACGGGCGTTGAGCTTACCGAAGTGACAAAAGCTGACGGCATTGTTATAAACGGTAAGATTACTCCCATCAGCGTTTCGGCAACATTTGAAAATATCCCCGATAAATACTTCAACCCTGAAATTCCTAACGATGGATTTTTTGTCGGAAACAATGAGTGCATCGTTGTAATGAAGGACGGCAGAGAAATTGTTGCAACAGGATGTGCAGGAACAAGCTACGGCATCGGCGAGGGCAACAAGACGATAACCGAATTTACATTTGATACCGTGATCGACATAAATGAGGTTGATTATGTAACAGTTATGCGTGAAAAACTCGAAATCGCAGAATAACTTCCGATAAGACCATCTCCTTATTATAAGGAGGTGGTCTTTATGCATATAGCGCTGTTTTTGCGGAAACATAATTCTTGACAACTATTTTTAAATGTAGTATATTTATTAAAGATATTGGGGTATAGCCAAGTGGTAAGGCAGCGGACTTTGACTCCGTCATTCCGGTGGTTCGAATCCACCTATCCCAACCAGTCGCAGAACGCCTTCGTGAAAAACGGGGCGTTTGATTTTTATATGTATATTTCCGTAATTGCGGGATAAAATATACATAAAATCCCTTTTGTGAAGGCTATTGATAATATTCAACAAAAACCCCAAATAAAAGCTTGTAAAGTTGTCGAAGATTTTGGAGAAAAAGTTCTTGACAAAGGGGATAAATGTTGATATAATAGAAAAGCACTCCGAAAGGGGAGCGAGAAAAGCACCTTGAAAATTGAACAATTTTAGCGATAACAAACCCTTGAAATTCCGGTTTGCAGAAAAGCAGACCATTTTCAAAGTCAGATGCAAAGACTGAAAAACATAGATTAGCCAAGCTAATGCTTGAGCATACAGGAATCAACGCACCGAAAGGTGCTTGATATACAAACTTAATTAAGAGTTTGATCCTGGCTCAGGACGAACGCTGGCGGCACGCCTAACACATGCAAGTCGAACGGACGAGA
>SVNT01000008.1 GCA_015066785.1 Ruminococcus sp.
AAGCTCAAAAATAATATCCATCCTAAAAAAACAGCTATAGGTGCTTTTTTACTTGTATTCTTCCACATAACTTTTTCTCCTCTACTTTAAATCTGTTCTCTATTTAATCTCTCTTTTACTTAATCTCGCACATCCTAAGATTGCAAATATCAATGTCAATACCTTTTTTAAAAAAATTTCGCTATTCTTGACGAATAGCGAAATTATCGTAATTATTCGATCACAGTAGCGCCTGCGGGTGTGAAAAATTCGTCTGCTGATTCGCCTGTAACAGCAACATCTCTGCTTGAGGGAAGCTTTGAACCGCATACACCACAATAAAGATATCTCTCGTCGACTTCTGTTCCGCAAGTTTCACAGAGCTTGATTCCACGAAGTTCGTTCATTTCAAGACGCATCTTCTTTATACGGCGCTTACGAACATCGATATCGTCGCAAAGAGGAGCAAAATCTTCGGGAGTCTGATTTCTGTTCTCGTAAAGGCTCTTTCCGATGTCAGCGTAAATTTCAACGATTCTTTCTTCCTCGTACTGAATCTTACGCTTGAGATTTCCGATTTCGGAAATGTTTTTAGCCTTTTCGCTCAAACCTGTTGTTGTTGAACTGATATTTCCTACTACATCTGCAATGCCCATATCAATGCCTCCTAATATTGAATTAACACGATGTTAACAATTTTCTTATTCTATTATACAATACTATTTATTTTTGTCAATAGTATATGTGCAAAATATTTAAAAATTGTGAATTCAACTAATTTTCATCGCTCAAAATTGGGTATGCTTGCCTAAAGCGAGTGATAATATTGTCGATATTTTCCTTTTTGTCTGTGTAGAGGGTTGCAATGCGCTCTCCCTTAAGCACATTTTCACCGCAGAGTTTATAGAAATACACCCCTGCGGAATGGTCAATCGGAGCGTCCTTGACTTCACGCCCTGCCCCGAGAAGAAGTGACACACGGCCTATCTCTTCGCAGTCGACATTTTTTATAACGCCGTCGTTTTCAGCGAGGATGTCATAGCTGTACTCCGCCTGCTTGAAAAGCGTATAATCATCGACAACATCGGGATTTCCGCCCTGAGCCTCTATCATTTCACGGAGCTTTCCGAGGGCCCTGCCCGACGATACCGCCTCGACAGCAAGCTGACGACAAGCGTCAACACTTCCCTTGCCCGCAAGCGACAGCATATTCGCCGACAATTCTATGCAAAGGTCGTAGAATTCGCCCTTTTCCTTGTCCCTGAGGGTTTCAATCGCCTCGATAACCTCAAGAGAGTTTCCGACAGCCCTTCCGAGAGGCTTGTTCATATCGGTAACGAGAGCGACGCAATTCCTGTTGTTGTTCTCGGCGATGCGTACCATAGTATCGGCAAGTTTCTGTGCCTCGTCGGGAGTTTTCATAAACGCCCCGCTTCCGCACTTGACATCAAGCACGATATTCTTGTCGCCCATTGCGAGCTTTTTACTCATTATACTCGCCGCTATGAGAGGAATACTGTCCACCGTTGCCGTAACATCACGGAGTGCGTATATCTTCTTGTCCGCAGGAGTGAGATGCCCCGTCTGTCCGACAACCGCACAACCTGTTTTCTTTACGATTTCCTTGAATTCATCGTACTCCACGGCAGTTCTGAACCCCGGAACACTCTCCAGCTTGTCGATTGTGCCGCCCGTCATTCCGAGTCCTCTGCCCGACATTTTCGGAACAGCAACTCCGCAGGACGCCACTATCGGAACAATCACCAGCGTGGTTTTGTCGCCTACTCCCCCCGACGAATGCTTGTCGACGGTAATCTCTGCGATTTCGCTCAGATCCAGCATATCGCCCGACTTCGCCATAGCCATTGTCATAGCCGAGGTTTCCTCGTCGGTCATGGAATTGAAATACACCGCCATAAGAAACGCCGTCATCTGAGCGTCCGAAATCTCACCGTCGGTATAGCTTTTTACAAGCCATTCTATTTCCCCGGAAGTAAGAGGAATGTTACGCTTTTTCTTGGTGATAATGTCGTAAACCTGCATAGCCTGTCCTTTCCGTAGGTTATCAGTATATCTCTACGCCTGTGTAATAATGCTCAAGAATATCGATATAGTCGTAGCCCTCATAAAGTGCGTAGTAGTTCGCCCCGTTCTGCGGCATACCTACTCCGTGGCCGTAGCCGTATGTAGTGAATGTGAATGTGCCGTCGTCGTATTCAACATCAAATTTTGCGGAGCGTATTCCGTACGAGAATATCGTCTCACGCACTACACGGCCTGTAATATTCACGGTTTTTCCGTTCTTCTTGTACTTTGTGTTTCCGTCGATAGATACCGTTCCGACATAACCGCCGTCAACATAATCTTCTATAACGAGCCATTCCTCAGGGTTATCAGAAAGGGAAATTCCCGTTGCATTCTGTATCTTAGTGCGGACTTCACTTTCGGTGAATGTTACTTTTCTTCCGTAGTTTTTGTCGTAAAGCTCATCATATTCACTCTCGACACTCAGAAGATATGGAACACTTCCGCCCCATACATCCTTTGCGTTTGCTGTCGCTCCTCCCGAAGACGCACAGTAAACTGCCTGGCAGATGTTTCCGTTGTAGTATATTCCCTGCCCGATAACTTCGGCAACTGCATTCTTGACCTTTGTCGAAACATTTGACTTTATCGCAATCGAGGGTGATGAGCCTCTTTCGTTGAAATACTTCACATAGGAATATGACGCAACAGCCTGTGCCTTGATAGCCTCCTCGTCGAACGAGGGACCCATTTCGGCCTCGACCATCTTGCATATTACATTATATGCCGTATCGGTGTACTTCGTGCCGTTGTATGTATAGCTGAGGTTTCCCGCCGAGCTTGTTGCAGGCTTTGCCTTTGTGGTTGTCGCCACCGTTGTTGTGACGGGTGCCGTTGTCGTTGCGGGAGTTGTCGTCGTAACCTTTGTTGTAGTCGTCACGGGCGTTGTGGTTGTCGCCTTTGTGGTTGTGGTCGCAACCGTTGTTGTAGTCGCCTTCGTCGTGGTTACGGGAACTGTTGTTGTCGTTGCGGGTACAGTAGTAGTCACAACCGTTGTCGTAACAGGTGTTGTTGTAGTAACGGGTGTTGTTGTGGTTGCAGGCGTCGTTGTTGCAGCCTTCGTTGTTGTCGTTGCGGCAGTTGTCCTTCTGGTAGCCGCTGTTGTCTTCTTTGCTGAAGTCACAGCGCCTGTACCGAAGTTATTTCCGACACCGCTTGCCTTCGGGATTGACATTCCCGGCTGTGCAATCGTATCTCTTCCCGCAGTTGTCGTAACGACAGCACCCGTTGCGGTTGTGCCCTTTGTCGTTTCTTCAACATAGTTGAATGAAACAGCGGTTGTATCCTCGGAAGAGAAAGTATCCTCGACCGTATACTCTGCCATTGCAAATTCTGTGGTATCAACAATCTCTCCCGTCGTGCAGAAGATGAAAGTGTAGAAAAGTCCTATAAAAGCGGCAATCATAAAGCCGCCCATAGGCAATCCTTTCTTCTTGTTCATGGGATTCTCCTCCCTTCCGTATTATTCGATATAGCTTCCGCCGTTATACTTATAGAAAATTGCGGGATACAGCGGATTTGTATTTGTTTTTGCGGTTGAAACATCAACCTCGGAGCTTTCGCCCTCACGCACCTCACGGGCAACGATTACAAAACGTGATTCGTCAAATTCCGTGCTGCATGTCGAAAGCGTGAGGAAATGGTCGTCACGCTGAATATCAACATCGGTGATTACAAGCGAGCGCTTACGGCACTGTTCGACAAATTCGTTGAAACGGGCGTCGTCATCAAGTTCAATGTAGTTATGATAATCGAAAAGCGGTCTTGTGTCATGCTCTTCCTTTGTGTTGATGATGAACATCGCAAAAATCTTGTATTCTCTCTCGTCGTAAGCTGTGTTATAGCTTATCACGGGTTGTTTCTTGTAGTAGGTAAGAGGATTCCACTTGTAGAAATCGAGCTGTCCGAAACGTGTGCCGTCCTTCTGGTTGTGTCCGTAGAGAACTATATTCTCCGAGCGTTTTCTTGTGTCGAGAACGCAACGGAAATCCGCATATATAGCACCGCCGACATCATACTGCTGTGTTGCGGAATTCTTGTCGAGGTAATACGCATTGTCAGTATACTGAACAACAGGCTCGTCAACAATACCGGGAATGCTTATCCAGCCTGCATAATGCTCGTATGTTCCGAGTCTTTCCTCAGCCTCGGGGAGAAGTACCAGAGGAGGCTCAGGCTCTTCGGTTGTAACGATTGTAGTTTCTGCCGTTTCAACCTTTGTTTCGTATGTAACGCTTACAGGTTCCGAACTTCCTGCCGCACAGCTTGACGCCGTTATCATTGCCGACATTGCTATTGTCAGTGCAACAACAGCGGTACAGACTTTTTTGTAATTATAATTCATCGGTAAAACCCTCCTGAAATTATCCTGCATTTTTATAGATTTCCGTCCAGTCGTGTTCATATTCGGGGCTTACAAATTCAGCCGCCGAGGTATCAACCTTTGTACTTTCTCCGTCTCTTACACGGCGTCCTATAATGACAAGTCTTGCGTCCGACGCCTCGTTGGAGCAGGTGGAAAGTGTCACGAATCTGTCGCCGTATTTATAATCGACATCGGTGGACAGCTTGTTCCGTTTTTCGATATTGTCGATAAAATCGTTGTATCTGTCTTCCGTGAAGTCAATATAGTTCTGATAGTCAAAAAGCGGAATATCGTCGTATTCGTCAGTTCTCATCGTGACGAACACCGCCATTATCTTGTATGTTGATGTTGTGTAGTTTGTGCTGAATTCAAATGTCGGATTTGCCTTGTAAAACTCAAGCGCTTTGGGATTCCAGTCGTCGCCGCCGCTGTTCTTGTACAAGTCAAGGTCACCGAACATATCGTTTGCCGCCTCGTTATGAGCATATATCACAATATTGTCGGACTGATACCTGTCCTCTATCGTTGTGCGGTAATCCGAGAACACCGCACCCTTGCGGTTTGCACTTCCGTCAAAGCTGTGGTTTGTATAGTAATCATTTCCGCCGTCCTCAAGAGATTTCTTCTGTACAACGGGATAGTTTACATTCGTGTTGTTTATTTTGAGCCAGCCGACAGTGTCGGGGTTTTCTTTCAGAAGCTCCTGCGCCAGAGGTGTCAGCGGAAGAGGAGAATTATCCTCGGTAGCGACAGGCTCCGTCGGTGGCGGAGTTTCAGTTGCAAGGGAACTCTGAAGTTCAGACCACTTATTGTATTCAATCTTTGAGCGTATGCTCTCATACGCACTGTAAAGAACAATCGCCGCCGCAAGAACTATAACCGTCACCGCAAATGCGATGCTCATCTTGTCCATCGGCTTTTTCTTTTTCGGTGCTGTCCGTTTCTCCTTCAGAAGTCCGGATTTCTGTCCGTCCTGCATTAAAATCCTCCCATATTATCTTCCGTATATTACGTCCCAGTCGGGTTCCTTTGCGTTTTCGTTCACATACGCACCCGCAACATCGACGGTTGCATCCTCGCCGTCACGGACTTTTCTTGCAACAACGACAAACCTTGAAGGCTCAAACTCATTCGAGCAGGTCGAAAGGGTAATGAACCTGTCACCGTAGCGGTAATCCACCGTTGTGATTATCTGCGAACGGCTGATGACATTGTTGATGAAATCCTGATAGCGTGCCTCGTCAAAATCAATGTAGTTCTGATAGTCGAACACCGTTCCGTCAGCAGACTGCGACGGAAGTACATTCGTCACGAAGCAGGCGATAATCTTGTACTCTCCCGTTTCGTAGTTGGTGTTGAACTGAATTGTCGGATGCTGTCTGTAAAATTCAATGTCGTGCTTATATTCATCAAGGTCACCGAACATGGAATTATCCTTTTCGTTATGACCGTATATGACTAAATTATCCGATTGCTGTTTGTAGCCGATCGTTGAACGGTAATCGACAAAGACCGTACCTGCCTTTGCCTCTCCCCCGTTAAAGTTATGTGTAAGATAATAAAAATTATCGGGCGTATCTTCCTTGTGAAGAACAACGGGATTGTCAACCTTTGTCCCTTCGATTTTCACCCAGCCGACAGTGTCGGGGTTGATTTCAAGAAGTGCCTCTGCGCTGGGGAGCAACTGTCCGTCACCCGTAACAGCACCGTATATACTTCCGTAAATGTCCTGAAGCGAGCTGTTCAGCTTTACATTATCGTACATCGCCTTGAAGTAATCCCAGAGGATAATAACCGACGCCAGAACAACTATACAGCAAAGCTGTGTAAAAACCTTGCTGATGATTTCCTTTGTGTCGTCGCCCTTCTGTATTATGAGCCAGTGCGTTTTTCTACGCTTTCTGCGTTGTGCCTTCTGTGCTTTTTTTATTGATTTCTTCGCTTCCCGTGAAAGTCCCAAAGCTAGTTCCTTTCCAAATCCGCAGTAAAATGATTTTCCAGCCGTGTGAATACAGCAAGTGCGGTATATCTGCGGATTAATTTTCTATCCACTCCGCCGATTTTGTCAAGCGTGAGCAGGAATATTTCTTCCCCGTCGGGATAACAGAATGCAACATACACCGTGCCGACGGGCTTACCCGCAACCGCACCCGTAGGGCCTGCTATTCCTGTAATGCCGATTGTTATATCTGCCCCCGAAATTTCCTTTACCCCTTTTGCCATAGCTATCGCCGTTTCACCGCTGTATACCCCGTATGTGCCGAGAGTTTCAGCCGACACGCCGAGCAGACGAGTTTTCATCCCCTCGGTATATGTGCATACCCCAAGCTCATACACCGACGACGCCCCCGAAACATTCGTGATAAGTTCGGAAATCAATCCGCCCGTGCAACTTTCTGCGACGGCTATTTTAAGGCTCTTTTCACCCAACAATTCTACTACACTGCGTACAGTCCTGTCAAGGATATCAAGGTTGCCTGTAATATTTGCCAGGTCGTATTCAATACAATTTACCATATAATTCTCCGTGATTTTAGCAGGACTGGAATTCCGTCTTGAAAATCCTCATTTCAGTATTGTTTACAGCCTCTGCAATAAGCGGTTCGAAGTCGAACCTGCTCTGTGCCTCCTCAACCTCACTGAGAACGGGGCTGGTCTTGGGGTGCTTCGGCGTGAACACCGTACAGCAGTCCTCATAAGGCTCTATCGAAATATCAAAGGTGTCTATCTTGCGTGCGATTTCAACTATCTCCGACTTGTCCATTCCGATTACAGGGCGGAAAACAGGCATCTTCGCAACAGCGTCTGTGCAGACGATAGCCTCCATAGTCTGACTTGCAACCTGACCCACGCTTTCACCGAGGATAAGCGCATTGCAGTTGTTCTGCACAGAAATCCTCTGTGCGATTTCCATCATTATGCGCCTCATGATTATCGTGAAAAGCTCCTCGGGGCATTCGTCCTTGATTTTCTCCTGAATTTCCGTGAACGGAACGCAGAAAAATCTTATATCACCGCAGTATGCGCTGATTTTCGAGCAGAGTCTTTCTACCTTCATTCTCGCTCTGTCCGATGTGTACGGCGGGCTGACATAATGAATTGCGCTTATGTGTATGCCACGCTTTGCCATCATATATCCCGCAACGGGAGAGTCTATTCCCCCTGAGAGAAGGAGCATAGCCTGACCCGAGCTTCCGACGGGCATTCCGCCTGCGCCTGCTATTGTTCCCGCATGGATGTATGCGTTTGTTTCTCTTATTTCGATTATTACCTCAACATCGGGATTTTTGACATCAACCGTAAGATGCGGGTAACGCCGGAGTATTTCATAGCCAAGCTCCATACAGATTTCGGGAGACTTCATCGGAAATTTCTTGTCTGAGCGTCTTGCCGTAACCTTGAATGTCTTTGCAAACGAAAGCTGTTCGTCGAGGTAAGGTATTCCCTCGGCAACAATGCCTTCAAAGTTCTTCGGCAACTCTGCGGAGCGACATATAGACGCAATACCGAATGTCTTTGACACCCTTGCGACTACATCGTTCATATCGATTCCGTCGTCAAGAGGCTCGATATAGATTATCGACTGCGCCCTTGTGTATCTGAACTGACCTAAATCGCCGAGGCGTCTTTTGAGGTTTTTTACGAGAAGGCTCTCAAACCTGCTCTTGTTAAGTCCTTTGAGAGCAATCTCTCCGTATTTTGCGAGTACAATTTCTTTCATTTTCCGACCGCACCGTTATTTTCTGCGGTGCGCCTCCTTACCGTGTGATTTATCGTGAAATAGACTGCTGACCGTCGATGATACCGTTAATCAGCATATCTGTATCCTTCCAGGTTGTATATCTTGAGATGCTTATTCTTATCGCACTGTCAATGCGCTTGTCGTCAAGCCCGAATTCCTTTAGCACCGTGCTTTTCTTTCCGACCGAGCAGGCACTTCCGCTTGAAACATAAACTCCCCTGCTTTCGAGGAAATGCAACATTATCTCCGAACGGATACCGTCAACGGAAATATTCAGTATGAACGGAGAAAAACCTTCCTCCCCCGAATTGACGGAGATACCCTCAAGCTTTGAGAGTTTCTTTCTGATGTAGCTGTTCATCTCCTCCGCATTTGCAACAGCCTGTGGCAGAGTCGTGCGGAATTCTTCCGCCACCGCACCGAATGCGGAAATCAGCGGTACACTTTCTGTTCCCGAACGGAGACCTTTCTCCTGACCGCCACCAAAAGTTATCGGAAGAAGTCGTGTGCCTTTGGAGAGAATAAGCGCCCCCACTCCCTTAACGCCGTGAACCTTGTGCGCACTTATCGAAATCATATCTGCACAGAGGTCTGTTGCCTTGAAGGGTACCTTGAGAAATCCCTGAGTACAGTCGCTGTGTGTTATACATTCGGGAAAATTTCTTTTTATCGCCATAAACGCACGCTTCACGGGAAGAATGTAGCCTGTTTCGTTGTTGACGAGCATACAGCTCACCATAAAGGTGTTTGCGTCAACCGCCGCCACTATATCCTCCGCCGATATATTGCCGTCCCTGTCGGGAGCTATGCGTACAACCTCGTAGCCCTGCTCCTCAAGGTGATTTATCGGCTCTGCAACCGACGGATGCTCTATCGTGGTAGTAACAATTTTTCTGCGGCGCTTTCCGTATGTTCTTGCACCGCCGAGGATAGCCATATTGTTGCTTTCCGTTGCGCCCGATGTGAAAGTAACACTTTCGGGAGCGCAGGCTATTGTTGCGGCAATCGACTTGCGTGCCGCCGTGATGAGCTTTTCAGCCTCAACGCCGACATTGTGGAGCGATGACGGGTTTCCGAAACAGACGGTCATAGCGTCTACGGCCGCCTTTACAGCAGCGTCGCTCGGCTTTGTGGTTGCGGCGTTATCGAGATAAGCTTTCATGGTATCCCTCCGGGTAATATCTATACTTATATTTATTATACAATATGTATAAGAAAAAAGCTAGTATTTTTTTTAAATTTCTCACCCAAAAAGTATATTTTTGCTATTGCAATAAAAAATCTTTTGTGATATAATATTTTTTAACGGTATGCGGATGTGGCGAAATTGGCAGACGCGCTAGCTTCAGGTGCTAGTGGTAGTGATACCGTGTGGGTTCAAGTCCCGTCATCCGCACCATTTCATTCAACCCCGTAAATGCTTGGTTCAAAGGCATTTTCGGGGTTTGTTTTTTTGTTTTCAGAAACCAAAAACCCTCCCGTGAGTTTTCACGAGAGGGTTTATATCATATTTATCCGAGTATAATTTCTTCTGCCTTCACGCCTTCGCCTGCTGCGAGGTCGCCCATTGTTTCGCCTTCGAGCGAGTGGTCGTCGATGATGATTGCCCACACCGATGCGTGCGAGAACTCAAGGTCTGCCCTGCCGTTTTTGATTACGGAAGAATGTGTGTACTCCAGTCCCTTTGTTTCGGGGTTGTAGTACATAAGGTTTGCCGTGAGTCCGTTGTTTTCGTTGCCGAGGGCAATTGAAAGCGTTGCCTTGAATCCGAATTCGCCTTCGTGTTCGAGGGCAAGCTGAATTGTCTCTACTTCGCCTGTGATGTTGTTTATTACATTCACGGGGATACCCGTTTCTGTTCTTCTGATACCGAGGTTGATGTTCTTCGTGTCTGTAACATCGGTACCGTTGATTGTCCACTGGATTCCGCTGCCCATATCGAGAACAAGGTCTACATCCTTACCCTTGATTTCGTCGAGGACATTCTTCGGCAATTCCGTTCTGTTGTTCATATCAACTTTAACAGTATCGCCGTCCTTTGCATTGTCGATAGCGTCGACAGCACCTTCCCAGCCTGTTTTGTCACTGCCCTTTACCGTCGGCTGTGACGGTCTGCTTGTGCTTGACAAACCGCCGCCCGATGATGAACCGCCGCCTGATGAACTCGGCACATATGATGTTTCGTAAAGTTCAATAGTAAGGTCCGGGAATGTATTTTCAGGGAAAACCGCTCTGATTTCTTCTTCCGTGATATTTTCGGGAGCTACGACTTTTTCAACTCTTGTAAAGCCATCGAACGCTGTTGCGCTTATCGAGGTTACCTCTTTGTCAAAATACAAATCAGTAATAACGCTTGCATATTCCCACTCCATGCCGTCAACTGACTGCGGCATAGTATCGGGCATATCATCCTTACCGCTTATAAACAAAATCTTAATGTCACCTGAATCTAATTCTTTGTATCCCCAGATAAAGTCATCGTCGTCATGACCGCAATTATTTGTATGCTGAGGGCTTAATGCCTTTGCGGTATATCCGTACGATATAACTCTCCCCGAAAGAGCACACGGAACTTTAAGCCCGCCGCATTCGAGACTTGTGCAACCTCTGAACGCATAATCACCGATTGTTGTCACGCTGCTCAGGATGCTGACATTTTTAAGACCTGTGCAATTATCGAACGCATAAATACCGATTGTTGTCACGCTGCTCGGGATGCTGACATTTTCAAGACTTGTGCAACCTTTGAATGTACGGTCACCGATTGATGTCACGCCGCTCTGGATGCTGAGATTTTCAAGACTTGCGCAACCTTGGAATGCCTTACTGCCGATTGTTGTCACGCTGCTCGGGATGCTGACGCTTTTAAGATTTGGGTAATCATCCTCGAATGCATGTGCGCCGATTGATTTGACGCCGCTTTCGATTATTACAGTAGTTATACTGTTTCTGTGGCTATACCATCCATAATCGCTGGGTTCTCCTCCATATGCCATATTTCCGTTTCCGCTTATTGTGAGGGTGCCGTTAGTGCCTAAAGACCAAGTCAGAACTTGGTAGTCGTCACCGTCACCGCCACAGTAACCGTTTCCCAGAATAGTACTCGTACATCCGCTGTAGTCTGCAGAACAAACGGCACATCCTGGGTCTGTATTACCTTCTGTACATTTTGTTTCACAGATGCATTCTTCCGCATTAACGCCGACAAGCGAAATGCCTGAAACTACCGAAAGTGACATTGCCGCCGCCGCAAACACTGACACGGCTTTTTTGATAAAAGTTTTGCCTTTCATTTTAAACTCTCCTTTGTTAATTATTTCTTAACAATTATACCACAAACTGTTTTGCAAGTCAATAGTACGAAATAAAAAAATCCCTTCGGATATTTTTCCGAAGGGATTTTTATTATTCCACCACGATATACTGGTCAGCGGCATCGTCCTTGCGGGCGTTTTCGTTAATCGAAAGCACCTTCACCTTCAGAGGCTTCTGACCCATATTTATTTCGATAATATCGTTGATTTTGACATCGTACGACGCTCTTGCGATTTTTCCGTTCACGGAAATCTTTCCTGCGTCGCACGCCTCATTTGCGATTGTTCTACGCTTGATAAGGCGTGAATTTTTAAGGTATTTATCGAGTCTCATTCAGTCCTCCTCTATTCAATGGAAGTTCCGATATTGTCTATCGCAAGTTCCTTTACCTGCCATGTACCAAGACCCATTCTGTCGAGCGAGAAACGCAGCTTCCCTGCGAAGAATTCGTTTTCCTCGTCGACAATCGCCATAAGCGAAGGCCCTGCGCCACTGAGATACATTGCGTATGCGTCGAGGGAATATGCCGTGTCGAAGACTTCCCTTGCGTGCGGAATTAATTTCATTCTGTGCGGCTGATGGAGCTTATCGTGCACGGCTGTCCTGAGGTTTTCGTACTTCCCCGTGAGAAGACTTGCCGAAAAAAGCGCCGCCCTCGAAAGATTGTATACAGCGTCACCGAAGGAAATATCCTGCGGCAGACACTCTCTCGCCTTTTCGGTTTTAAGCTCAAAATCGGGAATTATCACGACAAACTTCAGCTTTGTGTGAACCTCCTGCTTGACCCAGTGAACAACCTTTCCGTCGAAAACCGCAGTCACAATTCCGCCGAGAAGTGCAGGTGCCGTGTTGTCGGGATGACCTTCAATCTGCGCCGAAAGATTTACAAGTTCGTCGAGCGACAGCGGGTCGCCCATAAGTCTGTTTGCACCTGCAAGCCCTGCGATGATACACGCCGAGGAGCTTCCGAGGCCACGGGCAATCGGGATGCTGTTTGTCTGCTCGATAGTAAGCCCCGTGAATTTTCTTCCGCAGATTTCATACAGGGATTTCGCCGACGCATATATGAGATTATCCTCTCCCGTCGGGATTTCCGTTCCGTCCAGCGACACGATGTTCACGCCGTCGCTTTCTTCCATATTTACATAGTTGTAGTAGTTCAGCGCCAGTCCCAGCGCATCAAATCCCGCACCTAAATTTGCGCTTGTTGCGGGGATTTTTATTTTTATCATCTTATACCTCTAAAAGTCTGATTTTTCCGAGAACTTCTCCTCCGACAGCGCTGAGCTTTTCGTCGATGTCGCACTCTCTCATTTCGTTTGTAACGAATGCAACCTCACCTGACGGTGCGTTTTCTCTTGCAAGGAATTCAACATCCTCAAATGCCTTTTCAACAGCGGATTTATCCGCACCTGAAAGACGGATGTACATTCTTGTCCTGCAGTTGCTGTAATCGTCGATGAAGTCCTGTGTTCCTGCATCTTCCCATACCTGCGAGATGCTTGTTCCATCTGCCTTTGCAGCGTCGATTATGTCAGCCACAACAGCACTTGCTGTCGGGAACTTTCCTGCGCCTCTGCCGTAGAACATAGCCCTGTCGATAGCGTCACCGCATACCATTACAGCGTTGAATACGTCAGAAACGCTTGAAATCGGGTTTTCGGAACATACAAAATGCGGTGCCACCAGCGGAAGAATTTTTCCGTTGTCGAGCTTCTTCACAGTACCGATGAGCTTAACCGAACCGCCCCAGTTTTCTGCGTATTCAATATCTTCGGGAGTGATTTTTGTAATCCCCTCCGTATGTACGCTGTCGGGATAAACATGCTTTCCGAATGCAAGAGATGAGAGGATACAGATTTTACGGCAAGCGTCAAGGCCCTCAACGTCTGCTGTGGGGTCAGCCTCTGCATATCCGAGCTGCTGTGCCATCTTCAGTGCATCGTCAAACTTCATATTTTCGTTTATCATCTTTGTGAGGATAAAGTTTGTTGTACCGTTGAGTATTCCCGAAACCGATGTGATTTCGTTAGCCGCAAGGCACTGGTGCATAGGTCTTATTATCGGAATTGCACCGCCTACACTCGCTTCAAAGAAGAAATTGCAGTTCTTCTCCTTTGCGATTTTGAGGAGTTCCGCACCCTTCTGTGCCACAAGCTCCTTATTCGATGTTGCAACACTCTTTCCTCTTTCAAGACAGCCCTTTACAAAATCGTATGCGGGATTTACTCCGCCCATACATTCCGCAACGAGAGTTACTTCGTCATCGTTGAGAATGACATTTATATCGTGGACTACCTTGTCCGCAAACGGACTGTCGGGAAAATCACGAAGGTCAAGGATGTACTTGACGTCAATGCTCTTCCCTGCGGATTTTTCGATTTTTTCCTTGTTTTTATATATGAGCTCGACAGTTCCTCCGCCGACAACTCCAAATCCCAATACTGCTACCTTTGCCATAAATTTCTCCTCTATTCACCTGAAATAATTTTTAAGTCAACCACGCCTCTTAATTTTGACAGGATTTCCTTTATCATCATTATATCCTGCGTATCGTCGTTCAAGCGGAGCGAAATCGTTACCGACGCCACGCTGTCAACGGGAATACTCTGGTTGACTGTAAGTATATTCGCATTGAGCGAGTGCAGGTTGGAAATAAACCCTGCCAAAACACCCGGCTCATCACGGAGAACTGTATAGATTGAAATTATCCTCTGTGTGAGCTTTTCCTCGTACGAAAATACATAGTCCTTGTATTTGTAGTATGCACTTCGTGATATGCCGACCCTCTTACACGCCGATGCGGAGCTTTTCTCGTCACCCGACGCTATGAGCTTCTTTACGGCAATTACCTTGTCGAAAACCTCAGGAAGAACGCTGGAATCCACGACAACAAGCCGCCTTGTTTCTCTCTGTTGAGCGGGCAAAATGTACACCTCCAATATACAACTGTACTTTAGACAAGTACAATTTTACCACACGGTGCCAATAAAGTCAACAGTAAAAACAACTAAAAACCCCACGGGCAAGCCGTGGGGTTTTTAGCACTTTAGGAGTATGATGGCAAAACTTTTCAGGAAATAATCAATACTTTAGTCACTATTGCAACGAAGTATGGTGTGGTCATTTACTTCGGTGCACTGAGTACAGCCGAAGTAATGTAAATTGAAAAACATACAAACGACCGGTACCGTTTGTATCTTGATTATATTATATGGTTTTTTATATTACAAAGCAACTGTATATTAATTACAATACGATTACAAATGGTGACAAATTCCGTTATTCAGCCTCGCTGTCCTTGAGGAGCTTATAGCGTATACTGTCCGCAAGTGCAACAACAGATGCGTTGATTATATCGCTCGACGCACCGACAGTAGTCCACACGTCCTTGCCGTCGGTTGTTTCAATGAGTACACGCACAATCGCCGCAGTAGCGGCATTGCTGTTCACGACACGAACCTTATAGTCCACAAGATGCAGCTTCTCGACATTCGGATAGAACACCTTGAGCGCCGAACGAAGTGCCTTGTCAATAGCATTTACGGGACCGTCACCCTCGTCGGCACCCATCTGAGTTTTTCCGCCTACACGCACCTTGACCATCGCAGATGCAGGCGACTGCTTTTCGCACTGAGTTTCTCCGATTATCTTGAAGAAATCGACATCGAAGAAAATCTCCATCTTCCCGAGGTAATTCTTCACCAAAAGCTCAAAGCTCGCCTCCGCCGCCTCATACTGATAGCCACGGTATTCCATCTTCTTGAGCATCTCAACAATCGACGCTACCTCTATGCTGTCCTTTTCCAGTTCGGGAGCAATTTCGGCTATCTTCGACATAATAACGCTTCTGCCCGACACCTCGGAAAGAAGAATGTTACGCTCATTCCCGACAAGCTCGGGAGAAATATGTTCAAAACTGCGGGTGTTCTTTGCAACGCCGTCAACATGCATTCCGCCCTTGTGGGAAAACGCACTTTTGCCGACATAGGGCATCCCGTCGTACAGCTTGACATTTGCAACTTCCGCAATGTATCGTGCGGTTTTCGTCAACGCCGACATATCAATCCTGTCGTTGAGGGCATAGCCGAGTTTGAGCGAGAGATTTCCGATAACCGATGTCAGATTTGTATTTCCGCAACGCTCACCTATACCGATGAAAGTTCCCTGAACCTGCGTAGCGCCTGCCTTTACCGCCGCAACGGTACCTGCAACGGCACAGCCTGTGTCATTATGGCAATGTATTCCCACGGGAACGCTTGTGGCGGCAACGACTTTTTCGGTCACCTCAAAAATCTCATCGGAGAATGTTCCGCCGTTCGTGTCACAGAGAATTACCCTCTCCGCACCTGCCGAAACCGCAGCCTCAACTACCGACATAGCGTAGTCGGGATTGTCACGGTAGCCGTCAAAAAAATGCTCCGCATCAAAGAAAACGTGCTTGCCCTTTGACTTCAGCCAGCTTATCGAATCTGTAATCATACGGATATTTTCTTCGGGAGTTGTCTTTATTATTTCATCCACGTGCATAAGCCAGCTTTTGCCGAAAATACAGATATAATCGGTATTTACAGAGGCGAGAGCCGCAAGCCCTTCGTCTTCTTCGGGGCGGATATCCTTGTGCCTTGTCGCACCGAAAGCAACAATCTTCGCACGGATGTTACCGATAGATGAAGCCGCCTCGAAAACCTCGGAATCCTTGAGGTTTGACGCAGGATTTCCTGCCTCGATGTAATCCACGCCGAATTCGTCAAGTGCGGCGATTATATTCAGTTTGTCCTGCAATGAAAATACTATATCCTTCCCCTGCGCACCGTCACGCAGAGTGGAGTCAAAAATCTCAATCAATGTACAATCCTCGCTTTTCGCTGAATTTAACCTTATTTTATCACATATTTTCCGCAATATCAAGTATCGGCAGAATATGGCGTATATATTGACAAATCATTAAAATAATAGTATAATATACTATTATTAATGCGAAAGAGGAATTGGCTTATGTTCGGATATATCCGTCCCTGCAAGCCGCAGATGAAAATATGCGATTACGAAACCTACAAAGCCGTATATTGCGGACTTTGTAAGGAGCTTTCCCGTTTTGGTTTCATCAGCAGATTTACTCTGAGCTACGACTTTGCATTTCTCGCCTTGCTACATCTTTCCGTAAACGACGGCAAGACAAACATATCACGCCAGCGCTGTATGGCGCATATGCTCAAAAAATCCTACTGTATGGAGCATTGTGAAGAACTCACCTACGCCGCCGCTATGATGTGCATTTCTATATACCACAAGCTGTCGGACGACAAGAGCGACGAAAAATTCGCAAAGAAAATCGCCGCACTCGGTCTTTGCGGTGCAATAAAGGGAGCATACAGAAAGGCCGCTGCAATGTACCCCGAAACCGCAGAAAAAATTTCGGAATATATGAAATTGCAGGCGGAAATTGAATCAGAAAAGTGTACAAGCATCGACCGTGCCGCAGAACCAAGCGGTCTTATCACCGCCGCAATTCTGTCGGGAATACCGTCGTGCGATGAAAATACCACAAGAATACTCGAAAGAATGGGGTATCTTCTCGGGCGGTATGTTTATATCACCGACGCACTTGACGACGCAGAGGAAGATTACAAGAACAAGAATTACAACCCGTTTCTGTTGCAGGAAAACTGTGAAAACTGCAACATGGACGAAATCCGCAGAATAGCCTCAGACAGCGTGAACTTCACCCTCGGGGAACTTGCGAACGCCTATGTTCTGCTTGACACAAAACGAATGAAACCTATTCTCGATAACATAATATACAAAGGACTTCCCGTGACATTCAACGGAGTAGTCAGCGGAGAAAAAATAAAAAAGACAATCAAAAAACAGGAATTTGAAAGGATTTAAAAAAATGAGCGATCCGTATAAAATCCTCGGGGTAAAGCCCGATGCAAACGACAATGAAATCCGTGAGGCATACAGAAAGCTTGCGGCAAAATATCATCCCGATGTACAGGGGCAGGGGCCTCTTTCCGACATTGCAAAAACAAAAATGTCGGAGCTTAATGAGGCTTTCGACAGAATTATGGACATCCGTCGTGGAAGCGGTATTCCCACCGAGGAATACACACAGCAGTGTCACGGAGGTAATCAGCTTTTTGCCGAAATCCGCAGACAGATACAGCTCGGAAACCTTTCCGTTGCAGACAGTATGCTCGAAAAGATAGAAACCGACAGAGATGCGGAATGGTCATTCCTCAAGGGCAGTGTATGCTACGCAAGAGGATGGCTGAATGACGCATACCACTATTTCTCGAACGCAACAAAGCTGAACCCCGAAAACAGCGAATACCGTGCGGCGTTCAGCCGTATGCAGGCATCAAAGAACGGCAATATGAACGGCAACCCCGATAATCCGTACAGAGAAAACCCGTCGATATGCGGCGGTTGCAGTCCGTGCGACCTCTGTACCGACCTCATATGCGCAGACTGTTGCTGTGAATGTCTCGGCGGCGACCTTATTCCCTGCTGTTAAAGGAAGTATTATGAAAAAAACAAGCTATAAAGTTGCCCTTGGCGGAGTGATTGCGTCGCTTGCATTATTCTGTATGTTCTGCACAAGCCTGGCACCGTTCCTGACATATGCGGCGCCTATGTTTGCAGGAACTCTCATGATAATCATGGTGGTAGAGATTTCGTACAGCTGGGCATTCCTGACCTATGCCGCAATATCTGTGCTGTCGCTGTTCATCACCCCCGATAAAGAAGCGGCAATGCTCTTTATCTTCCTGCTGGGGTACTATCCGATAATGAAAGCACTGATAGAAAAAATCCGCAGGCCCGTCGTTGAATGGCTGATAAAGTTTGCCCTCTTCAACGCCTCGACCATAAGCTGTTACTGGCTGATAATAAACCTCTTCAATATGCAGGAGGTCTTTGACAGCCTCAACGATTTCGGCAGATATTCAATCCCGATTTTCATCGGTGCGGCAAATATCGTATTCGTGATATACGACCTGTTCCTCAATACTATGGCGTTGTCGTATGTCAACTGGTTCAGACCGAAATTTTTAAGGAAAATCAATAAATAACTTAACGGAGAGAGATATGAAAAATTATGAAAACTACACCCGACAGTATCACCTGCCGCCTGAAGTAACTCATAACTGGGCAAAGAAAGCCTACATAGAAAAAGCACCCGTATGGTGCAGCGTAGACCTTCGTGACGGAAATCAGGCGCTCATAGTACCTATGAGCCTTGAAGAAAAAATCTCATATTTCAATATGCTCGTGGAAATCGGTTTCAAGGAAATCGAAGTCGGTTTTCCCGCAGCCTCCGAAACGGAATTCACATTTTTACGCACACTTATCGAGCGTGACCTCATCCCCGACGATGTGGCAATACAGGTGCTTACGCAGTCGAGAGAACACATAATCGCCAAAACCTTCGAGGCTCTCCGTGGCTGTAAGAATTCCATCGTGCATCTGTACAACTCAACCTCGGTAGCGCAGGTTGAACAGGTATTCAGACGCCCGTACAACGAAATCATCGACATTGCCGTAACAGGCGCAGAACTTCTGAAGGAATATGCCGAAAAAACAGAGGGAAACTTCCGTTTCGAGTATTCTCCCGAAAGCTTCACGGGCACCGATATGGCATTTGCTCTCGAAATATGCAACAAGGTAATCGACGTGTGGGAGCCTACTCCCGACAACAAGATAATCATCAATCTTCCTGACACGGTTTCCTGCGCTATGCCGCACATCTATGCCACACAGATAGAATACTTCCACAACAACATATCACGCCGTGACAGCGTAATCCTCTCCCTCCACGGGCACAACGACAGAGGGTGTGCGATTGCCTCCACGGAAATGGGACTTCTCGCAGGTGCTGACAGAGTGGAAGGAACGCTTTTCGGTAACGGCGAACGCACGGGAAATGTCGACATTGTCACCCTCGCCATGAATATGTATTCGCAGGGCATAGACCCCGAGCTTGATTTTTCCGACATTCCGAGAATTGCGGAGCTTTACGAAAGCTCAACCCATATGCACATATACGAGCGTCAGCCGTACAGCGGTGCGTTGGTATTTGCAGCTTTTTCAGGCTCGCATCAGGACGCTATCGCAAAGGGTCTCAAGTGGCGTGAGGAAAACGACTGCAAGTACTGGGATGTTCCGTATCTTCCGATAAACCCTAAGGACGTCGGCAGAGAATACGAAACCGATGTTATCCGCATAAACAGCCAATCAGGCAAGGGCGGAATAGGCTTCCTGCTTGAACAGAATTACGGCTATACACTTCCCGCAAAAATGCGTGAAGAATTCGGGTACTATGTCAAGAATATCTCCGATGTCAAGCATAAGGAACTTTCGCCCGAAGAAATCCTCGGAATTTTCACGGAAAGATATGTCAATATCCGTACTGAACTCAAGCTCATCGAATCGCATTTTGTTCAGCGTAACGGAATTGAGGCTACCGTCACAATCGAATACAACGGTCAGCAGAGGGTTATCACCCGTTCAGGAAACGGTCGTCTGGACGCTGTTTCAAACGCCCTCAAGGAAAGCCTCGGTCTTTCCTATCGTATCGTGACCTATACCGAACACGCATTGCAGCAGGGCTCAAACTCGCAGGCCGTTGCGTATGTAGGAATTGAAAACGACGGAAAAATCATCTGGGGTACGGGAATTGACGACGACATCATGTCCGCATCGGTAAACGCACTGGTAAGTGCAATAAACCGCTTGTCCGCATAAAAAACACCGCAGAAATAAGGGCAGTATTCATACAGAAACTTTATATGTATTTATTGAGGGGAATCTTTCTGAAGAAAGGTTCCCCTCAAACTCCCCTTCAAAGACTTTAAAGCTAAAAGCAAGCCCATAGGGTATATCCCTATGGGTTTGCTTTTAAATCTGAAGTTTTCGGAAAGGAGTCTGAGGAAAAACCTTTTTCAAAAGGGTTTTTCCTCAGTAAGCGCACAAAATTCCATATGACTACCCGCCCTTATTTCTGCGGGTTATTTTCATTTATAGTAATAGTGGAGCAAAAGCTCAACTACCCTCGTATAACTTACAATTCCATCGGGAACTCCGTTAGCCTTGAGATTTGTATCAACAAATGTATCGCTTGCCTCTTCGACCTTTTCGGTTGAGAGAACAGCCTCCTTTTCAATCTTTTGGCGGTACTCGTCGCTCACGAACTTGTTGTCAGCCCAGACCTGCGGAGCAAGCTTTGAAAGAATTTCCTTCTTGTCTTCATCGGGAATATACCTTGCAAGCTCGTTGTACGAATAATTGAACGCCATCATATATCCGCTGTAAGCAAACTCCTTGTCGCCGTATTCGGTAGTTGCTACAAAGGAGATAAAATTCGCCTCGTCTTCGAGAATTATCCCCTTGAGGTGCGTATACTCGTGACATATCGTCGAGGGGTATTTCGTGTTCACCATAGCGCCGTTGTAGTTTGCCTCAAGCGAAAACGGGAAATACACTCCTCCCATATTCATCTGCGTCATAAGCATCGAGCTTCTGAGTTCTTTTGCCTCGGGATAGTAGCCTTCAAGCTGAGGATATGTATCGGATATATTCGCCATTGCCGAAATACAGTCTGCGGTGAGCTCTTCCTTCGTACCGAGGTATATCTGCCCGTTTCCGTCACGCTCAACCTCTGCGGAAAGCGTGTTGAGTTCGGTAATATAAAACTCCACCATATTCCGAAGTTCGTCTACTGTATAGCCTCTGCTTGTATCGTAATAGCGTTCCTCGATGGTCGTACACTGATACATCACAAAGCAGTTCATCGTTTCTGTAAGTGCCACAAACGCAAGTATCCACGCAAGAACGCTTCCGCCGAATTTCAGCACGGCACGGCGTTTTCCTGCGGCGAAAATAAGCGTCACAAGAAGAATGACAATCATGAGAGGAATACCGAAAACCGCAACAGCTATCATCACCTCACCGACGGAAAAATCCACAAGCGAAGGAATGCGTGAAAAAATGTCGGAAATATTCCCGAAAATATTAAGCATATACCAATCCGCAAAGGGTGTTGAAAGTCGTGCAAGAACATTCAGCGCAATAACAAAGAGGAAAATAATTCCCAGTACGATGAGCTGTACCGGTTTCTTTTTTTCGGGCGGTCTGCGTCCGCCTTTCATCCGTGTGTACATTCTTGTAGTGCGGCCGTCAGCGGCGGCTTTGTTGAAGTCGTACATATCGTTATCCTCCGACAAAAAATTACATAATCAGTATAACATACGCCAACGCAAAAAGCAAATGGGCAATTCGTGCCATACAAATATAAAGGGTATCGAGTCGTCACCCGATACCCTGCTTTTATATTCAATGTGATAAGGATTAAGCAATAGCCTTACTTTCAAAACGAGTAGCAATTACCTCGTTAAAGAAATCTTTTTTGTGGTTGTTAAGCATAAGCCCGCTGTATATATGCGAAGGTACATTAAGATAATCTCTCACCTTTTCGTCAAACTTTACTCTGAGTGTTTTTGATACTACATTGTAGCTCACAAATTCAAAACTTTCGATAGCCATTTTATTATCTCTCCTTATGCTTTTGTTTATTTGGTTCAAACACATTTTGTAGAACCTTATTTATTATTGCACAAGATATAGTATTTGTCAATATATTTTTCATATTTGTAAATCTTTTTTAACCTTTTTATTTTTCTTTGTTCAACAACAATTGTATATAATATACAAAAAGCCTCACCGACAGCGAATTTACGCCATCGGTGAGGTTCTGAAGTGAATATTAGTACTTATTGTCGTTGCCGCTCATAAAGTCGGGCATTGCACCTCCGAAATCAACAGTTGATGATGATTTCACGGGAGTTTCGGGAACATCGTCAAGAATTATCTTCTTGGGTGCTACGGGCTTTGGTGCAGGTGCGGGAGCAGGAGCGGGTACGGGGTCGGGAGCAACATCAAGAGGGTCAAATCCGAAGTTCGAAGTGTTATTCTCAGCACCACGGATCTTGAACTTTCCAACGAGCTGATAAAGAATCTTAGCCTGTGATGAAAGTTCTTCTGCGGATGCGGCACTTTCTTCTGATGTTGCGGAGTTTGTCTGTACAACGCTTGAAATCTGTTCAACGCCCTGAGTAACTTCAAAGATAGATGTTGCCTGTTCGTCGGAAGCTTCTGCAATCTTTGAAATAAGGTTTGTTGTTTCTGCGGAATTCTTTACGATTTCCTGAAGTGTCTTAGCTGTTTCGTCAGCAATCTTTGTACCGTTTTCAACAGCCTCGATAGAGCTTTCGATGAGTTCAGCCGTGCTGCTTGCAGCCTCTGCCGACTTGGCAGCGAGGTTTCTTACTTCGTCAGCAACTACTGCAAAGCCCTTACCTGCTGAGCCTGCTCTTGCAGCTTCAACAGCCGCATTGAGGGCAAGGATATTTGTCTGGAATGCGATATCGTCGATAGTCTTGATGATGTTTGCAATCTGTGCAGACTTGGTGTTGATGTCCTGCATAGCTTCCATCATCTGTTCCATCTGTCTGCTGCCGTTTTCTATAAGGCGTGTTTCGTTTTCCGAATTGTCACTTGCAATCTTCGCATTGTCTGCGTTGCTCTTGACCTTCTTGGAGATTTCATCGATTGTAGCACTGAGCTCTTCAACTGCACTTGCCTGTGTTGTAGCGCCCTGTGACAATGCCTGTGCAGCCTGTGCAACCTGGCCGGAACCACTTGATACCTGTGTACTGCTTCGGTTGATATCTGCCATAATTACATTGAGTGAATCGATGATAGTATCCATAGAAGCCTTGACCTGTGTAAGGTCTCCTGCGTAGCAGTCCTTTGTAGTGAGGTCGAGGTTACCTTCGGCAATATTTTCGACAACTGATGAAATATCTCCTATACAGAGGTCAACCATATCAATTGCCTTCTTGAGTGAGTCACCGAGGATTTCAATTTCGTCTCTTGTCTTGAGTACGGGAGATTCCGAATGGAAGTCGCCGTCTGCAAGTCTTTCGAGTCTGTCAACGCAAGTTTTGATAGGTCTTGAGATATTGTTTGCAACCTTGATTGCAATAAATACAGCAACAAATGAAAGGAACACAAGCACTGAAACCATTATTGCAATGCTCTGATAAAGTGCGTCTGTGATTTCATGGTAAGGCTTTACAACAACAACCGACCACTTTTCAGGTCCTTCGATAGGTGCGTATGCTGCAAAATACTTTGTGCCGTCATAAATGAAAGTGCCTGTACCTTCCACGCCTGTCATAGCATCCTTGAGAAGAACATCAAGTCCCTTGAACTTTTCTACGCCGTCGCCTTCACCTGTTACGGGGTTTACAAATCCTCTTACATATGCGTCGTTCGGGTGAGCGATGATTGTACCTGTTCCGTCAACTACGAAACCGTAGCCTTCTTCACCGAACTTTACGCTCTTGATCATACCACTGAAAATCTCGTAGTCGATACCGCCGTAAACAACACCGTTGAAATCAGCGTTTCTGCTCTTTGCGCCTGCCATAATCGTGATTGAATTGTCAGTCTGTCTGATAAGCGGGCTTGAAATATATGTAACACCGTTCATTGCGTTCTTGAAGTAGTCACGCTTTGAAATATCGGTATCGCTGTATGTCTTTCCGTCTGAATAAGCAACAGAAAAATCCTTGAAGCTTGTGTCAGGTATATATCCTGCAAGAATTTCCTTTCTGCTGTCAAGAGAAACCGATTCGTCATAGATTTCTGCATCTCTTGAAACGAGAGCAAGTTCCGCACGGAGCATTTCAACTTCGTTTGCAATGCTCAGGCTGTAGGATTCTGCGACTTCGATTCCTTCATTTGTACTCTGTTTGCTTGAAACACTGTTGATAAAGAAAACAGAGATGGTAGTAAGAATAATTCCGCATATTATAGTACACAGAAGTGTAACACGGAGTATCCTCGCCTTAATCGTTGTCATGTTTTTTCTCATTAAATACCATCACCTTTTTTGTATTGTTATTTAACAATAATAACTAAAATAATTATATAATACATATCTCCTTTTGTCAATATGTCAAAATATATTAGTTTTCATCCTGTTTTTTTATAATATCATTACAAAATGGTAACATTTTAAATTTTAAGTAAACTTTTGGATTATTTTTGCCGAAAAAATGTATGAATTGTAATAATTTAGCCTCTTGAATGTAACAATTAATAATAGTATAATATTATTAGGGGGTTCTATACCCATTTGACGGAATTCACTTATCTGCACATGGATGTGCAGGCGTTTATAAACTTTTTCAAGGATGGTGGAGAGATTGAACAAGACCGACATTCTCATCGAGCGGATGATATCCCTCGGGAAAACGAAGGCGTATCTTCGTGTTCCCATGTTCATTGCTATTATATTTGTGATTTTCTTTGTGGGGATTGCTGAAAAAACAGCACTTCTTATGAAGATACTTTTCCCGACGCCGAAATCCGTCACAAGATGCCTTGCTTTTGTGACAGCGTTGATTATTGCCACACCGCTTATGCAGCCTGTCGGCGTATTCGCAGAGGAGGTCATTGACGCTCTCCCTGAAACAACGGAAACAGGCTCAACATCTCCCGAAGAAACAGAACCTGCTCCCGAAAGCCAGGAAAGCACTGAAGTTTCATCTGAAACGGATAACACAACCGTAGCAGAAACATCCGTTTCAACAGAAAGCGGTGCTACCGAAACAACTGCGCCCGACACTTCATCAACCGATGATACTTCCGTAACAGATGTATCGGACACCACAGTAACTGACGAAACGGCTGAATCATCTGAATCATCCGACTCAGAAGAAATACTCCCCGAACTTCTGCCGAGTCTTTTCAGCATGGGCCCTCAGGAAATCTCAACGCCCGAAGACCTGTACAACTTCATCACCGACGAAAACAATCTCTCTACTGACATAAATCTCACAGCCGACATTGATATGTCGTCAAATCCCATTCCTCTCTCCTCTGTTGTAAACGGAGAATATACAGGAACTATCCTCGGAACAGAAACCTACTCCATTACAGGAATTACATACGGAGTTGAGACAAAGGACGAACTCAAATCCATTATCAACGACACCATTGAAGTCCCGACTGAGCCTTTTACAGGCGAAACCCCGACATCGTTCGTTCTTATGAACGATATCGATATGGAGGGGTATGCACTCACAACTGACAAGCTCGGCACAACACCGACATACACCGTTGACAAGGGAACTTACAACATAACCAACCTTTTTGTTGAGATAGACACAGCGGATAAGCTCAGGCAGTTCCTTTCATACGGATATTATCCCGTAAAAGAAAATGTCACCGATACATCTATAAACAACGCAATCCTCGAAAGTGAAGACAAGGATGCTTTTTCAGGTATCGGAAATTATGCCCCTGTTGCTTTCAGCGGAATACTCGATGGTAACGGGCACACAATAAGCGGAATAAATATAACAAGAAAATCCAAACAGCTCGGACTTTTCTCATCGCTCTCAAATGCAACGATTAAAAATCTCGGCCTTAAAGACTGCAGTTTCAACACCAATTCCGAAGCAGGCAGTTATGCAGGCTCATTTGCAGGAGTTGCATCAAACTCGGAAATTCAAAACTGCTTTGCTGTGAATATCACCCTTAACGCATACAATTACATAGGATGTTTCACAGGAAACGGCGGCGGTGCATTGACAAACTGCGTATATGCATCAATTTCTCCCACTTTTTCAGGAAAAAACAAGGGTTATTACCAGTCCAATTACTCCAGCGCAGACATTGAAACCTTCAACCAGACTGCTGAACTCTATGGCTGGAAGAAATGGTATGCAGACTCCAACCCGATAAACCAGAACGGCGGCTGTCCGTCATTCGAACCGACATACAAGGTTGTTTTCAAGGATAATAACGGAAACTCCGACCTTACAGGAATTGTATACACAAGCGGAACAACTACCGCAACAGAAGACACATACTATATCGTTGACGGTCAGGGTCTTGCAGAGCTTACAACAAAACCTACCAAACCTAAAAGCGAATTTGTCGGCTGGTCGCTTACCCCGAACAGCTCCTCAAAAATTGCTGACGACTGGACATTCAACAGTGACACTGACCAGAGCAAAGGAGAGGTCACCCTCTACGCTATCTGGGTAACAACGAATACATACCGACTCAACTATTATAAATATGACGCTGTAAATGGCGAATATGTACTCGACAGCGACAGCGGAGAAATAAATGTAACCGAATTTGCGGCTGACCCGTCAATCGAGCAGGCAGACTTAATGGGTTACGACAAAAAGGGCTGGTACCTTGGCACAGAAAACGCTGACAGCTCAATCACATTCGGTAATGCATGGAATTTTGCAACATCAACGGTAAGCAAGCAGGGATTCTTCGACGAATTCGGCGGCGTGGACACAGTAACCCTTGAGCTTAACCTCTATCAGCGCTATGACCCGAAAACATACACCGTAACAACAAAGCTCAACGGCGGTTCGGTATCAAAGAATATCCCCACTACATACACAGTCAAGGACAGCGTTATCACGCTCCCGACTGAAAATGAAATCACACGCAAGGGATATACCTTCGACGGCTGGACGATTGAAAGCATCACGGCAGAATCACCGTCAGCACCGGCGGCTTTATCGCCAATTACCGAAATCGACCCGTCATGGTGTGCAACTATCACAATAAAGGCAAACTGGACTCCTATAACATACAAAGTTGCATATGACGGAAATAATGCCACAGCGGGAAGTATGACGGAAACAGACCACACTTACGATGTTGCCGCAAACCTATCTGCAAACCAGTATGAAAAGACCTACTACGATTTCAAGGGCTGGTCATACAACGGAAACACCTATGCAGATAACGCTTCGGTAATAAATCTCACGGATGTTGCAGGCGACACTGTTACACTTACTGCAATCTGGGAAGCGCACAACTACAACATAACCTATGTTGATATGGCAGGCGTGGGAAGTATGACAAACACCCAGAACCCTGCAACATTCAATGTAGAGAATGACACAATCACCCTTGCAGAGCCGACAAAGGCAGGATATACTTTCGTTGGTTGGTATTCTGAGCAAGAATTCACCAACAAAGTCGAAACGATTGACCCCGCCCAGAAGGCAGGAAGCGATATTACGCTCTACGCAAAATGGACGCTCAACACATACAGCGTGACATTTGATACAAACGGCGGTGCATTCACCCCTGACACACCTACAATCGAATACAACATCGAGGAAGGTGTCACACAGGCTATTCCGACGAATGTCACAAAGGATTACTACACTTTCTCAAAGTGGACAGTAACCTCAAAAGACGGAAATATTCCTCTCGGGGATATTACTGAAATTCCTGCAAACAGCTACGGAAACATTACCGTCCAGGCACAGTGGACTGCTGTGGAATACACTCTGACATACGACACAAATGGCGGAGATTTACCTGCAGGTGCAAGAACAACATACACATACGACGATGTGGCCACTCTCCCCACTCCGACAAAAACGGGATACTCCTTCACGGGCTGGAGAATAACCGCATCAGATTCCGACACAAGCATAATCGGAAATCTCATTACAGGTCTTAACAATAACCACGGAAACCTCACACTCAAAGCAGAGTGGAGCGTAAATACATACACGATTTCGTTCGAGTCCAACGGCGGAACAACCGTTTCGAGAATAAAGCAGGACTATCAGTCAAATGTGTATCCTCCTGCTGCTCCCACAAAAACGGGATATGACTTTGCAGGCTGGTACAAGAATTCAGACCTTTCGGGCGATGAATACGAGTTCACAACAATGCCTGCGGAAGATTTCACACTCTACGCAAAGTGGGAAATCCAGACATTCGATGTAACCTTCAATGACATTGACGCTACACCGAATTCGCCGCAGAATGTCGAATACGGCAGCACTCCCACATACTTTGTACCGACAAAGGCAGAACAGGGAGATGTGAAGTTCCGTTTCCTCGGCTGGTATGCAGACAGCTTATTCTCTGAAATCTACGACTTTGACGCACCGATTTACGAAGACACAACGGTATACGCAAAGTGGTATGAATACACCGACGCTACGGGAGTTTTCTATGATGTAACCTTCAGAACTTCCGATGACGACGCAGGAAATGTCGTTGCTTATGCCGAGGGTGAACACCTTGTATTCCCCGCACTTCCTGCCGCTGATGTCGTAAATCAGAGAGAGCCTATCGGCTGGAAGATTACCGACGCTGAAACAGGAGAAGCAATCAGCGAAGAGCTCTATCAGGAAGGCGAAATCTTCGTTGTGGGAGCATACAACATCATCGTAACGGCACAGTGGGATGTTGCAACCTACGATGTAGAGTTCATCTCCGAAGGCGAAACCATAACAACACAGAGCGTTGAGTACAACTCAACAATAGCCGAATTCACACCCGTAAGAAACGGATTTATCTTCAAGGGCTGGGTTTACACAAACGATACAAGCGTATCATTCGACGCATCTACACCGATAGTTGAGGATATATCTCTCACAGCTGTATGGGAAGAAATCGTAATCAACGTCCCGAGCGGAAGTTCTTCCTCAAGCGAAAAGGTTATCAGGATGGTCGAGAACACAGCAGGAATTCCTTTCCCGAGCAAGATAAGCGTATCGGCGAATATGCAGAAATTCACCTCATCGGTTGATGTCAGAATGACAAAAACAACCCCTGAGGCAGAAAGTGAATTCAACGCACTATTCAGCAATGTCACTGAAAGCATCGACAAGATATTCATCTTCGACATTTCGCTCTATGAGCGTGGAACAACGAGAAAAATCACCTCTCTCAAGCAGGGAACTGTAATCACATACAGAATGCCCGTCCCTGAAATCTTCGACACAGACGCAGACAAGATAAAGGTTCTTTCGGTGCACGAAGGAAAGCTTGAGCTTCACGACAGCGAGGTTTACACCCGTGACGGATACCTTATGATTTCCTTCACAAGCACACATTGCTCAACCTACGCATTCGTGCTTGACATTGAAGACATCATCACAATCGGTGAGCTTTCTGCAGCGGCAGGAACATCGATGGCAAGCGTACTTCTCGTATCGGATGCAAGAATCTTCACAAACGAGTCGCCTGTATTCTCATCGAAGAGAGGCTCAATCTTCTCGAGAAAGAAGAGAAGATACCACATCAAAAAGCGGTAAAAATAAAAGCTACCGATTAAGTGTGATATCCGTATAGAATTTTTATGCGCTTACTGAGGAAAACCCTTTTGAAAAAGGTTTTTCCTCAGACTCCTTTCCGAAAACTTCAGATTTAAAAAAGAGCTCGTAGGGATTAATCCCTACGAGCTCTTTTTTAGCTTTAAAGTCTTTGAAGGGGAGTTTGAGGGGAACCTTTCTTCAGAAAGATTCCCCTCAATAAATGCATATAAAGTTTCTGTATGAATACTACACTTAATCGGGAGCTTTATTTTTTACTCACTTGTACAAGCAAAATAAAAACCCCACCGAAAATATCGGTGGGGTTTAAAGTTATCTAAAGATAGCAGGATTATTCGTTGATCTTTGTAACAACGCCTGAACCTACTGTACGGCCGCCTTCACGGATAGCGAAACGGAGACCTTCTTCGATAGCGATAGGAGTGATGAGTTCAACGTCCATTTCAACGTTATCACCAGGCATGCACATTTCCTTGTCAGCAGGGAGGTTTACAACACCTGTAACGTCTGTTGTTCTGAAGTAGAACTGAGGTCTGTAGTTGTTGAAGAAAGGAGTATGACGTCCGCCTTCTTCCTTCTTAAGAACGTAAACCTGTCCGTGGAACTTTGTGTGGGGGTGGATTGAACCGGGCTTACAAAGAACCTGTCCTCTTTCGATATCTGTTCTCTGAACACCACGGAGAAGAGCACCGATGTTATCGCCTGCTTCAGCGTAGTCAAGGATCTTTCTGAACATTTCGATACCTGTAACAACTGTCTTTGTCTTTTCGTCCTTAAGACCAACGATTTCGATTTCGTCACCGTTGTTGAGCTGTCCTCTTTCTACACGGCCTGTAGCAACTGTTCCACGTCCTGTGATTGTGAATACGTCTTCAACAGGCATAAGGAAAGGAAGGTCAGCCTTTCTTTCAGGTGTAGGAATGTAGCTGTCAACAGCATCCATAAGTTCAATGATAGGAGCGTAAGCAGGGTTGCTGATATCTTCGGGAGCTTCGAGAGCTGCGAGAGCTGAACCCTTGATGATAGGAATATCATCACCAGGGAATTCCTGCTTGCTGAGTACTTCACGGATGTCCATTTCAACGAGCTCGAGAAGTTCGGGGTCGTCAACCTGGTCAGCCTTGTTCATGAATACAACGATTGCGGGAACGCCTACCTGACGAGCAAGAAGGATGTGTTCCTTTGTCTGAGCCATAGGGCCGTCAGAAGATGCAACAACGAGGATAGCACCGTCCATCTGAGCAGCACCAGTGATCATGTTCTTAACATAGTCAGCGTGGCCCGGGCAGTCAACGTGAGCGTAGTGACGTTCCTTTGTCTCGTACTCAACGTGAGCTGTGTTGATTGTGATACCTCTTTCTCTCTCTTCGGGAGCAGAGTCGATGTTTGCGTAGTCCTTCTTTTCAGCAAGACCCTGAAGAGCGAGAGTCTTTGTGATAGCTGCTGTAAGAGTTGTCTTACCATGGTCTACGTGTCCGATTGTACCAATGTTAACATGGGGTTTTGTTCTTTCAAATTTTGCCTTTGCCATTGGAAAATTCCTCCTTTAAATATATTGGATTTAATATTCGCAATAAATATAAATTAATTATACCAAATGAAAATTGTAATTTCAAGTGGTTTTTAAAATTATTCACCCTTATTTCTTGATGACATAATTTTATCTGCAATTGACTTAGGAAGTTCGATGTAGCTGTGAGGCTCCATTGTGTACTGTCCACGACCCTGTGTCTTTGAACGGAGGTCGTTTGAGTAGCCGAACATTTCCGAAAGCGGAACGAGCGCATCAACCTGAGCAGTACCGTTGTTTGTTTCCTGACCCTGAATCTGTCCACGGCGTGAGTTGAGGTCGCCGATTACAGTACCCATGTAGTCTTCGGGAACGATAGCAGCAACCTTCATGATAGGTTCGAGGATTACTGCGTCTGCCTTTCTCATAGCTTCCTTGAAAGCCATAGAACCTGCGATTGAGAACGCCATTTCTGATGAGTCGACTTCATGGTATGATCCATCGTAAAGTGTAACCTTTACGTCAACTACAGGATAGCCTGCGAGAACGCCTGCCTTCATAGCGCCCTGAATACCCTTGTCAACTGCGGGGATGTATTCCTTAGGAATAGAACCGCCGACAACTGCGTTGACAAATTCATAGCCCTTGCCTGATTCGTTGGGTTCAACCTTGATCTTAACATGACCGTACTGACCCTTACCACCTGACTGACGAGCGTACTTGTGGTCGACATCTGCGAGCTTCTTGATTGTTTCCTTATAAGCAACCTGAGGAGCACCTACATTTGCCTCTACCTTGAATTCACGGAGCATTCTGTCTACGATGATTTCGAGGTGAAGTTCGCCCATTCCGGCAATAATTGTCTGGCCTGTTTCTTCGTCTGTCCATGTCTTGAATGTGGGGTCTTCTTCAGCGAGCTTGCTGAGTGCAATGCCCATCTTTTCCTGACCAGCCTTTGTCTTAGGCTCGATAGCGAGCTGGATAACGGGGTCAGCAAATTCCATGGATTCGAGAATTACAGGGAACTTGGGATCACAAAGTGTGTCACCTGTTGTTGTGTTCTTGAGACCTACAACCGCAGCAATATCTCCTGAGTAAACAGTTTCGATATCCTTTCTGTGGTTTGAGTGCATCTGAAGAATACGGCCCATTCTTTCGTTATTTTCCTTGTTTGCGTTGAGAACTGTAGAACCTGCGTCAACAGTACCTGAATAAACTCTGAAGAAGCAGAGCTTACCAACAAACGGGTCAGTAGCGATTTTGAATGCGAGAGCCGCAAAAGGCTCCTTATCAGATGAAGGTCTTTCTGTTTCCTCTCCTGTTTCGGGGTTAACACCCTTGATGGGAGGAATGTCAAGAGGTGAAGGCATATAGTCGATTACTGCGTCGAGCAACTTCTGTACGCCCTTATTCTTGTAAGATGTACCGCATACAACGGGAACCATCTTGTTTGCAATTGTTGCTTTTCTTATGCATCCCTTGATTTCTTCAATTGTGAGTTCTACACCGTCGAAGAACTTTTCCATGAGAGCATCATCCTGCTCTGCAACCTGCTCAACGAGTGCATCATGGTATTCCTGAGCCTTTTCGAGCATATCAGCAGGGATTTCTTCTACTCTGATGTCCTTTCCGAGGTCATCATAGTAAACGTAAGCCTTCATTTCAACGAGGTCGATAATGCCCTTGAATGTGTCTTCAGCACCGATAGGGAGCTGGATAGGCACTGCGTTTGCATGAAGTCTTGTGTGCATCATATCTACTACGCGGTAGAAGTCAGCACCCATAATGTCCATCTTATTTACATAAGCCATTCTGGGTACCTGATACTTGTCAGCCTGACGCCATACAGTTTCAGACTGCGGTTCAACACCGCCCTTAGCACAGAAAACTGTTACAGAACCGTCGAGTACTCTGAGCGAACGCTCAACTTCAACTGTAAAGTCAACGTGACCGGGAGTGTCGATGATATTGATTCTATGGCCTGCCCAGTGGCAAGTAGTAGCAGCAGAAGTGATTGTGATACCTCTTTCCTGCTCCTGTTCCATCCAGTCCATTGTAGCCGAACCGTCGTGAGTTTCACCAATCTTGTGGTTAATACCAGTATAGAAAAGTATACGCTCTGTTGTAGTAGTCTTACCGGCGTCAATGTGGGCCATTATACCAATGTTTCTTGTCATTTCAAGTGAACAATCTCTCGGCATAATATCCTCCTTAAAAAATCAAATGAAAAACATTCCGTTATTATATTACCAACGGAAGTGTGAGAACGCTCTGTTAGCCTCAGCCATCTTATGTGTATCGTCACGCTTCTTGCAAGCGCCACCTACACCGTTGAGTGCGTCAAGAATTTCTCCGGCAAGTCTTTCCTTCATTGTCTTTTCGTTTCTGGTTCTTGAATAAGTTGTGAGCCATCTGAGTCCCAGTGTCTGGCGTCTTTCGGGACGAACCTCCATAGGAACCTGGTATGTCGCACCACCTACACGGCGAGCCTTAACTTCGAGTACAGGCATGATATTTTCCATTGCCTCCTCGAAAGCAGTGAGAGCATCCTTTCCGCTCTTCTCTGCAACGATTTCAAATGCTTCGTATACAATCTTCTGAGCTACACCCTTCTTACCGTCAAGCATGATGTTGTTGATAAGACGAGTAACGAGCTTTGAGTTGTAAACAGGATCCTGCAAAACATCACGCTTTGCAACGTTACCTCTTCTTGGCATTTCGCTTCCCTCCTTCATATAATGATATCATAGGTACTCGCTTCTTTTTGTGCTTTCGCACAAAGACACGTCATCCAATGCAGAGGTAACTTAATACTATATATATTAAGATACTCCACACAGATTATTGTGGTATCGAGATTTCTATAAATTTGTTTCGACAGTGCTTTTAATTACTTAGCAGCTCCTGCCTTGGGCTTCTTAGCACCATACTTTGAACGAGCCTGCATTCTCTTTGCAACGCCCTGAGCATCCAAAGTACCACGGATGATATGGTAACGAACACCGGGGAGGTCCTTAACACGTCCGCCTCTGATGAGAACAACGCTATGCTCCTGAAGGTTATGTCCGATACCGGGGATGTAAGCTGTAACTTCAGTACCGTTTGTGAGCTTAACTCTGGCAATCTTTCTCATAGCTGAGTTAGGCTTCTTAGGTGTTGATGTTCTTACTGCTGTACATACACCACGCTTCTGGGGTGAATTCTGATCAATAGCAACCTTCTTCTTGGCATTGTAACCCTTGAGAAGTGCGGGAGCTGTTGACTTCTTCTCCAGAACCTTACGTCCCTTACGTACTAACTGGTTAAATGTTGGCATTAAATCAATCTCCTTTCTCGAAAATTTACGTGAAAAACAGGCATAGTACACCCATTACGCATCACGCTTAAATAGTATACTATGCCTTTTCTTTAATGTCAAGCGTTTTACACAAAATTATGTGCAAAATTTCTACATTTATGCAAAAAATCCGCCGACCTGATGTTTTTAATTGTACGAACTGTCAATTTGGCAGAAATACGGCTATCTTCCCATATATTCTGCAAGGCCGCTTATCTTCTTCATCACATCATCGAACTGTACGGGATTAAGCGACTGAGCACCGTCGCAGAGAGCTACTGCGGGGTTATTATGCACCTCGATAATAAGTCCGTCGGCACCTGCCGCAACCGCTGCGAACGAAAGAGGTTCAACAAGTGCGGAAATTCCTGCTGCGTGCGAGGGGTCAACGATAACGGGAAGGTGAGATTTCTTCTTGAGCAGAGGAATTGCCGAAATATCGAGGGTATTTCTTGTCATTGTCTCGAATGTACGGATACCACGCTCGCAGAGGATAACCTTTGTGTTTCCGCCTGCAAGGATATATTCCGCCGACATGAGAAGCTCCTCGATTGTGTTTGCAAGTCCACGCTTGAGGAGAATAGGCTTGTCAGTCTTTCCGAGTTCCTTGAGAAGCTCGAAATTCTGCATATTTCTTGCGCCGACCTGAATAACGTCAACATCAGCGAAAAGGTCGAGGTCTGCGGCACTCATAATTTCGGTAACGATAGGAAGTCCCGTCGCCTTCTTTGCCTCAAGGAGAAGTCTTATTCCCTCGCCGTGAAGTCCCTGGAATGCGTAGGGCGATGTTCTCGGCTTGAATGCGCCACCACGGAGCATAGCCGCACCGCTTGCCTTTACTGCCGTTGCGGTTTCAATCATCTGTGCCTCGTTTTCTACGGAGCAAGGGCCCGCAATGACTGTCAGCTTCTTTCCGCCGACCTGTACACCTTCAACATCGATAACTGTGTTTTCGGGGTGCATTTTTCTGTTTGCATTCTTGTAAGGCTCCTGGACTCTCTTTACTTCGTCAACGGCGTGCTGCGCCTGAATTGCCTCGATGTCGATTTTTGTTGTATCTCCGACAAGACCGAGGATTTCCTTTTCAGCTCCTGTAATAGCGTTTACCTTGATGTCGTATGCGCTGAGCATTGACATAAGTTTTTCCACATCATGCTTGGGTGCGTTTTGTTTAAGTACGATAATCATTGTTTTTTCCTCCGATAATTTAAGTTTTGACGCTTATAGCCGTGCACTGCCTCTGCGTCGGTTTTGCGAACGGACAATAAAAAACGGCGTTCATACCCACAAGAGTACGAACGCCATATAAAACACAAATATGTTTAAAGCACAATTACGCAACACTTGTAAGCATTATATTTTTTGCACGACCAAAAAACCCAAAGCTAAAAAAGAAGCTTGAGTTAGCAAAAAATATAAAGCTGAAAAGTGATGAAAGATGCTTCATATCCATGTGTCCTTTCGTTTTAGTACAGTGAAATTATATACCTATCAAATTCCGTTGTCAAGAGTTTTTTTGATAAAATTATAACATTTCCTTGTAGTTGCCGATAAACCGGAAATACGCCGCCTCGTCCTCAAGCTGTGCAAGGAGAGTTCTCACACGGCTGTCGGAAACATTCCCGTCAAAGTCGAGATAGAACACTACCTCAAAGTTCGCCCCCGGGATTATTTTGCTTTCGATGTGCGAAAGATTAATTCCGCTGACCGAAAATTTCGTGAGAAGTCGGTAGAGCGAGTTCTTCTCGTCGGGTATTCCGACAATGACCGAAACCGTATCTGCATCGGACGTCGAGCAGAAATCACGGGATATGCAGATAAATCTCGTGCAGTTGGGATATACATCTGCGATTTTTTCGTCGATAATCTCAAGCCCGTATTTTTCGGCACATTCGCATGAGCATATAGCGGCTATCGCCTCGTCGGAGCCTGCCACAAACTCCGCCGCCATAGCGGTATTATCGTAGGACACCTGCTCAAACCCGTGACTTTTAAGGTATTCCGAGCATTGAGAAAGCGCCTGTATATGCGAATATACTTTCTTTATTTCTTTTCTGTCGGTGCCTTTTTTTGCGGCAAGGCAATGGTTGATTTCAAGGCGTATCATCGCCGTTATCGAGAAATTATACTTGCCCATGAGGGAGTATGCCTCTGAGACCGAGCCTGCCGTTGAATTCTGTATCGGAATGATTCCGTACTTCACCCTGCCCTCTGCCACGGCACTGAAAACATCGTCAAATTTCGGGAAGAATTCAACCGTTGCAGACGGGAAAAGCCTTTTTCCCGCAGCGCCTGAATATGCACCATCAACACCCTGGCAAGCAATGGTTCCGCTGTATTCCATATCGAGCATTTCTGGCGAAAACGCCGTAGAGGCGTCGAGATTCCTGCTCTGCTGTATGCACTTCGAAACGTCCATTATATTTGAAAAGATTACCTGCGCACCATCAGCGTATTCTTCGGGGGCTCTGGCTTTTATCCCTGCAAGAAGCTCCTTCTCTCTCCCCTTCTGGAAAACGGGAAGATTATTGCGGCGTTTGTAATCCGCAACCTCCTCGCAGACCTTCATTCTTCTGGAGAAAAGGCCGAGTATTTCGCTGTCTATTTCGTCAATCTGCGCTCTCAAATCCGAAAGTTCCATAAAAAATCTCCTCTTTTTCAATAATAACAGATTAATTATATAACTTTGCCGAAAAAAATACAACACGGCGTTTCCAAAAAGAATATAGTCAATATGCACAATTTTTTGATGCAAATTCCGTCATTTTGAGTCCAGAGGAAGAAAGCGGATTTTTTATAAAATTTTACTTGATTATTGTCGCCGATTATTATATAATATTAAAGGTATATTATTTTTTATTATTTTAGGGGGTACTTATGGACGAACTTACATTCAAGCCCACTCCTGTTCCGGACGAAAATAACAAACCCGAAAAGAAAGAAAAGCCATCATTCGAGATGGATATGATTGATTTCGCTCCGAAGAAAAAAGAAACCGTTGACGAAACAGAAGCCTTTTTTGAGGAAAGCAAGACTGAAAGCCTTGAAGACATCATCAAAAAGGAAAAGATGGAGCGTCAGCGCCTCAAAGAAGAACAGAACAAGGCTCAGCCTCTCCCCGAAGCTGCACCGCAGCCTCCCAAGGATAACGGCATAATCGAGCTTACCCTTACACCTCCGCCGACAACACCTCCTTCAATGGAAAAGCCCGTTGCGAAAAAAGCAGAACCTTCTGAGGAAAAGGCACCCGAGCCAAAGGCAGAAGAAAAGGCTACTGAGGTAAAGGCAGAAGAAAAACTCCCCGAAGTAAAGTCGGAAGAAAAGGCAGAGGCTCCCAAGCCCAAGAAGAAAAAATCAACCAAGCCGAAGGCACCCGCAGGTGAAACGGCAAAGGGCGACACAAAACCCGACAACAAGAAAAAGGCTGAGGCGCCTTCTCCCAAAAAGGAAGAAAAGCCCGAAGAAAAAGCTGAAAGCATAGACGAAATTATCCCGAAGAAGAAAATCGAGATTATTCCCGAGGCTGACCCCGACACTCCCGTTGAAATCGAAGAGCTTGTTATCCCATCAGACCTCAAGGCTCCCGAAAAGGAAGAGAAGAAACCTGAAAAATCCTTCAAGGACGCTGATTCGATTGAAAGTCTTGCCGTATCAGTTCCCGTGTTCAAGGAAGTTGATGAAACAACAGCCCAGCAGCACGACGAAAGCATCGAGGACGAATACCAGAAGCTCGTCAAGCTTGAGGATATTGATTCTCTCACGCCTGACGACAAGCGCAGACTTCAGATAATCAGACTTATCGACCTCAAGAAGAAGGGTACACTCACAAAAATGGCAAACGACAATCTCGTTTCGTTCATGAACGAAGAAAGACGTCTCGGCCACGATGTATCCGCTTTTGAAAAGGCACTTTCCGAATTGTCACAGCCTGCGAAGTCGGTTTCATCCGACCTTATGAATGCACCTTCGACACAGAAGCCTGCAAGCGCTCCCACAAAGGATGTGCTTCCGTCATTCAAGGCTGACAATCAGGTACATAATGCAGAGCCTGCTCCCACAAAGCAGCCTGCAAAAACCGAAGCACCTATCGTTACTCCCTCTTCGAGCAAGAATAATGACGCAGAAAAGGCACCTGCAAAGTCCGAAGGCGGCTCAATAATCGATAAAATCCTTGAAAATAAGATAATCATCGGTATTGCGGCACTCGCACTTGCTATTATCATAATTATCGTTGCGGCGGTTTCCTGCAATTCAGGCAACGACAAGCCCGCCGAAACAACAACGGTAACTACAACCGTTGCGGAAGAAACAACGACAACACAGGACAACAGCGTTATAGTTCCCGAAGAAACAACTGTTGCGGAAACAGAAAAGATTTCAGCAGGAAATATGATTGAAGCTACTGTAGAAGAAGTTATCGACGCAGACACAATCAAGGCTGACATCGACGGCGAAGAATACACAATCCAGCTTATCGGTGTTGAAGCTCCTGCATCGTGGGCATACTGGGGCCCTGATTCAACGACATACGCAAAGAAGAAGCTCCTTGACCAGCACATCACACTTGAATTTGACAAGGTGCTCTATGTCGACGAAGAAGACAAGACAACGCTTTACGCTTACATCTGGCACGACAACGGAAAGACTCTCTTCAATGACGAGCTTGTAATTCTCGGTCACGTAAAGGCATCGCCTACCGAGGGCAACTCAAAGTACGACGCAGAGTTTGACCGCACACAGACAGAGGCTAAGAACAAGAAGCTCGGCTTGTGGTCATACAAACCCGTGACATCGACAAGACCTACCGTAAATCCGACAGGCACAGCGGCTAAGTATCCGTACATCGCAGACGACAGAAATCATTTCCACAAAAATGACTGTGCTTATGCATACGACGGCGGAACGAAGTTCTACTTCTCAACAAGAGAAGAAGCCAAGGCTTACGCACCTAACCCCTGTCCTACATGTAATCCGTAAAAAACAACCCTCTCCTGATTATTGTCGGGAGAGGGTTATTTTTTGGTTTGTCGGGCTTGAGTATAATCCCGCCACGGAAGTTTTTATTGCGCTATTGAGGGGAACCTTTCTTCAGAAAGATTCCCCTCGATAAATACATATAAGATTTCTGTACGGGTTATGCTTAAACCCGATACCGCTCGCCTTACCATGTCCATTCGTCCATGAAACGCTTGAGCTTTTCGCGTTTGCTGCTACCGTCGGCAGTTTTCTGCTTGCCGAGTTCGTTTGCCGCAGCAATGAGGATAAGTACCACTCCCACTCCGAGAAGGTAAATCCACCACGCAAGGCTTTCCCAGAAGTCCTTTGACATATAGAGTGTAATCATTATTATCAGCGAAATAGAAAGCACGAACCAGCGACGCTTTTTGATGATAAAAGACACCACCAGCATTGCAAACACGCTGAAAAGAATAATCAGACTGTCGACAACATTTCCTGAAATGAATGCGGAGATGAGAAGAACAACAACTCCCGCAATTGCAAGGAAGAAACTGAGCGTTTCAACCTTGTCACGCCTGTCTTTCCATACGCACCACAGATAGAAGCAGTGTAGGTAAACGGGTATGAGGTTGATTTCAAGGAATATAAGTTCGGGGATTTCAAAGAACGGCTGGAGCCAGTATGTGACCACGCCCACTGCACAGGCAACCGAAAGCACCATCCTGTCGGCGAAATCCGTCTTGCCGATACGCTTGTAGTACATAAGTGCGTAGACGATGAGTTCAAACATTCCCACAAAGGTGATGTAATCGTCATAATCGAAAACGAGCATGAACGGTAGCACTCCCGAAAAGATGAAGATCCAGTCGAAAATCTTTCGTTCCCCGGTGTTCTGCCATACACGGCGTGAGAAAACGAGGGAAATCACCGAGAAGAGAACAAATCCTGCTATGTATATAAGGCGTGAGTAATCCTCCAGCTTTGCGCCGAGCATACACACAATACAAACGAGTGCAAGTGCAGGGAAAACTCCTGTAAAACGGTTGTCCTTCTTTATAATAGGAAGTATGTAGGTAACCGCCGCAATCAGTATCATTGCGAGTGCGTAAGGAATTACCCTGCCATCGTCAATGTACGAGTAGCATATCAGCGTCGAGAGAAGCGTCAGATTGAGCGAAATCATCGCAGACACCGAAAGCGGTGTTGCAAATCTGTCGGGGCGCTTGAGTATCTTGTACTTCACAACGCAGAATGCGGAAATCAGCATTGACATGCCGCCGAGTATGAGCCAGCAGTATTCCGCCTCGACGCCTGCATAAAGTGGCATTATGAATGATAACAGAAGTACCTTTCCTACTGCGATGTATGTGCGTGCGGAATTTGACGCAGGTCTGAACATCAGTGCCAGCGAATAAACCGTCGCCACAACAGAGGCGATTATCGCTTCGACTGCACCGCCCTCTCCGATTACGGCGTAAACGAACGCCATGAGGAAATATATTCCCGACGATGTGAGCGTCGCTATGTCAAGCGGGAAGGCAAATTCCTTGCAACGCTCCGACTTTTTCGAGAGGAATACCGTAACCGCAGCAGAAATCGCAACAATCACAAACCAGACAAGATAAGCCACAGCGAAGGGTGACTCCTCTACGCCTGATACAATTATTGCGGGAAGAAGTGCGGATATAACCACGAATATCCACTGATATACAACACGCAGTTTCTTGTTATCCTCAAGGATGCAGAACATCAGCGAGGGAATAACAAACAGTACCGCCATTGTAACGGTTTCGGGAAGAAGTGAATATTCCGCCATTGAAATGAGAACAACGAACAGGCTTATTGCTGTCGGTACGCTCCATTCCTTGAGGCGTGGGAATTTCCTTCCGAGTGTGAATATGAGTACGGTGAGAACGAAAATCGCCGCACTCCACAATATAACGCCGTAGTCGCTTCCCGTAAATTCAGTAAACGGGTAGCAGAGCATAAATGTTGAAACGAGGAAAAATCCACGGAATATTGCACCCGCAACAGATTTTCTGTTTTCCGTACAGAGCGGAAGTGCAACAAGCAGATACGCCGCAAAGACAACAGCAAAGATGACATAATCCGTCATAGCGCTGTCAATGACATTCATTGCCCTGATGATATATTCCGTAATAAGCACCGCAAACGCCACCGCATCGGTTTCGTGAGAGCGCATACGGTTCTTCACAAAGAAGGATACTGCAAAAAGTATCGCAATCAGCGAGGTTGCAATGATGGACGTGCTTATCTCCGTATCCGCAAGAAGATACGACGGTGCGGCATACGAAAGTGCCACTACCGCAAACGCAAAAAGTATTCTGAGCGGACGGCCTTTTTTGAGTATGAGATACGCCGTATTTATCACGATTATTCCGAGAAGGAGTATTGACGAAAGCGTCCACGCCTCGTCGGAGATTATTCCGATAAGCGCCATAAGCGACGAAATTCCGATTACGACATAGCCTATGCATTCAAGCACCTTGGAAATGCCTTCGGAATAGATATTCGTTGCCTGAAGAATGAACACCGCCAGCACCGTCATTGCGGCGATATAGGTAAACTCCGTAACATTTTCGGGTTGTACAAGCATTACCATCGAGGCAATGAAAACGAGCATGAACGCTATAACTCCGACAGGGGCCTCGCTGCCGTTACGGAAACGTGCGTGCATGAATACAACGCAGAATATCACCATCGAAATGAACGCCGCAACGCCTTCACCTGCGGTAAATACGCTGACAACCGCAAGCGCAAGTGCATTGTACATCGCATAGATTTTCCAGTTTTTAAAGAGAATATAGAGCTTTCCGTCCTGCTTGTCGGGGATAAATCTGTCGGCAAACACCACAATAAGCGAAAAGACCGCCATCATTATTGCGGATATTGCATTCGGCTCTCCCACCATAAAGAAAGAAGTGAAAAGTGCCGTTGCCGAAAGTCCGAAAAGCGAAATCCACGAAAGGATATTCACCTTATATTTCACGGCACCGAGTCCCGAGAACAATGTCAGCAGGAACGAAATAAGCCCGAGCAGTATGAATTTTCCGTAGCCCGTGAATGAGAACCATTCTCCGAAAAGGCCGAAAAATCCGATTGCTGTAAGGGTTATCGGCATAAATATACTTCCGAGAGTATAAAATGCGATACCCGTGCTTTTAAGTCCGAATTTCTTTTCGGAAATTGCCGATGCACCGAAGAACACCAGCGTGAACATAAGTATCATAAAGCTGCGCAGACCGTTTGTAAGGCTTGCCCAGGTTGTTGTTGCGAAAATAAGACCCGCAAGGACAACAAAAAGCGTTCCCACAATGAGAATGATGTTGATTGTACTTACGCTCTTTTTCTCTGCGGGAGCAATAACGCTCTGCACAGGCTGGGCTGTTGCAGGCGGCACCTCTGTTTTCGGGAGAGGCTGTTCCGCAACGGGCTTCATCACAAACTCTTCAGCCGCAGGAGGCGGAGCTGTCTTTGCAACAACAGGAGTCGGCACCGTTTCAGCCGCAACGGGTGCAGGCTGTACGGGAGTCGGCTGTGCAGGTGCCTGCGTTGCGGTATTCACCGCCGCACCGAAGTATGTCGGTGCCGCCGAAGATGTCTTCTGTGCAGGGGTATTTTCTGCAGGCTGAGTATATTCCCCGTTGCCTGTCAGAAGAAATTTTTCGTCATTGACGGTTATTTTACCATTCTTTTTCAGGACAGATATGCGGTATTTCATAATACTGATTTCTGTGTTCAAGCTGCCGTTCTTACAGATGAAAACAACAAGAACTATCGCCAGTACTACCGTAAAGAACCATCCCATTCTGTATCACCTATCTTCCCACACTGTAATAATCAAAGCCCCTCTTTTCCATTTCGGACGGGGTATAGATGTTTCTGAAATCAAAGAAGAAATTTCCCCTCGAAATCTTCTTCACTCTGTCAAGGTCAAGGTTACGGAAAACGTGCCATTCAGTGAGTATCATAACCGCATCGCTTTCTTCGATGGCGTCGTATTCGTTATCGCAGAATTCAATGCTGTCACGGATTTCTTCAAACCGCCACTCGCCTTCTTTTCTTCCCTCGGGGTCAAAGATTTTAAGCCTTGCCCCTGCTTTTGCAAGCTCGGGAAGTATAGTCAGAGACGGACTTTCACGCATATCGTCGGTTTTCGGCTTGAATGTAATCCCGAGGACTGCAATATTCTTTCCCTCAAGATTTCCCATAGCACCGATAACCTTCTGCGCCATACGGAGCTTCTGGCGTTCATTCGCCTCAACGGTTGTTTCTATCAGAGAAATAACCTCTCCGTGTTCACGGGCAATGCTCGCAAGCGCCTTTGTATCCTTCGGGAAACAGCTACCGCCATATCCCGGGCCTGCGTGAAGGAACTTCGGGGAGATACGCCCGTCTTTTCCCATTGCCTTTGCGACGTGCTGGACATCCGCACCGACCTTTTCGCAGAGATTTGCTATTTCGTTTATATATGTGATTTTCATCGCAAGGAATGCATTTGAGGCGTACTTTATCATTTCCGCCGTTTCGATGTTTGTTTCAACAAACGGCGTTTCGTTGAGATAAAGCACCCTGTACACTTCCTTCATTGCGGTGAGCGCACGCTCACTCTCGGTACCGAGAACAACTCTGTCAGGGTGAGAGAAGTCGTGTACCGCCGAGCCTTCACGCAGAAATTCAGGGTTGGAAACAACGTCGAAGTCATAGTCCACTCCCCTCTCATCGAGGATTTTCTGCACCGTTGCCTTCACCTTCTGCCCCGTACCTATCGGAACAGTCGATTTATCGACGATTACTTTATATCCGTTCATATTGCGGGCGATACTCTCTGCAACCGAAAGCACATACTGCAAATCCGCACTCCCGTCGTCCTTCGGCGGAGTACCGACAGCGATAAAAATTATATCGCTATTTTCCGTTGCCGACTTTATATCGGTCGAAAAACGGAGTCTGTGGTTTTTCACATTCTCTCTCACGATTGCGTCGAGACCGGGTTCAAAAATCGGAATCCCTCCGTTATCGAGGGTTTCTATCTTCGTAATGTCATTGTCAACGCAAACGACATTGTTCCCGAAATCTGAAAGAAGTGCCCCTGATACGAGGCCTACATATCCCGTTCCGACAACTGCAATATCTGACATTCTACTCACCTTTGCTATGAATTAATACTGTTCTCCTGTGCTGATTACACGTTCTTCAACGATTGTGTCCTCAAAACCGATAAGCTCATCAGGGCGTGCAATTCCTGATGCAAGCGCCTTTTCACGAGCGTACTCATAGAATTCCGCTCTTGTAGCTTCGAGGTAAGGATTGAGGAACAGAATGCCTATTCCGAATGTAAATACCGAAAGGAGATACCATCCGATGAATGAAAGCTCAAGCACCCAGCGGTTGAACTTTTCACCGTTCATTGTCTGCTTGCTGATTTCGAATGCACGTTCAGTCGGAATATTCGGGTTTTCCGCTATGATGTACGGTACCATTATGTATTCGTACGACTTTATAATTCCGGGGATAACGAAAAGAAGCGACCAAAGGAAGGTATAGAGTGTCACCTTGAAAAGGGGCACTACTGTCTTCATATATCTTCCACCGCTGAATGACCAGAAGAGATTTGAAAAATCAACCTTGCCGAGTCTCGCTCTCATAAAGAAACGACACTTTCCGCACATAACAACGTTTCCGAGGAAAGCTGAGATTGCAAAACCGACAGCGAGCGCAATAAGGAACACCAAAATGACAAGAGCAACCATCACAACTAAATAGCCGATGAGTTCAGCAGTCGAAGCGTCCTCAGAGAATATCTCTCCCGTTCCGGCAGGTGCGCTTGCACCTCCTCCGGAGTTGGTTCCGCCCCCGCCTCCTCCGCCGCCGAGAAGACCTGCTACGAGACAGACAAGAAATGCCCACCAGTAGTAGTTTTTGAGTGTAGATTTTGCGTTTGTTTTCAATTGACTACAAGTCCACATAATTTTTTCTCCTCCAAAAAATATAGTATAATCATTATACATCATTTTCCTTGATATTTCAAGGTGTTATCAAGCTAAAAAGCGCTGAAAACTCGTTGATTTTTAAAAATTAATATGTTATAATAGATAAAAGCGCAGTCACGGAGGGACTTATCATGATAAAAATCAACTACGACAACTGTATAAATCTCGAACATCTTGAAATCACAGACCTCATAAAGCCCGAGGCTCTCCAGAAATTTCAGGACAGTTTCTCTGTCGGCACAAATTGCGCAGGCGTAGTTATTGACCGTAACGGCAAGAACATCACAACCGCCAGCAACTACTGCAAATACTGCCTTTACTATGTAAGAAGCGCTAAAAACGGCGAGGCTCTCTGCTCGCAGTCGCACAAATTCTTTGCGCAGGAGGCTCTCCGTCTTAACCGCATATACATCGGCAAGTGCCACGCAGGAATTACCGAATTTGCCGTACCCATAAAGGCAGCGGGAGAATATCTCGGTGCATTTGTCGGCGGACAGTTCGTTACCGAAAAAATCCGTGAGGCTGAAGTGCGTGAGCTTGCGCAGGAGCTTGATGTGGACTACCACAAGCTGCTCGAATCAAAAAAAGAGCTCCGCCGTGTCGATAAAAAATACATAGAATCCGTTTCGCACCTCGTAAACACAGGACTCTGCACAACAGTATCGCAGAATTACGCAAAGGAACAGCTCAAGGTCATCTGCGAAAAGATGTCGGAGGGTATAGCTGAAATTTCAGACAATGTAAACCTTCTCAACAAAAACGCAGAGCTTATCACGGGACAGCAGAAATCCCTCAACGAAAGCATTTCGCAGGTTGAGAGCGCCTCAACCGAAATCGAGGAAGTTCTCGGCTCCATCACAAAGCTCGCAGACCAGACGACAATCCTCGGCTTCAACGCACAGATTGAATCTGCACGGGCAGGCGAATTCGGAAAGAGCTTTTCCGTTGTTGCGGGAGAGATTACGGAGCTTGCCGAAAGCTCAAAGAAAACCGCAGACAGCATTTCGGGACTTACACAGCAAATCAAGACAAATGTCGGCGACACCGTCGGAAACTCCGAAAAAACGCTTGATATCGCAATGGAACAGCGCAGTGAATCCCGTGACGCAATCGACAAAATCGAAGAATTGCAGGAGCTTTCAGTTCTCCTGAAATCAACATCACAGATGAAATAAAAGCAGGGTATCGGGAAATACCTCCCGATACCCTTATTTTTTATCTTGTACTGCCTATAAGCCGCATGATATAGGTATTTTTTTCGAGTAGTCTGAATAACGGCACTCCCAGAACGGTAACGACAATAAATTCTCCCAGCGCAACGGTTGCCATCGAAATCATAAACGGCTCGTGAAGTGCAAAATACAACTCCGCCCCGACGATAACAGCATTGAAGATTGTCGGAAAAAGCGACGCTATCCAGAGACGGCCGCTCTTACAGATAAAAATCACCGAGAGAAGTGTCGCAAGTGTCCCGAAAGGAATATCGAAAAGCGCCATAGGGCTGAATATATTCGCTATGACGCATCCGAGCGTCAAGGATATGCAGTATTTTTTGTTGTAAAAGCACAGCAACACCAGAATTTCTGAAAATCTCAGCTGAATTGCCCCGTATGAAAACGGAGAAATCGCAACGGTGAAAACGGCATAGACTGCCGCCACCATTGCGATCTGAATAAAGTCCTTTGTCTTGTTTTTCATCTGAAAAACCTCCTTGTTTTTTTAGGCTGGTTTGCAAGTAACAGCCTTGTTTTATTTTTTGTCCTTTTCTGTTTCTGCCGCAATGTATATCGGTCTGCCCTTGGCGTCCATATATATCTTCGAAATATACTGCGCAACTATTCCCATACAGAAAAGCTGAACACCCACCACGAAGAAAATCGCCGCAATAAGCATTGCAAAGCAGGTAAGTATTCCGTCAAAGGCTATCGCCCGTATAATCACAACAAGTGCAGTAACAAAGGCAATAAGCATAAACAGCACCCCGAGGAATGCCGGTACTGCAAGAGGGGCAAGAGAGAATGCGAATATCCCCTCGAGCGAGTATTTGAACAGCTTCCAGAAGTTCCAGGTTGTAGTGCCTGCAACACGCTCGGTATTCTCAACCTCGATGTACTTTGTGTTGAAACCTACCCAACTGAAAATCCCCTTGGAAAATCTGTTGTATTCGGGCATATCCAGAATTGCGTCGACCATTTTGCGTTTCATAAAACGGAAATCCTGTGCACCGTCTACGATTTCCGTCTGCGATATGCTGTTTATTATCTTGTAGAATTTTCTTGCAAAGAATGAAAGCAGCTTCGGCTCGCCCTTGCGTGATACCCTGCGTGTTCCTGCGCAGTCATATTCCCCCGATTTCACATAGCCGTACATTTCGGGAATATACTTCGGCGGGTGCTGAAGGTCTGCGTCGAGGATAACGACATAGTCGCCTTCTGCGTGTTCAAGTCCTGCGTACATTGCCGCTTCCTTTCCGAAATTACGGGAAAAGGAAACATACCGTACACGCTCGTCACCTCGTGCCATATCTCTCAGAATTTTCAGGGTATCGTCCCTTGAGCCGTCGTTCACGAAAATATATTCGAAAGCAACATCGTTTTCCTTCTGCATTTCTGCGGATACACGGCGTATCTCGTCATAAAACAGCGGAAGACTTTCCTGCTCGTTATAACAAGGGACAATTACGGAGATGAGTTCCATTCTTTTACTTCCTTCCGATTATTCTACGGTTACTGATTTTGCGAGGTTTCTCGGCATATCCACATCGTTTCCACGGAGCACCGAGGTGTAATACGCAATAAGCTGAAGCGGCACTACCGTAATGAGCGGCATAAGCAGGTCGCTTATAGTCGGCAGTCCGATTTTGAAATCAACGCAGGTCTTATCCACTTCTGTTTCCTCGTGACAGACCATAACTACCTTTGCGCCACGGGATTTTACTTCCTTGACATTACTCTGCGTTTTTTCGAAAAGATTACGCTGGGTTGCAACCGCAATTACAGGAACACCGTCAGAAATAAGCGAAATCGTTCCGTGCTTCAGTTCACCTGCGGCATAGGATTCACTATGGATATACGAGATTTCCTTGAGCTTGAGAGAGCCTTCCATACTGAGCGCATAGTCAAGACCACGCCCGATGTAAAGCAGACTTTCTGCGTTGACAAGGTTTGATGCAACATACTGATAGATTTCAGTATTGTCAATACATTTCTGTATATTCTCGGGCACCGTGAGAAGCTCCTGCGTGAGCTTTCTGCATTCGTCCTCTGTGATTGTTTTCTTTGCGTATGCAAGGCGGAATGCGATTACATACATAAGCGCAATCTGTACAGCGTATGCCTTTGTCGAGCAAACGGAAATTTCGGGCCCTGCGAGAGTGTACATCACCCTGTTTGCCTCACGGGCGATGGAAGAACCGACAACATTCACCACAGCGAGAGTGTCTGCGCCGACTCTCTTTGCGTATTTGAGCGCTTCGAGAGTATCTGCCGTTTCTCCCGACTGGGAGATGATGATTACAAGGTCATCTGCGGTAACGAGGGGATTTCTGTACCTGAACTCCGACGCAATGTCAACAATAACGGGAGTTCTCGCAATGTCTTCAATGACATACTTTCCTACGATACCTGCGTGCATTGCAGAGCCGCATCCGACAATATATATATTCTTGTATGAGCAGAGCATTTCGTCAGTCACGCCACATTCCTCAAGTGAGGGAAGTCCGTCCTTGATTCGTGCGGAGATTGTCTTTCCGACAACCTCGGGCTGCTCGTGGATTTCTTTGAGCATAAAATGCTCGTATCCGCCCTTTTTGGCAGCCTCTGCGTCCCAGTCCGCAATTTTGAGTTCCTTTTCGATTGACATTCTGTGAATGTCGGAAAATTCTATTTCATCGGAAGAAATTACTGCGATTTCATTCTGCTCAAGGAGATAGTATTCCCTTGTGTAGTCAAGTATAGCCGTCATATCCGACGCTATGAAATTGCAGTTTTCGCCCTTTCCGATAATGAGAGGGCTTTCTTTTCTTATTGCGAAAATCTTGTCGGGGCAATCTCTGAAAAGAATCCCGAGAGCATACGCTCCCCTGATTTCATTCATTGTGCTGATTATCGCTTCGATGGGGTCGCCCTTGAAATAGTAGTCAAGGAGCTTTGCAACGGTTTCAGTATCGGTTTCACTTTCAAAAGTGTAGCCCTTTGACTGTAAAAACGCCTTGATTTCACGGTAATTTTCGATAATTCCGTTGTGTACGATTGATACACGCTCGTTTCCGAGGGGGTGCGAGTTCACATCGGAAGGCTCCCCGTGGGTTGCCCATCTGGTGTGTGCAATTCCGCAACAACCGTCAGGCTTTCCGACAGTTCCGAGCTTCTGCACAAGACCGTCGTTGATTTTTCCCTTTGCCTTGACAGTTTTTATTTTTTCATTTTCAAAGACCGCAATACCTGCCGAATCGTATCCTCTGTATTCAAGTCTTTTAAGTGCCTCAACAAGAATATCGGTGCAGTTTTCGTTACCGACAAATCCTACTATTCCGCACATAAGTTCTCCTCCTAAAATCCAGAATTGCCGCTGAAGTTATTTCTCCTCAAGGGCTGTAATCTGTGCTACACGTCTTTCGTGACGGCCACCTTCGAATTCGGTTTCAAGGAAAATATCCACCATTTCGACAGCTACCCCGCCGCCTGTGACTCTTCCGCCCATACAAAGAACATTCGAGTCGTTATGGAGTCGGGTATATTTTGCAGTGTAAGCATCTGTGCAGACAGCCGCGCGTATTCCCTTGATTTTGTTTGCGGCAATGGAAATCCCTATTCCCGTTCCGCAGATGAGTATTCCCTTGTCAGCATTCTTGCCGACGATTTCGTTACATACCTTTTCGGCGATGAGGGGGTAATCGACAGATTCCCCGTCGCAACCCATATCCTTATACTCAACACCCTTTTCGTCGAGGTGTGCGAGTATTTCCTTCTTGAGTGCGTATCCGCCGTGGTCACAGCCTATTACGAGCATTTTTCTTCCTCCTGTTTATCCTTTTCAGCCTTTGTCGGCTGGAGGTATCTTGCGTTTATTTCTTCGGGCTTTTGCGGTGCTTTTTTCATTGCCGCAGAACAGACACCGCTTGCAAGCTGAAGTCTGAGGTGCGGAGGTGCAACTGTAAAGCCATCTCTGCCGTATTTTTTCACAAATTCCGAGGCATAATCCCCGACGAAGATAATGTCGCCGTCAAGAAGAGCCGCAAGCTCCTCCCCCTCGATAATTCTGTCGTCGGTAAGACGGGTTATCCCGTTTTTGTCACTTCTGAACTCTGCGGCGTAGACAAGACTCTGCCTTGCAGACATAACCGCACATATCGTTCCGTCATACCCTGCGAGATTGTGCGCCAGAGCCTCAAGCGTGGAAACCCCGACACATTCGGTGCCGAGGGCAAAAGCCATACCCTTGACTGTTGAAATACCGATGCGCAGCCCCGTGTACGAGCCCGGGCCGTCGGCAACGGCAATCCTGTCAATATCGGCAAGGTCGGTTTCAGCCAGTCGCAGAACTTCCTTGCAGAGCGGAAGTATTATCTGTGAGTGAGTGAGCTTTGTCACAACGGTAGTCTGTGCGATAACGGTATTTTCATCGCAGACCGCAACCGATGCAACCTTGCCGGAAGTATCAATTCCCAACAGTTTCAAATCTCTCATCTCCATCAACAGTTATTGTTCTTGTGTTTTCATCTATATGCCCGAGAGTGATAAAAATTGTCCCTTCGGGGAGGCAATCCTCAATATTTTCCGACCATTCGACAGCAAGCACGCTGTCTTCGCCGATATAGTCGTAAAATCCCGTAGTTTCGAGGTCGTCTGCACCCATAATTCTGTACATATCGAAATGATACAGCGTAATTCTGCCACGATATTCGTTGACGAGCGCAAATGTCGGAGAGGTCACCTCATCGGGAAGACCCATTCCCACGCAGAGTCCCCGTGTGAAAGTTGTTTTCCCCGCACCCATACTTCCTTTGTAGGCGATGATGTCACCGCCACGTATAAGTGCGCCGATTTTTTTCCCGAACTCTATCGTTTCCTCAGGGGAATGCGAAGTAAAAGTCAACTTTAATCTCTCCTTAGAAAAGTCCGCTGATATTTCCGTCGTTGTCGCAGTCAATCTTGAGGGCTGCGGGTGCCTTAGGAAGACCGGGCATTGTCATAATGTCGCCTGTAAACGCAACTACAAAGCCTGCTCCTGCAGAGAGCTTGACATCACGGACTGTGATTTCGAAGTTTTCGGGCTTGCCGAGCTTTGTCGGGTCATCGGAAAGCGAATACTGTGTCTTTGCAACACATACGGGAATATCCCCGAAACCGAGGCCTTCGATTTCCTTGATTGCCTTTTCAGCCTGTGCTGTATAGATAACTCCGTCAGCACGGTAGATTTCCTTTGCGATAATTCCGAGCTTTTCTTTTATCGGGAGCTTTTCGTCATAAAGCGGCTTGTATGCCGAGGGGGTGTTCTCTATTGTAGAACATACCTTCTGTGCAAGGTCTGTACCGCCTGCACCGCCGTTTGCAAAGATTTCGGCAAGAGATACCTCAACGCCCATTTCTTCGCAGAATTCACGGATGTATGCAATTTCAGCCTCGCTGTCCGTGTGGAAACGGTTGATTGCAACCACAACAGGCACGCCGAATTTCTTCATATTTTCGATATGTGTGCGGAGATTTACGATACCCTTCTTGAGAGCGTCAACATTTTCTGTTGTAAGCTCTGTCTTAGGAATACCGCCGTTGTACTTGAGCGCACGGATTGTAGCAACAAGCACTACGCAGTCAGGCTTGAGGCCTGCAAAACGGCACTTGATGTCCATGAACTTCTCTGCGCCGAGGTCGGAACCGAATCCTGCCTCTGTAATACAATAATCGCCGAGCTTGAGGGCGAGCTTTGTCGCTCTCACCGAGTTACAGCCGTGAGCGATATTTGCAAAAGGACCACCGTGCATGATAGCAGGTGTATTTTCAAGCGTCTGGACAAGGTTCGGCTTGAGTGCGTCCTTGAGGAGTGCTGTCATTGCACCGCAGGCACCGATATCTCTTGCAAATACAGGCTTTCCGTCGAGGTCATAAGCCACGAGAATGCGTCCGAGTCTTTCCTTGAGGTCGGAGAGGTCTGCCGCAAGGCAGAGGATAGCCATAACTTCCGACGCAACGGTAATCTGGAAACCGTCCTCACGGGGAATACCGTTTACCTTTCCGCCAAGACCCACATTGATGTAACGGAGTGAACGGTCATTCATATCCATTGCACGCTTGAAGAGAATTCTTCTCTGGTCGATGCGGAGTTCATTTCCCTGCTGGAGATGGTTGTCAATCATAGCACAAAGAAGATTATTTGCCGCTGTGATAGCGTGCATATCCCCTGTGAAGTGGAGGTTTATATCTTCCATCGGTACTACCTGTGCGTATCCGCCGCCTGCAGCACCGCCTTTTATTCCGAAAACAGGGCCGAGCGAAGGCTCACGGAGTGCGAGCACTGCGTTCTTGCCGATGTGCTTCATTGCTTCTGCAAGACCTACGCTTATTGTGGTCTTTCCCTCTCCCGCAGGAGTAGGGTTGATAGCTGTCACGAGAATGAGCTTTCCGTCGGGCTTATCCTTGAGCTTTGTGAAAAGCTGCTCCGACAGCTTTGCCTTGTAGTGACCGTAAGGCTCGAGGTCATCCTCGGAAACACCGAGATTACTTGCGATTTCATTGATTTTCAGCATTTTCGCCTGCTGTGCGATTTCAATATCAGTCAACATCATAAATCCCCCTTTAGCCGATAATTCTGCGGCTAAGTAATTATACAGCTAATATTATATCACACTTTTGTTCAAATGACTAGTATTTTATATTGAAAAAAACAAAAAAATAATATATAATTTATATGTTGACATTCACACGGAAGGAGGAGTGACACCTGAAAACGATATTAAAGTACATTCTGCACTATTTCAGAAGGCTTGACAAACAGCTTCTGTTTGCAGTACTTGCCTGTTCTGTCTTCGGCGTCGTGATGATTTACTCGATTGTATACAACGGTATGATTTCGTACCTCACGACAAACGAATACAAAAAGCAGCTTCTTTGTGTGGGACTGGGGCTTTTTGCCGCCCTTGTACTCTCCGCATTTGACTACCGTAAATTTGCAAAGCTGTGGTTTCTGTACGCTCCGCCCTGCCTGATACTGTCACTTCTGCTTTTTACTCCGCTCGGATTCGGGCGTGACGGCTCCGCAAACATCAACTGGCTCGACCTCGGGTTTGTATCGATACAGCCGTCGGAATTCCTGAAACTTGCATTCATTCTGACATTCTCCTATCATCTTTCAAAGGTTGAGGGGCGTGTCAATCAGCCGATACATCTGTTTTTGCTCCTGCTCCACGCCGCAGTACCGATAGGTATAATCTTTTTGCAGAACGACTACGGAACGGCAATCGTCTTCACGGTAATGTTCATTATAATGATTTACTCGGCGGGTCTTTCGTGGAAATACATCGCAACTGCAGTTATCGCTGCCCCCGTGATGTTCGTTCTCATGTGGTTCTTTGTGCTGAAGCCTCACCACAAGAACCGTATTCTCGTGCTTTTCAATCCCGATATGGACACAACCGCAGGCGACCAGCAGGCTGCGGGAAAAATTGCCCTCGGCTCAGGGCAGATATTCGGCAAGGGAATAAAAGACGGCGATTACTTCTATGTTCCCGACGCACACAACGACTTTATCTTCTCATGGGTCGGACAGACGCTCGGCTTTGTCGGCTGTATGCTTCTGGTGGGAGTGTTGTGTTACATCTGCCTCAAAATCCTCGCAAACAGCAGAATTGCCCGTGACCCACTCGGGAAGTATATATGTATGGGAGTGTTTGCGCTCCTCATCGTCCACTGCATAATCAATATCGGTATGGTTCTCGGCGTTATGCCCGTAATCGGCGTTCCCCTGCCGTTCGTCAGCGACGGCGGTACCGCAATGGTCGGAATGTGGGTTGCTGTCGGCTTTGCAATGAGCACCTATTCGCACTCCGACAAGGGATATGCGGTGTTCTACGACAAGAAATAAAGAAATCCGTTTCCTGTAAAAAGGAAACGGATTTTTTGTATAATCAGCCCTTGAAATCTCCCCTTGAGACAACAATCCTGTACCCTGCGTTTTCTACCTGACGGCGCAGGATTTCAAGTCCCTCGGCAGCCTCACTTCCCGAAGACGCCTTGTTTTCGTAGAGAGCATAGAGCTTTCTTACATCGCCCGGAGAAAGATTCGGCATAACGACATTCGCCCCTGCTTTCAGCCCCATTTCTCTGCCCTCGGGGTGAATACTTCCGAGAGCCGTAGTCGACGGTATCAGCGCATTCGGAAGTATAAGTCTTGTCAATGCGACCATCACCAGCGTATCACGGAGAGCGCCACGCTTTTCTTTGCCGAACGGTGTGTCGCAATGCGGAATAAACGGGCCTATTCCGACCATGTGCGGTCTGAACTCCGCCAAGAACAATAAATCCTTCGCAAGATTTTCGTATGTCTGGAACGGCGACCCTACCATAAAACCCGCTCCGACCTGATAACCTATTTCCTTGAGGTCGGAAAGGCATCTCATACGCTCGTCATATCTCATCGTGTCGGGATGGAGCTTTCCGTAATGCACGGCGTCTGCTGTTTCGTGACGGAGAAGATACCTGTCCGCACCTGCGTCATACAAACGCTGATAGCTCTCGCGTGTTCTTTCGCCCAGAGAAAGCGTAACGGCACAGTCGGGATATTTCCCCTTGATTTTTTTCAGTATTGCACAGACAACCTCATCGGTGAAGTGATTGTCCTCACCGCCCTGAAGCACGAAGGTACGGAACCCGAGTCTGTACCCCTCGTCACAGCAGGAGAGAATGTCCTCCTCCGACAGACGATAACGCTCAACATTTTTATTGCCTGCCCGTATACCGCAATAAAGACAGTTGTTCTTACAATAGTTTGAAATCTCGACAAGCCCTCGTATATAGACCTCGTCACCGTAATTCCTGCGACGGACATTATCCGCAACAGAAAAAAGATACTCGTCCGTTTCGGGAGTGCCGTCACGGAGTACCGAAATTATTTCATCGGCGGTGAATTTTCCCGTCGCTGATATTTTATCAATCAGTTTCTTCATCTTTGATTAAATCCTTTATTACCTCTCCCGCAATTATAAGTCCTGCCGCCGACGGCACGAACGCAATACTTGCAGGAAGTCTTTTGCCGTTTTCCGCAGCGGAGGTTTCTGCCGCCACTTCGGTTGAATAGACGCATTTGAGTTTCTTCACGCCTGCAAGACGCAGTTCCCTGCGCATAACACGTGCAAGCGGACAGACCTCTGTCTTATTTATGTCGGCAACACGGAATTTCGTCGGGTCGAGCTTGTTCCCCGCACCCATTGAGGATATTACCCTTACTCCCTTTTCGTACGCAGATTTTATCAGAAAAACCTTTGACCGCACACTGTCGATAGCGTCAACCACATAGTCGTAGTCCGAAAGATTTATCCCTGCCGTGTTTTCCTCGGAATAGAACTCGTTTACCGCAGTCACTTCGCAGTCGGGATTTATATCGGCAATACGTTCCTTTGCAACCTCCGCCTTGTATCTTCCTACGGTTGAGGAAAGGGCTATTATCTGGCGGTTTATATTGGTTATGTCAACCTTGTCCGCATCAACCAGGGTGAGTTTACCCACTCCGCTCCTTGCGAGAGCCTCCACAACATAGGAGCCTACTCCCCCGACGCCGAAGACAATCACCGATGAGTCCTCCAGCCTTTTCATTGCGTTGTCGCCGATAAGCATCTGTGTTCTTGAAAATTCAGGGCGCATATTTCCCCTCCGAAATTAAAGAATGTCGCTTAAAATCTTGTCAACCGTGATACCGTTTTCGTCAAGAAGCTCCGAAACATCATATCTGTCGACAAATTCCTTTTTAAGCCCGTAGTTATAGACCTTCATATCCGACGGGCCGTAGAATGATGCAATTTTCTGTCCGAATCCGCCGTCGAGAATTCCGTCCTCAAGTGTGATAACGGTCTTGTGGTTTTTCTTCAGACTTTCAAGCATTTCCTTGTCAAGCCCCGTGATGTATCTCGGGTTTATGAGCGTGGGTGCAATGCCTGTCTTTTTACGGATTGCCTCCGCCACTTCCTTACCGATGTGATAGAAGTTTCCGAGTCCGATGATTGCCACATCGCATCCGCTCATATCCATTCTGTATCTGTTGAGGTCGCTGTAATCCTTGTCAACCTCTTTGTCTGTATGCATCACCTTTCCGCACGGCATACGGATTGCCACGGGGTGAGCAGTCTGCTCTATGCTCCACTCAAGCATAGCGAGATACTCTTCGGCGTTTGTCGGAGCGAGATATACAATCTCGGGGATATTTGAAATCAGCGGAATATCGTATATTCCGAGGTGACCTATATCGTTCATTCCGTAAACCGACGCCGTATTGACAAGTATTGTCGCAGGGCTTTTGTTGATGCAGAGGTCGTGCGAGAGCTGGTCGAAGGTTCTCTGCATAAATGTCGAATGGGTTGCAAATACAGGCTTCGCTCCGTTCTTGGCAATTCCCGAAACAAACGCTATTGCGTGCTCCTCGGCAATTCCGACATCTATGAACTGACGGCCTGCCTCACGGCGTTTGTCTTCCGTAAAGCCGATGTTTGTCGGCAGTGAAGCAGTCACTACCGTGACCTTTTCGTCGTTCTTCATCTTTGCCATAAGATACTCGTTTGTAATTCCGTCGTAGCTTTCGCCTGAGGATGTGTATCTGTTCTTTCCCGTTTCAACATCAAATGGGGAATGCCAGTGCCATTCCTCCTTATTTTCGGTAGCGTAGGAATATCCCTTGCCCTTGAGGGTGTTGATATGCACTACTATCGGATGGGTGATGTCACGGACTTCCTCAAATGCCTTTATGAGCGACGGAATATCGTTTCCGTTGGCAACATAGATGTAGTCAAGCCCCATCGCCCTGAAAAGATTGCACTCACACATTCCGTTGCTTTCACGGAGCTTTCTGAGGTTTTTATATATTCCGCCGTGATTTTCGGCAATGGACATATCGTTATCGTTGACAACGATAATGAAGTTTCCTTCAAATTCTGCGGCACAGTCAAGGCCTTCGAATGCCTCTCCTCCGCTGAGAGAGCCGTCGCCTATTACAGCGATGACATTACCCTCCGCTTTTCTGAGGTCACGCCCTCTTGCAAGGCCGAGCGCAAGGCTTACCGAAGTTGATGTATGACCGATATTGAACATATCGTGTTCGCTTTCATCGGGGTTTGTAAAGCCCGAAACCTTATCGAACGAATTGTTGTCAAGGTATCCGTGCTTTCTTCCTGTAAGGATTTTATGCGGATAGCACTGATGCGAAACATCGAATACTATCTTGTCAACGGGTGAGTTGAATACATAGTGCATTGCTATGGTTGCCTCGACAATTCCGAAGTTTGAGCCGAAATGACCACCGATATTGGACAGTCTGTTCATCATTGCCGCACGGATTTCTCCCGCAAGGTCTGAAAGTTCCTCTACATTGAGCTTTTTGAGGTCGTCGGGGCTGTTGATTACATCAAGATACATAAGTGCTCCTCCACAGTAATAATTTATGATAATCATTATAGTATATATTGCCGTTTTCGTCAAGAAAATACACCTGCAAAACAAAAACAGGGAGGGCGTACCGCCTTCCCTGTTTTCATATTTATGAGCTTTGGATTTTACTACTTGCCCATCTTGTAGGCATCGATCATCTTCTTGACCATCTGTCCGCCTACTGAACCTGCTTCACGTGAAGTAAGGTCGCCGTTGTAACCTGACTTGAGGTTAACGCCTACTTCATTTGCAGCTTCCATCTTGAATCTTTCGAGAGCATCTCTGCCCTGCTGAGTTGTTTGACCCTTCATAATCAATTCTCCTTATATTTTTTCGAGTCTTCGTGACTCTTTTTCTGGGGTTTGCTTTAGTATTATTTCTCCCGCAGAGTTCAATATTATAGGTAAATTGCGTTACAAAAGGCAATATTTTCATCAATCAGTACGGAGCAAATATCTTCATTACCGCCGCCGAGGATTTTATTCCGTCAACTGCGGCACTCATTATACCGCCTGCATAACCTGCTCCCTCTCCCGACGGGAAGAGATTTGCTATGCCGACAGCATTCCTGTTGTCGCTGCGTGTAATTCTTACGGGAGATGATGTTCTCGTTTCCGCACCTGTAAGCATTGCATCACCGTCACCAAAACATTTCATCTTCTTTGCAAAACAGCGTATGCCGTCACGCATCATTCCGGTGACAAAGGAAGGGAAAAGTTCGTCAAAATCGGCAGGCGCAACACCGATATCGTAGCTGGGGGTAACGGTACTGCTCATTCCAGTTTTTCCGTCAAGGAATGCGCCGACCGAAACGGCAGGTGCCTTGTATCCTCCACCGCCGAGAGTGAATGCCCTGCGTTCAATCTGCCGTGCAAACTCCACTCCGTCAAGGGCGTTTTTGCCGAAGTCCTCAGGCGATACCGACACTACAAGCGCAGAGTTTGAATTTTCGCCGTCACGGGCAAATTCACTCATACCGTTGACAACGACTGTATCCTCTTCACTCGCCGAGGGTACAACATACCCTCCCGGGCACATACAGAATGTATACGCCGCCCTGTCGCCGCACCTGTACGAAAGCTGATATTCCCCCTCGGGAAGAAGGGGATTTCCTGCGTTTTTGCCGTACAGACTCCTGTTGACCTGCTCACGCCTGTGTTCTATTCTCGCACCGACCGAAAAGGCTTTGGGTTCTATAAGTACATTTTTTGAAAGCAGCGCCTCGAAGGTATCCCTTGCACTGTGACCTATCGCAAGAATTACCGCCGCTGTCGGAATTTCTCCGTCCTTTGTCTTTACTGCGGTGACCATTCCGTTGGATACGGTGAAATCCTCCGCCTTTGTACCGAAACGCACCTCTCCGCCGAGAGAGATTATTCTTTCACGGATATTTTTCACCACACGGCGAAGATTATCCGTGCCGATATGCGGCTTTGCCTTCACGAGAATTTCCTCGGGTGCGCCCATTTCCGCAAAGCGTCTGAGTACATATGAGCAAAGAGGGTCGTTTATCCTTGTCGTCAGCTTTCCGTCGGAGAACGTCCCCGCTCCGCCCTCGCCAAACTGAACATTTGTCGTGACATCAAGCTCTCCCGTTGACCAGAATTTTTCGACGGCTGTAACACGCTCGTCCACCGAGGCACCACGCTCCAGCACAAGCGGATTGTAGCCGTTCTCGGCAAGGGTAAGCGCCGCCATCATTCCGGCAGGGCCGAAGCCGACAACGACAATTCTTCCTTCGGGAGTGAGTGTCCCCTTATCGAAAGAAACGGGAATATCCTCGACGAAATTACAGTCATTGCGACTGCCGCATATTTTTTTCTCACGCTCGGAAGATTTCAGCGAAACATACACACTGCTGACGAATTTTATATCATTCTGTTTTCTGGCGTCAAGGGAAATTTTATGCACCTCGGCTTTTACCGTTTCATCTTCACGGACATCAAGCCGTCTGAGCGCAATTTTTATTATATCTTCTTTTGCGGATTCTATCGGTGTTTTTATCTGTGAAATTATAATGGGCATATTGTCCACTCTGCTTTCCTTAAAATTCAAACACCGCAGACAAGAACTGCCTGCGGTATTGTGATTTATTTTTCTGTTGCCTGGAATGCAACCGTATGACTTCCGAATGCCCAGACAAAATCCTTGTCGGGAACGGAAATCGAAATCGGTGCACGGAAATAGTCATTTCCCGTGATACTGCTCGCAACGGAGCTTACATCAAGCTGAACGAGAATATCGTGTACAGAAAGGTCTTCGAGTTCTTCCTCTGTACCGATGAATGTGACATCCCAGCCCGTCGTTACGGGAATGATATTGTAATCCGCAGGGCTGTTTATTACCGTAATGTCGTCACGGCTTATGGTGATTACCCTTGTGGTGAATTCTTCAAGCGGGAAATCAACTGTGACTTCGCTTACTTCCGAAAGATTTTCTATTTCCATTCCCTCGGGGAATTCAATTTCCTTGGTTACGGAATATCCCTTTTCGACCTTTCTGAAATCTATGGTGCAGACCGTCAGCTCGTCGAGATTTTCGATATTCTCACGGGGGGCCGCAATTTCAATTTCAGATATGCTCTGATTGTATTCGAGCTTGTCAATCGGGAATCCCGCAGGCACATTCGTGAACGCCACTTTCAGCGGAACGGTCTTGCGCATATTCACGGGAACATTTATCGCAAAGGAATTCTTGCTGTACGTCAAACCTTCCTGCACCGTAACAGTGTTGTTGTGGTAGAGTACAAGTTCGTTTCCTTCCGTAAGCTCAACAGAATCGGTGAGCGTCATCTCGCTTAAATTCTGTACAGCGCAGGATGTAATATACTCGACCTTTTCTTCGGGGCCTGAAATTGTTATCGTCGGCACGGTAACCTCCGCCTCACCCTTGAGATAACCGTCCTCTGCCTTTATGTTCGGAACATAAGCGTCAAGCTCAAACGTTTTTGATACGATACGGTCAAAGCCGACCGTCACTTTGTCGGGGTATATTGTGTATTCAAAATCCACATTGTTTTTTACGCATTCGAGTGTGAGCAGAAGCTCATAATCCCCTGCGGAAGTGATATTGCTGACTTCTGCCTTTGCAATGAAGTCCGCCGAGGTCATTCCGCCTATTTCGGAGCGGTTTCCCTTTACTACCGCCTTGATATTTTCGTTGCTGACGGAAATTACATTGAGATTGTTTCTCTCTGCCGATGTGCCGCTTATCTCAACATCAACGGCAATATCCTTGAATGTTATCGTCGTTGTCGGGAATACAGACACGGAAATTACAAACCACGCAAGGATTGCAAGCAAAAAGGAATATACACGCATTGCAATGTCTTTACCGAGGGTTGCAAGAAATCCGTCCTTTATCTTTTTGAGTTTCAATTAAACGCCGCCTCCTTTTCCCGAAAATCTACGTCTTTCGCTGTTCTTTTCGGGTATGAGTTTTGAACGCAGGAGTTTTCTCAGGCTGTCTCTTGTAAAGCCTCTTGTAAGCTCTCCGTTTTCGGCGATTGATATTGTTCCCGTCTCTTCGGAAACAACGATTACTATTGCGTCTGAGTTTTCGCTCATACCAATAGCGGCTCTGTGTCTTGAGCCGAGCTTTTTATTGATAAGCTCTTCCTTCTGCGGTGCGGGAAGAAAACACGCTGCCGCAACGATAATTCCGTCACGCATAATAACAGCACCGTCGTGAAGGGGCGTTTTGGGGTAGAATATGTTTCCGAAAAGCTCCTTACTGGGAAGGGAGTTCATTTTAGTACCGTTGTCAATCTGTTCACCGAGCTTTATCTGACGCTCGATTACGATGATAGCGCCTGTTGTGGTCGCTGAAAGCTCTTCGCAGGATTCGGTTATTGCGTCAATGGCGATATCCCACTTTGCAGCGAGGTTATCAGGCTCCACTCCGATAGGAATAAGCCCTCCTATAGTTTTGATTTCTGCTCGTCCCACTTTTTCGAGAACTCGTCTGAGTTCGGGCTGGAAGAGGATGATAATTGCCAGAAGTCCGATACTGAATACGCTTTCAAGCAGGAAAGTCAATGTTTTTAGCTCCAGCCAGCTTACGATAATGTACACAAAAAGAAGAATAAATATCGCTTTAAGAAGCTGATTTGCTTTGGTTTCACGCACGAGTTTCCAGCCCTCGTATATAAGCAGCGAGAGCAGGAATATATCCACAAAGTCGATAAGTTGCACCGAACGCAGTACCGACCATAATTCGTTCAACACATTATAAATGCCGTCCAATTCAGGTATCCTCCCATCAGGAAAATAAATTGCACGGCGAAAGTGCGTAAGCCGCAAAGCCACGCACAACGCCATATTATTATTTTACCATAAATGAAGATTATTTCAAGGCTTTTACAATATTTTTTTGATTTCATGAAGAAGCGCCCTGACCTGATACCTGTGATTGAACACCGACGGCGAAAATCTTACCGTGCCGTCAGGCGCCGTGCCGATAGCTGTGTGTGCCATTCCCGAACAATGAAGTCCTCCACGCAGGCAGAAACCCTTTTTGTCCAGCAGTGACGCAGTTTCTTCGGCAGTTCTGCCTTTGACATTGAAGGAAACAACGGGAGCATATTTCACGCCACACTTGCGGTATACGGTAACGCCCATATCCAGCAGGCTGTCGGCAAAATAATCGCACAGCTCCGTTTCGTGCCTGAGAATTTCCTCTCTGCTGACGGTTTCGACAAAACGCACTCCTTCTCCGAGAGCGATTGCTCCGACTGTATTCACCGTTCCCGATTCAAGTCTGTCGGGCAGGAAATCGGGCTGCTCCGCAAGCATTGAAAGCGAGCCTGTGCCTCCCTCGACGATAGTGCCGGGAGTGTAAAGTCCGTCCGAAACAAGAAGTCCCGTTCCCGACGGGCCGTAGAGTCCCTTATGCCCTGCGGCACAGATGAAGTTTATGCCGTGACCGACCTCTATCGGAAGAATACCGCACCCCTGCGCACCGTCAAGGATAAAGCATATCCCACGCTTTCTGCACATTTCTGCAATTCTGTCGTACGGCATAATCTGCCCCGTGACATTCGACGCCGCAGTGCAGACAACAGCAACCGTGTCGTTCTGTATGAGGTGCTCAAAATTCCCGATGGTTTTTCTGTCGTCGGTTTCGGCTTTTGCTATGCTGTATCTGCAGTTTTTCTGCGACAGGGCATGGACGGGACGAAGGACGGAGTTATGCTCCATATCGGAGATGATTATGTGTCCGCCATCAGCCATAATTCCCTTTATCGCAAGGTTCAGAGCGTGCGTGCAGTTCTGCGTGAATATGGTGTTTTCGGTTTCTGCGGAAAAGAACTCCGCACATCTCCGGCGTGCCTTGTAGACCTCGTTTGCCGTGTCAAGCGAGAGCTTATGCCCGCTCCTCCCGGGGTTGCCGCCGTATTTTTTCAGCGACTTCACCATTGCCCGTTTTACATTGTCGGGTTTCGGGAAGGTTGTTGCGGCATTGTCGAAATTAACCTGCGCCATCTATTCTCGTCACGCTCCTCACGGCAATTCCCCTGCCGTCAAGAATCGGCATGATTTCCTCGGGATTTCCTGTGATTTTTATACTGTATCCACATCCCGACGCTGATGTTCTCGGGGTTTTCTGTATTTCACAGCGATAACCGTTACGGACAAGAATATCCTTCGCCTTGTTTGCATAGGTTATCGACGCCATTGCAAGAAGATATGTTCCCAAATAACTCACCTCACATAAATTCATAAGGGGATATACCACATTATATGCATTTTCAAAAAATCTGCCATTCTTCTTTTTTCGACAAAGGCTTATAGCGTTACCGAGCAGATAAAGTAAATCTGTTTTATCCGTACGATACGCTCGCCTCATAATTGACTTCCGGTGCATATTTGTGTTATAATGTGATATATCAATATCAGTATATGGAGGATATTTTATGCCTATCAAAATTCCGGGTAATCTTCCTGCGTTTTCAACACTTCAGGAAGAAAAAATCTTTGCAATGACTACCGACAGGGCGGAGCATCAGGACATCCGTCCCCTTAATATAGCAATACTCAACCTCATGCCGAAGAAAATCGAAACGGAAACGCAGATTCTCCGACTTCTGAGTAACACTCCGCTTCAGGTTGACATAGACTTTGTGCAGACAAAAACCCATGTTTCCAAGAATACATCGAGTGAGCATCTCATCAAATTCTACACAACCTTCGACGAGATAAAAAATAACCGCTATGACGGTTTCATCATAACGGGTGCGCCTGTTGAACAGATTGAATTCAACGAGGTCGATTATTGGGATGAGCTCTGCACGATAATGGAGTGGACGAAAACAAATGTATACTCCACCCTGCATATATGCTGGGGCGCTCAGGCGGGACTTTTCTATCACTACGGAATACCGAAGTACCCTCTTGACAAGAAGATGTTCGGGATATTCCCGCATTATATGACAAACCCCACTCATCCGCTTTTAAAAGGCTTTGACGAAGTTTTCTGCGTTCCGCATTCACGCCACACGGAAGTCCGTGAGGAAGACATTGAAAAAATCGACGCACTTGAAATCCTCACAAAGTCGGATTTGTCGGGTGTACATATAGTAGCTTCGAAAAACGGAAGACAGTACTTCATCACGGGACATTCCGAATACGACCGTGACACACTTTCAAACGAATATTTCAGGGACAAGGATAAGGGTCTTCCCATTGAGATACCGTACAACTATTTCCCCGATGACAACCCCGAGAACACTCCCCTTTTTACATGGAGATGCCACGCAAACCAGATTTTCTCGAACTGGCTCAACTACTGCGTATACCAGGAAACTCCGTTCAACCTTGAAGACCTCAAGTCGTTCTAAAAAAACAAGCCTGCGAAAAACGCAGGCTGTTTTAAAAATCTAACCATTGATGAGAGCGACTATTCTGTCTCTTTCTTCACGGATATTTTCGGAATGTATTTCAAGGTTGTCGTATTTTCCTTCACGAAGGTCGGAAAGCATAGCCATCGAATACTCCATCAACTTAGAAAATCCGAGGTTGCCCGACACACCTTTAAGGGTATGTACATTGATAATGGCGTTTTCGTAATCGTCCTTTTCAAGACATTCGAAAAGCCCGTGATAATTTTTGTCTTCGTGGAACTTGCCGAGGTATTTTTTATACAATTCCTCACGTCCACAGAATCTTTCAAGTGCGCCGTCGGTGTCAACACCGTTCATTTTAAGCACAGCAATTACATTGTCTATCATAGTACGCCCCTCCATACTGATTCACTCATCTTTAAAATTATAACATATTATTTTTTTAAAGTCCATAGTTTTTTAAACATTCGGAGAAGATTTATGAATAACCTTAAATTCAGGCACGAATACCGCCACGAAATAAATCTCTGCGACGCAATGGCGCTGATAAGCCGCCTTAAGCTGATTGCAAAGCCCGATGTTCCGAACGGCTGCGACGACAGGATTTTCCGTGTGCGCAGTCTGTACTTCGACAACAACGAAGACAAGGTGTTCACGGACGAGCGTGACGGCACAAACTACCGTGAGAAATTCCGACTGAGATTTTACGGCGACAACACCGACGAGATTTTCATTGAGCGGAAAATTTCCGCCCACGGAATGATATCAAAGTTCGTTGAACCTATAACAAAGGAAGAATGTCTGTCCATAATAACCGGAGATACGGAGTTTCTGGCGCACTCGAAAAGTGCGGTGAAAACGCAGTTGTATTCCAAAATACGAACAGACGGAATATACCCGACGACGATAGTCGAATACACCCGTGAGGCGTATGTCTATCCCATCGGGAATGTGAAAATCAACATTGACTCGCATCTGCGCAGCGGAATATTCGAGACAAGGTTTCTCGGCGACGATATTTCCACCGCAGAGGTACTGTCGGGAATAAGGCTGCTCGAAGTGAAGTACGACGAGTTTCTCCCCGAAGTAATACAGAAAATAATACAGCTTTCCTCACGGCCGACGGAATCGTTCTCCAAATATGCGGCGTGCAGGATTTACAGCTAGAAAGAAGTGACTGCCTATGACAATAGAAGATATCATCAATGCTAATTTTATCGAAAACTCAACTCTTTTTTCCCCGCTTGATATGATAGTGGGATTGCTGCTTGCACTCTTAATCGGCACATTCATTTTCCTGATTTACAAAAAGACATATAAAGGCGTAATGTACTCCTCGGGATTTGCCGTATCGCTCATAGGGCTTACGCTGATTACGACCTTTGTAATACTCGCCGTAACCTCGAATGTTGTCCTTTCGCTCAGTATGCTCGGTGCTCTTTCGATAGTGCGTTTCAGAACGGCAATCAAGGAGCCTCTCGACATTGTATTTCTGTTCTGGGCGATAGTTTCGGGAATTGTTATCGGTGCGGGAATTATTCCTCTCGCCATATTCGGCTCGCTTTTCATCGGAATAGTTCTGCTTGTTTTTGTGAACAAGAAGCCTGTCAGCACCCCGTACATACTTATTATCAACTGCAACGACGATTACGCCGAAGCACAGGCGATAAAAATCGTTTCTGAAAGCACAAAGCGTTATGATGTCAAGGCGAAGACAGCCTCATCGGGCAACGGAATTGAGCTGACGCTCGAAGTGCGCTTTGACGAGGCGGCTGTTTCGTTCATCAATGAGATTTCTGCGATTGACGGTGTGACAAATGTTGCAATGGTAAGCTACAACGGAGATTATATGACATAAAAAGTACCCCGCTATTACAAAAAGGTAATAACGGGGTCTTCTTATCCCAGTGCAACGTCAAGTATCATCATGACGGTAAAGCCTGCAATAACTCCGAGAGAGGCTATACGTTTATGCTCACGGAAAGACTCGGGTATCAGCTCGGAACAGACGACGGAAATCATCGCACCTGCCGAGAATGTCAGCGCAAGGGGGAGGATTTCCCTCACCGCCATGGCACAGATGACACCTATCACGCCTGCAATCGGCTCGACTATTCCCGACGCCTGACCGACAAGAAAGCTCTTCATCCGTGACGAACCTTCACGGCGCAGAGGCATTGCAACGCATACCCCCTCGGGAAAATTCTGTATCCCGATGCCGAGGGCAAGCATTATCGCCGCCAGAGGTGAAGAACCCGCAACTCCCACGGCGGCACTTCCGAAAGCCACGCCTACCGCAAGACCTTCGGGGATATTATGCAGAGTCACTGCCGCCGTAAGCAGAAGCGATCGCTTGAAGCTGTTGCCTTTATCACGCATAAACCCTGCCCGTGAAAGCAGCATATCGGAGGCAATAACGAAAACTCCTCCCGATATGAAGCCTGTTGCAGCGGTGAGCCACGCATTCCTGCCAAGCTCAGACGAAAGCTCTATTGCAGGAGCTATAAGCGACCAGAACGATGCCGCAATCATCACCCCTGCGGCAAAACCCATCATAGCGTCAAGCAGACGCTGGTCAACCGAACGGACAAAAAACACAACCGATGCCCCGAGTGCCGTGACAAGATATGTGAAAAGCGTCGCAAGAAGTCCCTGAACAACGGGCGACTGCCCTAAAAACCATTCCATAATCCCGATAATACGCTCCTTTCAGACAGAAAGACTGCCTGTTATCATTCTATGTATGGTCATAAAAACGGTTACCGAAAAAAATTTTTTGAAAAATGAAAAATAATCCCCCCTGCGATTGTATTGTAAGTGAAAGCAGGGAGGCTTGATGTAAATTTACAGAAGGGAGAGGAGAATGTATGGAGTATTCATTCGCCGGCAACGAATACATAAATTACATACTCGATACCTACTCGAATATGCTTATAAGGCTTGCCTTTACATATTTAAAGAACACAGCTGATGCAGAAGATATCGTGCAGGAGGTTTTTGTCGCCCTCATAAAGCGTGGGGAAGGCTTTGACAACGACGAGCACGAAAAAGCGTGGCTCATACGGGTGACAATAAACAAGTGCAAGAATTTCCTCAATTCCGGGTGGACAAAGCGCACCGTCGTGCTGGAGGATAACATCTCCACGACAGATAAGCACGACGAGGACGACATCATCGGAAAGGTGATGGCTCTGCCCGAAAAATACCGAACGGTAATACACCTTTATTATTACGAGGAATATTCAATCGAAGAAATTGCATCGCTGTTAGGTAAAAGCAAGGGCACGATAGGCACCCGCCTTGCGAGGGGAAGAGCAAGGCTAAAGACTGACATCGAAAAGATGGGAGGTTCAGAAAAATGAAAAAATCCGAATATAGAAACGAAATGGATAAAATCGTAGCGTCGGAAGGCTTCAGGGCAAGAGCCATGAACGCAATGATTGAGGCTAGGGAGAATGCTCCCGCAACGAAAAAGCCTGTTATCCGTTTCAACTACAAATATGCAACGATAGCTGCCTGCGCAGTTCTTGTGCTTGCAGTAGGCTCGATAGCATTTACGGGAGGGCTTGACAGAATGAACTCCAGCGAAATGGCGGCAGGTGGTGCGGAAGCGCCAATGGCGGCTGATACTATGGCGGGAGCGCCGTTATATCCGTACGAAGACGGCTTTGACTACTCACCTTCGGAAAATGCAGGCGTTGCGGCAGGCGAGGCTTTTGAAGACCAGAAAACCCACGACAACATAATGCCCGAAACCACAGCTGCGGCAGCAACTGCTCCCGCAGTAGAAGAAACAATGTGGGGAACCACAGCGGCAACATACGAAGAAAAACTTCCGTCGGCAACGATTACGGGCGGTGACTCTTTCAATGGAGTGTTTGCGGATTACATCGACGACAATCTCGTTTATGTCGGTGAGAAGAAATTCACATTCTATATATGCAACAAGACCGAGGAAACACTCGACCTCAACTACTACTACTCCATCGAAAAGATGAACGCCAACGGCGAGTGGGTACCCGATGAAAGAGAGCTTGTATTCATAGACCTGCTCACTTTCCTTGAGTCAGGTCAGGCATTCAAATTCACCGTTGACACAAGCTATCTGACAGAAGGCAGATACCGTGTGATAAAGCCCGTCGGCGATATGGAGCTTATAGTTCCGTTCAATGTTGTGGATAAGGACGACATTTCCGAAACAACGACAACAATGGTACTTGCAGGCGACGAGCCTGTTGTTGTGATGACGACATCGGGAGTGATAACAGCTCCCCAAACGACAGCCGAAGAAGAAGCTATGCTGAACGCTTACAAGATAGATGACAAAGCAAGTTATTCATCGGGCGAGGAAATTTCAGTGGGGATAGTAAATCTCGGCGGTGGGAATGCGGTAGTCGAAACACTTCCGAAAATCCTTAAATACTCAAACGGCACATACGCCGAGGCAGGAGGGAATATGAATATTTCCTCTCCGGGAATGCCGATTGAACCGAACTCCGCAATATCGTTGCAGATAGGCACCGAAGGACTTTCATCGGGGAAGTACCGTGCGGTTTTCAAAATGCACAACGCCTTTGCGGTTTACGACAACGGCAGAGAGGATACACTTTACATCGACTTTGTGATTGAATAGACATCGGAGGAGAAAAATGATGAATATAAAGAAACTGATTGCAGGTGCGCTTGCGCTTGTGTGTCTGTTTGCAACGGGCTGTGGCTCTGACAACAGCACAGCGGAAGCACCCGCCACAACCACAAGAATGTACACAACCACAGGAAAAAGCAACAATATCTTCAACGGCTTTTCGGGAGGCGACGCCAAGATGGAGCAGGCAATGCCCTCTACCACAGCCGCAGTAGCAGGCGGAGCTATGGAGGATTGTTGTCCGAGCGAAAACTACTACTGTATTCCTGCACCCGATTACAACACCGAAAGCTATGCAGAAGTCAGAGAAAACCGTTTCATAAAAACGACTGAGAATGCGGTTTCTACCTTTTCGGCGGATGTGGATACGGCGTCATACTCAAACATAAGACGAATGATAACAGACGGAAATTATGTTGACCCGAATGCTGTACGAATTGAGGAAATGCTCAACTATTTCAGCTATGACTACAATGCACCCAAGGGCGATGAGCCTTTCGGTATAACAACGGAATTTATGGACTGCCCCTGGAATGACGAGGCAAAGCTGATGCTTGTGGGACTTCAGGCGCAGGAAATCGAAATGACGGAAACGCCTTCAAACATTGTGTTCCTTGTCGATGTTTCAGGCTCAATGGACTCCCCCGACAAGCTGCCGCTTGTCCAGACTGCGTTCACTATGCTGGCAGAAAATCTTTCCGAGAATGACAGAATTTCAATCGTCACATACGCAGGAAGCGACCGCATCGTTCTTTCGGGAGAAAGCGGTGCCAACAAGGCGAAGATAATAAACGCCGTATGCGACCTCACAGCAGGCGGCGGAACAAACGGCTCTGCGGGAATAAAGACTGCGTATCAGCTTGCAGAAAAGCACTTCATAGAAGGCGGAAACAACCGTGTTATCCTTGCAACAGACGGCGACCTGAATATCGGTATCACCGATAACGACGACCTCGAAAGATATATCTCCAAGAAAAAGGAGAGCGGTGTTTATCTTTCGGTGCTCGGCTTCGGAACAGGGAACATCAAGGACGACAAGATGGAAATCCTTGCGGACAAGGGCAACGGAAATTACAGCTACATCGACAGCGTTTTCGAGGCGAGAAGAGTTCTTGTTGACGAAATGGGTTCGACTCTTGTAACGGTTGCGAAGGATGTAAAGCTCCAGCTTGAATTCAATCCCGAAATCGTCGAAAAGTACCGCCTTATAGGCTATGAAAACAGAATAATGGCGGAAGAAGATTTTGACGACGACACAAAGGACGGCGGCGAAATCGGTGCAGGACACAGAGTGACCGTTCTTTACGAGATTGTTTCCACGGAACTTGATGAGGATTTTATCGCTTATGAAAACGAAAAGATTGCTGACCTTGCTATAAGATACAAGGAGCCTGACGGCAAGAAGAGCAAGCTCCTCGAATATTCTCTCGGTGAGGATGACATCGGCGGATTTTCAAAGAATTACGACGGGCTTCTCAGAGGCGGAGAAAATATAGAATTTGCCGCTTGCGTCGCAGAGTTCGGAATGATACTCAGCGAAAGCAGATACGCCGAAGACTCCGACTGCGATGATATTCTCGAACGACTCGAAGGTATAGACTCCATAGAGGGCGACGAATTCCGTGAGGAATTTGTAGAGCTTGTGAGTGATTACAGTCAGAGAGAAGATTTCTATGACGAGCTGTACGGCTATTACGATTACTACGAATAAAAAGAAAACCGTAAAGGGCATATCGCCTTTTACGGTTTTTTAATATATAATTGCAAGTGCCACAAAGCCTATCGTTTCGGAAAGGGTGAGTGAATAACCTGCGGTATCTCCCCCTGGGAGCTTTGAACGCATAGCCACCACCGACGGAAGAATAAATCCGATAAGCATTGATATGATGAGGAGCGCCCCTCTCATCCCTACGGTGACAATGCACGCAATCACTGTTGCAAGAATAAGCAGCACCAAAATTATCGTGCATTCGGCAATGGATTTGCTGGTACCGTTCCCCATGAATGTAGGCATCATAAAAATAAGCATAGCCGCAAGCTCACGGGAAAAAATCGGCACGAATAAGAGCATGAGAGGCTCCTGTGAGGTTGTGACAAACTGATAGAATGCCGCAAACTGAATTAGCATCAGCACCGCAAGAGAAATAACATTCAGCGAGTTCTTGCCGTCGTTCCCCTGCCCTCTCTGGCGTGCGATAATCTCGGCACTCATATCCATGTAACCCTCAAGGTGAATGTATCCGCTGAACCAGTGCGGAAAAACTGACATCACCGCCGCAAGAACCATTGCGGGAATGTCAAATACCGCAAGCAGCGAATAGACAAACCACCAGATTACGCCGATAAAGAAACCGACAGGAATCATCCCCATAATGAGATAGCGTGAGTCGGTCTTTGCAAAATCCTTGTGAGGGAAATTTATTCTGGTATACATCGTGAACGCCGTCAGCATAGACGATATTAAATTCATAAACTCCCCTCCGTCAGATTAATTGTTCAGATAATACACAAGGTGCGAACGAATACCCGTAAGCATCTCGGTGTAGAGCGTTGTCGCCTCGTCGAGATTAAGCGTCATAAGCGGGTCGTTGAGGAATGCGTTGAACGCAATGTCGAGGTCTTTTTCCTTTGCGGCACGCATAATCGTCGTCTGATTTGATGTATGGCGCAAAGTGAGCGCAAGCACTTCGTCAGGAAGTTTTCCCGAAAGCACAGGTTTTATGCTGTTGTTCGAGAAAAGTGCATTCGTCTGCACAATACAACCAATCGGAAGATTTGCAACCTGCCCGTCGTTCACCATATCAACATTTGTGATAACATTTTTAAGTCCCATAAGCGCCTTCATCTGATTGATGAGGTCGGATTTCCCGGGAGCGATTTTGAGTGTGCTGTCGCCGTTCATCAGCTTTTTGGAATGCGCCTGATTTTCCACCCTCAGACGCTTGAGGTAGTTTGCGTTGAGTGTGCCGAACTTCCAGTTGCCTGCGGTTTTCTGTGTAGAGATATACCACGGAGGGCAATGCTCTGCGATGTGTCTGTCGTCAGCCGCCGCAATCACCCCGTATCTGAGGAACATATCGAACTTTACACGGTTGCCCGAAACCTTCGGGTTGGATTTAAATTCTCCCGTGTGGTATTCAAATCCGTTTGCCGCAAAGTTCTCATTGAATTTACGATAAATCGGCATAACATCCTGCCCCTGATATGTAACCTCATCAAACCAGCAGAACCCGTTTATTCCGAGAAGATTCGTCTTTATATCCTTGCGGTGCACTCTCGGAAGATTACTGTCCTTCGAAACAAATTCAGCCACAAGCTCCGCTGCGGCAAAAGTTTCGTTCGTGGAGCCGAACGCTTTGATTTCGGGATAGCCTTCACGAAGTGCCATAAGCGAAATATTCATCGGATTGCCTGTATTGATAACCCATGCGTCAGGACAGTTTTTCTTGACAGCCTCGGCAACTTCAACGCAAGCGGGAATTGTGCGGAGTGCACGTATAACCCCTCCTGGACCTGCACTTTCTGCGGTTGCCTGGACTATTCCGTATCTTTCGGGAAGATAGATGTCGTTTATTATTTCGTCAAGCGTTCCCACCGAAAGAGATAATATAACAAAGTCAGCGTCCCTGAGTGCCTCGTCAAGAGTGTCGGTTGCGATATAAATTACATTCGCCTTATTTTCCGGCTGCTCACGCAATTTATTGCCGATTGTTTCGTTCGTGACAGAAGCCTGCTTGTCCTTATCGTAAAAGAATACAGTCGCCTCAATATCCTCTGCGGCAAGCTCGCTCATAAACTGCCAACATTCGTTGGTTGAGTTTTCGCTGATATATGCAATTCGGATTGACTTTTTGTCAGCCATCGGATCCTCTCCCTAAATCAAAATCGAGCAAAACTGCCCTTATTATATTATTCTATATTTTCGCAGATTTGTCAAGTTTTCAAGGTATACAAAAAGAGCTTTCTGTAAACAGAAAGCTCTTTTAATTATGTCATCATATCCTATTGATAAAATTATTCCTTTACACCACCGAGTGCTACGCCTGCGATTATGTATTTAGAAAGGATAAGGTAAACCACAATAAGAGGTACGATTGACAATGCGATACCAACATAAACGATACCGTAGTCAGTCTTTACTCTATCCGCTGTAAGTGCAGACATCATCATCGGAAGTGTCTTCTTATCTTCTGAAACGATAATCATACTAGGTGTATAGAAGTTGTTCCAGTTAGCGATGAAAGCGAAGATTGCCTGAACAGCAACCGCAGGCTTAATCATCGGAAGACCAATGGTAAAGAATGTTCTGAATTCGCTACATCCGTCAATTCGTGCAGCTTCAACGATTTCCAGAGGGAATGAAGACTTCATGTACTGACGCATGAAGAATACAACACCGGGAGCTGCGATTGCAGGAACGATAAGAGGTACAAAAGTGTTGTAAAGTCCGAGAGAAATCATGAACTTGATGAAACCAACACCTGATACCTGAACAGGAACCATGAGAACAGCGAGGATAAATGTCCATGCTGCATCCTTAAGCTTGAAGTCATAAACAACAAGACCGTAAGCTGTAAGAGACGAGAAGAAAACTGAAAGAACTGTTGCACCAACAGTGATGATTGCAGAGTTCTTGAAGCCTATTCCCGGCTTATAAACTTCCTTAGCAATAAGATTGGAGATATTCTCTCCGAAATTAGTGCTGGGGATGAGTGAAAGACCGTTAACGATTTCAGCGTTTGAACGGGTTGCATTAACGATAACAATCCAAAGAGGAAGGATACAGATTAATGCAAGGATTACACATACAACGAAAATTCCTGCTGACTTGAGCTTGAGCCCGAGCATATAGTGGTCATTTACCTTCTTTTCGCCATATGTTCTTTTGTAGTAACTAGCATTAGCCATTAGAATCCGCCTCCTTTGAGTCTCTTTGCTTCTCTTCTTCTGCGCTTCTTTTCAGCGATTTCTTCCTTGTCACGGTTCATATAGAATACGAACGCACCAAGAATAGCAGTAACAATAAAGAGAATGATTGAGGCAGCAGCCGAAATACCGTAGTTCTTCAGCTGACCTGAATATCTTTCGAAGATAAACATTGCGAGAGTCTTAGTGTAGATATCCTTTGTTGTACCCTTGTTGAAGAGCAACGGAATATCAAACATCTGGAGACCACCGATCATTGAAGTGATGAATGTGTAAACGAGGATAGGTCTGATTGAAGGAACAGTAATCTTCATAAATACCTGAGTACCGTTAGCACCGTCAATCTGAGCAGCTTCGAACAAGCTCGGGTTGATACCCATGATAGCTGCCATAAGGAGTATCATAGTATTACCGAACCACATCCATGCCTGAATGAATGATACCAGCCCTCTATGCCACGTTGCATTGGTGATGAAGAGGATAGGCTCCTGAATCCATCCCCAATCAAGAAGAAGCATGTTGATAGGGTTGTACTTTGTTTCTCCGAAAAGTGAAAGGAACATTACAGCGAGTGAAGACGCAGTAATGATATTAGGCAAGTACATAACCACCTTGAAGAATCCCTTGCCGGGAATATGGAATCTGTTATCAGTAAACCATACAGCAAGAAGAAGTGACAATGCAATCTGAGGTATGAAGTTGCATACCCAGAGGAGCAATGTGTTTCCGAATGAGAGTACAAACGATTCGTGAAGTGCGTTAGCGGTTCTGTTTGTTGAAGCAAAAAGCAGATCCTGGAAGTTCTGTAAACCTACATAAGTCATTTCAGCATTTGCCTTTGTGCTTTCAGCTCTCGTTGTACTGATCATAAATGTGTAAATCAAGGGGTAGAGAGAGAATAGAAAATAAACAATAAAAAACGGTAAGATAAATATGTAACCATATTTAGCGTAGCTAAGCTTTTTGATTCTTCTGTTAGCCGCTGAAGTCATCGAATTCACACTCCTTGGTTGGTATTAGGGTAAAATGTATACATTACGGGACAGATTACTCTGTCCCGTAACATAAACAAAGTATTTACTTTAAATTCGAGAGATTATTCCCAATCAAGAGTTGTGATTGTAGCAGCAACCTTATCCTTGAACATTTCAATACATTCTTCCTTAGTTTCAACGTGGTCAGCAGCTTCAGGGTTTACATAAGCCTGGTATGAAGCCTGGAGAGCAGACTTAACCTGTGCGTCGTAAGGAGTTGTAACGAGTTCCATAGCTTCAGCTGTTGCAGCAAGAACTTCCCAGTGGTTCTGACCACCGATGAGGGGGTTCTCGTAGCCCTGAGCTACAGCGATTTCGTTAGCAGCCTTGTTAGCTGTGATCTGGCCTGTTCCGAGCATGAATTCAGCTGTTGATTCAGGATCGAGGCAGATTGAACGGATGATGTCTGCACATGTAGCAGGGTTGTCTGTACCAGCCTTAACAACCATCCATGTACCACCCCATGACCATCCCTGAGGTCCTACGATTGCCTTCCAGTCACCTGATGTACCGCCGTTTGTAGCTGAATCAAAGTAACCGCCAGCAACGAATCCCCATGAAGGAGCAAAGTAGCTGAATGTGTCGTCTGTCTTACCAACTGCGTACCAAGCATCTGACCAGTTTGTGATTGTGAGGTCAACGTACTTGTTGTCAGCCATTGTCTTAGCAATGTCAAGGAACTTGTTAACTTCGTCTGTGATAACGAGCTTGTTGTCAACGATCCAAGCCTGTGAACGAGCTGATGAGTAAACTTCCCAGATCATGTCGAGTGATGAAACGATTGTACATGTTCCGTTTGAAGCAACCTTAAGTTCTTCAGCTGTAGCAAGGAACTTATCCCAGTCTGAAACCTTAGCCTGCATTTCGTCCATTGTCTTTACGCCAAGGTACTTGTCAGCGAGGTCAGCTCTGTAGATCCAACCACCAGCGCAAGACTGCATTGTAGCACCCTTGATAACGCCGTTTGAGTCCTTAGAAACAGCAAGGATTGAATCATAGATGTTGTCGAATTCTGAATCAGCAATACCGATGTCTGACATTGCAGCAGCGTATTCTGAATCAAGGTAAGCCATAGCCCAACCAGCTTCTACGTTGTAGATGTCGCAGTCTTCGCCTGAAGCAAAGTAGTCATCGTACTTAGCTGCAGCTTCTTCAGCACCAACACCGAAGTTTACAGGGTTGAATGTTACTCCCTCGGGAGCCTTGCCCTTAGCAAAGTAGTAGTCATTTACCCAAGTGATGAGCTCTTCGTTCCAGCCGAGCATTGTGAGCTGATCGCCTGTGTCAACGATTTCGCCGCCTGCTGCTGCAGTTGTGTCTGCGCCACCAGCTGCAGTTGTGTCTGCAGGTGTGTCTCCGCCTTCAGATGTACATCCAGCGAATACAGCAGCTGTCATTGTAAGAGCTGCTACGAGTGCAAGGGTCTTCTTTAAGTTCTTCATGATAACTTCCTCCTTAAAAATATATTATATTATTCTCTTGATAATATAATAGTTTTGGATTTATATATTTAGCTTCGGGGAAATCCCCTCCGCATAAATACCATTATTAATTGATTGTGACGGGTTTTATTGTAAAAACGCATAATTTTCGATAAAACTTTTCGTCAAAATTAAATATACAACTCCAGCCACGGATTGTCAATACTTTTTCAAAGTCTACTTTTATCTTTGTAAGTTTTGCACAAGACTTTTCAGTTCTTTTACACAAAATGACCATTGTTTTGTCACTTTTTTATACTCTCTGTTATTTTTGCATTAAGTCATTCGTGGCTATTTATAGGGAATTTTTCGTAATCTGCAAGAGTGTCGGCAATATAACGAAATTGTGCAATATAACAATCAGTCGTTTTCACTACCAACTCGCACATAATTGCGGAGAAGCCCTTCGTATACAGCCTCCTGCATATTATCGCCGATATGTTCAAAATCCTGCGGCAGAGCCTTTTCGAAAGACTTTCCTATATTGTATATGCCGCTTCGTGAAAGCATAGACGCCACAAACTGAGTGCATATGTAATGATGCTCTCTCTTTATCGGGAGGTGGAAAAATCTTAATATCACTCCCGCAATGTCGTACTTGTATTTTTCACGGTTGTGTTCAAAAAGTCTGAGAAGACTGCACAAGCGGAAATACTGCATCTCGTTTATAGTGATTTTATAAACTCTGCATCTTGTATTTGAAAACTTGGTGAAGAATTCACCGTTCATATCCTCGCACACAAAGCCTGCAAGTATCGGGTTGTTGTAACGCTTACGCCCGAAGCTGTACATCTTGTCGAACTTATCGTCAAGGCTGAGCATGACATGGCTATACTCGTAACCGTTTATGAATTTTATGAGTCTTGACCACATCGTTCCCGTATGAGCAAGAATAAGGTAAATAGTGTGGCTCATCATACTACCGCCTTAACTTTTATTTATAGTGCATGGATATACATATATAATACCATGCGAAGCGCCATAAGTCAAGCATATTACACAAATACCGCCTTTTACGAAGGCACCATTTTATTCCTATCGCTATAATATATATATTTAATAGTATAGGACAAACCCCTGCCCTCATATTTTATACGGATACGAGAGGAGGCACAACTATGTTTCTTGAATTTATTGCAGATTTATTTTCGGGATTTCTTTTCTTCGCCCTTCACATAAACAGCCCCGGAGTTTTTCCGAAACCACTCTCCGCAAAAGAAGAGGAGGAGTGTTTCCGCCTGATGGCAGAGGGGGATATTTCCGCACGGAACAAGCTGATTGAGCACAACCTCCGCCTTGTTGCACACATTATAAAAAAGTATGGCGTAAATATCCGTGAACAGGAGGATTTGATTTCTGTCGGAACAATCGGGCTTATCAAAGCCACGACGACCTTTGACTACACCAAGGGCACGAAGTTCGCAACATACGCATCACGCTGTATAGAGAACGAGATACTGATGACCTTCCGTGCGCAGAAGAAAAGCGCCGGCGACATATATATCGACGAGCCGATAGAAACCGACAAGGACGGAAACCAGCTTACCCTTATGGATGTTGTCGCCGACAGCGAGAATATTCCCGACGCTGTGGAATTGTCGATACGCTCGGAGCAGTTATCCTCATTTCTCGAAAAATGCCTCGACGAGCGGGAACTACTGATAATATCGGAAAGATACGGTCTGAACGGAAAAAAGCCTCTCACCCAACGAGAGATTGCAAAAAAGCTCGGGATTTCACGCTCGTATGTTTCGCGGATAGAAAAAAAGGCACTTGCGGCACTCCGCTACGAATTTGAACACGCCTCACCGAACGAGAAAAAAAACAGCCGCTTTTGAAATTTCAAAAGCGGCATTTTCATATTCTTGCTAACAATACAATATAAATGTATTACTACACTTTCTTAATCTGAGCAAGACATTCGGGGCATACGCACTTGCCCTTGAATTCTACAATGTCCTCTCCGCTGTTGCAGAAAACGCATGATGACTTGTACTTCTTGAGGATAATTGTATCCTTGTCAACATAGATTTCAACTGCGTCCTTTTCTGCGATGTCGAGTGTTCTTCTGAGCTCGATAGGGAGAACAATTCTTCCCAGTTCGTCAATTTTTCTTACAATGCCTGTGGATTTCATAAACTTACCTCCGTGTGTCAATACCATTTCGTCGTGTGCGGCGTTTACGCTGCAACACAGACAAACTTTTAATAATCGTGATTTTTTTCACATTATCATTGTTTCAATTATAATTTATTATTCTACAAATGTCAACCGTTTTATACAAAAACCGCAACTTCTTTAAACATTTTTAATAATTGGATTTTTTTCGGATTTTTAGGGGATTTTTTTGCCAATGATGAATTACATTTTTGCTGCTATGATTTTGATTTCAGTGATAGTGGGATTGCTGTCGGGAAATATTTCTTCCGTATCGGAATCAATACTCAACGACGGCGTGAATGCAGTTGAGTTATCAATATATATGCTCGGTGGAATGTGCGTCTGGGGTGGGATTATGCGTGTGGCAGAAAAGTCAGGGCTGACGGAAAAGCTCTGCTTTCTTTTCAGACCGATTGCAAAACTGCTTTTCAGAGGAGTGGAGACACACAGCAGAGCCTTCCGACTTATATGCATGAACATAACCGCAAATCTTATGGGACTGGGTAACGCCGCAACTCCATTCGGGATAGAGGCAATGAAGGAGCTTGAAAAAACAAGCGACAGAAAAACAGCCTCCCCCGATATGATAGTGTTTACCGTTCTCAATACGGCGTCGATAACACTTCTGCCGACGACGGTAGCCTCCCTGCGACTAAAACACGGCAGTGCCGAACCGCTTGATGTTCTCGGCGGTATACTGATTACCTCGGTGGCAAGTCTTGCCGTATCGCTGACGCTCGCCGAAATTCTGAACTTCACGAAAAAGGATAAGCTATGAAATTTACGGACATAATAATACCGATAATATTCGCCGCCGTCATCGTATATGCACTTTCCCGAAAGGTAAATGTATGGGGTGAATTCATAGAAGGCGCAAGGGATAACTTCCGTGTGTGCGTGGAAATAATGCCGACGCTGATTGCCATTACCGTCGCAATAGGAATGCTCCGTTCATCAGGGGCAATAGCTCTCGTGGGGGAGCTTCTCTCCCCGCTGATAAGCTTTCTCGGTTTTCCCGAAGAATGTATCCCCCTCGCATTCATCCGTCCCATTTCGGGCAGCGGAGCATTATCGGTGTACGAAAGCATACTCTCGGAAAACGGTCCCGACAGCTTTGTCGGGCGTGTCGCAAGCGTGATGATGGGCTCTACCGAAACGACATTCTACACCATAGCCGTTTACTACGGGGCGACGAAAATACAGAAGACACGGCACACGCTTTTCTGCTCGCTTGCAGGGGATTTCACAGGCTTTGTTATAAGCGTACTTGCGGTGAATTTGCTTTTTGGACAAAGTGCATAAGTCATCAGGAAAATAAAGAAAAACTTTTATCTTGACATAATGCTTTTTATTTGATATAATAATTTAGCATTAGTGTTTGAGATATTAGCTCAGTCGGTAGAGCACTTGACTTTTAATCAAGGGGTCTGGGGTTCGAATCCCCAATGTCTCACCAGAAAATCCACTGTACTTTTGTACAGTGGATTTTTTGTTTTTCAGGAGATTTTTTGAAGAAAAAATACCCCCGCACACGAATGTGTACGAGGGTATAAACGAGGGCTATATAGTTTTTCCTTCGAACTCAACTCTGCGTCTGATGTCCTTCATAAGCTCATCAAACTGTGTCGGGTTGAGCGACTGTGCTCCGTCACAAAGAGCCTTCGCAGGATTGTTGTGCACCTCAATCATAAGACCGTCTGCACCGATTGCGATTGCCGCCTTCGCAAGAGGCTCAACCATCCACGAAATACCTGCCGCATGCGACGGGTCGATGAATACGGGAAGGTGCGAGAGCTTCTTGAGCATAGGCACCGCTGAAATATCAAGTGTGTTTCTTGTCTTTGTTTCGAATGTACGGATACCACGCTCGCAAAGGATGATGTTCTGGTTTCCGCCTGCCATAATGTACTCGGCACTCATCAGAAATTCTTCCATAGTGTTTGCAAGTCCACGCTTGAGGAGAATAGGCTTGTCACAATGGCCGAGTTCCTTGAGGAGTTCGAAGTTCTGCATATTTCTTGCACCGACCTGGATGACATCGACATCTGCGAAAAGGTCGAGGTCGGATGCACTCATAATCTCGGTAACGATGGGAAGACCTGTTTCCTTCTTTGCCTCAAGAAGAAGTCTGATGCCTTCGCCGTGAAGTCCCTGGAATGCGTAGGGTGAAGTTCTCGGCTTGAATGCGCCGCCACGGAGCATTGACGCACCGCTTGCCTTTACCGCCTTTGCAACTTCGATAATCTGCTCCTCGCTTTCAACGGAGCAGGGACCTGCAACTACATTGAACACATTGCTGCCGACAGAAGTTGCACCGATATCTATGACAGTATCTTCGGGGTGGAGTTTGCGGTTAGCCGCCTTGAAGCTTTCCGACACACGCTGTGCTGTTTCAACTATTTCGAGACTTTCGAACATATCTATATGGATGCGGCTGGTATCACCGATAAGTCCGATAATTGTGTGCGACATACCTTCACTTATATGTGTTTTGAGACCAAGCTCGTCAATTCTGTTAAGAAGGTCGTCGACCTTGTTCTTTTCGGGGTTTGATTTGAGTATGAGTATCATAATTTTTTCTCCTTTAACGCTTTTCAGCTTTTATGTTTTTGTGCTTTTATGTATTAAAGTATACAACATACTTTCCGATTTGTCAACCCCTTTTTTCAAAAAACTTTGAAAAAGCTAAAAGCGGTCTCCGATAATCAGGATATTTATAAGCATATGACATTGACTTTATGCGGAAAACTTATTATAATCAACTCAGCGATAAATAAGAATTTGGTGGTGAACAGATGAGAAAGCAGATTGCAAACATAATAACAAGCATTCGAATTTTGTGTAGTATTTGTTTCTTGCTCTGTCCTGTCTTTTCCGTTGCTTTTTATATTATGTATCTGTTCTGTGGAATTACAGATATGGTGGACGGAACAATTGCAAGGAAAACAAAGTCTGTT